>CAVZAZ010000010.1:0-52628 GCA_963773355.1 uncultured Actinomycetota bacterium | reverse complement strand
GTGGTCTCGCCCGGGAGCAGCGTGAGCACGCCTGCCTGTGGCGCCTGCGCGAAGCTGATCCGGTCCGAGTCCGGCCACGGGGAACACCCGCTGCGAGAGCTGGACCCGCCCGTCCTGCTGCCCGGCGACGTAGACCCGGTCGGGCGTGAACCCGGATCCGGACGGGCTCGGCAGCCGGTTGACCACGAGCAGTTCTTCATCGCCGTCGTTGGTCAGGTCCCAGCTGACCCAGACCTGGGAGTCGTGGACGAGGAGGGAGGCGGAGAAGGTCGCCTCCGGTCGCTGGACGTCGCTCTGCGGATCGGCCGGCTCACCGGCGTCGGCGACCGAGGTCGGGCCGGGGTCGGACTCCGTCGCGCACGCCACGAGGGCACCGAGTGCGACCAGCGCCGCCAGCGCGCCCCTAGCGGTAGTGGTCACGGTTGGGCAGACCCATCTCGTCCCGCAGGCCGTTCTCCGTGTAGTCGAACGGGTGGTCCGGGTCGAGCCGCTCCGGGGTGTCCGGGTCGTCGTCGTGGTCGATCGGCAGCCCGGTGGCGGTGCGCTCGCCCTCCTTGATGCCGTGGTCGGTGGTGTCGTCGCCTTCGTACGGGTCGCCGGAGAACGTGCCGTTCATGTAGTCGTAGACGTGCGCGAGCTCGTGGTAGAGCACCACGCTGGGCGAAGCCGAGTCGACGGTGTCGATCCTGGTGTTGTAGTTGATGTCGAAGTTGCCGTGCCCGTCGTTGCTCGCGGTGCTGTTGTTCGGGTCGGACGGGTCGTAGTACTCGCGGATGGTGAGGGTGTCCTTGTTCATGCCGAGGAAGCCGGAGCCGTCGTAGTTCTCCTGCAGGTTGGCGAGCATCTCCTGGCCGCGCGGCGAGGCGCGCAGCATCTCGATGTCGGCCTCGACCCGGGCCACGAACTCCGGGCTGCCCTCGATCTTGAAGAAGTACGTCGTGTCCGGGATCTCCACCGTCACGTGGTGCTCCGCGTCGACGTCCCGGTCACCGGACTCACTGTGCGCGGTGTCGGTGCCGGACCCGCCGTACGTCGTGTCGTTCCCGCGGCCGGCGTACGAGACGTCGTCGCCGGAGCCGCCGCGGATCGTGTCGTC
Organism: uncultured Actinomycetota bacterium; assembly: GCA_963773355.1. Classification (GTDB taxonomy): domain Bacteria; phylum Actinomycetota; class Actinomycetes; order Propionibacteriales; family Nocardioidaceae; genus Nocardioides. The sequence continues at coordinate 51,532 of CAVZAZ010000010.1, read as the reverse complement.
GTCGAGGCCGCCGGACAGGATGTCGTCGCCGGCACCGCCGTCGAACGTGTCGTCGCCCGCGCCGCCCTCGTGGTAGTCCTGGCCCTCCCCGCCGGCCAGGTAGTCGTCGCCGTCGAGGCCGTAGAGGGTGTCGTCGCCCTCGCCGCCGCTGACGTTGTCGTTCCCGCCCTCCCCGTTGAGGTAGTCGCGACCGGCGCCGCCCGAGATCCGGTCGTCGCCGCCGCCCGAGTCCACCTCGTCGTCGCCGTCCAGCCCGACCACCGTCTCCTCGCCGGCGCCGCCGTGGACGTGGTCGGTGTCCTCGCCGCCGATGATGGTCAGGTCGATGTTGCTGGAGCCCGGGACCTCGATGGTGTCCTCGCCGCCGCCCCCGCGGATGACGAGGTGCTGGCCGGCCGGGATCCGGTACAGCTGGCCGTTGACGAACACCAGCTGGTCGCCGGTGAAGGGGTCGATGGTGACTGTGATCTTGTCGTCTCCGTCACCGGCGTTGACGATCGTCTGGTCGCCGTTGGTGATGATGCCGTTGCGGTCCACGTCGTCGGGCAGCTCGAACGGGTCGGTGCTGCCGTTCGCGACCGACTCCCACTTCGCGGCCATCTCGGCCCACTGCGCCTTGGCGGCGCGCAGCGCCGCGGTGTCCTTGGCGAGGGTGGCGTCGAGCTCGTCCCTGATCCCCTGGGCGGCGGTCACCGACGCGTTGACCCGGTCGGCCTCCTCCTGGGTCTCGGTCTCGAACCGGATCGCGCCGCTCGGGCTCCCCGTGTGCGGGATCGCGACGACCTTCGCCCACTCGCCGTCGAGGCGGCCCTGGGCGATCCGCACCGACCCCGCGACCTGGGAGAGCTTCGAGGCGATGTCACCGGCCAGGGTGGAGGCGGTGTCGATGCCGGACACGAGCTCCTTGCGATGGCCGTCGTACGCCGTCGCGGTCTCGCCCTCCCAGCCTGCGGCGCGCACCGTCTGGGAGCGCTGGTTGACCGTCTCCCCGGCCGTGTCGAACGCCGTGGACACGTCGGTCCACGACACCGAGGCGGACTCGAGCTTGCCCGCGTCGTCGTACAGCTTCCAGATGCCCTCTGCCATCGCCGCTCAGCCCCCGAAGATCCCGGCGAACAGCGTCGACTCGAAGTCGGTGGCCGTCGCCTCGTCGGTCGTGGAGAAGTCGAAGGCGCAGAGGTAGAGGGCGTCCATGTCGTGCTCGAGGACGGACACCAGCCGGCCGATCGCGATGTCGGCGGCGTCGACGAGCTCCGCGTGGGCCGCCACCACGTCGAACCCGCCCTGGGTGTTGCCGGCCACCCGCGAGTCGAGGATCAGCGCACCCTGCCCACTGCTCCAGCCGTCACTGACGTCCTGCGAGGAGGTCAGGCAGGCGTCCGCCAAGCCGCACAGCTCCCGGGGTACGACCTCCACGTCACGCCTCCTCGTCGACTGCCCGGACTCCGTGTCCGGCCTGACTGTCTGACGAGAGATCTACCCCGCCCGGTTCCTCCGGAAACCCCGGCCGGGCTGCGGATTCAGGAGAGCTCGCGCTTGAGGATCTTGCCCGTTGCGGTCATCGGCAGGCTGTCGGCGAACTCGACGATGCGCGGGTACTTGTACGCCGCCATCTGCTCCTTGGCCCACTCGACCAGCTCGTCCTCGGTGGTCTCGGCGCCCTCGTTGCGGATCACGAACGCCTTGATCTCCTCGCCGTGGCTCTCGTGCGGCACGCCGATCACGGCCGCCATGGAGACGGCCTCGTGGGTCATCAGGACCTCCTCGACCTCACGCGGGTACACGTTGAAGCCGCCGCGCAGGATCATGTCCTTGGACCTGTCGACGATGTAGTAGAACCCGTCCGCGTCACGGCGCGCGAGGTCACCGGAGCGGAACCAGCCGTCCTTCATCACCTCCGCGGTGGCGTCGGGGCGGTTGTAGTAGCCCTTCATGATGTTGTGGCCCTTGATCGCGATCTCGCCGACCTCGTCGGGACCCTCGATCTCCTTCCACTCCGGGTCGATCAGCTTGCACTGGACGCCCCAGACCGGGATGCCGATCGAGCCGGGTCGCGGATCGCGGTCCGGGTCGCTGAACGTGGCGACCGGTGAGGTTTCAGAGAGCCCGTAGCCCTCGAGGATCTGGATGTGGAAGCGCTCCTTGACGTCCTTGATGATCTCGACCGGGAGGCTGGCACCGCCCGAGACGCCGATCCGCAGGTTGCCCGCGATCCGGTCGACGTCGACGTCGTCGGTCAGCGCGCCAAGCAGTCCCCACCACATCGTCGGGACGCCGGCGAAGAACGTGATGTCCTCCTTCTGCATGACGGCGACCGCCTGCTCGGCGTCGAAGCGCGGGAGCAGGATCAGGGTCGCCGCCATCGCGAACCCGGCGTTCATCTGCACGGTGGACCCGAAGGAGTGGAAGAGCGGCAGGGTCAGCAGGTGGGTGTCGGTTGCCGGCTGTGAGGAGAAGAGCCGGTTGCTGGTCAGGGCGTTGGTCACCGTGTTGGAGTGGCTCAGCTCGGCGCCCTTGGCCTGCCCGGTCGTCCCCGACGTGTAGAGGATGACCGCGGTGTCGGTCGCCTCGGTCACCAAGCTGTCGAAGACCGGCGCCTTGCCCGCCAGCGCGCTGCCCATTGTCTCCGCGCCCTCGATCGGGCTGTCGGCTGTCGGGTCCGCCGTGATCACGAAGAAGTGCTCGCAGCCGTCGGTGGCCTCGAAGCCGGCGTACCCCTCCTTCCCGATGGGGAGCTCGGCGGTGCCCTCGAAGCAGAAGTACGCCGTGGCGTCGGAGTCCGCGAGGTGGTAGGCGACCTCGCGCCCCTTGAGCAGCACGTTGAGCGGTACGACGACGGCACCGGCCTTGAGGATCCCGTAGTAGACGATCGGGAAGTACGGCAGGTTCGGGCAGCTCAGGGCCACCTTCTGGCCCGGCTGGATGCCGCGCTCGACCAGGAGGTTGGCGACCTGGTTGGCGGCGGCGTCGACCTGCTGGTAGGTCAGCCGGGTGTCGCCGAACACGACGGCGTCGCGGTCGGGGTACTTGCGGGCGGAGTCTTCGAGCAGGACCGACAGATTCAGCATGTGGTCAACCTAGTGCGGCATCCGGGCAAATGGGATGCCCGATCACTCCGGGCTTCGCCGGTGCTCGAGCCCGTCCTTCTCGTGGCCGACCAGATTCCGGATGCAGTCCTCGCGGCCGGTCTTCTCGATGCGCCGGAGGATCTCGCCTTCGGGGCATTCCGGATCTGTAGCTGTGCGCTTCTCGCAACCCCCGCCGGGGTCGGTGGCGGCGTGGTGGACGACCACCTCGTTGTCCATGCAGATGCTCTCTTCCCAGCCGCACGACCCGAGTGTGGGCGCGGATGCGGCCAGGATGACGAAGGTGATGACGATCTTCACGGGGCCTCCGGGGATGGGTGTCGACCCAGCCTCTCGAGGAGGTGGCCGCGACACATCCGCCCGGATACTCAGTTGGATCGTGAGAGGCTTCGGGCCGATCAGGAACGGCGGCCGCGGGCGGCCACCCACACCAGCGCGACCCCGAGGCCCGCAACGAGCGGGCCGATGATCGCCCAGGTGTCCTCGCCGGTCATCGAGCTGCCCTCGAGGTAGCCCAGCCCCTGCAGGGTCCACACCAGGCCGACCAGGAACATCAGCGCGCCCAGGCCGATCGCGACTGCTTTCACGTGCGCTCCTTCGTCGGTCCCGAACCTACAATGCGCGCGGCGCGGCGCAGGTCGCTGCGGACGCCGTACGGCGCCAGGCGGCCGAGCACCCATGCGGCGGGTCGCAGCGGGGCAGCCGCCGTGACGTCGAACGTCGCGTCCACTCGAGTGCCGCCGGGGACGGGGGTGAGGTCGAGCCGGAGCCGGGCCGTGACCCCACGCCAGCGCCCGACCTCCGCCCAGGTCCGGCCCGACACGTGGTCGGTGATCTCCATCCGCGGCCGGGCCCCGACGGCGGTGACGTCGCGCCAGGTGGTGCCGACGCCCCCGTCCCCTTCGAGCGCCTCGATCCCGCGCAGGCTGGCCTGCCACTCCGGTCGCCGGCCCAGGTCGGCGAGATAGCCGAACACCTCCTCGGGCGGTGCCAGGAAGTCGACGGTCACCACCATCAGAAGCGGGAGCCGGTCAGCCGCTCGTAGGCCTCGAGGTAGCGGGCCCGGGTCAGCTCCACCACCGCGTCGGGCAGGGGCGGAGGAGGCTTGCCCGAGCCGCGGTCCCAGCCGCTCTCCTCCGAGGTGAGCCAGTTGCGAACGACCTGCTTGTCGTAGGCCTGCTGCTCACGGCCGGGCTGCCACTGGTCGACCGGCCAGAAGCGCGACGAGTCGGGAGTGAGCACCTCGTCGCCGAGCACGATCTGTCCGTCGCTCCTGCGGCCGAACTCGAACTTGGTGTCGGCCAGGATGATCCCGCGCTCCCGCGCGATCTCCTCGGCGTGGGCGTAGACGGTCAGCGTCAGGTCGCGGAGGGCGACGGCGTCCTCGTCACCCACCGTGGCGACGACGGCGTCGTACGAGACGTTCTCGTCGTGGTCGCCGAGGTCGGCCTTCGTGGCGGGCGTGAAGATGGGCCCCGGCAGGCGCGAACCATCCTCGAGCCCCTCGGGCAGCGCGATGCCGCACACCTCCCCGGTGGCCCGGTAGTCGACCAGCCCGGACCCCGCGAGGTAGCCGCGGGCGACGCACTCGACCGGGAACATGTCGAGGTTCTCGCACACCACCGCCCGCCCCTTCACCTCCGCCGGGACATCCGTCGAGACGACGTGGTGGGGCACCAGGTCGGCGACCTGGTCGAACCACCACAGCGACATCCGGGTGAGGACCTCGCCCTTGTCGGGGATGGTGGACTCTAGGACGTAGTCGTACGCCGAGATCCGGTCACTGGCCACCATGAGCAGGTGCCCGTCGGGCAACCGGTAGAGGTCGCGGACCTTCCCGGAATGGACATGCGTGGCGCCGTCGATGACCGGTGCCTCGGGGATGTTCACGTCCGCCATGCCCGCACCTTATCCGCGGTTGTGGACGACCAGATGCGACCGGTGCTGGGAGCCGGCCATCCTGACCGGATGGATCCGACCTCCGTCACGCGGGAGCTCGGCGGTGTCGCGCGGACGGCGGAGCTGCTGACTGTGTGCTCGCATCGCGAGATCGTGCGCGCAGTGGCGGCCGGCCGCCTGGTCAAGGTGGCCCGCGGTCGGTACGCCCTTCCCCACGCACGCAGGGCACTGCGGGAAGCTGCACGGCTGAGCGGGACCGTCAGCCACCTCAGTGCGGCCCAGGTCCACGGATGGGAGGTGGCGAGGGTCCCGGAACTGCCGTGGGTGGCGGTCCCCCGGAACCGCAAGGTCTCGGCGACGGATCGCACCGCCGCCAACGTCGTGTACTCGACCGCGACCGGCCACGTGACGGACCCGATCCGGACCGTCCTCGACTGCGCTCGCAAGCTCGACTTGGGTGAGGGGCTGACGGTCGCGGACTCGGCACTGCGCCACAGAGCCGTCGACCAGGAGGAGCTGGTGGCGGCCGCCGCGACGATGCGTGGGCCCGGCGCGGGTCGATGTCGACGGGTTGCCCGGGAGGCGACGCCGCTGGCCGCAAATCCCCTCGAGTCGATGCTCCGGGCGATCGCTCTCGACGTACCCGGCCTCTCGGTGGCACCTCAGGTCGCCGTCGAGCTCCCCGGATTCGTCGTCCACCCCGACCTGGTCGACGAGGCACTCGGGCTGGTGATCGAGGCCGAGGGATTCGTCTACCACGGCGCCACACCGCTGCGCTTCGACCGAGATGTGGAGCGCTACACCAGACTCGTCCTCACCGGTCGCCTCGTGGTGCGCTTCACTCGACAGCACGTGATGGAGGAGGCGGAGTTCGTTCGCCAGTCCCTGACGACCCTGGTCGCACTTCGCGGGCCGCGTCTGGCTGCCTGAGCCCGTTGCTTCGGACGTGCAGTGGTCACCTCACGGGGGCCGGAACAGCCGATCCATGCGGGGTTTGGATCCGTACTGCACGTTTGGCGCGACGCCTCCTGCCCGGGACTCACCCACGTACGCCGAAGCTGGTCGCGCCCGTGGCCTCCGTCTGCCGGGCGTCCACGCGGTCGACCCGTGCCTGCGGCGGGCCCTCGTGGCACCAGCGCAGCAGCTGCTCCACCGCGGCCGGATCGCCCTCGAGGTGCGCCACCACGGTCCCGTCCGCGGCATTGCGCACCCAGCCGGTGACCCCGAGACGAGACGCCTCGCGTCGCATTTCCGCGCGGAAGAAGACGCCCTGCACCCGGCCGCCCACCGTCACTTCAACTGCGCGTGTCATCGGCCCATTGTCACCACTTTCGGGACGCGTGAGCACTTTCAAGTGTTTGTTAAGTGATCTACTGTAGTTTTCTCACCTAGGTAGGGAGGGACCATGGCCAGCCAGCCGTCATTTCTCATCATCGGAGCACCCAAGGCCGGCACGACGGCGCTGCACGCGGCGCTCACGCAGCACCCCGAGGTCTTCATGTCCCAGCCCAAAGAGCCGAAGTACTGGCTGTGTGACGATGCCCCTCCGCCGGCCTGGCGAGGGCCGGGCGATGCGCACTCCCAGCGGGAATGGGTGTGGCGGCGCGAGGACTACGAGCGCCTCTTCGACCGGGCCGGCGACGGGCAGGTTCGCGGGGAAAGCACCCCCTTCTATCTCTGGAGCGGCGGCGCGCACCGGCGGATCGCGGAGGCACTCCCCGACATCCGGTTGATCGCGGTGGTCCGGGACCCGGTGGACCGGGCGTACAGCAACTGGATGCACCTGTGGTCGGACGGACTCGAGCCGGAGGCCGACTTCGAGTGGGCCTTCGGGCTCCAGGATCGGCGCGTTCACGAGGGGTATGCGCCGTTCTGGCGCTACCGCGAGCTCGGGATGTACGGCGCGCAGCTCGCGCACCTGTACCGGTACGTCGACCCCGACCGGGTGCTGGTGCTGCGGTACCGCAACGTGGTCGACGACCCGCGCGGGGCCGTGGACCGCGCATGCCGGTTCCTGGGCATCGCGCAGGGCGTCGTCAACTGGATCCCGCGGGACAACTCCCGGGACTACGTCGAGCCGGGGTGGCGCCCGAAGGTCCTCGGTCCGGTGGTCCGGGCCGGAGCCCGGGTCGGCGCACTTGCCCCGCCACACATGTGGCGACGGGCGAGCGGTCCGTTGGTATCCCAGCTGAACGGTGCCGTCGAGGCGCACCGTCCTCGCCTCGCCGCCGAGACGCGCCAGCGAATGGTCTCGGTGTTCGCGGAGGACGTCGCCTTGCTGTCGAGGCTCACGGGCGAGGACTTCGGGGACTGGCTCTCCGCCGACAGCCGCGGCTCCTTCCGCGAGCGGAGCGACGGGTCAGAGCGGGTCGGCTGAGCGCTACCGGACGCAGATGACCAGGTCGTGGGCCCCGTCGGGCCTCGCTGCCTCGACGTAGAAGCGGGTGCGGCCGTCCGGTAGGGGCACGACCGCGGCATAGCGGAACGCCCCGTCGGAGTAGGGCGAGGCGATCGGAGGGATCTCGCCGTCGGGGCGCAGTCGGTGTCCGTCCCATCTCGCCACCCCGGTCCGCTCGAACCAGTTGGACGCGGCGTCGGGCCGGCCGTCGTACAGGACGACGACGGGATCGTGGCACAGCACCGCTGTCACCCTGGCTCCGCGGGCGTCCCACTCCCCGGGGCGTCCCGCCAGGACCTCGCCGAGATCGGTCCAGGTCAACCCGTCGGCGCTGACCAGCCGGCGGGTGCTCATCCGGTCCTCGTGGCCTGGCTCGGTCAGAGGATGGCAGCACAGCCACATCTCCCAGCCAGACGGACCATGCGTGACGACTGGGTCCTTGACCGCGGTGTGCTCGTCACCGACTAGGATCGTGCGACGGGCACCGCGCGGCAGCAGCGACGGCGTTTCCGCAGTGAGCGTGTCGACCCACCAGTGCTTGGAGTCCGGCGTGGCGCAGGAGAGGTAGAGCCGCCAGCCCACACCCGGCACCGGCACCAGGACCGGTCGCTCGAAGGACTCGCTGCCGAACGCCTCGCGCTGGACCTCGGCCACCTGCTCGAACCGCACGCCGTCGTCGGAGCGGGCGACGACCACGCTCACGCCCCGGCCGTCGGTGAGCGGCCGGCGTACCCGATAGCAGAGCCAGAAGACGTCGTCCACGAGTACGGCGCTCGCTGCGCCGCTCCAGTTCCCCGGCCCACCGGCCGGTGCGGAGACGACGACATCGACGTCGTCGTACGACGGCAGCGGCGGCAGGGTGCGCAGGTTCATGCACACACTGTAGTGGAGTAGATCGGTAGACAAAGAAACGTTTCCTGGTCCTGCCCGGATCCGGCAGGCTGGGGCGGGTGACCGACGACGCCGTGAATGCCCCGCAACGGGACCCGGAGCCGGACCAGCCCGACCCTCGACGCTGGCGCATCCTGGGCGTCTCGCTCGTCGTCGGGTTCATGTCCCTGCTGGACGTCACCATCGTCAACGTCGCGATCCCCTCGATGCGCAGCAGCCTCGACACGTCGGCCGGCACCGTGCAGTGGGTCGTCTCCGGCTATGCCCTCGCGTTCGGCCTCACCCTGGTCGCGGGCGGTCGACTGGGAGACGCCTACGGCCGGCGTCGGATGATGCTGATCGGGCTGACCGGGTTCATCCTGTCGAGCGCGGCCGTCGGGTTCGCCCCGAACGCGTTGCTGGTGGTGGTGGCCCGCCTTGCCCAGGGCGCCTCCGCCGGGCTTCTGACGCCGCAGAACTCCGGCCTCATCCAGCAGCTGTTCAGCGGCGAGGAGCGTGGCCGGGCGTTCGGGTACTTCGGGCTGACCGTCTCGGTGTCCTCAGCCCTCGGCCCGGTGCTCGGCGGGCTGGTGATCGGGCTCGCGGGCGAGCAGAACGGCTGGCGCTACCTCTTCCTGGTGAACGTGCCGATCGGGATGGTTGCGTTCTACTTCATCGCCCGGCTGGTCCCCGGACGCACCGGCTCCGAGGGCGACCCGCGGATCGACGTGGCGGGGGCAGCGCTGCTCGGCGCCACCGTCCTGTGCGTGCTCTACCCGATCGTCGTGGCCGAGGGCGGAGCCCGCCTGCCGCTGCTCCTCCTGCTGGGCGTCGTTCCACTCGCCTACGCATTCGTCCGCTGGGAGCACCGGGTGGTACGCCGGGGCGGCGCGCCGCTGCTCGACGTCACCCTGTTGCGCAACATCCCCGGCTATGCCGGCGGCCTGGCCGTGGGCACCTTGTACTTCACGGGCTTCACGGGCGTCTTCCTGGTGCTGTCGGTGTTCCTGCAGGAGGGCCTGGGGATGAATGCCCTCAGCGCGGGGTTGCTGATGACCCCGTTCGCCGTCGGATCGGCGATCACGGCGCCGGTGGCCGGCTGGCTGGTGTCCCGACTCCAGCGGCGGCTGACGGTGATCTCGCTGACCATCATGATGTGCGGCGTCCTGCTGACCGCGCTGCTCGTCCCCGGTCGCGAGGAGGTGGGCTGGGTGCTGGTCCCGTGCCTGCTCATCGCCGGCCTGGGCGGCGGTGGAGTCATCTCGCCGAACTTCACCCTCGCGCTGGCCGAGGTACCGCCCCGCATGGGTGGCGCCGCGGGCGGAGCCCTCCAGACCGGCCAGCGGATCGGGTCCGCGATCGGTGCCGCCGTGCTGATGACGGCCTACCAGGTGGCCGGCGGCCCGCCGGGAGACGCCCTGCGGGTCGCCCTCTTGGCGGCCCTCGCGCTCCTGTCGATTGCGATGGTGATGGCGGTCCGCGACCTGAGGGTGCGCCCGTCGGCCGCCGCGAACGGGTGAGTTGTCCTGGCATTCCCGCCCCGCAGAGGGCAACGACTCACCCGTTGGGCTACAGGATCGCGCCGGGTGAGTACGCCGCGGCCGCGGGGTACCGCTCAACCACCTCGGCCACCTGACGGCACACGGTCTGGGTCTGGGTGACGGCGGCGCCGGTGAAGGTGATCGGCTCGGCGACCAGGGCTGCGAGCTGGTCTTCGGTCAGTCCGAGGCGAGAGTCGGCCGCGAGCCTGACGAACACGTCGTTCTCGGCCCGCCCCTGGCGCAGGTCGAGAGCCGCCCCGACCGCCGCCTCCTTGATCGCCTCGTGCGCCACCTCGCGCCCGACGCCGTTGCGGACCGCTGCCATCAGCACCTTGGTCGTCGCCAGGAACGGCAGGTAGCGGTCGAGCTCGCGCTGGATGACGGCGGGGTAGGCACCGAACTCGTCCAGCACCGTGAGGAAGGTCTGGAACAGCCCGTCGGCTGCGAAGAACGCGTCGGGCAGGGCGACCCGGCGTACGACGGAGTCCGAGACGTCACCCTCGTTCCACTGGTCGCCTGCCAGCTCGCCGACCATCGACAGGTGCCCGCGCAGTACGACGGCCAGCCCGGTGACCCGCTCGCAGGAGCGGCTGTTCATCTTGTGCGGCATGGCCGACGACCCGACCTGGCCCTCGCGGAACCCCTCGGTGACGAGCTCGTTGCCGGCCATCAGCCGGATCGTCGTGGCCAGGTTGGACGGGCCCGCCACCAGCTGGACCAGTGCGGACACCACGTCGAAGTCGAGGGAGCGTGGGTAGACCTGCCCCACGCTGGTGAGCACCCGCTCGAACCCCAGGTGCTCGGCGATCCGCTGCTCCAGCTCGGCCAGCTTCGAGGCGTCGCCGTCGAGCAGGTCCAGCATGTCCTGCGCGGTGCCCATCGGGCCCTTGATCCCGCGCAGCGGATAGCGGCCGAGCAGGTCCTCCAGCCGGCCGAGCGCGACCAGCATCTCGTCGGCGACGGTCGCGAACCGCTTGCCGAGAGTGGTCGCCTGGGCGGCGACGTTGTGCGACCGACCCGCCAGCACGGTCGACTCGTGCTCGGCGGCCAGCCGGGCCAGTCGCGCGAGGGTGGCGACGGCGCGGTCGCGGAGCAGGCCGAGGGAGAGCCGCACCTGCAGCTGCTCGACGTTCTCGGTCAGGTCGCGCGACGTCATCCCCTTGTGGATGTGCTCGTGGCCGGCCAGGGCGGAGAACTCCTCGATCCGCGCCTTCACGTCGTGGCGGGTGACCCGCTCCCGGGCCGCGATCGAGTCGAGGTCGACCTTGTCCACGACGTCCTCGTAGGCCTCGACCACCCCGTCCGGTACGACGACCCCGAGGTCCCGCTGCGCCCGGAGCACGGCGATCCACAGCCGCCGCTCCAGGACGATCTTGTGCTCCGGCGACCAGATCCGGGCGAGGTCCTCGCCGGCGTACCGGGTGGCGAGGACGTTGGGGACTGTCATCAGACTCCTTGGTTTCGAGATCGCAGCGCTCGCACCTCAACCAGCGGAGGCCGCGGCGGCGATGTCGGTGCGGTGCTGCGCGCCCTCGAATTCTACGGCGGCGACGCCCTGGTACGCCGCCTCGCGCGCGGTAGCCAGGTCGCTCCCGGTGCCGACCACAGCGAGCACCCGGCCTCCGGCCGTCACCAGGTCGCCCCCGGTCTCGGCGGTGCCGGCGTGGATCACGTGCACCGCATCGCGCGCCTCGGCGTCCGCGACGCCGCTGATCACGTCCCCCTTCGAGGACGACTCGGGGTAGCCCTTGCTGGCGAGGACGACCGCGACCGCCGCACCCGGCCGCCACTCCGGGGGCGGGACCGCGTCGAGGCGGCCCGTGGCGGCGCCGTGCAGGAGAGGCGAGAGCGGGGACGCCAGCAGCGTGAGCAGGGGCTGGGTCTCGGGGTCACCGAAGCGGGCGTTGAACTCGACGACGCGGACGCCGCGCGAGGTGAGCGCGAGGCCGGCGTACAGCAGGCCGCGGAAGGGGGTCCCGCGGCCGGCCATCTCGTCGATCGTCGGCTGCAGCACCGAGCGCAGCACCTGCTCGACCAGGTCCGCCGGCGCCCAGGGCAGCGGGGTGTAGGCGCCCATCCCGCCCGTGTTGGGACCTTCGTCGCCGTCGAAGATCCGCTTGAAGTCCTGGGCGGGCTGCAGGGGGTAGACGGTGGCGCCGTCGGTGATCGCGAACAGCGAGACCTCCGGGCCGTCGAGGTACTCCTCGATCAGCACCCGCTCGCACCCGGCCGCGTGCGCCAGGGCGGCCGCCCGGTCGGAGGTGACCACGACCCCCTTGCCCGCCGCGAGGCCGTCGTCCTTCACCACGTGCGGCGGTCCGAACTCGTCGAGCGCCGCCGCGGCCTCCTCGGCCGTGGCACACGAGCGGGCCGCAGCCGTGGGCACGCCGGCCGCCGCCATGACGTCCTTCGCGAACGCCTTGGACCCCTCGAGCAGAGCTGCCTCGGCGGTCGGGCCGAAGCAGGCGATGCCGCGCTCGGTCACCGCGTCGGCCACGCCGGCAACCAGCGGTGCCTCCGGCCCGACCACGACCAGGTCGACCGCGAGCTTCTCGGCGAGCGCCGCGACGTCGGCGCCGTTCATGGCGTCCACGTCGTGCAGGGTGGCGATCGGCGCCATGCCCGGGTTGCCGGGGGCTGCGTGCACCTCGGTCACGCCCGGGTCGAGGGACAGGGCCCGAACGAGCGCGTGCTCGCGGCCGCCGGTGCCGATGACGAGGGTCTTCACGTTGCCCCACCCTACTGAGACGAGGCCGGTGTCCTCACCCGGAGCGCCGCGACACCGAGACCGAGTACGCGTGCGGGCGGTACCGCAGGATCGGGTCGTCGGACAGCTCGATCCCGTCGACGACGCGGGTGGGGTCGAAGACGACGACGTCGCCGTCGGCCTCCGGATCGGCGATCTCCTCGGTGACCTCGATCGTCCCCGCCCGGAACTCCCGCTCGCCCTTCCAGACCGACATCGGGTCGTGCGGGTCGTCACCGGGCCCGGCCACCGTCACCTGCACGTCGTGCCCGACCGGGCCGCGAGCGAGCCGAGCCGCGATCTCCTCTGCGAGCCGATCCCGGCCGTCGTACGTCGTCTCGAGCCGCTCGGCCTTCCGGGCGTGCGGCACGAAGCGGTAGCGGACCCAGGTCCGGTTGCCGGCCTCGTCCAGCCAGCCGTAGGCGTGGATCGGGTAGAACGTGGCCTCCGCGAACGAGTGCGGCATGGCCAGACCCTTGGACCTCAGGTTGACCGCCAGCGCACCGACCGCGGCCGGGTGCCGGGCCAGGAAGAGCGGCATCCGCTTCACGTCGACGGCCGCCTCGGTGAGGGCCACGAAGTCCTCGGGCGTGCGCACCGGGAACCGCGGAGAGGTCTGCCCGAGCAGGTCCGTGGCCCCGCCGTCCGGGCGGAACGACACCGCCATCCCGCGTACGTCGGGCGCCTGGTCCTTCACCCGGGGATTGCCGCCGGCGTTGGACCACCGGACGAGGACGGGCACCGGATCGCCCTGCAGGTGCGTTGCCCGGCAGAGCGCGGACGCCTCCGCCGTTGCCGTGAAGGTCCCCGAATAGAAGCGCCCCTTGGAGTGCAGCACGCGGTGGCCGAGCGAGCCGCCGTACGCCGCGTTGATCCGGTCGATGGCGACCCCGGGATCCAGCATCGGGCCGTGCCTAGTCCGGCTTGACGGCGACCACCGGGCAGGGAGCGTCCATCAGCAGCCGGGGGGCGACGCTGCCCATCAGCATCTTGCCGACCTGGCTGCGGTGCCGGATGCCGATGACCAGCGCCTCGGCGTTCGACCTCGCGGGCCACGTCGAGGATCTCGTCGGCGACGTCGGCCCCGATCGTCTGGCGCAGCTCGAGCGGTACGCCGAGCCGCGGCGAGCCGCTCGCTGCGAGCTCGTGCCAGCCCGTCCTCCCCGACGTACTTCTTGTCGACCAGCGAGTCGCCCTTGGTGGTGTTGACGACGACGACGCCGGTGCCTCGTCGCTGGGCCTCCCGATGCCTCGGTGAGTGCGGCCTCGCCGTACTCGTTGGGGATGTAGCCCACCACCACGCGTCATCGCCGGACCTCCTTCTCGGATTCACGTCGGTCTCGCGGTCGCGGGCGCGGGCGTCCGCGGACCCGCGGACGACCGGCGGCATCACCAGGATCAGCACGATGAGCACGTAGATGGCGACCGCCAGCGGCTCGTTGAAGAGCCCGCTGATCGCGCCGTCGGAGAGGTCGAGCGCCTCGCGCATCTTGGTCTCCATGAGCGGGCCGATGATGACGCCGAGGATCAGCGGCAGGATCGGGATCCCGAAGCGACGTACGGCGAAGCCCACGGCGCCGAAGACCAGCAGCAGCGCGACGTCGAAGGCGCTCTGGTTGACGGCGTAGGCGCCGAGCGAGGCGAAGAAGAGGATGCCCGCGTAGAGCTGCGGCCGCGGGATCTGCAGCAGCTTGGCCCACAGCGGGGCGAGCGGCAGGTTGATCACCAGCAGCAGGGTGTTGCCGATGAGCAGGCTGGCCAGCAGGGTCCAGACGAGGTCGGGCTGGTCGGTCATCAGGGTCGGCCCGGGCACGATCCCGTAGGTGCGCATGGCGGCGAGCAGGACGGCCGCGGTCGCGGTCACCGGGAGGCCGAGTGCGAGCAGCGGGACGAACATGCCCGCCGCGCTCGCGTTGTTGGCGGCCTCCGGTCCGGCGACGCCCTCGATCGCGCCGTGGCCGAACTCGTCCTTCTTGCGGGAGAGCCGCCGCTCGAGCACGTAGGAGAGGAACGTCGGCGTCTCGGCGCCACCCGCGGGGAGCGCGCCGAAGGGGAAGCCGAGCGCGGTGCCGCGCAGCCACGGCTTCCAGGAGCGGGCCCAGTCGTCGCGGCTCATGAACGGCCGGCCGACCGGGATGACGTCGATCGGCTGGCGGCGCAGGTGGGCGGCGATCCAGAGCGCCTCGCCGATGGCGAAGATGCCGACCGCGACGACGACGATGTCGACGCCGTCGGCCAGCTGCAGGACGCCGCCGGTGAGCCGGGCCTGGCCGGTGGACAGGTCGAGGCCGACGAGGCCGATGGTGAGGCCGATGAACAGGCCGATGAAGCCACGCAGCTTCGACGAACCGAGCACCGCGGTGACCAGCACCAGCGAGAGCAGCATGATCGCGAAGTACGACGCCGCGCCGATCTCGACCGCGATGCTCGGCCAGCGACGGGGTCAGGAACGCGACCAGCAGGGTGCCGATGGTGCCGGCGATGAACGAGCCGATCGCGGCGGTGGCGAGTGCCTGCGCGGCGCGACCCTTCTTGGCCATCTTGTTGCCCTCGATGGCCGTCATCACCGACGCCGACTCACCGGGTGTGTTGAGCAGGATCGAGGTCGTGGAGCCGCCGTACATGCCGCCGTAGTAGATGCCGGCGAAGAGGATGAACGACTGCGTCGGCTCGAGGCCGTACGTGATCGGCAGCAGCAGCGCGACCGCCATGGCCGGGCCGATGCCGGGCAGCACGCCGACGAAGGTGCCGAGCAGGACGCCGATGGCGGCGAAGGCGAGGTTCTCCGGCGTGAGGGCGTTCGCCATGCCGTCGAGGAGCAGGTTCAGCGTGTCCATCAGAGGATCCCGTCCAGGATCCCGGGGGCAGCGGCACGTCGAGACCGACGTAGAAGAAGTACCAGCTGCTCACCGAGAGCACGGCGCCGACGATCACGTCGCGCAGCAGGGTCCGCGACCCAGCGCCCAGGCGCAGCCGGCGAAGAGCAGGGCACCGGTGACCGCCCACCCGAGGAGGTTCACGAACAGCACGTTGAGCACGAGGATGCCGACCAGCTTGCCGACGGTGACCCAGTCGGGCGGGCTGGTGAGGTCGATGTCCTCACCGGCCTCGCCCTCGGCGACGTCGCCGCGGGCGGTGGCCACGCGCGAGCAGCACGGCGAGCACGATCATGCCGGTGCCGATGACGTAGGGGAACACGCGCGGCCCGACCGGGTCGCCGAAGCCGACGGTGAGACCGCGGGCGTCGACCAGCGTGTAGATCCCGACCACGGCGAGCGCGGCGGCCAGGACGTACTGGGCCTTGTCGACGCGGACCGCGATCGGTCGTCGTGCCGGTCGTCGGTGCGCGGCCGCATCAGATCAGTCCCAGCTCCTCGAGGGTGCCCGACACCCGGTCGTCCTGCTCCTCGATGAAGGTCGTCGAAGTCGTCACCGGTCTTGAAGTCGTCGGTCCAGCCGTTCGTCTCCAGCTGCTCCTGCCACGCCTCGGTGTCGTGCATCTCCTGCGAGGTAGCCGATGAGCTCGTCGCGGCGCTCGTCGGAGATGTCGGGCGGCGCGAGCACCCCGCGCCAGTTGAGGAAGACCAGGTCGATGCCCGACTCGGTCAACGTCGGGACGTCGGCGAAGGTGTCCTGGGGCGAGCGCTCCTCGCCGGAGACGCGCGAGCATCCGCAGGTCGCCGTCCTCGACCTGGCCGGCGAACTCCGCCGGGCCCGAGAAGCCGGCGTCGATCTTCGCGCCGAGCAGTGCGCTGGTGAGCGGGCCGCCGCCGTCGTACGACACGTAGTTGACGTCGTTCGGGTCGATGCCGACCTCGGCGGCCAGCTGCATCGGGAAGAGGTGGTCGGGTCCGCCCGGGCGAGGAGCCGCCGCCGATGGCGAACGAGCCGGGATCGGCCTTCCAGGCCTCGACGAAGTCCTCGACCGTCTCGTACGGCGAGTCCGCGGGCACCAGGATCCCCTCCGGCTCGCTCATCAGCTGGGCGAGCGGGGTGGCGTCGAGGAGGTCGTAGTCGCTGCCGAACGAGTACGTCGACCCCACCACGCCGAGCCCGACCGTCATCATCGTGTGCTCGTCGCCGGCCTCGCCGATCAGCTCCGTCATCGCCGCGGCCCCGCCGGCGCCGATGACGTTGTCGACGGTGAAGGAGCCGCCGGTGATGTCCTCCTCCTCCATCACCGCCACCGCCGCGCGCCCCGTCTGGTCGTAGCCGCCGCCGGGGCTGTTGGGGATGATCATCAGCAGGTCGCGGGTGTCGTCGCCGCGGGTGACCCCGCACCCGGAAGCAAGCAGGGCCGCCATTGCCGCGGCAAGGGCCACGGCGAGGGAGCGGCGTCCGAGAGGAGTGCGCACGGGTCCACTCTGCCGGTGGCGCACAGACCTGTCGAGAGTGCGGCGCTATCCGTGGACGACGACCGTCTCCTCGCGACCCGGCCCGACGCCGACCGCCCAGAACGGCGTGCCGCTGAGCTCCTCGAGTGCCTTGACATAGAGCTGCGCGTTCTTGGGCAGGTCGTCGAACGAGCGGCACCCGGAGATGTCGGTCCCCCAGCCGTCGAAGAACTCGTAGACCGGCTGCGCGTGGTGGAACTCCGTCTGGGTCATCGGCATCTCCTCGTGCCGGACTCCGTCGACGTCATAGGCCACGCACACCGGGATCCGGTCCCAGGACGAGAGCACGTCGAGCTTGGTGAGGAACAGCTCGGTCAGCCCGTTGACCCGGCTGGCGTAGCGGGCGATCACCGCGTCGAACCACCCACAGCGACGGTCGCGGCCCGTGGAGACGCCCACCTCGCCGCCGACCTTCCACAGCTTGGCGCCGTCTTCGTCGAACAGCTCGGTGGGGAACGGGCCGGCTCCCACCCGGGTGGTGTAGGCCTTGATCACGCCGATCACCCGGTCGATCCGGGTCGGTCCGATCCCGGCGCCGACGCAGACGCCGCCGGCCACCGGGTTGCTGCTGGTCACGAACGGGTAGGTGCCGTGGTCGACGTCGAGCATGGTGGCCTGGGCGCCCTCGAATAGCACCGTCTTGCCGTCGTCCAGGGCCCGGTTGAGCAGCAGCGTCGTGTCGACGACCATCGGCCGCAACCGGTCGGCGTACGACAGGAGCTCGGCGAGGACGGCGTCGACGTCGATCGCGCGGCGGTTGTAGGCCTTGGCGAGGAGGTGGTTCTTCACCTCGAGCGCGCCCTCGACCTTCTGCCGCAGGATCGACTCGTCGAACAGGTCGGCGATGCGAATCCCGACCCGGTTGATCTTGTCGGCGTACGCCGGCCCGATGCCGCGACCGGTGGTCCCGATCTGGCGCTTGCCGAGGAAGCGCTCGGTGGTCTTGTCCATCGTCGAGTGGTACGACGCGATGATGTGCGCGTTCGAGCTGACGACCAGCCGGGTCACGTCCACGCCCCGCGCGGCCAGGGCGTCGAGCTCCCGGAAGAGCGCGTCGGGCGCGACCACGACGCCGTTGGCGATCACGCTGGTGCAGCCCGGCGTCAGGATCCCGCTGGGCAGCAGGTGGGTGGCGAACTTCTCGCCGCCCACCACGATGGTGTGGCCGGCGTTGTGGCCACCGCTGGTGCGTACGACGTAGTCGATGGGGTCGGTCGTCGCGAGCAGGTCGGTCGCCTTGCCCTTGCCCTCGTCGCCCCACTGGGCGCCGAGGATCACGATCGCGGGCATCGCATCTCCCTCGGGATGGAGTCCATGAAATGCAAGCGCCCCGGCGACAAGTGCACCGGGGCTCTTGCGACGCCACGCTACCAAAGAGGGACCCCGGAGCGCCCCCGTCGACTGCCTTGGCACTGGGCTAGGGTCCGACCCGTGGAATCGCTCCTCGTGATCACCAACAAGGGCGCCGGCACGGCCGACGACGAGACGCTGGACCGCGCGCTCGCCTCCGTGTTCGACCGGGTGTCCGTGGAGGTCGTCTCGACGTCGAACCCCGGCGAGCTGGACAGCGTCCTGCACCGGGCCGGTTCCCGCAAGATCGTCGTGGCCGGTGGCGACGGCAGCCTGCACGCGGTGGTGGCCGCGCTGCACCGCCGGCACGACCTCGCGAAGGCCGTGATCGGGTTGCTGCCCCTGGGCACGGGCAACGACTTCGCCCGCGCCATGGGCATCCCCCTGGACACCGAGGACGCCGCCGAGGTGCTCGTCGAGGGGAACGTACGGCCGGTCGACCTCATCGTCGACGAGCTCGGCGGGGTCGTGGTCAACCACGTCCACGTGGGCGCCGGTGCCCAGGCGAGCCGACGCGGGCACCGGTGGAAGGAGCGGCTGGGCAAGATCGGCTACGGCAAGCTCAACCTGGGGCGCCTGGGGTATCCGATCGGGGCCGCCCTCGCCGCGGTGAAACCGCCCATGGTCCGGCTGCGGGTGGAGGTGGACGGCGAGGTCGTCGTCGACGTGGACCGGCCGGTGCTCATGGTCGCCATCGGCAACGGCCCCACGGTGGGCGGCGGCGCCGAGCTGGCCCCGGAGGCCGACCCCGAGGACGGCAAGGCCGACATCATGATCTCGCTCGCGATCGGCCCACTGTCGCGGTTCGGGTACGCCGCCCATCTCGCGCGCGGACGGCACCACGAACGCGAGGACGTGATCTACATGCGCGGCTCGCGGGTCTCGATCAGCGGCGAGGAGTTCTACTGCGCGGCCGACGGCGAGGTGTCGGGGCCGGAGCGGAACCGGACCTGGCACGTGGAGCCCGAGGCGTACTCCATGGTCCTGCCCTGACACCGTAGGAACCCAGCGACGGGCCGGCTCAGTCTGTGGTGGTCGAGTTGGCTCGTGCCCGGTTCAGTGCCTGCCACTCGCGCGGCGACATCCCGTAGGCGTCCCGGAAGCGGCGTGCGAAGTGGGAGGCGCTGGCGAACCCCCATCGCTGCGACACCCCGGTCACCGAAGGCGGGATCGCGCCGACCCGGGCGAGATCCTCGTGGGCGCGTTCCAGCCGTTGCTCGATGACCCATTGCTCGAGCTGGAGGTCGGCCCGTGCGCAGGCCTTGTACAGCTGACGCAGAGACACGTGGTTGGCCGCGGCGATGGTGGCCGCGTCGAGGCGTGCGTCCCCGAGGTGCTCGCGGACGAAGGCCTTCACCCGCAGCAACAGGATGTCGTCGAGGGACTCGCGGCCGAGCCGATCATCGCCGGAGACGCTGCTGACCAGTGCCCGGGCGAGCGCCAGGGTGGCGGTGCCGAGGGAGTGTGCGGCCGGCTGGTTGAGGTCGTCGGCAACCCGCCGTACCTCTGCCAGGTGGCGGCTGAAGACCGGGGCCAGCGGGCTGCTGCCGACGTGTTCCAGCGCGGGTGCCACAAGATCCTCGGGCACGCCGAGCAGGCGCAGCGGGACCTTCGCGGTCGTCGTCCAGGTGTCGGTGACGTGGTGCACGTACGGCGTGGACAGGTTCGTGGCCCAGACGGCGGACGGCCGGACCTTGATCTCGTGATCCAGCTGCTGGTGCACGCCGCGGCCCCTCGTGGCGCAGGTGATGGCGAGCACGGCTTCGTCGTCTCGAGCAGTCTGCCGGGCCGAGCGTCGCAGCGTGTGGGCCGAGCACTTGGCGTCGACGACCTCGACGCCACCGAGGTCCCACACGTCCAACGTCAGGTGCAGGCGTTCGCCACCGCGTGCGGGCGTCATGAACGTGGCGAGGGCCGCGCTGGCCAGCGAGCTCTCGATCGCGCTGTGACGCTCGCGCGTCGGCACCGAGGCACTGTCGAAGACGAGCATGACAGCCCTCCTGGAGCTCGGTTCGGCAGCCGGGCCGGGCCCGAGCTCCCGACGTCTCGACTGTAGCCCAGCCCGAATCGCCCCAGGATGCACGGAATGAGCCCCAGAGTGCTCACTTGCCGGATGACGCGTCACGTCGGGGCCGATTCGGCCCCACGATCGACTCACCTCGGGCCATCCCCCATCAGGAGCAGACCATGGACATCCAGCCCCCGACCGTTCCCGACACCGTCGTCCTCGTCCACGGACTGTGGATGACCCCGCGCAGCTGGGAGGGCTGGGTTGCGCACTACGAGGCGAAGGGCCTCACGGTGCTGACGCCCGGCTACCCCGGCTTCGAGATCGAGGTCGAGGCCCTGCGCGAGAACCCCGACATCATCGCCAACCTCACCGTGCCCGAGACCGTCGACCACCTGGCCGCGGCGGTCGAGTCGGCGGCGACTCCGCCGATCATCATCGGCCACTCCTTCGGTGGCACGCTGACCCAGCTGCTGCTGGCTCGCGGCCTCGGCTCGGCCGGCGTCGTCGTCGACTCCGCCCCGACCGAGGGGGTACGGGTCAACCCGCTGTCCCAGGCGAGGTCGC
This sequence comes from uncultured Actinomycetota bacterium, assembly GCA_963773355.1. Taxonomy (GTDB): domain Bacteria; phylum Actinomycetota; class Actinomycetes; order Propionibacteriales; family Nocardioidaceae; genus Nocardioides. Next base: position 30,673 of record CAVZAZ010000010.1, on the reverse strand, counting down.
TGTTCCCCGCGTTGAAGAACCCCGCCAACCGGCACAAGGCGGTCGGCTTCACACCCGAGGAGTTCCACTACGCCTTCACCAACACCCTCACCGAGGAGGAGTCGCTGAAGGTCTGGGAGCGCTACGCGATCGCGGCGCCCGGCAACTGGGTGTGGGAGTTCGGCCTGTTCGCCAACTTCAAGCCGGGACACCAGGACACGTGGGTCGACTACGACGCCGATCGGGCGCCGCTGCTGTTCATCGGCGGCGAGAAGGACCACATCATGCCGCCGTCGGTCAACAAGTCCAACGCCAAGCACTACAAGAAGTCGCCGGCAGTCACCGAGTACCACGAGTTCGCCGGCCGGGACCACTGGACGTGCGCCGCACCCGGATGGGAGGAGGTCGCGGACCTGGCGCTCGACTGGGCCCTCGAGCACGCGCGGACCGACCGGCCGTGGGCTGCCGCCTGACCCAGCTGGGCAGCCCTTTGATCACAGCCAGCCGCGCCGGACCGCCTCCACCCCTGCCTGGAAGCGGCTGTCCACCCCGAGCTCGATGAGCAGGCTGGCCACGCGGCGGCGTACCGTCCGCAGGCTGATGCCGAGCACCCGGGCGATCTGCTCGTCCTTGGCGCCGGCGGCGAGCTGCTGGAGGATGAAGCGCCGCAGGTCGGGGCGCGCCACACCCAGGTCGAGCTCGGGCACCGGCGCGGCCCGGTCCCACATCAGCTCGAACAGCATGATCAGGGCGCCGACGAGGGCCGGCTGGCGGACGAGCACGCGCGGTTCGTCGGCCGCCCCCAGCGGCTCGGGGATCACCGCGTGCGTCGTCCCGAGCACCATCAGCCGCGTGGGCAGCTCGGAGACGATCCGGATCTGCTCGCCGGCGCGGGCCCGGGCGATCAGCGTCTCCTGGGCCTCGTGCAGGGCGCGGACCGGGTAGACCGCCCGGGACCGGCGGCCGGACGCGATCGCCGCCGCCACCACCTTCGAGATGGCCGACTCGCGGGGCATCTGCCAGGCGTCGGGCCGGAACCAGAGCATGTCTCCCCGGCTCTCCTGGATGATGTTGGTCAGCAGCTGAAGCGGATTGCCGCCACTGCTGACCTCGCCGTCGAGGAACTGGACGTCCTCGACCTCCCCCGGCTTCGGCCGGGTCACCGCGCCGGTCAGGAACGGGATGGAGGTCGCGATGTCGGCCAGCCGCTCCTGCGTCTCGGACCGCCCGGTCGGCCTCGCGGGCGATGAACGACGCCACGACGGCGGACAGGGACAGCACCTGGAGGTGGTCGCCGTCGATCCGCACCACGCCGAGGTCCCGGAGGCTCGCCACGGCCTCGGGAACCTCGGAGGGGTCGACCTCGAGCGCGGTGGCGACCGCACCGATCTCGCTGCCGGAGAGCGGCAGCAGTCGCTGGTAGAGGCGCTCGTCCTCGGTGTCGAGCCCGAGCGCGGAAAGGGTCGAGTGAGGGGTCCGAGTCACCACGCTGGCATCTTAGTGACACCGGCACTCGTGAGCCATCTGGCATGGACCGGTCAGTGCGAGGATCGGACTGCGTCGGCGTGGCGACCATCCTCAGGCGGTCGCCGCACACCACGACCCACATCGGGGGATGCGGTCGGACGACCGGCGCGGGACAGGGCGCCGGAATCGCCGACGAGGCCGGCGTCCTTTCCCTTGCCGCTCCAGCCGCAGTGGCCCGCTCGGGCTCCGGTAGCGTTGCCGCTTCTGACCACCAGCGACGCGGGAGCACACCTTCATGGCACGAGGCGGGCAGGGCGAGCCCACGGACTGGGTCACCCGCGCGGCCGACGACGCCATCCGGCATGCGGCCGGCGCAGACCGCGTCATCACCTGTTCCTCCGGAGCCAGTCCGTCGGGCCCGGTCCACCTGGGCAACCTGCGCGAGTTCCTGACGCCCCACTTCGTGGCCGAGGAGCTGCACCGTCGCGGCGTACCCGCTCGGCACCTGCACGTCTGGGACGACTTCGACCGGTTCCGCAAGGTACCCGCGGGCGTGGACCCGTCCTGGGCGGATCACATCGGCCGGCCGCTGTCGGCGGTCCCCGACCCGTGGGACTGCCACGCCTCCTGGGCCGAGCACTTCAAGGCGCCGCTGCGGGACGCGCTGCACGCGATGGGCGTGGACATGGAGGAGGTCTCGCAGACCGAGCGCTACCAGGCCGGGGTCTACCGCGAGCAGGTCCTGCTCGCGGTCCGCCACCGCGATGACATCGATGCGGTGCTGGCGAAGTACCGCACCAAGAAGCGCGAGCCGACGTCGGAGCAGGAGGCCGAGGAGCTTGCCGACTCGGCCGCCGAGGACGACGACGTCGACACCGATGCGGGAGCGGGGCTGGAGCGGTTCCCGTTCAAGCCGTACTGCCGCCAGTGCGGGCGCGACACCACGCACATCACGTCGTACGACGACGAGACGACCGATCTCGCCTACACCTGCACCTCGGACGGCTTCTCGGGCGTCACCAACCTGATGACCCAGGACGAGGGCAAGCTGGTGTGGAAGGTCGACTGGCCGATGCGCTGGGCGTTCGAGCAGGTCGACTTCGAGCCGGCCGGGATGGACCACGCGACGCCCGGATCGTCGTTCACCGTCGGGCACGAGCTGGTGGAGACCGTGTTCGGGATGCCGCGACCGGCGTGGTTCGGGTACGCCTTCGTCGGCTTCGCCGGCGTGCAGAAGATGTCGTCGTCGACCGGCGGGGTCCCCACGGCGGCCGACGCCCTGCGGGTGCTCGAGGCGCCGATCCTGCGGTGGCTCTACGTGCGCCGCCAGCCGAAGCAGGCGTTCAACATCGACTTCGGCCCCGAGGTGGTCCGGCTCTACGACGAATGGGACGCGCTCGGCCGCAAGGCCACCGACCCGTCGGAACGGGATGCCGCCGTGCTGGCCTACGAGCGGGCCTCGGAGACCGCCTCCGCCGGCCGGCTGCCGACGCCGCGGGTCGTCGTACCGTTCCGAACGCTGTCGTCGGTCGCAGACGTGACCGCCGGGTCTGCCGACCTGATCAGCCAGGTGATCGGGCACGTGGGGCACTCGCACGACTCCGTGGACGATCTCGAACCGCGACTGGACAAGGCGATGGCCTGGACGGCGGAGTTCGTGCCGGACTCGGACCGGACGATCGTGCGGACCTCGCCTGATCACGAGCGCCTGGCGTCGCTGTCGAAGCAGGAGTCGGAGTGGCTCTCGCTGCTGCTGGACAACCTGCCCGCCGAGCTCGACGTCGAGCCTGTGACGTCACTCGTGTACGGCGTCCCCAAGCTCGCCCGCGGCCTGGAGCTCGCCGACGCACCCACAGACGAGGTCAAGGCCGACCAGAAGCAGTTCTTCCGCCTCCTCTACAACCTGCTCGTCGGCAAGGACCGCGGCCCACGCCTGCCGACACTCATCGTCGCGCTGGGTGCGGACCGCGTGCGGTCATTGCTAGGCAGCGGCACCTGACGCATCCGGCCTCTCGCAGGTGCGACGCTCCTATGCTTCGTCAAGCAGCTGGGGCCGTGTTTCAAGTAGGCGATAGAGGTCTCGGGCGACGTAGCGGGCAAGGCAGCGTTTGATCTCTCGGTCGGTCTTGCCTTCGGCAGTCCGGCGAGCGACGTAGTCGCGGGTGGCTGGCTGGTACTGGATCCGGCTCTGGACCACGGTGTGCAGGGCATTGTTGAGTTGGCGATCGCCGTAACGGTTCAGCCGATATCGGGTGGTGACTTGGCCACTGTTCGCCGGGATTGGTGCCACGCCGGCGAGCATCGCGAAGGCCGCTTCGGAGTGGATACGGCCGGGATGCGACCACGCACACAACACCGTCGCGGCCACGATCGGTCCCACGCCGAACTCCTCGAGCAGATCAGGACGCCAGCTGCGGATGATGACCACGATCGACTTCTGCAGCTCGCGTGCTTCCTTCAGCATCACGTGCGCGCGACGAGCCAAGGTCCGCAGCGCCACCACGGTGCTGGCCGTCTCGACATCCCAGGACGAGTGCATCCTCAGGTTCGCGGCGGTGTTGAGCATCGCGGCGAGCTTCTGGCCACGGAACCGAGCTCGGACGGGTTCGGGTGCGGCGATCACCAGGCTGAAGACCTGCAGTTGGGCTTCGGTAGAGGCATTGATCGCGGAGCGGCGGGCGGCCAAGAGCACTGAGAGTGCTTGGCGTTCTCCCCCGGTACGGGGAGTTCCCAGCCGCGGTCGGCCCATCGCTTCACGCGCAGCGCGGATCGCATCGAGCGGGTCGGACTTCGCGCCGTTGCGGCGCGCGGCCCGCTTCGGACGGTCCAACTCGATGACGATCTCGGACATCTTCAGCAGGTGTCGGCTCAGACCGGCGCCGTGACCGCCGGTCCCCTCGATCGCCCAGGCCCGCAACATCGCGTGGTTGTTGGCGAACTCCACGAGCTCGGCGTAGCCCTCGGCTGTCGCATCGACAGTGACCTCGTCGAGGACACCACCGGTCGCGGTGTCGACTGCCGCCGCGGAGTGGGTATGGACGTGGGTGTCGACACCGATGACGACATCGACCACCTCGCGTAGATCGGTCAGACTGTTCATGCGTTCTCTCCTTCGCCGGACGGGACGTGGTTCCGGTCCGGGACGGAGGCTCGGCAGGACTGTGATGAGACACGCCAGGCGCCACTAACGCCAGGTGGTCAAGCTCCTGATCAGGCCAGCTCCTCCAACCGGGCCGGGGCCGGCAACCACGAGCGGACAAGTCGCAGCAAGGCACGCAGCCAGTCATTCCGGGGGTCACACCCGCGGTCACCACCCCACAGCCCAACACCATCAGGCTGCGTTGGCGATCCTCACAGTCATTCCGCCGCGATCGAACCTCGCCTGTCTAACCGTGACCGCGACCAGAGCCCTCATCAGACCAAGGGCGCTTCAGTCAGTGCGGGAACGTCCGGTTGAGCAGCTCCTCGCCGCCGTAGGTCTCGAAGCGGATGAGCTTGCCATCGCCGTCGTAGCTGAGCACGTTCACCGATCCGGCCTGCTCCCCACCTAGGCTGGTGTCGCAGATTACGACGACCTTGTCGCCCTCGGCGATGAACTCCTTCGGCGTGGTTCGGAACCCCTTCTCCAGGAGCTTCATCCAAAGTCCGCCGACCTCGTCCTTGCCGTTGTAGGTGCCGGTCAAGGAACTGTCACCGCTGACCACCCACTCGATGGAGTCGGAGATGTCCTTCATCGCACCTTCGGCATCCATTGCGCCGAACGCTGCGTATCCGTCGATTGCCGCCTGCTTGTTGACTGTGGCTTCCATCTGTTCAAACCTCCCTAGTCCCCTTCCGGCCGACGCTAGGACTTATCCTGAACTGCAACAAGACCCGGATGGGTCGTCCTGACCGGGCCGCAGCCGTGGCGAGACTCCGCGCATCCCGAAGGCTCGCGGTAACCGACACGCACCGTTGCCACAGGCAGTCCTCGGATCGGAGTGGAGCCGCGTCATACCGGCTCCCCTTTGTTGTCAACCGGTGGTCTGCGGCGTCCTCGGTCGGGAGGTCTTCCGGGTGGGCTGGGGCGGTTGTAGCGTCGGTGTCGCGGGTCCGGGAAGTGGCTGATCCGAAGTGTCGATGTGCGGGGGCAGGTCGACCGCGCTGGATTCTTGAGACGCCCCGCAGTGCCCTCCCGGGCCCGTGCCAACCGCCTCGCGTGCGCTGGCAGCTGCGGCTCGTTCGGCGTCGGCGAGGAGCTGGCGATAGAGCGCGTCGGAGATCCTGCGCTTGAGGCAGCGCAGCGCTTCGAGCTTGGTCTTGCCGGCGGCGAGCTTGCGCCGGTAGTAGGCGCGGCCGGGGGTGTCGAGGCGGATCTGGCTGATCGCGGCGATGTGGATCATGTGGTTCATCCGCCGGTTCCCGGCCCGGGAGAGCCGGTGCCGGTTCTGCTCGCCGGAGGAGGCGTCCAGGGGTGCGGTGCCGGTCCAGGACGCGAACCGGTTGCGGTCGGCGAACCGGGCGATGTCGCCGACGTCGGCCAGGGTCCGCGCGGCGACGACGGGTCCGACACCGTGCAGGTCCATCAGCCGTGACCCGCGGGCCTTGACCAGGACCTTGAGCTCGGCGGTGGCCTTCTTCATCTTCGCCTCGACCGCGACCAGGTCGGCCAGCTCCTCGGCGGCGATCCGGCGGCGGGTCTTGCCGGCGATGTCGCGCGGGCGCACGGTGGCGAGGATCGCCTTGGCCTGCAGGGCGGTGAGGTCCTTCTTGGCCTTGCCGGGGACCAGTTCGGCCAGCAGCCGCTGGAGCCGGTTGACGGTCTGGACCCGGAGCCGGGTGAGTTCCTCGCGGCGGTCGCACAGCATCCGCAGCGCCTCGAGCTCACCGTCGGCGCGCAGCACCCGCAGGGTCTTGGTGCGGACCGCGACGACCGCGATGGAGTGGGCGTCGCGGGCATCGGTCTTGCGGTTGTGGCCGGTGTCGAAGAGCCGGACCCGGGCGGCGAGCTTGGCCGGCACGTCCACGACCTGCTCGCCGGCCTCGAGCAGCCGCTGAGCCAGCGGTCGGCCGGCGCCGTTGCTTCCCTCGACCGCCCAGACCCGGTCGGGCCAGCTCTTCGCGTAGCTCCGCATCGCGGTGTAGCCGGCCTGGTCGGTGCTGAACCGGCCAGAGCCGAGCAGCTTCTCGTGTCGGTCGACGACCTCGATGGTGGCCGACAGCTTGTGGGGATCGACCCCGATGATCACCTTCGTCATAGCGTTCTCCTGCTTCGCCTCGTGCCGATAGGGACGGCGAGGTGGGCAGTGCTACTACGAGCTGGGCAGTCCCCTTTCGAGCCACGCCTCGTCACGGTGCCCGACGGACTGCAGACCGGAAGAGAGCCACACCCAACACTCGGTGGGCAGCCGCGTGGAGAGCCCTCCGCCGGACACCTGGACCGAGTCTGGCCAGACACCGATCCTGCGGGAAGTCTCTAGTAGCCGCAAGTCGGCACGTTGAAACGACCGGATCTGGCGATGCGCGCTTTGCCGCCCGTATCAGCCGCGGTGAGGTACCTTCCTTTTCGTTGTGACGGACTCGCCGCCGGCGACGCTGGGCGCCATGGTGTCCCGGGCAGCCTAAAACTCGTCCGCGGACGAGACCGCGTCAGTCAGCGTGATTTCCGGCGGCGTCGGGCTTCCACCGATCGTGCCAATGAACGCTTGAAGCTCCGGGTCACCGAAGAACTGCTGGAACTGTTCTGCAGTCTCCCACTCGTCCACGACCAGGATGAACCCGTCGCCGATACCGAACCTGTGATGGATGGCGCCGACGCCCTGAGCCCGATCCCCGATCTGCTTGAACTCGTTCCCACGATCGGCCAGCGCTTTCTGGAACGCGTCGGTGTCCCCCTGGACCTTCACGGTGACAAGAACGCTCATGTGCTCCCCTTAAATGGGCTCGCGGCCCGGGTGTTCCCGAGCCGCACGACGAGCGTAGGCCGTGACCTACAGTGCGACAACCGTGACGGAGTCGTTGGGCAGCCGGCGCGCCGCGGTGTGCCTACTCATTCCGCGTTCCGTTGCCTGCCTGGCCAGGTCCGCTTCAGCTCCGCGCGGGTCGTGCGCGGCAAAGCGGCGATAACCAGGTCGTAGGAGTCCTCGATCAGGCCGCGCACGAGGTCGTCCTCGACCGAGCCGTCGAGGTCCACGGTGTTCCAGTGCCGTTTGTTCTGGTGGTAGCCGGGCCGGATCCCGACGTACGCATCGCGCAACTCAAGCGCTCGCCCAGGGTCGCACTTGAGGTTGACGGACCCTGGCCCCTCGGAGAGCGGCACCAGCGCACCGGTGCAGCATGCCGGTTACGCCATCACTCGTGCCGAGCATGTGTTGAGAGAGTGGCGTCGCGCCGCCGCAAGTGCCGCAGCCTTTCGGCCGTCGCGAGGCGCTGCGCTCAGTCAAGGAGCGCGTCGTATGCCGTCGGGCTGGAGTCGCGCAGGAACTGCGAGCAGCGATCCCACTCTTCGGTCTCGTCGATGGCGCGGGCGGAGAGGGCGAGCTCGGCCAAGCAGCGCAGGAAGCCGCGGTTGGGTTCGTGCTCCCAGGGCACTGGGCCGTGGCCCTTCCAGCCGTTCCGGCGCAGCAGGTCGAGGCTGCGGTGGTAGCCGACGCGCGCGTAGGCGTAGATAGTCACGTCGTCGGCGCCTTCGTCCCGTGCCTTCTCCGCCATTGCTGCCCAGGCGACGGGCGACGCGGGGTGGCGGCGGACGACGTCGGCGGCCGCCGCTCCGGAGGAGAGCTCGGTCGCGGCGGGGTCGTCCGGCAGGTGGGTGGCGGGTGGTCCGGCCATGAGATCGGGGTGGTCCATGCGGCCCATTGTCCACAGCACCCCAGTAGCCTGCCGCACGTGACCGACCACAACGTGAGCGACCCCGGCGTGACGGCAACCAGCGTGCGCGACCCCGACCTGGCCCGCGACATCGACGGATTGTGCCGGCTGACCGGCGAGTTCACGCTCCGCTCCGGCCAGGTGTCCGACGAGTACTTCGACAAGTACCTCTTCGAGTCCGACCCCACCCTCCTTTCCCGGGTCGCCCGCGAGATGGTCCAGCGGCTGCCCGGCGAGACCGACCTGGTCGGCGGTCTGGAGCTGGGCGGCATCCCCATCGCGACGATGGTCAGCAGCCTGACCGGCATCCCGACCGTGTTCGTCCGCAAGAAGGCCAAGGAGTACGGCACCGCCAAGCTCGCCGAAGGACCGGACGTCGCCGGTGAGACGATCACCCTGATCGAGGACGTGATCACCACCGGCGGCGCGGTCCGCGACGCCACCGCGTCCCTGCGTGATGCCGGTGCGATCGTCGAGGTGGTGGTGTGCGCGATCGACCGCAGCCCCGAGGGCGAGAACCCCCTCGCCGACGTCGGGCTCGAGGTCCGGCCGGTGCTGACGAAGGCGATGCTGGACGCGGCGCGCCGCTGAGCTGCATCTGACGCCAACGGGGGCTCCCGGGCGCGATCACGACGATGACGTCGACGGTGGCGGCCTCGACCTCGAAGGCAAAGGAGCGTCAAGGGCGTGCGACGTCGAGTGCCGACGTGTCCGCGACCTGGTTCACGCACGCGTGGCCACCCAGAGCTCCTCGGCCGGCCACTTGGCCGCCCACTCGGCTGACACGATCTCGTAGAAGGGATGGTCCGCAGAGTCCGGCGGCGCATAGATCTCGTGCATGGCCTCGGGGACGAAGCCCGACCGACGCAACAGCCGCACCCAGTCCCCGTGCGAGGGATGGAACTCGATCCCGCCGCCCGGCCAATGCACCCGGTACGCCTCCCGCTGACCGCGTACGAGCCGTTCCTCGGCGACCCCCTCCTGGGCCGGCACGCACAGCGCCGACAGGTGGCTGTTGGTCAGGAAGACCAACCGTCCCCCCGACCGCAGGAGCCGGGCCGCCTCGGGCAGCCAGCGCTCGGGGTCGCACCACGCAGCGGCTCCGTGCTCACTGACAACGAGGTCGAAGCGTCCGCTCGCCAACGGAGTCCGCTCCGCATCCGCCTGGACCAGCGGGAAGACCGGCCCGTGGTCCCCTTGTAGCCGTCGGGCCGTCGCCAGCTGCTCGCCAGAGACGTCGATCGCCACCGTGGCCGCGCCAGCACGGGCGAGCCAGGCCGAAAAGTAGGCCGTGCCGCACGCTAGCTCCGCCACGTCGAGATCCCGGACGTCTCCCAGGACGCCGAGCTCTCGTTCCGCGACCGCGAACAGGCCCCACACCATCTCCGGCCGAGTCCACAGCTCCTCGGCCGCGGCGTCCGTGAACCGTTCGTTCATGACCGCCCACAGCGCCCGGTTCAGCGCGACCTCGGATGCTCTGACCTCGGTCACCCGATCATGCTAGGCCGCTGGACGCGGCGCGCCGCTGAAGAGAGCCTAGGAAGCGTCCGAGTCCGGCATCCTGCGCCGGGTGTCCTCACCGAGGATGTCGATGTCCGGGACGCCGTCGTGGTCGAGGTCCGCGGCGCGGGGGCTCGACGTACGACGGTGCCGCCACCACTCGAAGGCCACCGGGATCACCGAGAAGGCCAGGATCACGGCGATCGCCAGGTCGATGTTCTCCCCCAGCGACGGGAACGCCGAGCCCAGGAAGTAGCCGAGCAGGGTGATGCTTACGACCCACATCACGGCACCGACCAGGCTCCAGGTGAAGAACCGACGCCGGTCCATCATCGTGACCCCGGCGACCACGGTGATGTAGGTGCGCACGAACGGCACGAACCGGCCGATCACCAGGGCCTTGTTGCCGTGCTTGTCGAAGAACGCCTGGGTCTGCTCGAAGTACTTGCGTTTGAGGATCCGCCCGTCCCGCTCGTAGAGGGGCGGCCCGAGCTTGCGACCTATCTCGTATCCGGTCACGTTGCCCAGGAACGCCGCCACCGTCAGCAGCACCATCGCGATGAGCACCTCGGAGATCGGTCCACCGGGGAAGATGTCGATCCGCTCGCCCGCGATGAACAGGCCGAGCGCGAAGAGGAGGGTGTCTCCAGGAAGGAACGGGAAGAACAGGCCGCACTCGACGAAGATGATCAGCAGGCTGATCCAGAAGAACTCCGGGCCGAACCTGTCCAGCAGCCAGTTCGGATCCATCCAGTCCATGCCGAGCAGCATCGGCGTGACGTCGAACAGGCTCCCCAGGCTCCCCACCCGCAAACCCTAACCGGAGGCGGAAAGCCCCGTCGGCAATTACGGCAGCGAAGCAGGTGAACGGCCGACGAACGCGCCGTACGACGCGCGCCGGTCGCGAGTAGCCTGCCGTCGTGAACAGGCTCATCGAGCACTTCCCCGAAACGGCCGAGATCGCCGCCGCCCTGGTCGCCGACCCCGCCGTCGCCGACCGCTGGAACGTCGAGAGCGCCTGCGCCGGCATGACCGTCGGTGGCCTGGCCTTCCACCTCGCGGGCCAGACCGAGAATGTGGTCCTGCTGTTCTCCGAGCCGCCGGCCGACGAGGAGCCGATCCCCCTCCTCGAGCACTACCGGCGCGCCGCCTGGGTCCACACCGGGCTCGACGAGGAGGACAACGTCGGGATCCGGGACGAATCCAACGAGGAGGCGGCCGGCGGCCCGGACGCCCTGGCCGAGCTGGTACGACGCGACCTGGCCGCGCTGCCCACGGTCCTGGCGCCGCTGACCGCCGGGGAGCGCAACCCCGACACCGTGCACATCCCCTGGCAGGGCTGGTCGCTCTCCACCCGCGACTTCCTGGTCACCCGGATGATGGAGATCGTCGTGCACTCCGACGACCTCGCCGCCAGCGTCGGCCTGCCCACGCCGGAGTTCCCCGAGCCCGTGGTGGCCGCCGTCCTGGCCCTGCTCAGCGGGGTTGCCGTGGAGCGGCACGGCCAGGCGGCGGTCGTCCGCGCACTCAGCCGTCCGCAGCGTGCGCCCGAGTCGGTCTCGGCATTCTGACGCCGATGCCGGACGACGAGGACGAGCGGGCGCCGTACGACCCGATGCCCTACGGCCCGCCGGAGGTCGGCGTCGGGCCCTGGCCGGGGCCGCACCCGGAGGGCAAGGAGTACGACGAGGACCTCCTCGCCGAGGGCGACCGGCGCAACGTCGTAGACCGCTACCGCTACTGGTCGCTCGAGGCGATCCGCTCCGACCTGGACACCCGGCGGCACGACTTCCACGTCGCGATCGAGAACTGGCAGCACGACTTCAACATCGGCACCATCGTCCGCACCGCCAACGCGTTCCTCGCGGCCGAGGTGCACATCGTGGGCAACCGGCGCTGGAACCGGCGCGGGGCGATGGTCACCGACCGCTACCAGCACCTCCGCCACCACCCGGCCCCGGCCGACCTCGCGGCGTACCTCCACGAGCGCCCCGACGAAGAGCAGGTGACCCTGCTCGGCATCGACAACCTCCCCGGCTCTGCCCACCTGGAGACGATGCCGGTGCCGCGCCGGGTCTGCTTCCTCTTCGGCCAGGAGGGGCCCGGCCTGTCCGACGCGGCGCGCGAGGTCTGCGACGGCACCTTCTCGATCGCGCAGTTCGGCTCCACCCGCTCCATCAATGCCAGCGCGGCGGCCGCAATCGCGATGCACACCTGGATCCGGGAGTACGCCGACCTGTCAGGCGAGGACGCCTGGCGCGGCTAGTTTCCGCTGCAGCCAGCCACCGCTGGCTCCGTCGGCAGACGTCCCAGCGCCGTGTGACGCACGTCGCCAAGAATGCCACTTGACCTTGACGCAACGTCAACCCTGCACGCTGTTTCCATGACCTTCCAATCCACAGCCATCGAGGTCGCCGGGATCACGAAGTCCTACGGCGACCAGCGAGTCCTGCACGGCATCGACCTCACCGTGCCCACCGGCACCGTCTACGCCCTGTTGGGGCCCAACGGCGCCGGCAAGACCACCATGGTCCGCATCCTCTCCACGCTCATCACCGCCGACGAGGGCGAGGCCCGGGTCGCCGGGTTCGACGTCAGAGCGCAGCCCGACGGCGTACGCCGCTCCATCGGTGTGACCGGGCAGTTCGCCGCGATCGACGAGCTGCTGACCGGGCGGGAGAACCTCCGGCTGATGGCCGACCTCGCGCACCTGCCCAAGCGTGAGGCCGGCGCCCGGGTCGACGAGCTGCTGGCCCGGTTCGGGCTGACCGACGCCGCCGACCGGCGCGCCGCGACGTACTCCGGCGGCATGAAGCGCCGACTCGACCTCGCCATGACACTGGTGAGCCGCCCGCGGCTGATCTTCCTCGACGAACCGACCACCGGGCTCGACCCGCGCAGCCGCCGCGACCTGTGGCAGATCGTGCGCGAGCTGCTCGCCGACGGCGTGACGATCTTCCTCACCACCCAGTACCTGGAAGAGGCAGACCAGCTCGCCCACACCGTCGGACTGCTCGACGGCGGACGCCTGGTCGCGGAGGGCACGCCCGCCGAGCTCAAGGCCCAGGCCGGCGGCGAGACCCTCGACGACGTGTTCCTGGCGCTCACCGGCCACGCCGCCACCGACCGACACCACCGACCACGACGAGAACGAGACGGAGGCCCTCCGATGACCACGATGACCTACACCGCCCGCGACTCGGCCACGATGCTGCGGCGCAACCTCAAGCACCTGATCCGCTACCCGTCGCTGACGGTGACGATCATCGCGATGCCGGTGATCTTCCTGCTGCTGTTCGTCTACGTCTTCGGCGGCACCCTGGGCGCCGGGCTGCCCGGCGGGGCCGGCAGTGCCGACCCGCGGGCCGACTACCTGCTCTACCTCACGCCGGCGATCCTGGTGATGACCGTGGTGTCGGTGGCGCAGAGCACCGCGATCCTGATCGCGAAGGACGCGACCGAGGGGATCATCGACCGGTTCCGGACGATGTCGATCGCCCGGTCGGCGCCGCTGACCGGACACGTGCTGGCCGCGATGGCGCAGACGATCTTCGCGCGTGGTCGTCGTCCTCGCCATCGCGCTCGCGCTGGGCTACCGCAGTGACGCCTCGGTGGCCGGGTGGGCCGGCGCCGCCGGCATGCTCCTGCTGATGGGCTGGGCAGTGACCTGGCTGTGCGTCGCGCATCGGTCTGGCCAGCGGCAGCGTCGAGGCCGCCAGCAACGCGCCGATGCCGCTCATCCTGCTGCCGTTCCTCTCCAGCGCCTTCGTGCCGACCGACTCCATGCCGACCGGGCTGGCCTGGATCGCAGAGCACCAGCCCTTCACCCCGATCATCGAGACCCTGCGAGCCTGCCTCGAGGGGAGCGATCCGGGCTCCGACGCCTGGTGGGCGATCGGCTGGTGCGTGCTGATCACCGTGCTCTGCTTCCAGTGGGCCGGTCGGCTCTTCGGGCGGGTTCGGGCAGTCTGATCCTCATGCTCACCATCAGCCAGCTCGCGGCGTACGCCGGGGTCACGGTGCGCGCGGTGCGCCACTACCACCACATCGGGCTGCTGCCGGAGCCGGCTCGGGACGGCTCCGGCTACCGGACCTACGGCGCGGGCGACGTCGTCCGCCTCATCCGGATCCGCACCCTGGCCGAGGCCGGCGTGCCGCTGGCCCGGGTGCAGGAGCTGCTCGACGCCACCCCCGCGGAGTTCAGCGAGGCTGTCACCCAGATCGACGCCGAGCTCCGCGCAAGGATCCGCGAGCTGCAGGAGCACCGTCGACGGATCGCCCGGCTCGCCGACGGGGACTCACTCGCGCTGCCGCCCGAGGTGGTCGACTACCTCGACAAGCTGCGCGCCAGCGGCGTATCGGAGGCGATGGTCGAAGGCGAACGCGATGGCTGGATCCTCATGGCCGCTCGCTGGCCGGAGAAGATCCCCGAGTTCATGGCCGACAAGACGGCTCAGCTGGACGATCCGCGGACGGTGCAGCTGTACCGGCTGATCGACGAGCTGGTCGAGGGCGACATCGACGACGACCGGCTCAATGCCGTGGCCGACCTGATGGTCGAGATGCTGCAGGAGGCGGCCGAGCGCGGCGAGCTGGACCGACAGGACGAGGACATGGGCGACGACGCGTTCATCGGCCTGATCGACTCGTACGCCTCCGACGCCCACCCCGTCGTCGAGCGCCTCCAAGAGCTGCTGGCCGAACGAGGCTGGACCGGCTGGAGCCGCATGGAGCGAGCGGCTGACTCCACCGCTACCCGGCAGTCACGTCGCTGAGCGCTCGCGACTAGCTGGTGTGGCTCAAGGCCGCCTGGAGCTTCTCGAGGCCCCGCGACGTATGGCTCTTGACCGTGCCCGTGGAGATGCCGAGCTCGTGGGCGGTCTCCTCGACCGAGAGCCCGAGCCAGTGCCGCAGCAGGACGGTCTTCCGCTGCATGAGCGGCAGGTCCTGCAGGGCGTCGAAGAGCGCGGAGCGCTCCTCCACCGGCAGCTCGGTCCGGGCGGCCGGATCGTGCCCGTCCAGGCCCGGCCGCTCGCGGCGCCAGGCCCGGCGGTGCTCGTCGATGTTGGCGCGCACGATGATCTGCCGGGCGTAAGCCTCCTCCCGACCGTCCCGGCGCAGCCGCGGCCAGGCGGCGTACAGCTTCACCAGTGAGGTCTGGAGCAGGTCGTCGGCGCGGTGCCAGTCGCCGCAGATGGCGTAGGCGATCCGCCGGAGGTGGGTCTGCCGGGCGGCGACGAACTCGCTGAACTCGGCGTCCCGAGACGAGCCTGTCACCGGTCGGCGTCCGAGTTGGCGTAGTCCACGCGGGCCCAGGCCAGGAACTCGTCGATCGTCGTCGCCCCGTCCGCCACCACGGACTCGGTCGGGAAGTACTCCGCGTGCTGCTCGTACCCCTGAAGCCGTCTGGCGAGCACGAACCACGGGTCACCGTTCCAGGTCACCCTGGCCACGGCGGTCTGCTCCCGCGGGGCGGCGAAGCTGCGCGGCATCGCGGGTTCGGCTCGTTGCTCGAGCAGTTCGACACCCTCCAGCGGACGGAGGCTCCCGTCGGCATCGAAGCGCACCAGGGCCAGGGTCGGCTCGCCAGTCCACAGGGCGACGGCGTCGTCCAGCCACAGGTCGAAGGTCGAGAAGTTGCTCCCCGCCTCGTCGGCGGTCGTGCCGCTGCCGGCCGTCTTCCCGTCCATCTGCCAGTCCAACAGCATCCACGTCGTCTCGCCGCGATACTCCAGCACCAGGCCGACGGACGTGGCCGGTGGGATGAGCCCCATCGGGTTCTCCACCCTGCGAACCACCTGCACGCCCGGGCGGATGACGATCTTGCCGGCGTCGTAGGTCGCGAGCTGGCCGTCCATGAACATCTCGTCGTTCGGGTCCCCACCGGGGTCCCGTTGGGAGGCGACCGTCCCGGCGCCATCGCCGTCGGCGGCCGCGATCACGGAGTACGACGTCCCGAGGACGGCCACCACCGCCAGCGCTGCGGCGGCCGTGGTCGCCCGCCGGCGGCGCACGACCTGCCTGCCTGCCTGCAGCCGGTCCTCGACGGGTCGGTGCGCCGGCCCGTCGCCGAACGACCGCTCGATCTCGTCCTGCAACAACATCGTCCCCGCCTCCCGTGGATCCAGAGTCTGTCACTGCGGATACGGAAGCCGGGGACGAATGGTTGTCAGGCGCCGGGAGGAACCACCCAACGGGTCACCAGCGGCGGCGGCACTGCGCGAGGTCGACCGTCCTGCTCTGGCCCCGGTCGATGAACAGCTGCATCCGTTGCAGCACCTTGCCCTTCTTCTCGCAGGTGAGCGTGTAGGTCTCCCGCCTGCCCTCGGTGTGCTTCGTGACGGCGTCGAACTGCGCCGTGGTCAGCGTGTAGGACGGCGTCGCTGAGGCGAAGTTGATCACCCGCAGGACGTAGTCGCCGGGGGCTGCGTCGGAGATGTCTGCCATCTCCTTCTGGCCGGGCGTATTGCCCGAGGAACCTACCTCGGTCAGCTCGCCGTCGGCGCCCCTGCGATAGATCTCGAGGTCGAGGTCGTCGGGCGTCGGCCAGTCGAGCGTGGTCCGCCACAGGTCGGTCTGCTGGGAGATCGTGAACTCGTGGTCTACGTGCTCGGTCGGCGGGATGGCCGAGCCCTCGAACGTCTCCGACGCGAAGGGCTCCTCGGCCAGCTCCTGGTAGGTCCGCGACTCGACGACTGGGCGCGTGGAGGGGTTCACGATCCAGCTGAAGCCGTTCCGACCGGCTGTGATCGCGGAGTCGATGCCGTCCTGGAACGACCCCTCCCAGGTGGGCGTCTGGAAGTTCTTCTCCAGCCGGATCACCGCGCCCTTCGGCGCGCGGCCCCGGAGCACGCCGTGGTAGCGGGTGTCGACCGCGTGCTCGAGCGCGATCAGGTACGCCTCACGGTTCCCCTTGCCGGCGTACTCCCCGGCGCCGAGGTACTCGTCGACCACCTCGGGGAACGGCGGGTGGAACTCGTTGGGCCCGATCTCGAAGGTGTAGCCGAAGCCACCGGTCGCGTTGTAGGACCAGTCCTCGGTCGTCCCGGTGGTGTCGTAGAGCTCCCACCCGTGGATGTTCGCGTAGCCGTTCTGGGCCGACATCCGCGCACCCAGCGCCTTCAGCGGGGCCTCGTCCGGGGCGTCGCCGACCGGCTTGCCGTCGGCGCCGATGGTGTTCGGGTTCACGCCGTTCGGCCGGAGCACCAAGTTGGAGAACGTGTGGTTGGAGATCATCATCGTCGTCTGCCGGCTGGCGATGAGGTCCCTGATGTTGAGCGTCTCGGGCTCGGAGAACGCGCTGGCGCCGCGGTACGTCGGGTCCGCCAGGCCGGCCGGGCGCTCGGCGTTCGGGTCGGGCTCGGTGCCGGCCGCGCCGGGGCCGCCCCAGAAGCCGCCGTAGTTGCGGTTCAGGTCGACGCCGACGCCGAAGCCGCCGGGGCTGCTGAGCGTCGCGACACAGCTGCCGTCGGGAGTGTCCTCCCCGTCGACGACGCGGCAGTTCTTGCGCTTGTAGGTCTGCCCCGGTGTTGCCAGCACCGAGGTGGTGCCGTCCAGCGGGTCGTCGGGGTTCAGCTGGCGGAGGTCGAGGTACTCGCCGTCGGTGCGGGAGAGGTGGAAGCCGTCGACGTTCACGACGGGTACGACGATCACGCGGGCGCGGTCCAGCAGCCGGGTGATCCGGGCGCTGCGGCCGTAGTTCTTCACCAGGTCGACCGCGAACTCCATCGCCAGCTCGCCAGAGGGCCACTCGCGCGCGTGGTGGACGCCCAGGAGCACGAACGTCGGGCGCCCGCTCGCCTTCTGCCGGACGTCGCTGCCGATCTCGACGCCGTAGATGGTGCGACCGTCGAGGCTGGGCCGCTCGAGTGCGAACCTCTTGACCAGGTTCGGTCGCTGCTTCTCCAGCTCCTCCATGTTGGCGTTGTAGTCCTCGAGCGTGCGGTAGGTGTCCCGCCCGGAGGGCAGCGGCGAGGCGGCCACCGACGCGGCGTACGCCTCGTTGATCTCCGCGATCTCGACTCCCCGCCTGACCAGGTCGGCGATCGCGACGTCGTACTCGAACCCGCCCGCGGTGAGCGCCGCCAGGTCGGCCGGGGTGTGCAGCACGACCTCGATGTAGTCGTGGCCCGCGTGCTCGGTCAGGTCCAGCCCGAGCTGCTGCAGACGCTCCTTGTCGGCCCGCTGCGGGGTCTCGACGGTGACCAGCTGTGGGCGGAAGGGCACGGGCGCCCTGGTCTGCGCAAGGCCCTGGGCGTTGCCGGGGGCAGTCAGCAGGGCGGCGGTGACCGCGACTGTGACGAGCGCTCCGGCGACGTGGGTTCGGGTACGACGGGACACGGGGACTCCTCGGGTGGACGGCGGGTGAGCCGTTGACCGATCAACGGGCGAACCGCCCGGGAGTCACGTCCCGGTGGGGGCACTAGTGTGGGACGGGCCAGGCAGGACCCGTCCTCGAGGAGACGCCCGCATGCCCATCGCCACCCCCGAGAAGTACGCCGCGATGCTCGACGCAGCGAAGGAGAAGAACTTCGCGTTCCCCGCCATCAACGTGTCGTCGTCGCAGACCCTGAACGCCGCACTCCAGGGGTTCGCGGACGCCGGCTCCGACGGCATCATCCAGATCTCCACGGGCGGCGCCGAGTACCTCTCCGGGCCGTCGGTGAAGAACATGGTCACCGGGTCCGTTGCGTTCGCGTCGTACGCCGTCGAGGTCGCCAAGAACTACCCCGTCAACATCGCCCTGCACACCGACCACTGCCCGAAGGACAAGCTCGACGGGTTCGTCCGGCCGTTGGTGGAGATCTCGGCCGAGCGGGTCGCCCGCGGTGAGGACCCGCTCTTCCAGTCGCACATGTGGGACGGCTCCGCCGTACCCCTGGAGGAGAACCTGCAGATCGCGGAGGAGCTTCTCGGTCGCTGCGCGGCGGCGAAGATCATCCTCGAGATCGAGGTCGGCGTGGTCGGGGGCGAGGAGGACGGCGTCGTCGGCGCGATCGACGACAAGCTCTACACCACCCCGGAGGACGCCCTGGCGACCGTGGCCGCGCTGGGCACCGGCGACAAGGGCCGCTACCTGACCGCCCTGACCTTCGGCAACGTGCACGGCGTCTACAAGCCCGGCAACGTCAAGCTGCGCCCGGAGATCCTCAAGGCCGCACAGGAGGCCGTCGCCTCGGAGCTCGGTCTCGACTCGGGTGCCCGGCCCTTCGACCTGGTGTTCCACGGCGGGTCCGGCTCGACAGCGGAGGAGATCGGTGATGCCGTCGACTACGGCGTGGTGAAGATGAACGTCGACACCGACACCCAGTACGCCTTCACCCGCCCCGTGGCCGCCCACATGTTCACCAACTACGACGGGGTGCTGAAGGTCGACGGGGAGGTGGGCAGCAAGAAGGCCTACGACCCGCGTGCCTGGGGCAAGGCCGCCGAGGCCGGCATGGCCGCACGTGTGGTCGAGGCGTGCGAGAACCTCCGCAGCAGCGGCCAGGCGATCGGCTGACCGGCCCCGTGCTGGCGAGCCGGCTCAGGGACATCCCGCCGACGATCTTCTCGGAGATGTCGGCCCTCGCGGTCCGCACGAAGTCGGTCAACCTCGGCCAGGGGTTCCCCGACGTGGACGGTCCGCCGTCCGTGATCACCCGCGCGGTCGAGGCGCTGCGCGAGGGCCACAACCAGTACGCCCCCGGCATCGGCGTCCCCGAGCTGCGCCAGGCGATCGTGCGACACCAGAAGCGCCACTACGGCATCGACCTCGACCCCGACCACCAGGTCGTGGTCACCACGGGTTGCACGGAAGGGGTCGCCGCGGCGCTGCTCGGCCTGGTCGACGACGGTGACGAGGTAGTGGTGCTCGAGCCGTACTACGACTCCTACGTCGCGATGATCCAGATGGCCGGAGGGGTACGCCGGCCGGTCACCCTGCGCGCGCCGGACTACCGCCTCGACCTCGATCGACTGCGGGCAGCCGTGACCCCTCGGACCCGGTTCGTGTTGCTGAACAGTCCGCACAACCCGACCGGGACGGTGCTGAACCGCGACGAGCTCGAGGCGATCGCCGCGCTCGCGATCGAGCACGACCTGGTGGTGATCACCGACGAGGTCTACGAGCACCTGGTGTTCGGGCAGCACGAGCACGTCCCGCTGGCGACCCTGCCCGGCATGTTCGAGCGCACCCTCACCCTGTCGAGCGCGGGCAAGTCCTACTCGTTCACGGGCTGGAAGGTGGGATGGGCGACCGGTCCCGCGGACCTCGTCGGCGCCGTACTCGCCGCCAAGCAGTGGCTCACCTTCACCTCGGGCGCCCCGCTCCAGCCGGCGGTCGCGCACGCCCTCGACGACGAGCCCGACTTCCCGCTGCAGCTGGCCGCGGACCTCCAGAAGCGGCGCGACCTGCTCTGCGCCGGGCTCGGCGACGTCGGCCTCGACGTGCGGGTGCCGGAAGGCACCTACTTCGCGCTCACCGACGTGTCCGACCTCGGGTGGGGGGACGGCTTGTCCTTCTGCCTGGCGTTGCCCGACCGGGCAGGCGTGGTCGCCATCCCGACCCAGGGCTTCCACGACGATGCGGACGCCGGCCGGCACCTGGTCAGGTGGGCGTTCTGCAAGGAGGCCTCGCTGATCGAGGCGGGCCTCGACCGGCTGTCCGGCGCCCGCCTGCGCGCCTGAGCCGGCCCCAGCTAGTAGCCCCCTAGTAGCCCCCTAGTAGCTCTGCATGCCAGGTGGGTCCTGGTTCGCCGCGGGTTGCCCCTTGGCCTTGAACCACTCGTTGGCACCACCGGTGAACAGCAGCACGATCACGGCGATCGCGGCGATCAGGGTGATCGCCGAGAAGAGGCTGGCGATGCCGATCAGGCTGAGCAACGCCGCGACCGAGGAGGAGACAACGAGCGTGATCCGGGCCGCGTTCGAACGGCGCATGACGAAGATCGCCAGGATGCAGGCGATGATGCACCAGATCGTGAAGACGCCGATGACGCCGAGGACGGCGCCGAACGCGGAGTCCGCGGAGACCCCGGAGTCGTCGAACTCCTGCGTGTTCTCGAGTTCGTCCAGGAAGTCGTCCCGCGCGATCAGCAGAGCCACGATGCCGAACAGGCCGAACAGCGCGGTGAGCCCGGACACGATCAGGGTGATGACGCCGGCTGCGGTGACGGTGCCGGGGCGCTTGTGGGGGTCCCGGGCGGGGGCGCCGTAGCCGTAGGCGCCCTGGCCGTAGGCGGGCTGTTGTCCGTAGGCAGGTTGACCGTAGGCGGGCTGGGCGGGCTGGCCGTACGGGTTCTGGGCCGGCTGCTCCCCGTAGGGCGACTGGGCCGGCTGCTGGCCGTACGGCGCCGGTGGCGGTTGCTCGCCGTAGGGAGGCGGCGCCGGTTGCTCCCCGCCCGGCTCTCCCCCGGTCGGCGGCTGGCCGGTGGGGGGCTCGTTCGGCGGAGGACCGCCGTACGGGGTGTCCCCGGTGTTACCGGAGTCGCTGCTGCCCGAGTTGCCGCTGGAGTCACTCATGAGGGCATTGGATCATGCCCGGGCGAACCATGCGCGGACCTCCGGCCGCCGGAGGAGCGAAAACGTGAGCGCGCAGACCGCCGCAGGCACGACCATCGGGAGGGCGCCGAAGGAGGCCACCACGCAGAGGGCGCCGGCGCCGGCGGAGGAGACGAGCAGGGCGATCCGGGCCCATCCGGACCGCCGGAAGACCAGGACCGCCAGCACGATCGCGACCAGGGCCCACACCGCGACCACACCCGCGGAGAGATACGTCGCCACCTCGATGGCGGTGTCGGTGAGCTCCTGCTGGGCGGCGAGGTCGGGGTTCTGACGGTGGAACTCGTCGACGAACCGTCGCGGATCGGCAGCGAGCAGGGCGAGGCCGGTCGCCATGACGATCAGGACGAGGCCGGAGAGGACCCAGGTGACACAGCAGGCCCAGATCACCGAGACCGGCCGCTGGTCGGCGGGTTCCGGACCGGGCGGCATGCCCGGCGGGACTCCGTACATCGGTTGGCCCGGTGCCGGCTGGCCCGGTGCCGGCTGGCCCGGTGCCGGTTGGCCCGGTGGCGGCTGGCCCGGTGGTTGGCCCGATGGTTGTGTGGCCGGCGGGGTGCCGAACCCGATGTGTGGTCCGGGGCGTTGCGGCTCCGCGTCCGCCGGTGGGGCCGGGGGGAGCGTCGGCAACTCTGGAGGCTCCGGCCTGGGGCGCTCGCGGATGCCGTCGAACCAGTCGCGTGCCGGCTGGAGCCACAGCAGCACCGCGGACGCCGCCACCACCGAGGAGAGGAAGCCGCCGATCACCATGCCGGTCAGGAAGAGCGGGACCGCCACGACGGTCACCCCGAGCCGGGCGCCGCGGTTGCGCTTGAGCAGGTGGAAGCCGAGCACCGCGGCGATCGTGGCGCAGGCGGCCGCCACCATCGACACGATCCGCAGGACCGTCAGGGCACCGGAGACGTCGAGCCCGAGGCCGTCCGCGGGGGCGTCCCGCAGGAAGTCCGCCACGGCCTCGCGGGTCTCCAGGGTGTGCAGCCCGGTGATGGTCTCGAACACGCTGGCGACCACGAGCGCCGAGCCGCCCATGATCATCCAGGCCGCCATCGTCACCTGTCGGGGACGCGGCAGGGCACCGGGGTCACTCATCTCGCCATCTCATCACGCAGGCACTCAGGCACATCACGCGGTCATCAGCCCGGACTCAGGACCAGACCGTCCGGCCCGCGGTCGACGGAGACGCTGCCGCCGTCGGCCACGTCGCCGGCGATCAGCAGCCTGGCCAGCGGGTCACCGATCGCGGTCTGGATCAGGCGGCGCAGCGGCCGCGCGCCGTACGCCGGGTCGTAGCCGGTCTCGGCCAGCCAGCCTTCGCGTCGTCGGTCACGCTGATGGTGATCCGGCGCACGGCGAGCCGCTTCTCGAGCAGCGCGAGCTGGAGGTCGACGATGTGCGCGAGCTCGTCGGGGGTGAGCGCGTCGAAGACGACGATCTCGTCGAGCCGGTTGAGGAACTCCGGCTTGAACGACTGCCGCACCATCGCCAGCACCGACTCGCGCTTCTTGTCCGGGTCCAGGGTCGGGTCGACCAGGTAGCCCGAGCCGAGGTTGCTGGTCAGGATCAGCAGCGTGTTGCGGAAGTCGACGGTGCGTCCCTGTCCGTCGGTCAGCCGGCCGTCGTCGAGCACCTGGAGCAGGATGTCGAAGACCTCGGGGTGCGCCTTCTCGACCTCGTCGAGCAGCACGACGGAGTACGGCCGCCGGCGCACCGCCTCGGTGAGCTGGCCGCCCTCGTCGTACCCGACGTAGCCGGGAGGGGCGCCGACCAGCCGCGAGACCGAGTGCTTCTCGGAGTACTCGCTCATGTCGATGCGCACGATCGCCCGCTCGTCGTCGAACAGGAAGTCGGCCAGCGCCTGGGCGAGCTCGGTCTTGCCGGTGCCGGTCGGGCCGAGGAACAGGAAGCGAGCCGGTCGGGCGGTTGGGGTCGGAGATGCCGGCGCGCGAGCGACGTACGGCGTCGCTGACGGCGCGTGACCGCGTCCGCCTGGCCGATCAGCCGCTCGCCGATGACCTCCTCCATCCGGAGCAGCTTGGCGGTCTCGCCCTCGAGCATCCGGCCGATCGGGATCCCGGTCCAGGCCTCGACGACCTCGGCGACCTGCTCGGCGCCGACCTCCTCGCCGACCAGCGGCTCGACCTCGGACTTCTCGGTGTCGACCACGGCCTGGATCTTCTTCTCCAGCGCGGGGATCGACTCGTAGTTGATCTCGCTCGCGGCCTCGAGGTTGCCTTCGCGCAGCAGCCGCTCGGCCTCGATCCGCAGCTGGTCGAGGGCACGGCGCAGCTCGCCCTCGCCCTCGAGCGACTACTTCTCCTGCTCCCAGCGGGCCTCGAGCGCGCGCAGCTCCTCCTCGCGGTCGGCGAGGTCGGCGCGCAGGTTCGCCAGCCGCTCGACGGAGGCCTCGTCGCTCGCCGTCGCGCTCCTCCGGCGCCTTCGCATCCTTCTCGAGGGCGAACTCCTCCATCTTCAGCCGGTCGACCTGGCGCCGGAGCTGGTCGATCTCCTCCGGCGAGGACTCGATCTCCATGCGCAGCCGGGAGGCGGCCTCGTCGATCAGGTCGATCGCCTTGTCCGGCAGCTGGCGGCCGGTGATGTAGCGGTCGGAGAGGGTCGCCGCCGCGACCAGCGCGGCGTCGGTGATGCGGACGCCGTGGTGGGCCTCGTACTTCTCCTGGATGCCGCGCAGGATCTGGATGGTGTCCTCGACGCTCGGCTCGCCGACGAAGACCTGCTGGAAGCGGCGCTCGAGCGCCGGGTCCTTCTCGATCCGCTCGCGGTACTCGTCGAGCGTGGTCGCGCCGATCATGTGCAGCTCGCCGCGGGCCAGCATCGGCTTGAGCATGTTGCCGGCGTCCATCGCGGAGTCGCCGCCGGCGCCCGCGCCGACGACCGTGTGCAGCTCGTCGATGAAGGTGATGATCTGCCCGCCGGCGTCCTTGATCTCCTCGAGCACGGCCTTGAGCCGCTCCTCGAACTCGCCGCGGTACTTCGCGCCGGCCACCATCGCGGCCAGGTCGAGGCTGAGCACCCGGCGGCCCTTGAGCGAGTCGGGCACGTCGCCGGCGACGACGCGCTGGGCGAGGCCCTCGACGACGGCGGTCTTGCCGACGCCGGGCTCGCCGATCAGGACCGGGTTGTTCTTGGTGCGCCGCGAGAGCACCTGGACGACCCGGCGGATCTCGGCGTCGCGGCCGATCACCGGGTCGAGCCGGCCGTCCTCGGCGGCCTGGGTGAGGTCGACGGAGTACTTCTCCAGCGCCTCGTACGTCGACTCCGCCTCCTGGCTGGTCACCCGGCGGTTGCCACGCACGGCGGTCAGGCCCTCGCGCAGCCCGTCCTCGGTGAGGCCCGCGTCGGAGAGCACCTTCTGGGCGCGGCTCTCGATCCCGGCGATCGCGATCAGCAGGTGCTCGGTCGCGACGTAGTCGTCCTTCATCGACGAGGCGAGGTCGAGGGCGCCCGCGAGCACGCGGGTCAGCGCCGCCGAGGCGGCGGGCTGCTGGACGGTCGCCCCGCTCGCGGTCGGCAGGGCGCTCAGCGCCTGCTCGGCCTGCGCGGTCAGGGCCGCGGCGTCGACCCCGGCCTTCGTGACCAGGTTGCGGGTCGTGCCGTCCTGCTGGCGCAGCAGCGCGACGAGCAGGTGGATCGGCTCGGTGTGGGTGTTGCCGGCGGTGGTCGCGGACAGCTGGGCGGCCTCGATCGCCGCCCGGCTGCGGGTGGTGAACTTCTCGGCCCCGAACTGACTCATGTGTCGATGATCCTCCTGCGTTCATGGTCGTGGACACCCTCCGCGGGCGTCGTACTGATTCAACGAACCGGAAGTTGAGTCCATTCCACTCAACTTTGGGAATTTCCGGGGTTGGTTCAGCGACCCCGGCGCCAGACGACGAGCGACTGGCCGGGAGTCGGGCCCCGCAGCACCGGGAGGCGGTTGGCGGGCGAGCTCGGATCGGTACGCCGGGTGCTCGCGGCCTGGCGGAGCGCCTCGCGGGTCGCCTCCAGCTCGGCGAGCAGCTCCTCGTTGCGGGCCCGGAGGGCGGCGAGCTGGTGCTCGAGGTCGAGGATCCGGCGTACGCCCTCGATGCCGATGCCGGCGGAGGTCAGCTCGGCGATCGCGCGGAGCAGCTCGATGTCGCGGTGGGAGTAGCGGCGGCCGCCGCCGCCGGTGCGGCCGGGCGTGATCAGCCCCAGCCGCTCGTAGGTGCGCAGGGTCTGCGGGTGCAGCCGGTCAGCTCGGCGGCGACGCTGATGACGTAGACGGCGGCGTCGGGGCCGGGCGGCGGGAACGGCGTCGCTCATGGCGTCGACTCCTCGAACAGGTTGGCGCGCAGCGGCTTGCCGGCCGTGGCCGCGCGGTAGGCCTCGACCGCCTCCCGGGCGGCCTCGTCGAGCACGGCCGGCACCTGCACCTCGACGGTGGCGAGCAGGTCGCCGTTGGTGCCGTCGGACCGCCGGGCGCCCTTGCCGCGGACCCGGAAGGTGCGGCCGTTGGGGGTGCCGGCCGGGATCTTGAGGGTCACCGGCGCGCCGCCGAGGGTCGGGATCTTGATCTCGGCGCCGAGCGCGAGCTCGTCGAAGGAGACCGGTACGTCGAGGGTGAGGTTGTCGCCCTTGCGGCCGAAGAGCCGGTGCGGGGAGACCTTGACGGTGACGAAGAGGTCGCCGGCCGGGCCGCCGTTCTCGCCGGCCGCGCCCTTGCCGCGCAGCCGGATCCGCTGGCCGTCCTTGACCCCGGCCGGGATGCGGGCCTGGATCGTGCGGGCCGAGATGCCGCGGCCGCTGCCGTGGCAGGTCGGGCAGGGCTCGTCGTACACGAGCTGGCGGCCGCCGCACGCCGGGCAGGTCTCGTTGATCGAGAACGCGC
Source organism: uncultured Actinomycetota bacterium (assembly GCA_963773355.1). GTDB lineage: Bacteria > Actinomycetota > Actinomycetes > Propionibacteriales > Nocardioidaceae > Nocardioides. Next base: position 4,470 of record CAVZAZ010000010.1, on the reverse strand, counting down.
CGCCGACGGAGGCGACGACGAAGCCGGCGCCCTCGCACTCGGGACAGATGTGCGGCTTGGTGCCGGGCTTGCCGCCGGTGCCCTTGCAGTCCGGGCACGGGGCGTCGGACGGTCAGCCGCAGCGAGATCGTGACGCCGTCGATGGCGTCGGTGAAGCTGATCGTCGCGGTGGTCTCGACGTCGGCGCCCTTCTGCGGGCGGCGCTGGCTGCGGGTGCCGCCCGCCGCCGAAGAGGTCGCCGAACATGTCGCCGAAGCCGCCACCGCCGCCGCCGGCGCGGTCGCGCAGCAGGTCGTTGAGGTCGAAGCCGCCGCCGCCGCCGACCGCCGCCGAAGCCGCCGGGGAAGCCGCCGCGGAAGCCGCCGGAGCCGTAGAGCGGCGCATCTCGTCGTACTTCTTGCGCTTCTCGGGGTCGCCGACGACGTCGTAGGCCTCGGCGACCGCCTTGAACTTGTCGTGCTTGGCGGTGTCGCCGGGGTTGGAGTCGGGGTGGTTGGCGCGCGCGAGCTTGCGGTAGGCCTTCTTGATCTCGTCGGCCGAGGCGTCCTTCTTCACGCCGAGGACCTGGTAGAAGTCCTTGCTGGCCCAGTCGGCCCGGATGCCGTCCGTGGTGCTCATGCGCGCACCTCCCTTCTCGCTCGTCGGTCGTCTCGACGGGCTCGACCGATGGTCGGCTCGGCCGCGCCGGCCTCCGGCTCGGTCACCGCGGCGTCAGGCGTGGTTCGGCGACGCATCGGGCTCGGTCGGCCCGCTGGGCGGGTCGACGACCAGCACCTGCGCGGCCCGGACGACCCGGTCGCCGATCCGGTAGCCGGCCTTGGCGATCACCTTGCAGGTGGTCACCTGCGACCTCGGGGTCCTCGCCGATGTGGGAGAGGGCCTCGTGGATGGTCGGGTCGAACGGGTCGCCGACGGCGCCGAACTTGGTCAGCCCGAGCCCGGCGACGATCCGCTCGAGCTGGTCGGCGACCGCCTTGAAGCCGGCGTCGAGAGTCGCCGTGCTCGCGGGCCCGGTCGATGGTGTCGAGGACCTCGATGATCGGGGCGAGCGCGGCGTACGTCGCGTTCTCCCGGATCAGGTCGCGGTCCCGGTCGACCCGGCGCTTGTAGTTGAGGAACTCCGCCTGCAGCCGCTGCAGGTCGGCGGTCCGCTCGGCGAGCGCGATCTGCGTCGCGGTCAGCTCGTCGTCCGGCTCGTCGACCGGCGCCACGTCCTCGGCGGGGTGCGCGGCGGCCGGCTCCTCCTCGACCTCGGTCTCGTTGGGCATCTCGGCCGCCGCGTCGCCGAACGACCCGGGCGGACTCGGCGCCTGCGATAGGCGCCGCCGGCCGTCACTTGGTCTCGCCCTCGGCCGCGTCGTCAGCAGCGTCGTCCGCCGAGCTGCTCGTCGGCTGCGCCACCCGCTGCGCCACTCGGCCGTCGTCATCCGCTGGGCCCTCGTCGACGATCTCGGCGTCGACGACGTCGTCGTCGGCCTCGCCGGTCGAGCCGGTGGAGCCACCGGCGGCGGCCTGGTCGGCCTCGGCGGCGGCGTACATCGCCGCGCCCATCTTCTGGCTGGACTCGCCGAGCTTGGTGACGCCGGCCTGGATCTCCTCGGCGGTGGCCTCGGCGTTCTCCAGGGTCGCCTTGAGCGCGTCGACGTCGGCCTGGACCTCGGTCTTCACGTCGTCGGGCAGCTTCTCGGCGTTCTCGTCGAGGAACTTCTCGGTCGTGTAGACGAGCTGGTCGGCCTGGTTGCGGGTCTCGACGGCCTCGCGACGCTTGGCGTCCTCCTCGGCGTACTGCTCGGCCTCGCTGACCATCCGGTCGATCTCGTCCTTGCACAGCGCGGAGCCGCCGGAGATCGTCATCGACTGCTCGCGGCCGGACGCCTGGTCCTTGGCGGAGACGTGCACGATGCCGTTGGCGTCGATGTCGAAGGTGACCTCGATCTTCGGGATGCCGCGCGGCGCCGGCGGCAGGCCGGTCAGCTCGAAGTTGCCGAGCGGCTGGTTCTGCGCCCACATCTGGCGCTCGCCCTGGGCGACCTTGATCTCGACCGACGGCTGGTTGTCGTCGGCGGTCGTGAAGATCTCGGAGCGCTTGGTCGGGATCGTGGTGTTGCGCTCGATCAGGGTGGTCATCACGCCGCCCTTGGTCTCGATGCCGAGGGACAGCGGGGTGACGTCGAGCAGCAGCACGTCCTTGACCTCGCCCTTGAGCACGCCGGCCTGGAGGGCGGCGCCGACGGCGACGACCTCGTCCGGGTTGACGCCCTTGTTGGGCTCCTTGCCGCCGAGCAGCTCCTTGACCAGGTCGGTCACGGCGGGCATCCGGGTGGAGCCGCCGACGAGCACGACGTGGTCGATGTTGGCGATCCGCCACGCCGCCGTCCTTGAGCACCGACTTGAAGGGCTCCTTGGTGCGGTCGAGCAGGTCGGAGGTCATCTTCTGGAACTCGCTGCGGGTCAGCTTCTCCTCGAAGTGCAGCGGGCCGGACTCGCCGTGGGTGATGTAGGGCAGGTGGATCGTGGTCTCGCTGAGGACGAGGACAGCTCGATCTTCGCCTTCTCGGCGGCCTCCTGGAGGCGCTGCTTGGCGATCTTGTCGGCGCCGAGGTCGACGCCGTTGTTGTCCTTGAACTTCTTGACCATCCACTCGACGACGCGGGCGTCCCAGTCGTCACCACCGAGGTGGTTGTCGCCGGAGGTCGCCTTGACCTCGACGACGCCCTCGCCGATCTCGAGCAGGGACACGTCGAACGTGCCGCCACCGAGGTCGAAGACGAGGATCGTCTGGTCGTCGCCCTTGTCGAGGCCGTAGGCCAGCGCGGCCGCGGTCGGCTCGTTGACGATGCGGCTGACGTTGAGGCCGGCGATCTCGCCGGCCTCCTTGGTGGCCTGGCGCTGCGCGTCGGAGAAGTACGCCGGCACGGTGATCACCGCGTCGGTGACCGGTCTCGCCGAGGTAGGCCTCGGCGTCGCGCTTGAGCTTCTGCAGCACGAACGCGCTGATCTGCTGCGGGGTGAAGGTCTTGTCGTCGATCTTCGCGGACCAGTCGGTGCCCATGTGGCGCTTGACCGACCGGATGGTCCGGTCGACGTTGGTGACGGCCTGGCGCTTGGCGACCTCGCCGACCAGCACCTCGCCGGACTTGGCGAAGGCGACGACCGACGGGGTGGTGCGGGCGCCTTCCGCGTTCGCGATGACGGTGGGTTCGCCACCCTCGAGGACGGAGACGACGCTGTTCGTCGTCCCGAGGTCGATGCCGACCGCACGTGCCATGGTTGTGTACCTCCGGTTGAGTTCGTGTGCTGCGGGCCCATCCTCGGCCGCGGACGGCGAGTCTGGCAAACAAGTTGAGTCGATTCAACTCAACTCTGTTCACTCTGGCTCAACGCAGGGCGGGCCGCCGGTGTTCCCGATTCGGCAAACTTTCTCCGGTAGCCACGCAACGCCGCCCGGCGCTGCTGCGTAAGAGACCCTGAAGGCAGACACAGACGGGGGGTCACGATGGGACCGGGCACCGGCAGCGGCACCGACTTCGACTCGTTCGCGGTGACGGCGTGGCCGCGGCTGCGCTGGGCGGCGTACCTGCTCAGCGGCGACCACCAGCTGGCCGAGGACCTCGCACAGACGGCGCTGGTCCGCACCTACGCGGCGTGGGGACGGGTCCGTCGCGACGACGCGCTGGCCTACTCCCGCCGGGTGCTGGTCAACCTCAACATCGACCGGCTCCGACGCCGCCGGGTGGTCGAGGTGGGCGTCGACCGGCTCCCCGAGGAGCCGACGGGGCCCGACGGGACCGCCTCCACCGACCAGCGCGACCAGCTGCTCCGGCTGTTGTCCACGCTGACCGAGCGGGAGCGGCAGGTCGTGGTGCTGCGGCACTACTTCGACCTGAGCGAGGCCGCCGTCGCGGCCGAGCTGGGCATTGCCCCCGGCACGGTCAAGAGCACCCTCTCCCGCGCCCTGCAGAAGCTTCGCGTGTCCGCCCTCGCGATCGACGCACTCGAGACCACGAAGGGACAGCCATGAACACCAGCATCAGCGACCTCGAGCGGACCCTGGCCGGGCCCACCGCGCCGGATCTGCTCGGCACCCCCGACCTCGACCGGATCCACCGACTCGGGACCCGCCGACGCCGCGCCCGGCGGGCCGGCCTGGCCCTTGCCACGGCCCTGGCGGTCGCGGCGGTCACCGGCCTCGGGTACGGCGTCGGCACCTTCCGCACCGGCGGCGAGACGGGAAGGGACGTCCCACCCGCGGGTCAGTCGGCTGCCCCCGCCCCTACCGAGCTCTCGCCGCTGGCGAAGCGAGTGTTGCGCGAGGTTCCCGGCGCGACCCAGGTGTCCGCCTGGCAGGTGGTGATTCCCGGTCCGGGCTCGGCTCCGGAGTGGGACGAGTCCGTCGAGGCCGACAAGATCGCGGCCGGCCCGGTGTCGCTCGGCGGCCACCACTACACCGGCGTCACCGCCTACGAGCGC
>CAVZAZ010000009.1:0-219489 GCA_963773355.1 uncultured Actinomycetota bacterium | reverse complement strand
TCGACCTTGGGCACCACGACGGTCAGCGCCTCGAGCCCGACCTCGCGGCACATCTCGAGGTCGCTGGGCTGGTGGCCGGATCACCCGCGTTCACGCGCACGGCGACGGCCCGGTCGCTCCCATTCGGGGCGCCCGAGGGTGGCCGCGATCTGCTCCCGGGCAGCAGCCTTGCCGTCTAGCGCCACGGCATCCTCAAGGTCGAGCACGATCTCGCCCGCGTCGCTGTCGAGCGCCTTGGCCTGCATGTGGCGCGCGGTGACTACGGGAACGACGGATTGCAACACGATCGCGCCGCAGCTCTGGCGGCGATAAACCTCCCAACGAATCCGACCGGATCGCGGTCGTCACCGGCGCGGGGACCGGAGTGGGCCGGGCTGCCGCCCTGGGCCTGCTCCGAGCGGGCTTCCATGTGGTCCTCGCCGGGCGCCGCCAGGGTCTGCTCGAGGAGGTGGCCGAGCTGGGCGCGTCCACGGGCCGGCAATCTCTCGTCGTGCCGACCGACGTCGCCGATCCCGCGTCGGTCGAGCGGCTCTTCGAGCGCACCCGGGAGACGTTCGGGCGCGTCGACCTGCTGTTCAACAACGCCGGGGTGTTCGGGACCTCCGCCCCGATCGAGGAGCTCAGCGTCGACCAGTGGAACACGGTGGTAGAGCGTGAACCTCACGGGTGCCCTTCCTGTGCACGCGAGAGGCGGTTCTGCTGATGAAGGCGCAGCGACCGAGAGGCGGACGGATCATCAACAACGGATCCATCTCTGCGCAGGCTCCGCGACCCAACTCGGCGCCCTACACCGCGACCAAGCACGCCATCACGGGCTGACGAAGTCGACATCGCTCGACGGCCGGCCGTTCGACATCGCCTGTGGACAGATAGACATCGGCAACGCCGACGACGGAAATGACCGCGGGCATCAGCCGAGGCGTCATTCAGGCCGATGGCGAGGTCGCCGCAGAGCCGACGATGGACGTCGAGCACGTTGCCGAGGCGGTCGTCTACATGGCCGGCCTGCCGTTGGACGCCAACGTGCAGACGATGACGGTGATGGCGACCAAGATGCCCCTCGTCGGCCGGGGATGAGGTGGTCCTGGCGCTTCCCGGGGTTTCCACAGGACCCGGTTTAGGGGAAGATCCCTCCGAGGGACTCAGCGGAGAGAGGAGTCGGTAGCCGTGTACGAGAAGGACGGCGAGAAGTACTTCGTGATGGATGGCCACATCCACTTCTGGGATGCGAGCCCGGCCAACTGGGTGGAGGGCCAGGAGGAGTACGCGAAGGGCTGGATCGAGTGCTTTCACGCGTATATGGGGCTCGGCCCGCCCGAGACGCACTGGCCGCTTGAGAAGTTCCAGAAGTACTCCGAGGAGGACTTCGTCAAGGACGTGTTCGAGGAGGGCCACGTCGACGTGGGGGTGTTCCAGTCGACGTATCTGAAGCAGTGGTATATCGACGGCTTCAACACGGCCGAGGGCAACGCGTCGATGGCTGAGAAGTATCCCGGCCGGCTGCTGGTGAATGGGCGCTGGGACCCGCGCGACGGCGAGGCGGGCTTGGAGCAGCTGCGAGAGGACGCCGAGCGCTACGACTTGAGGGGGGTGAAGCTCTATACGGCGGAGTGGAACAACGGCTCGCGCGGTTGGAAGCTGACCGACCCGGAGGCGGTGCCGTTCTTCGAGCTCTGCCTGGAACTGGGCATCAAGAACGTCCACGTCCACAAGGGCCCGACGATCTGGCCCCTTGACAAGGACGCCTTCGACGTGTCCGACGTCGACCACGTGGCCACCGACTTCGGTGAGCTGAACTTCGTGGTCGAGCACGTAGGGTTGCCGCGGATCGAGGACTTCTGCTTCATGGCGACGCAGGAGCCGAATGTCTATGCCGGGCTGGCCGTGGTGATCGGTGGCCTCATGCATGCACGGCCCCGTTTCTTCGCCAAGGTCATGGGTGAGCTGTTGTTCTGGGTGGGCGAGGACAAGATGTTGTTCGGCAGCGACTACGCCATCTGGGAGCCCAAGTGGCAGGTCGAGGGGATGGTCGACTGGGACTACCCTGGCGACCCGGAGTTCTCCGACTATCCCGAGTACACGACGGTGTCGAAGAAGAAGATCATGGGCCTCAACGCCGCGGCTCTGTACGGGGTCGACGTGCCCGAGGAGCTCCAGCTGCCCGACGACGCCGGGGCCCCGGGTGCGAAGGAGGACGCCGAGCTGGTCGAAGGCTCGGCGTGACGACGGCCGCGGGCGTGCTCGACGCGCTGGGCACGGTCTACGACCCCGAGTTGGACGAGCCCATCACCGAGCTTCGGTTCGTCACCTCCTGCGAGGTGTCGCCGGAAGGGGATGTCGAGGTTCGGCTGCGGCTGCCGACGCCGCAGTGCGCCCCGAACTTCGCCTTCTTGATGGCCAGCGACGCGCGCGAGGCGGTGCGCCGGCTCCCCGAGGTCCGGCGGGCCACCGTGGTGTTGGAAGACCATTACACCGGGCAGGAGATCAACGCCGCCGTGGGGCGTGGGGAGGGGTTCGCCGAGGCGTTCCCGGGCGAGACCGAGGGTGGACTGGACGGGTTGCGGGATCTGTTCTGGCGCAAGGCGCTGGTGGCCCGCCAGTCGACCGAGTGCGAGCGTCTGCTGGCCGGCGGGGCAACCCCGGAGGAGGTCACGGCCCGGCGGGTGGCCGACCTGCCCGATGACGAGAACGGCCGGCGCTGCGTGAAGCTGCGGACCCAGCTCGGGCTGCCGGCCGAGCCGGACGCACCCGCGTTCGTGCTGCCGGATGGTGCCCCGATCGAGCCGGCCGGCTTGGCACGCTGGCTTCGCATCGCGCGGCTGGTGCGTACCAGCCTGGAGGCCAACGGCGGCATCTGCCGCTCGCTGCTGGCCGTCCGCTACGACGAGGAGGTGGCCGCATGAAAGCAGCACGGCTGCACGAGTATCACGAGGCGCTCAAGCTGGACGAGGTGGATGAGCCGGCTGCCAGCGGTCCTCTCGACGTGGTCGTCCGGATCGGAGCGGCGGGCCTGTGCCGAACCGACCTGCACATCCAGGAGGGGCAGTGGGCCGAGAAGTCCGGCGTGAAGTTGCCCTACACGCCGGGGCACGAGAACGCCGGGTGGGTGCACGAGGTCGGCCCTGCGGTGACCAACGTCGAGGTGGGCGACACGGTGATCGTCCATCCCTTCATCTCCTGCGGCCTGTGCGGGCCCTGTCGCGCCGGCGACGACATGCACTGCCTCAACGGCTCCTTTCCCGGCATCGACCGCGACGGAGGCTTCGCCGAGTTCCTGTTCACCAGCGCGCGATCGGTGGTGAAGCTCGATCCCTCGCTCGAGCCCAAGGACATCGCGGCGCTGGCCGACGCCGGGCTCACGGCCATCCACGCGGTGAAGAAGGCGATCCCGGTCCTCGGCCCCGGCACGCGGGCCGTGGTGATCGGGGCCGGAGGCCTCGGGCACATCGGGATCCAGTGCCTGCGGGCGATGACACCGGCCGAGATCATCGTGGTCGATCCGTCGGAGCCCGCGCTGGCGCTGGCCCGGGAGATGGGCGCGCACCAGACGATCGCGGTGGACGGCGACCACGTGGACACGGTCAAGGACATGACCGACGGCCTGGGGGCCGAGGCGATCATCGACTTCGTCGGCGAGCGAGGAGCCATCGAGGACGGGATCGCGATGGTCCGCGACGGGGGCTTCTACTACGTCATCGGCTACGGGGAGAACATCGACATCCCGACGATCGACGTGATCTCGCGCGAGATCTCCTTCATCGGCAACCTGGTCGGGACCTACGTCGACCTCCAGGATCTGATGACCCTCACCGCCCAAGGCCAGGTGACGCTGCACACGAGCACCTACCCGCTCGAGGCCATCAACGACGCCATGAGCGATCTCGACAACGGGCGGCTGCAGGGACGGGGCATCCTCATCCCGGCCGAGGCGGCGTAGCCCGCGCGACGGACCGGCCCTTGACTTCAAGGGCACTTGAGGGTGCATCATCGTGGCCGTGCCCACCGGCATCGTCACCGGAGCGTCTCGCGGCCTCGGCCTGGCCCTCACCCGCGCCTTGGCCGAGCACGGCTGGCTGCTGACGGTCGACGCCCGGGACGGGAGCGGGCTGGAACAGGCCACCGCGACGCTCGAGGGCGTCGTCGCGATCGCGGGCGACGTGGCCGATCCAGAGCACCGCCGGGCCCTGGTGCAGGCGGCAGGCGAGCCGATCCACCTCCTGGTCAACAACGCGAGCCTCCTCGGCCCCAGCCCGCAGCCCGCGCTGGCGGACTATGCCCTGACCGAGCTGGAGCGGGTGTTCGCGGTGAATCTGTTCGCGCCGCTGGCGCTGGCCCAGCTGGTGCTGCCTCGCCTGGCGCCCGACGCCGCGATCGTCAACGTCACCTCCGACGCCGCCGTCGAGGCCTACGAGGGCTGGGGCGGGTACGGGTCGTCCAAGGCGGCGCTCGAACAGCTGACGGCGATCTTCGGCGCCGAGCACCCCGGGCTGCGGGTCTACAGCGTCGATCCAGGCGACATGCGCACGCGGATGCACCAGGACGCGTTCCCGGGCGAGGACATCAGCGACCGGCCGCCCCCCGAGGAGAGCGTGCCCGGGCTGCTCGCGCTCATCGAGGGTTCGCTTCCCAGCGGCCGCTACAAGGCCCGTGACGTCGCGGTAGCCGTGCCATGACCACGGCGGCAGCACCGCCGCCGCTGGCGGCCGGCGAGCCGCCCGAGGCCGACGGGCGCTCCCGCGACGACGTGGCGCTGCTGGTCGCCTCGAGGGGCCGCGACGCGCTCGAACACGTCCGCTTCCCCGAGCTCGGCCGCTTCCTGGCGGCCGGCGACCTGCTGGTGGTCAACACCTCGGCCACCCTTCCCGCCGCGCTGCCGGGTTGCGTCGACCGGCAAGCGGTCGAGCTGCGGCTGTCCACCCCCGCCGCGGACGAGCTCTGGCTTGTTGAGCTGAGAACGGCGGATCGCGGCCGCTACGGCGCGCCGCCGATCGGCTCGCGGGTTGACCTGCCCGCGGGCGCAACGGCGCAGCTGGTCGCCCCGAGCGGAGATGGCGAGCGCCTCGGCCTGGCCAGGCTCTCGCTGCCCGAACCGACCCAGGCGTATCTGCGGCGACACGGTCGCCCGATCAGCTACGACCACGCCGGCCGCGAGTGGCCGATCGAGGCCTACCAGACGGTGTTCGCGCGCGAGGCGGGCAGCGCCGAGATGCCGAGCGCCGGGCGGCCCTTCACCGGCGAGTTGGTAGCTTCGCTCGTCGGCCAGGGCGTCCTCATCGCGCCGGTGACCCTCCACACCGGAGTGTCGTCACTCGAGCGGGGAGAGGTCCCGTACGCCGAGCGTTACCACGTGCCTCGCGCGACCGCGCGCGTCGCGAACATGGTGCGCGCCGGCGGCGGGCGGCTCGTCGCGGTGGGAACCACGGTCGTGCGGGCGCTGGAGACGGTGGCCACCACCGACGGTCGGCTCGGCGCCGGCGGTGGCACCACCGGCCTGGTGATCGGCCCGGAGCGCGGTTTGTGGGCGGTGGACGGGCTGCTGACCGGCTGGCACGAGCCCGAGTCCTCGCACCTGGATTTGCTCGAGGCGGCCGCGGGAGCCGACCTGCTCGACCGCTCGTACGCCGCCGCCCGCGACCACGGCTACCGCTGGCACGAGTTTGGAGACGCACATCTGATTCTGCCGTAGGGTTGGTGCCGTGCCGCTCCGCGAGTACGGGGTCTTATGCGGGCGAGCTCTCGCCAGCCGGCGCGAGGGCTCCCGCGACAGCCCCCACTATCAGGTGCACGTGGTCGACGACGACGGCACCGATTACCGCATCGCGGTGAACGTGCTGTCCCAGCTGGCGCCGTCGGAGCTTCTCTATCTCGTCGACGACAACCTGTCCCACCCCATCTCGCCGCTCCTCGACGGGCTCAGCTCCGGCTGGCATCGGCTCGCCCCAGCGCCCGGCGGTCCGAACCTCGACTACATCCGCGCGAACCTCTTCGAGCCGGCGCAGATGCGGCCGCTGCCTCCCGACGTCACGGGCCCCGACAACGACCTCGCCGATCTCCTGGATCACTACATCGGGCGCGCCATCGAGGAGGAGGGCGCCCGCCTGTACGCGTTCGGGGAGCGCTGGGGACCCGAGGCCGACGTCGAGGACAAGGTGTTCGGCTTCCGGCCCGGCAACGGGGTGCACGACATCCACATGAACCAGGGCAACAGCGGCTCCTTCCAGGGTGACGACGGCGTGTGGCAGGACGGCGGGCTGGTCCTCCACCTGCCGGCCGCTTCCCGCTGGGTGGGGGTCTTCCTGGCCTTCCAGAGCCAGGCCTGGCACACCGACGACACGACCGGCCACGCCATCGAGGGTGTGCCGGCCCCCGGAGCCGAGCCTGCCGTGGTCCAGATCCTGGCGGCGCTGGTGAACCCCATGGGGCCCGCGCCCGAAGGCGAAACCGTGCTGCTCCTGAACGCCTCGCCGGAGACAGTCGACCTGACCGGCTGGCAAATCGCCGATCGCCAGAAGCAGTCCTGCCCGCTGCCGCCCGGGCCGCTCCCGGCCGGCGCCACCCTGCTGGTCCCCGTGGCGGACGGTGTCCAGCTCGGCAACAGCGGCGGCGCCGTCACGGTGCTGGACGCCGGCGGCCTGAAGGTGGCCGGGGTGTCCTACACGGCTGCCCAGGCTCAGCGGGAGGGCTGGACCGTCGTGTTCTGAGGCTAGGCGGCGTCGTGGAAGATGATGCCCAGCGCGGTGCGCGAGCCGGAATGCACCGTGCTCACGCCGTGGCGCAGCCCCACCTGGTGATGACCGCGCTTGCCCGCCTGCGGCCGGCGCCGGGTGGGGAAGATCACGAAGCTCCCGCGGGCCGGCTCCAGAACGTGGGCCCGGCTCTGAGCCCGCGGCCGCTGTTCGGTGAGAACGAACTGACCGCCGGTGAAGTCACGCCGCGGCTCGGAGAGCACGGTCACGACCTGGAAGGGGAAGAACACGTCGCCGTAGAGGTCCTGGTGCAGGGCGTTCCAGTCGCCGGCCCGGTAGCGCAGCATCAGCGGCGTGGGCCGGGTCTGGCCCGCCGCGGCGCAGCGCTCGAGCAGCTCGGCGTGGGTGGCGGGGTAGGCACCCGGGTCGCCGCCCAGCAGCTCCTCCCAGTGGTTGGCGACCGGCGCCAGGTGGGAGTAGAAGCGCTCGCGAGCCTCCGCGATCGGCTCGGGCAAGGGGTGGTCGAAGTAGCGATAGCGCCCGTCGCCGAAGCGGTGACGGGCCATGTCGATCGTGGAGCGAAAGCGGCCGTCCTCGAACAGGGCGGCGAGGTCGTCGGCCTCGGTGTCTGTGAGGACGGTGTCGGTGCACGCATGCCCGTTCTCGTCGAGCTGCTCGCGCAGCGCGGTCCAGTCCAGTGCATCGATGCGATCGGAGATGGCAGCCATGCCACGACAACGCTCGCCGGCGTCAGGATGTGAGGTCGACATGCCGATCGACGCCCGCAGCCGCCTCGACGACGATCCCTTCAGCCACCGGACCACCAAGTCCGGGCAGGTGCTGGTGAGCCGCGGCGGTCGCCGGGTCGCGGTGGTGGGAGGGGAGAAGGCCCAACGACTCGTGGCCCGGCTTGGGGCGGCCGGAAGCGAGGAGGAGCGGCAGCTGCTGCTGGCCAAGGCGACCGGTAACTACCGGCACGGGAACGAGCGTCGACGCGACTCGTAGACTCCGGTCTGTGGGTCGGGGTTACCGGGAGAGGCTGAGATGAGGATCGCCGTGTTGGGCTGCGGCGCCAACGGCGCGTCGATCGGTGCGGACTTGACCAGCGCCGGCCTCGACGTCGTACTGATCGAGCAGTGGCCTGAGCATGTGCGGGCGATGCGTGCCGGTGGCGTGCGGGTCGAGATGCCCGATGAGACGTTGCAGGTGCCGGTGCGCGTCTTCGACCTGTGCGAGGTGTGCACGCTCACCGAGCGGTTCGATGTGGTGCTGGTGTTGATGAAGGCCTATGACACGCGCTGGGCCTGCCAATTGATCGAGCCCTACGTGAAGCCGGACGGTTTGGTGGTGGGGGTCCAGAACGGGATGACCACCGACGTGGTGGCGGACGTGATGGGCCCCGAGCGCACGCTGGGGTGTGTGATCGAGATCTCGTCGATGATGTTCGAGCCGGGCGTGGTGGAGCGCCATTCCCCCCCGGATCGGTCGTGGTTCGCGGTGGGCAGCATCGACCCGGCCACCGCCGGCCGCGAGGGCGAGGCGGTTGAGCTGCTCGCGCGGTCCGGGTCGGTGGAGCTGGTGGACGAGATCCGGGCGGCGAAGTGGATGAAGCTCGTAAGCAACTGCACCACGCTCGTCACCACCGCGATCGTCGGGCTGCCGATGCTGGAGGCGACGGCGCTGCCGGGGATGCGCGAGCTGATGCTGCGCTGCGGCCAGGAGGCGCTGGACACCGGGGCTGCCCTGGGCCACCCGGTGTTGCCGATCTTCGGGCTGACCGCCGGCGACGTCGCCCGGCCGGAGTCGGTGGTCGAGACGCTGCTGGACACGCTGCTGGCCGGGTTCGTCCTGCCCAAGACCAAGACCACCATCCTGCAGGACTGGATCAAGGGCCGCCACAGCGAGGTGGACGACATCAACGGGCTGGTGGTCGCCGAGCAGACCGGGTTGGGCGGTAGCGCTCCCGCGAACGCCGCGGTGGTCGAGCTGGCCCACCGGATCGAACGCGGCGAGCTGGCCCCCGACCCCGCGAACCTCTCCCTCCTGCTCGAGCTCGCCGCCACCACGACGACTCCCACCGACCGGCTGCTGGCCGCCCACTAGCGGGTCTCTCAGCGGCGCAGAGCTCAGCGGACCGCGACCTCCACGCCGAGCTCCCGCCGGCTCGGCACGACGGCCAGTGCCGCAAGCCACAGGGCCGCGATGACGACGAAGCCCACCTGGCCTTCACCGCCCAACGAGAAGGTCAGCCCGACCAGCGGCGTGCCAACCAGGACGACGAAGTTGGCAGCCGAGTTGATGAAGCCGACCGACGCGGCGGGCGCATCGGGCCGAAGGACCGCGGCCCCGGTGAAGGCGGGGGAAAAGGGGATACCTGCGCCCAACCCGACGAGAGCACTGCCAATCACTGCGAGCCAGACCGGGCCCGCGGCGACGAGCGCGACCGTCCCCATCGCGCCGGCCACCACGCTCAGCACGATTGCGGGCCGTACGCGCCGAGGGTGCGATCGCAAGATCCAGCCGCCGAACGGCCGCGACACCACCACGAGCAGCAACGTGAAGGCCCCCACTGCGCCGGCAGCCCCCGTCTCCAGGGTGGTGTGTCGCTGCAGCAGCTCGACGACCCAGTTGGCGAGAACCAGACCCAGGCCGTACGACGCGGCGTACAACACGGCCAGACGGTAGAGCTGGCGGTCTCCTATGACGCCGGCGGGTGCGCGCGACCTGACGGCCCGCGTCGCCGGTAGCTCGTCGGCCGACCGCGAGGCCGTCAGGAGCACCAGCGCGGCAGTCGCGATCGCCAACGCTCCGACGTATGGGGCCCGCCAGCCAACGACGCTCTCGAGCTGAGGAACCACAGCGATCGCGAGACCGCCCGGCGCCAGTGAGACGCCACCGAACACGCCCTGCGCCACCGGAGATCCGCCCGATTCTCGGACCAGGGCGCTTCCCGAGATGAACGCGAGTCCTGTACCGACGCCAACGACTGCACGCGCGCTCAAGGCCAGCCAGGGCTCGGGCCCTGCAAGCGCGAGGCCGTTGCCGGCCGCGATCACGACCAGTGCCACTGTGCCAGTGCGCGCTGCACCAAAGCGGTCGCTGGCCCGGCCGGCTGGAATCTGAATGGCCACGTGTGTGACCACGAGCGCCGTGGTCAGCAGCCCGATGGTGGTGAGCGTCACGCCGTACGAGCGCGACAGCTCCGATGCGATCGCACCGACGCTGCCGAAGTTCCAGCCGGCCGCCACCCCGAGCGCGCAGCCGGCGACAACGCCACGATTGAGGCGGGTCACGGAGTCCGAACCGGGGGCGGAGCGCCCGGTCAGCGCACCTGCTGGCCCACGCCGGTCGCGGGTCCCATGAGCAGAACCACCTTGCCCTCGAATCTCATCGCCACCTCCCGGGCCGTAGCTCGTCGCTTAATAGTTAACGTTAGCGTTCAGTGCAGCTTGACGCAGCGTCAGGCAGGTGGAAGGATTCGGGCTGCACTGCTCTTGGAGGCTGCGGGGAGGACGGACATGAGGCTGCGGGACAAAGTCGTGCTGGTCACGGGCGGCGGTCAGGGCATCGGACGCGCCTGCGCCGAGCTCTTCGCCGAGGAGGGGGCAACAGTGGTTGTCGCCGACGTGTCGGAGTCTGACCCCTTCGACAACGAGAGCATCTCCACCGAGCACCTCGACGTGACGGACGCGGGGGATTGGGAGCGGGTGGTCAACGGTCTGGTCGACCGGCACGGGCGAATCGACGTCCTGATGAACAACGCGGGGCTGGTGGGCTCCTACGAACCGCTCCATTCCATATCCCTCGACGACTGGAACCACGTCGTGGCCGTCAACCAGACGGGCACCTTCCTGGGGATGCGCACCGTCGTTCCGGTGATGCAGGACAAGGGTGGCGGATCGATCGTGAACGTCTCGTCGATCTGGGGAATCGCAGGCGCCGGCGGGGTCTCCGCCTATCAGGCGAGCAAGGGCGCGGTGCGACTCATGTCCAAGAACGCGGCTCTGTCGTACGTGGGGGACGGAATCCGGGTGAACTCGCTTCATCCCGGGATCGTCGACACCCCGATGATCGCCGCCCAGGACGCGGACATCACAGCGGGTGTGGTGGAAGCGACTCCAATGAAGCGGCTCGCCGACCCGCGCGAGCTGGCCTACGGCGCGCTCTTTCTGGCCTGCGACGAGTCGAGCTTCGTGACGGGAGCCGAGCTCGTCGTCGACGGTGGCTACACGGTTCAGTAGGGCCCGCCGCTCACGCCACCTCCGCGTTCTCACGCAGGACCGACTGGCTCGCTCGGATGAACTCCACGCCTTGATCAAGCGACGTCCAGAACGGCTGGATGATGACCTCGTCGAAACCGGGACCGAGCCGGCCGAGCCCCCGGAGTGCATCGGGAAGCCGGTCGGCGTGCTCGAGAGGCGTGTGTAGCTTCAGCACCCGCCTGAAGGGCAGGTCTTGGCGTCCGACCGACGCGCGCTCCTGGTCGATCGTGATGAGCGCTTCCGCTACTTCGCGAAGCTCCTCGGGCTCCAGGTTGCACACGCCGATCCAGCCGTCGCCCAGGCGTGCCGCCCGGCGGTAGGCGGGCGGTGAGGAGCCCCCGACCAAAATCGGCACGCCAGCGGGTTGGGCCGGACGCGGTTCCATGACGACCCCTTCGGAAAGCCGGATCTCCTCGCCTTCGTAGGGATCCGGCCTGCCCGTCCAGCAGCGGCGAAGCACCTCGATCATCTCGTCGGCCCGCTTGCCGCGTCTGGTGAAGGAGTAACCCAAGGCCTCCATTTCCTTCTGGAACCACCCCAGCCCGACGCCCAACACGAATCGGCCGCCGCTGAGTACGTCGATGCACGCGGCAGCCTTCGCCAGCTCGAGCGTGTTTCGCTGCGGCAGGATCAAGACGTCGGTACCGAGTCGGCAGCGCTCGGTCACCGCCGCGATGAACGCACAGCTCGTCATGGTGTCGAAGAACTTGCGCTCCATGTTCCAGGGGATCCGCCCGTCCGGCGTATAGGGGTAGCGCGAGTCGGGGTGGTCGACCATGACGAGGTGGTCGTTGGTCCACAGCGAGTCGGCGCCGGCCTCCTCCGCCGCGACCGCCATGCTGGTGATTCCAAGCTCGAGGGGCAGGTCGCCCTCGTTGGGGATGTCAACGCCGAGTTGCAGACCAGCTCCTTCGTACGCGCCTAGGCAGGCTTCATGTGGATCTTGATGTCCGTGACCGAGCTGCGAGCCGCGTCGAACGCCTCCGGCGCCTCGTCAAAGGGGTAGCTGGTGGTGACGAGCGGGGTGAGGTCGAGGCCGCTGTTGTCGACGAAGCGAAGTGCCGGCGGAAAAATCTCAGGCGGGGCTCCCGTAGAGCCGCGGATTGTGAGGTTCTTCTCCTGGATGTACTTGATCCCGGCGGAAATGCTCGGCTCCGGGCAGAGCCCCAGGAAGAGGATCCGGCCCTCGAAGCCCACGAAATCGAACGCTGAGGCCAGGCCCGGAGCGACGCCCGAAGCCTCCACCACGAGATCCGCCCCGCGCCCCTCGGTGAACTCGCGCGCAGCCTCGGCCAGGTCGTTGGTGGCGGTGGGGTCGAGCACAGCATCTGCGCCCATCCGCGTCGCGAACTCACGCCGCTCGGGCGTGGGCTCCGACACCATCGTGCGGGCTCCCATCGCCTTGACTGCGGCCAGCACGCACTGGCCGATGGTGCCGCCTCCGATGATGATCGCGGAGTCACTCGCATCGGCGCCCCCGATCGCCGTCAGCCCCTGGTACGCACACGCAAACGGCTCAACCAAAGCTCCCAGCGCATAGCTCATGGAGTCGGGAAGCCGGTGGAGGAGTTCGGCCGGGACGAGGAAGCGCTCGGCAGCCGCGCCGTGATGGGTCAACCCGAACCAGCGGTTGCTCCCGAGATCGTTGCAGCCGGTGACGCGATCCCCGGGTGCCACGTTCGCCACGTCCGGCCCGACGTCCACGACGTCCCCGCTCCACTCGTGACCCATCACGACGGGGTACGTGACCTCCATCCAGCTGTCGAGGTAGCCGTCGACCAACTCGAGGTCGGAGGCGCAGATTCCGACGGCCTGGGTTTCCACCACCACCTCACCGGGCCCGGGAGCAGCAACCTCCCGGGTTTCCACGGTCACGCCTCGTGGGGCATCCCCCACGATGACTGCGGTGACTTCAGACACGGGCCCCTCCGAGCTCGCTGGAGTCAGGATGCGACGACTTCGGGTTCGGGCAGCTCGGCGTCGGTGTAGGTGCTTCCCGGAGGCTGGAAGCTCACCGCGAACGCCAGCCCGCGGAATCCCTCGTCGTCGTCGGCCGGCCAGATCGAGTGGACCGCATTGCGCGGGATGCAGACGAGATCACCGGCACTGACCCGCTGCTGCTCCTTCTCGATCTGCATGATCGCCTCCCCGGAGAGCAGGTAGTAGTACTCGTATGTGTCGTGGTAGTGGGGCGCCAGGCGTGCCCCGGGCTTGAGCTCGAATTCATCTATGAACTCGAGGTAGGAGCCCATCGTCTCGTCCCGTACCGCCTCCTTCGGGATCATGAAGTAGCTCAGGCAGCTGCCCCCGTGCTCGACCGTCGGCTCGATGTTGGCGTTGCGTACGTCCACGGTGCACTCCTCCTATCTCATGTCTCCGAGGCACCTCGCCCCGAGGTGAACCGGGTGATGATCAATGCGATCACGATGATCGCGCCGTAACAGGCGTCGATCCAGAACGATGCGACCTCGTTCAGCGTCAGGATGTTGGAGAGAACGGCGAGCAGCAGCACACCGGTGAGCGCGCCGAGGATGCGCCCGCGGCCGCCGTCCAAGCTGATTCCGCCGATGACTGCGGCCGCGAACGCGGTGAAGATCAGGTTCTGGCCCTGGTTCGCGGTGGTCGAAGCGATCCGGCCGGTGAGCATGAGGCCCGCGATAGCGGCCAGGATGCTCCCGACGATGAAGACACCAATCATGACCCGGTCGACGCGGATACCCGCGGCGGCGGCGGCGTCTGGGTTCCCTCCGATCGCGTAGATCGCGCGTCCGACACGGTGGTAGCGCAGAAAGAGGCCGACCACCAGGAAGACCAGCCCGGCGAAGATAACCGCCACCGGGATCCCTACCCACTCGGCGGTACCGAGATAGGTGAACGGCTCCGGGAAGTTGTACAGCGTTGTTCCCGAGGTGATGCCAAGCGTCAGACCTCGTAACAGGATCAGCATCGCCAAGGTCACGATGAACGCGTTGAGCCCGAGCTTGACGACCAGCATGGCGTTCACGACTCCAACGATCGCCCCGATCGCGATGACCACCAGGATGCCCAGGTAGGGATTCAGTCCCACGCCCGAGCCACCGAGTGACTCGGCCGTGATCAGATACGCGGCCACCATCGGCGCCAGCCCGAACGTCGACTCGAGCGAGAGGTCGAACTTGCCGGCGATCAGAATGACCGAGAGGCCGACCACCACCACCGACAGCTCCGACGACTGCTGGAGCACGTTGAGGATGTTGTTCTCAGTGAGGAAGATCGGGCTGCTGATAGCGCCCACGATCACGGCGGCCACGAGCACCGGGAGGAGCGCGAGGTCGCCCGCGAACCCGCTCCACAGGTTGAAGGCGCGGCGCCCGAGCCCCGGTCGAGCCGTCTCCTCGGCCCCTTGCCCCGGTCGGGCGACGGTCTCAGCCATGCTGTTCTTCAACTCCTTCCATCGCTGCTACAAGTTCGCGTTCGTCGGTGTCCCGTGGGAACTCGTGGGTGATCCGCCCGCGGAACATGACCAAGACGCGGTCGCACACCGCCAGCTCATCCACCTCGTCGGAGATCAGCAGCGCACCGGTGCCCTCGGCGCAGGCACGCCGAACAACCCCATAGAGGGCCTCTTTCGAGGCGATGTCCACGCCGGCGGTGGGGCGGATCAGAACGAGCACGCGCGGGTCGGAGGCGAGCGCGCGTCCCATCACGGTCTTCTGCTGGTTGCCGCCGCTGAGCTCCGAGACGAGTTGATCAGGCGACGAGGCCTTGATCTCCAGCGAGTCGATGAGCTCGTCTGATCTCCGCCGCCGCTCCCGCCGGTTGACGAGCCCGAAACCGCGCGAAAGCCGACCGAGGATCGACATCGTCGAGTTCTCCTCCACGCTCATGAACGGGATGAGGCCGCGTTCGTGGCGGTCCTCCGGCAAATAGCCGACGCCCTTG
This sequence comes from uncultured Actinomycetota bacterium, assembly GCA_963773355.1. Classification (GTDB taxonomy): domain Bacteria; phylum Actinomycetota; class Actinomycetes; order Propionibacteriales; family Nocardioidaceae; genus Nocardioides. Next base: position 204,620 of record CAVZAZ010000009.1, on the reverse strand, counting down.
GCGATTCGGTCGGGAACCGTGCCGGAGCCGACCGGCTCGTCGCCGACGATCACCGACCCGGAGGCGGCGGGGAGGAGCCCGACGATCGCATCGCCGACCGCTGACTTTCCTGAGGAGGCCTGGCCGGCGAGGCCGACACACTCGCCCTCTCTCACCGAGAGCGAGACTCCGTCGACGAGCCCCTCGACCTCGAGGTCCTCGACTTTGAGGACCACCTCATCCCTGACCGCGTCCGCAGTCTCCTTCATCGCCTGGGCCTCCTGCGCCATCGTCTCCTCGCCGACCATGGCCGTGATCAGCCTCTCCTGCGACACCTCATCCACCGGGCAGGTGAGGACCAGCTCGCCGTCACGCAGGACAGTGACGGTCTCGCACAGCTCGTAGATCTCCTCCAGGTGGTGGGAGATGAACAGGAAGCACACACCCTGCTCCTGCAGCTGCCTGATCTTCGTGAACAGCCGTTCGATCGCATGAGCGTCCAGCTGGGCGGTCGGCTCGTCGAGGATGATGAACCGGCTGCCTCGCCGTAACGCTCGTACGATCTCCACCAGCTGACGCCGCGCCCGCAACGTTGAGCTCGGCGGTTTCCTGGTCAGGCTTCAGCTTGATGTCCCAGGCTTCAAGTTCCTCTTCGGCCCGGCGGTAGAGCAGCTTCCAGTTCACCAGCCTGCCACCCGGCACCACGTTGAGGAACAGGTTCTCCGCCACGGTGAGGGCCGGGACGTACTTGGTCGGCTGCTGGTACACGCACGCCACCCTCTCGAGCCAGGCATCGCGGGCGGTCGGCGGTGGCGCTGCCTCACCGCCGAACTTCACAGAGCCCGCATCGGGCCGGTACAGCCCGGTGAGGATGGCTTGACCAGCGTGGACTTGCCGGCTCCTGTTCGGCCGACCAGGCCATGGAGCTCCCGCGGGACGACCGAGAGGGATACGTCCTCGAGTGCCCGCGTCGGGCCGAATCGTTTGGAGACCGAGACCGCCTCGGCCACGGGCTCGCCACTGGCTTCAGCCGCCGCCTCATCTGTGCCTTCGCCGGCCATCCCCCTCCTTCGCAACCCGTTGCCCCGCTGCCTGACCGCGCTCCCTACTGACTGGCCGCCGGATCGTTGCCCCACAGCGACTTGTCGTCCACGTTCTCCTTCGTCACGGTCGGGGAGGGCAAAGATCGATCAGGTTGCCGTTCTCGTCCTTGACGATCTCGCTGTCGTGCGTGGATGGCCCGGGCTTGAAGGTCTCGCCCTCGGTCGCGGCCTGGAGGTACTCGACGCCGTACTTCGAGTACAGGTCAAGCGGCTGCGAGATCGACGCATCGAGCTCGCTGCGAATCGCGTCGAGCGCCGGGCGGCGTGCCGTCGATGCTCACCGAAGTCGAGGCGTCCCGGCTCGCCGACCTTGGCGTCCTTGCCGGCCCGCTTGAGCACCTGGAGCACCGCGGACAGCATGACCGAGTCGTCCTGCATGTAGATGCCGTTCAGATCCGGAGTCGACGTCACGACGGTCTGGGCCTGGTTGGCCGCGAGCGGTGTCTGCCACTTGGTGGGCCGCTCGATGATCTTGATGTCGGGGTACTTGTCCGCCATGCACTCGTTGAAGCCGTCCGTGCGGTCGCGGCCGTTGGTGGCGGCCAGCTCTCCCTGAAGCGACAGCACCGTGCCCTTGCCCTTGAGATCCTTGCCCATCACCTCACAGGCCTGAGCGCCCATGCCGGCGTTGTCGGCCGGCACGGTCATGAAGACCTTGCCCTGCGACGGCTTGTCGTCGACGACGACGACCGGGACGTCCTGGCTCTCGGCGTAGTCCAGCGCAGGTCCGATGGCGCCGGCATCTACCAGCCCGGCAAGGATGCCCGTGGCGCCCTGGTCGACGAGGGTGCGGACATCGGTGATCTGCTGGCCGGAGTCCTGATCGGCATTGGTGGGCTCGAGCATCTCGATACCTGCGGCCTCGGTCTCGGCCTCGACCTGGTCGGTCATCACCACGAAGAACGGAGTGGACAGGAACGGAATTGAGAGGCCGAGGTCGAGGCTTCCGCCGCCCCCGTCTCCGCCTCCGCCGCCGCCACCACCTCCGTCGTCGTCGCCGCCGCACGCGGCGAGCGTCATCGCAGCGGCCAGCGTGAACGCCAGCACCATCATCAGGGGGTTGACCCGCGACCAGCGGGCGATTCTCGTCGAAGTACGGTCTGGCTCCCCTCTCCTCGTCCCTCCGGATGCCTTCTGGGTGGAGACCGGAGTATCGGCCCCCGTAGACCAACTGTCAAAGGATGTTCGACATATGTTCCGATTCAGCAGGTGTCGAGAGGCAACTGGCCAGCATGGACGTGAATCGCCGCCGACATGAAGGGGATCGCGGCTGTCACCCGGTGACGCAACGCCGCCAGGGAGCAGCCGTGACGAACATCGCATCACCGGGCGCCACCATGGGCGTCGACTGGGAGCAGCGGATCGATTTCCCCAAGTTGCGTCAGGATCGGCTCGCTCGGGCGAAGGCGGCGCTCGACCAGTCCGACCTTGGAGCGCTGCTTCTCTTCGACCCCTACAACATCCGCTACGTCACGAGCACGCACATCGGCGAGTGGGCGCGGGACAAGAACGCGCGCTACGCACTTCTGCCGCGCGGTCGGATCCGATCCTGTGGGACTTCGGGTCGGCGGCCAAGCACCACCGGCTCTACGCGCCCTCCTGGCTGCCGGAGTCCTCGTTTCAGGCCGGCGTGACCCCAATGCTGAGCGCGATGCCCGACGAGACGGGAATCCCCATCTGCTCGGGAACCGGATCGCAGGCGAGCTGCGGAGCGCGGGCTGGAGCGCGAACCGCTCGGCATCGACATGACCGACATGGTGGCGCTGGAGGCTCTCACCGAGCCGGGCTCACCACCACCGACGGTTCGCGCGTGATGCTGAGGGCGCGCGAGAAAAAGACGCCGGAGGAAATCGCGTTGCTCGAGCATGCGGCGGCCATCGTCGACGCGGTCTACGAGGAGATCTTCCAGCTTCTGCGCCCGGGCATCACCGAGAACCAGATCGTCGCCCAGGCCCAGCGCCTGCTCTTCGAACTCGGCTCGAGCAGGTTGAGGCGATCAACGCGGTGTCCGGTCCCCGCAGCAACCCGCATCCGCACGTCTTCTCCGACCGTCTGCTGCGCCCGGGCGACATGGCTTTCTTCGACATCATCCACTCGTTCATGGGGTATCGCACCTGCGATCACCACGCGCCCGCTTCAGCGTGGGCGGGGCGAACCAGGCGCAGCTGGACGCCTACAGGCAGTGCCGCGAGTGGGTGGAGCTGGCGATGGACCTGGTACGCCCCGGGCAGACCACCGACGAGATCGCCAAGGTGTGGCCGACCGCCGAATCGCTCGGCTTCGAGAGTGCAGCAAGTCCTGTTTCGGCCTCCAGTTCGGCCACGGGCTCGGCGTGGGCCTATACGAGTCGCCGATGATCTCCCGTCTCCACTCGTTCGACAATCCGGTGGAGATCCAGGAGGGTCAAGTCTTTGCGCTCGAGACGATTGCCCCGCCTCCGATGGCGTCTCTGCTGCGCGTATCGAGGAGGAGGTTCTGGTCACCTCCGACGGTCACCGGGTCCTCACGAAGTTTCCTGCCGAGGAGCTTCTCGTGGCGGGAGGGTCTACGTACGCGGCGCCGATCTCGTGGCCGCCGCTGCTCCTGGCTCAACCACCGACGCAGGCGATGCTGAGCCGATGCCTGCTTCCAGCGGGAGCTGAGGGACCGGATGCGAGGATTGACCGGGAAGGTTGCGGCGGTGACCGGTTCAAGCTCGGGTCACGGGCGCGCGATCGCCCTCCGGCTCGCCGAGGAAGGAGCGGCGGTCGTCTGCTCCGACCTGCGCGAGTCGGCCCTTCCGGGCGGCTACGACGAGGAGATCGAGGTCGACACCCATGATCTCATCCGCCGGGAGGGAGGCCAGGCCGAGTACCTGAAGGCCGACGTAACCCGCTCACCGGAAGTCGACGCCGTCGTCGATCGGGCCGTGACGGCGTTCGGGCGACTGGACATCTTCGTCAACAACGCGGGCGTCGCTCGGGTCCTTCTGATCGTCGAAGAGGCCGAGGAGACGTGGGACAAGCAGTTGGATATCAACCTCAAGGGCCTGTGGTTCGGATGCAAGGAGCGATCCGCCAGATGCGCCAGCAGGAACCACAGGGCCGTGCGCGTGGCCGGATCGTCAATATCGGATCGGTAGCCGGCGCCGTCGGCCAGGCCGACCTCGGCTCCTATTCGGCGGCGAAAGGGGCCGTGCACAACCTCACGCTGGCGCTGGCGGTCGAGTGTGCGCCGCTGGCGATAAATGTCAACGCCATCGCGCCGGGCTACTTCCCCACCGCGATGAACCGTGAGCTACTCGAGACATCCGACGGCCTCGCTCGCGTGAAGGAGATCCATCCCTGGCCCGAGCTCGGGACCACCGCGGACATCGGGGCCGCCGCCGCTTTCCTGGCCTCGGACGACGCCGGGTGGATCACGGGCGGTCCTTCCGTCGATGGGGGTTTCCTGGCCTCGAAATGACGTTAGGGCGACCGTTACCAGCGACACCAAGGAGGAGCGATGCCGGAGATCGAAACCGTGGACGACCACCAGTACAAGATCGTCGTCGACGAGGTGAGGGCGGACGAGTCACTGACCGCCGACACGGGCTGGGCCAACATGGCCGTGCAGTGGATCGTGACCGAGAAGACGGTCGGGGCGCAGCACCACGTGCTCGGGATCACCGTGTTCCCGCCGGGAGCGAAGCACTATCCCCATCGCCATCCTGGCGCCGAGGAGGCGCAGTACCTGGTCAAGGGGTCGGGCATCGCCCGGGTCGGTGATAAGGACGTCGTACAGAACACCGGAGACGTGGTCTTCGTCCCGCAGGACGAATGGCACGGTTTCGAGAACACCTCGGACGGCGAGACGGTGATGGTCTGGACCTACGGCGGGGCGTCCAGCCTCGACGAGGCCGGCTACGTGCGGCAGGACGAAGAACAGGCTTGAGACGTCACCGGGTCCCCCACGGGTGGGGGTGTGCCCGGTAGCGCGGACCCAATGCGCTCACGCGGCGCATATGCGGCGGCGGTCGGCAGCGCTTGCCTCCCTCCTCGGGCGCGCGCCGGCCGCGCCGCCCGGGCCGCTGTCAGCGCAGGGCTCGGGCGCCGGTGTCGGGGCTTGGGCGTCCGTTGCTTGGGGTGGCCTCCTGGGTGGTGGGGTCCAGGTCGGTGTTGAGGTTGTTCTGATGTCGCGTTCGAGGGGGAGGGTGCCGCCGGTGGTGTAGTAGGGCTTGCCGGCTATGAGGAGGTCTTCGGCGGGGAAGCGGGTGATGATCTCGCTGCCGGTGTTGGTGACCACGAGTTGTTCTTCGATGCGGGCGGCGACCAGCCGTCGGTGGCGGGCCAGAAGGTTTCGAGGGCGAAGACCATGCCCTCTTGGATTTGTTCGGGGTGGTCGAGCGAGACGAGCCGGCTGATGATGGGTTTCTCCCGAGACGGCCAGGCCGACGCCGTGGCCGAATTGGAGCGCGAAGGCGGCTTCTTCGTTGGGGAACCCGAAGTCTTGGGCTTTGGGCCAGAGGGCGGCGACTTCGGCGGTGGTGACGCCGGGGCGGATCAGGTTGATGGCGGCGTCGAGGTAGTAGCGGTAGCGTTGTAGGCGTCGACCAGCGCCCGGGAGGCGCTGCCGACGGCAAACGTGCGGTAGTAGCAGGTGCGGTAGCCGTTGAAGCTGTGCAGGATGTCGAAGTAGGGCGGGGTCTCCCGGTCTGAGGGCGCGGTCGGTGTAGACGTGGGGGTGGGGGCTGCAACGCTCCCCCGATATCGCGTTGACGCCTTCGACGAACTCGGAGCCCATCTCGTACAGCACCTTGTTGACCAGCGCGACGCAGTCGTTTTCCCTGAAGGCCGGGCGCACTGGCCCATACAAGTGTTCGTAGGCGGCGTCGACCATCATGCAGGCCGTGTTAAGCAGCGTGATCTCGTCCTCGGTCTTGATCATCCGGGCCTGCTGCATCAACTGCTGGCCGTCCACCACCTGCACCCCTTCGGCCTGCAGCGCAAACATCACCGCCGGCTCGACCGCATCCACCCCCACCGGCTCGGACAACAAACCCCGCTGCTCGAGCTCTATGCGGATCTTGCGGGCCACGTCCTCGGCCCGCCCGCGACTGGGGGACATGGCGCCGCGCATGGTGGCGATCCCCGCCCGCGAGCGTCCCTCGCCCAGCCACGGGTTGTAGAGCTGGTGGTGGCGGGCCGCCGACCCGAAGTCCCACATGATCGGCAAATCCCCTTGGGGCAACAGACAGAAGCGGTTGAGCTTGTCCTGGGCCCAGGTGCCGATATGGGTGGCCGTGATGTACCGGATGTTGACCATGTCAAAACACAACAACGCCCCCAACTCCGACCCGGCCAACAACGACGCGATCCGGGCCAACCGCTGCTCCCGCAACCGGTCGAACCGCACCCGCTGCTCCCAATCAACCCCCATCGACCCAAACGTCGGCAAACCCATTACTCCTCCAATCGCATGGTCGCTCTCATCCCAACCGGAAGGGATCCCGAGTCTCGCCTGAGAGCTCGACCCAGATCGCCTTTGTCTCGGTGTACTCCCGGACCGCTTCGAGCCCGTTCTCGCGGCCGAAGCCGCTGGCGCCGAAGCCTCCAAAGGGAACGTTCGGCGCCACCGCGCGGTACGCGTTGACCCAGACCGTGCCCGCCTGCAGGGCGTGCGCCACGCGGTGGGCACGTCCGATGTCCCGCGTCCAGACACCGGCCGCCAGACCGTGACGGCTGTCGTTCGCAAGGGCGACCGCCTCCGGCTCCGAGCTGAAGGGCATGACGGCGAGCACCGGCCCGAATATCTCCTCGCGGGCGACCTCCATCGAAGGTTCTACGCGGGTCAGGATCGTCGGCTCCACGAAGAGCCCGTCGCGGCGCTCCCCGCCGGAGACCACCTCCGCACCCTCCGCCACCGCACGTTCCACGAAGCCCAGCACCGTCTGGAGCTGCCGGTCGTTGGCCAGTGGTCCCATCTCGGTGGCCGGGTCGTGAGGATCGCCCAGCACAATCGAGCCGGCCCGTTCGGCGAGGGCAGAAAGCAGCTCCTCGTGGACGGCCTCACTGGACGAGCACGCGTGAGCCCGCCACACAGGTCTGCCCGGATGCGGCGAAGATCCCGGCCACCACCCCGTTGACGGCCGCCTCGAGGTCGGCGTCGTCGAATACGAGCTGAGCCGACTTCCCACCCAGCTCCAATGTGGTGCGCGCCACCCTGGCGGCGGCGCCCTGAGCGACCCGCACCCCCACCGCCTCCGAGCCGGTGAACGCCACCTTGTCAATCCCAGGGTGCTTCACGAGCGCCTCGCCGAGCTCCGGCCCCTGACCGGTGATCACGTTTACCACGCCGGGTGGAAAGCCAGCCTCCACGAAGAGGCCGGCCAGCTCCAGTGCCGAGACCGGTGTGTGGTCCGAGGGCTTGACCACGAACGTGCAGCCGGCCGCGAGCCCCGGGGCGAGCTTCCACGTCAGCAGCAGAAGCGGGGAGTTCCAGGGCACGATCGCCCCGACGACCCCCACGGGCTCGTGTCGCGTGTAGGTGAGGAAGTTCGGGCGGTCGGACGGTATGACCTCGCCCTCCAACTTGTCGGCGAGCCCTGCGAAGTAGTTGAACCACGCCGGGCAGGTAGGCCGTCTGGCCCCGCATCTCGCGAAGCAGCTTGCCGTTGTCGCGGGTCTCGACCTCGGCGAGGCGTTCGGCATCGCGCTCGATCAGCAGGGCCAGGCGCCGCATCAGCGCGGCTCGCTCGAACCCCGTCAGATGCCCCCAGTCTCCGTCGAGCGCGGTCCTCGCGGCCTCCACGGCGCCGTCCACATCGGCCGGCGAGCTGTCCGGGACCTCCGCCCAGGCCGAGCCGGTGTACGGGTCGAGTGTCTCGTACCGGCGACCTGCCGTCGCGGGCAGCCGGCGCCCGCCGACAACAAGCTCGTAGCGGGAAAGCTCCACCTGTGTCCTCCGCTGAGCGCTCAAGCCGCGCCCCCGCGGACCGTCAGCGGAACATCACTCCGCCGTTGACGTCGAGCGATGCACCCGTGATGTAACGAGCATCCTCCGAGGCCAAAAAGGCGACGCTGTTGGCGATGTCCTCCGGTGGGCACGCATGCTTGAGGGGGATCTTGTCCCACTCGATCTTCTTCAGCTCATCGAAAGTCACGCCGCGGCTCTCCGCCTCGGTTCGCAGCGCCGTTCGGTGCATGTCGGTGTCGACGTTGCCCGGTGCGACACAGTTGACGGTGATTCCGTTGTCCGCCTCCTCCTCAGCCATCGCCTGGGAGAGCATCCGCACCGCGGCCTTCGACGCGCAGTAGGCGGCGAAGAACGCGTGGCCGCTGTAGCCCCACCAGGAGGCGATGTTCACGATGCGGCCACCGCCCGCTTCGCGCATGTGGGGGAGCACCGTTTTGGCCAGCAGCATCGGCCCCTTCGCATTGACGGCCAGCACCCGATCCCACTCCTCGGCAGGCATATCGGAAACGCGGTTTGCGTGCTGAAGAACTCCGGCGATCACGGCCAGGACGTCGACCCGCCCGAAGCGTTCAACGGTCTCCCGGGTGAAGGCCGAGCACTGCTCTTCGTCGGTGATGTCGCAGCGGCGGACCAAGCCGTTGGCGGCGTCGAAGCCGTCCAGCCGCTCCAGCACGTGGTCGACATCAGGGTCCACGTCGGACAGGGCCAGCGTCGCTCCCTCCCGCGCGAACGTCTCGGCGGTGACGAGGCCGATCCCGCGCGCCGCCCCGGAGATCATGACCACCTTGTCGTCGAACCGACCCACGCTGGCCCGATACTTTAAGCGTCACTGCACACTTCCGTCAACCTCCAAGGTTCAGGGGAAGGGAACCGGGCAACTGTTAAGTGTGCATGTTGAAACCGTGCAGCGAGCCTTGACCCGAGCCCTAACGCTGTTTAGGATCGCTGCCCACCTTGGCCGGCATGGAGAGCCATCGCCAGCGCAGGCGGGAGCGTGATGCCTAGCTCCGACACGCCCGTCTCTGCCGCTCCGCTCGCACCCGCGACCGTCCCCGACGCCTTTGCCGGACTGGGCGGCGTGGTGACAGGAGCGGGCAGTGGAATCGGGCGCGCGGTGGCGCAGCAGATCGCCGGCGCCGGCGGCCGGGTCCTGGCCGTCGACATCGACGATGACGCGGCGCACGAGACCGCCGAAGTTGCCGGCGAGGTGTCCGGCGAGATCCGCCCGCACCGGGCCGACGTCCGCGACGGCGCCCAGGTGAGGGCCTACCTCGACACCACCCGAGAGCTGCTAGGCGAGCGGCATCTCGCCTTCTTCCACAACAACGCCGGGGTCGAGGGCGTCCACAAGACGATCGAGGAGACCTCCGAGGACGAGTGGGACGCCGTGATGGAGATTAATTTGCGCTCCGCGTTCATTGCGCTCCGCTACGCAATCCCGGTGATGCGCGCGTGCGGCGGAGGGTCGATCCTGAACACCGGGTCTCTTCTCTCGTTCAAGGCCGCGCCCGGACGGTCGGACTACGTGGTCTCGAAGCACGCCATCGCCGGCCTGACGCGAAGCGCCGCTAGCGAGGTGGCCGCGGACGGCATTCGCGTCAACGCGATCTGCCCTGGGCCAATCGACACGCCCTTGATGGCTCGGTCGGAGCGGCTGGTCAATCCGGACGATCCGGGCTTTGAGCGCAAGCGCTTCGAGGAGGGCACGCCGCTGGGCCGCTACGGGCGGGTGGAGGAGATCGCCGAGTTGGCGGCCTTCTTGCTGCAGCCGGGCGGGGAGTACCTGACGGGAGCCTGCATCTCCGTCGACGGCGGGCTGTCGGCGGTATGAGCACCAGCCGGACGAAAGGGAGGCCGGGGATGGGTTGTCAAACAGGAGGAGGGAAAGTGAGAAAGCAAATCCTTGCGGCCCTGTGTGCCGCGCTCTTCGCGTTCGCGGCGGTAGCCGCCGGGTGCGGATCGGATTCCGACGAGGGCAGCGGCGGGTCCGGCGAGGGGGGCGACGGCGGCTCCAAGTCGATGGTCGTCTTCATGCCGCCCACCACCGACACCTATCTGGCCGAGTGGGTCAAGGGCCTCAAGGCACAGGCCAAGAAGTACGGCTATGACGCCGAGGTGCTGGAGAACAACTTCGATCAGGCCGAGATGGACGTTCAGGTCCAGCAGAAGCTCGGCGGCGGCACCCTGCCGGACATGTTCGTCTGGTGGCCCGTGGACAACGCGGCCGGTCAGGCGTCTCTGCGCCAGCTGTACCAGAGCGGTAAGCCGGTGCTGATGGCCAACCAACTGCCCCTCCCGGAGTCGGAGGAGTCGATCACGATGTACGCCGGGGTCGATGACGTGCTGAACGGGCAGGTCTCCGGTGAGCTGATGATCGAGGTCCGCGACGACATCAAGAAGAAGACGAAGCTGAACTCTTCAGGCGGGAACGTCATCGTGCTCAAGTTCCCGGCCGGTTACTCGGCCGGCGTCGACCGGATGAAGGGCTTCAACGAGGCCATCAAGGGATCCGGGATCAAGATCATCGGCGAGGTCGACGCCGGCTTTGACGAGACCAAGGGCCGCCAGTTCGGTGCCGACCTGATCACCTCGGCGAAGTCGAAGGGCATCGACCTGCTCTACGCGGAGAACGACGCGCTCGCGTCGGGCGGTATCCAGGCTCTCGAGTCGGCGGGCTTCAAGCCCGGCGAGGACGTGGGCGTGGTCGGCGGGACCTGCCACGGCAACCTGACCGACCTGGAGAGCGGCAAGCAGTGGGGAACAGGGCTTCAGGCGGCGTTGCTCGAGGGCCAGTTCGTGGTCGACACCGCGAAGAAGTACTTCGATTCGGGCGGAAAGGTCGAGGGCGACAAGTTCGTGGCCGAGGCCACTCCAGACAGCGCCCCGCCGGCCAAGGGCGCGCCCGCGAAGTTCAACTTCATTCCCAACCCCCCGGTGCGCTCCGAGGAGGTCGCCGACACGAAGCTGTGGGGCAAGACCATGCAGGAGCTTTGCACCTACTGATCCAAGTCGGTCTTTCGGTGGGCGCTCCGCATCGGCGGGGCGCCCACCCTGAATTTCGAATCTGAGGGGAGGAGAGCCGATGAGCGGAAAGCTTGAAGGCAAGGTCGCGCTCGTGACGGGCGGAGCTCGGGGCTCGGAGCGGGAATCGCGGGCCGCTTCGCGGCCGAAGGGGCCACGGTCGTAATCGGAGACGTGATCGACGGAAGCGACACGGCAGCGGGGCTCGACGGGGACGGGCCGGGGGGCCACGAGTACGTGAGTCTCGACGTCTCGAACACCGAGCAGGTGGAGTCGGTGATCTCCGGCATCGCGGACCGGCACGGAGCGCTGAACATCCTGGCCAACAACGCGGGGGTCGCTCATCCGACGATGGCGGTCCACGAGACGCCCGACGAGCACATCGATCGGGTCCTCGCCATCAACGTCCGGGGTGTGATCGCGTGCTCGCGAGCGGCCGCGCGCGTCATGATCGAGCAGGGGCAGGGCGGCCGGATCATCAACACCGCATCGCAGACGGGCAAGCTCGCCTGGCCGGACTGGGGCGTCTACTCCGCCTCCAAGGCGGCGGTTATCGCTATCACCCAGGTCATGGCGGTCGAGCTGGCCCCGCACAAGATCACCGTCAACGCCATCTGTCCGGGAACGATGGTCACGGACATGATGCGGACGGGGTTCGGTCAGACCGCGGAACGGATCGGCGGCGACCGCGACGCGATGATCGAGGAGCACGCCAAGTCGATCCCGCTGGGGCGCATGGGCACCGGCGAGGACATGGGCGCGATGGCGGCCTGGATCGCCTCCGAGGACGCCTCTTTTACCACCGGGGCGTCGCTGAATCTGACCGGCGGCGAGCAGGTGTTCTTCTAGTCCCGCGCGGCGTCGAGGGAGGAAGGAACCCATGGGCGACAAGGTGGCAGTGATCACCGGTGGAGGCACCGGAATCGGCGAGGCCACCGCACTGCGCCTGGCCGAGGCCGGCTTCGACGTGGGCCTTCTCGGGCGGCGGTCCGAGCCGCTGGAGCGAACGGCCCAGGCCGTCCGCGAGCGCGGGGCCGAGGCCGTGGCCGCGCCGGCCGACCTGCGCGACGCGGAGGCGGTCAACAGCGCCGTCGATCGCGTGGTCGAGAGCCTGGGGCCGGTGACCGTGCTGGTGAACATGGCGGGCCTTCCCCGCTTCGCGAAGCTCGAGGACCTCGACCTTGACGAGCTGGACGCGGTGCTCGAGACCAATCTGCGGGGCACCGTCGTGGCCACTCGGGCGGTGCTCCCGTCGATGCGAGCCGCCGGCGGCGGCCTCGTGGTCAACGTGTCGAGCGAGGTGGCGGCGCGCGGGCTTCCCACCGCCACCGCGTACGGCTCGTCGAAGGCGGCCGTCGAGTACCTGACCCGGGTGTGGGCCGTGGAGCTCGCCGAGCACGGGATCCGCACGGTCACCGTGGCGCCTGGGATCACCGATACCCCCGAGGGGGTGGTGGCGATGGACGACACGCCTCGGGCCGAGTTCCTGGACTGGATGGCGGAGCGTGTGCCGCAGAAGCGCGTCGGACGCCCGGAGTGGGTGGCCGAGGCAATCGCGTTCCTGGCCTCGGACGAGGCGCACTACATCAACGGCACCCGGCTGGCCGTCGACGGCGGCATCAGCGTGACCTAGGGGAGAGACGCGTTTTCAACCTCCGTGTTCCACTACGGCATTCTCGTCGAGGGCATTGAGCAGGGCATGGAGCGCTTCGGCGACCTGCTCGGGATCCGTTTTCGGCCTCCGGCGACCGCCCACGTGGATGACTTCGTGGATGACGGGCAGAAGAGCGTGCTCGACCTGACGGTCACGTACTCGATGGAGGGTCCGCCGTACACGGAGCTGCTCGAGATGACGGGCGACGGAATCTACGGGTCTCACAACGGCGAGGGCTTCCATCACATCGGGGTCTGGGAGCCGGACTGCGAGGCCAAGACGGCCGAGTGGGAGGCCAAGGGCCTCGACCCGCTCGCCACCCAGTACACGCCCGAAGGGCGGATCATCGTCGTGTACTTCCGGCCGGAGGGCACCCACGGCGCGTGTCTCGAGCTGGTCGACGAGGCTCGCCGGGCGCAGATGGAGCAGTGGATCCACGGTGGCGATTGGGTCAACGAGACCGAGGGCGTCTAGTCGTGACCGAGGAGCACAACGACGGGCTGGTCCTCGAGATGCACGGCGTCTCGCTGTCCTTCGGCGCAGTCCAAGCGCTTCAGGACGCGGAGTTCGAGCTGCGGCGCAACGAGGTGATGGCCCTGGTCGGCGAGAACGGCGCCGGCAAGTCATCGCTTGTCAAGATCCTGGCCGGCCTCCACCGGCCCGATTCCGGCGAGATCGTGCTGGAGGGCCAGACCGATTCCGACCTGCTCCACGTCAAGGGGCCGGTGGCCGTGGTCCAGCAGGAGCTGTCGCTCGTCCCCACGATGTCGGCCGCCGAGAACGTGTTCCTCGGCCATCCCAGAAGGTCGCCGTTCCAGAGCCGCCGGCGGCTGGTCCGCGAGGCGCGCCCGTTCCTCGAGCAGGTGGGCCTCACCGACCTCGATCCCGAGGAGCCGGCGGGCCAGCTCAGAGTCGCCGAGCGGCAGCTCGTGGAGGTCGCCCGGCTCGTGGCCCGCGACGCGCGCGTCCTGATCCTCGACGAGCCAACCGCCGCCCTGTCCGACAACGAGATCGAGCGCGTGAAGCCGGTGGTCCGCGAGCTGAGCTCGGACGGCCGTGGGATCATCTACGTAACCCACCGGCTGGACGAGGTGTTCGAGCTGTCGGATCGCGTGTCGGTCTTCCGCAACGGCCGCTCCCAGCCTCCGGTCGACACCTCGTCGCTCGACACCGCCACGCTGATCGAGCGCATGCTCGGGCGCCGGCTGCAGAACATGTTCCCTCCACGCTCGGCGGGCTTCGGCGACGAGGCCCTCCACGTGGAGGAATTGGCCACCGAGGGGCTGCGCCAGCCCGTGTCGCTCTCGGTTCGCAAGGGCGAGATCCTCGGCCTCGCCGGGCAGTTGGGAAGCGGCACCACGCCCTTCCTCCGGGTCCTGGCCGGTTCCCACCAACGGCTCGACGGGGGCGACGTTCGCCTGGCCGACAACGATCTCGCGGCCCGGCGGCCCCGCGATGCCATCGCTGCCGGCGTCGCCTACTGCTCGGGCGACCGCAAGACCGACGGGCTGTTCATGGTGCGAAACATCCAGGAGAACCTCTCCTCGCCGGCGCTCGGGTGCCTGGCCCAGCGAGGAATGCTGGGACGAGGGCGTGAGAAGAAGCTGGCGACTGAGCTCGCTCAGTTCTTTCAGGTCGACACGAGCCGCCTTCCCCATCTTGCGGGCACCCTCAGCGGCGGCAATCAGCAGAAGGTGGCGCTGGGCAAGTGGATCGGCGCTCGGCCTTCGGTGCTGCTGGTCGAGGAACCTACGCGCGGGGTGGATGTGGGCGCACGGGCCGACATCTACTCCCACATACGCAAGCTCGCGGACGATGGCATGGCGGTCATCTTCGCCTCGTCGGACATCACCGAGGTGCTCGGCCTCGCCGACACCGTTGCGACCTTCTACGACGGCCGGCTCATCAGCAAGAAGCCGGTGGACAAGACCGATGCCGCCACCGTCCTTCGCGACGTGACCCACCCGGACACCGAGGAGGCGGCGGCGTGAGCGCCCCCCGGGCAGGGGCTCCGGCGGCCGCCGACCAGACCGGCGAGGCGGCGCCGGCAGCCGCGAGCGCGGAGGTCAGCCGGCGCAACATCATCGGCCCGATCGTGCTCGGTGGCGTCGTGGTAGCGCTGATCCTGTTCGGGATGATCACGACGCCGGAGTTTGTGACGAAGGACAACATCATCAACGTCCTTCAGGCCGCGTCGATCACCGGCATCGCAGCACTCGGCATGACGTTCATCACGGCCTCGGGAAGCTTCTTCTCGCTCTCCGTGCAGCAGACTGCCGCACTGTCGGCGATCCTCTTCGCCTTCGCGCTAAGGGATGGCTGGCCGCTCGCTCTTGCGATCGTCGTCGTGCTCGCCGCCGCCGCCGTGGTCGGGGTCCTGCAGGGCGGTGTGGTCGCCGCCGGAGCGAACCCGATCATCACCACCTTGGGCGCCGGCGCGGCACTGTTCGGGCTCTCGGCAGCGCTGACCGGCAACCGCACGATCCGCCTCGAGACCGACGCGGCCAACTGGATCGGGCAGGCCCGCCCGCTGGGGATCCCCACCCAGGTGATCGCGTTCATCGCATTGACGGTGCTTGCGGCACTGCTCCTGTCGAAGACGCGTACCGGGCGGGAGACGCTGCTCGTCGGGGCCAACCGCGAGGCCGCGTACTCGACCGGCCTGCGGGTGGGCCGGACCCTGCTCTTGGCCTTCGTCATCACCGGAGCGGCGGCCGGCATCTGCGGCATCCTCGTTGCCTCCCAGATCGAGCAGGGGATCGTCAACCAGTTCCCCAGCCTCAACATCGACGTGATCGCGGCGGTGCTGGTGGCAGGCACGGCCGTGCAGGGCGGTGACGCGTCGATGTGGCGCACCGCGCTGGGGGCCTGCTTCATCGCTCTCCTGCAGAACCTGATGCTGCTCCGCGACTACCCATTCGGCGTCCGGACGCTCATCGTCGGCATGGCGGTGCTGGTCGGGGTGGTCCTCTACACCCAGGTCAGGAGGAGGATGCAATGACCGCCGTCGCGAATCGGCTGCGCCGCTCGGAGACCGCCCCTCGCTTTCTGCTGGCGGCGATCGTCCTGGCCGCGGTCTCCCTCTACAACTTCAACTTCCTCACCGAGAGCAACATCTTCACGGTGATGGAGGGCTTTGCCTTCGTGGGCCTCGTGGCCCTGGGGGTGGGAATCACCATCATCGCGGGCGAGTTCGACCTCTCGGTCGGCTCCCTCGCCGCGGTCGCCGGGATCCTCGCGCTGCAGATGAGCGGCCTGCCCCTCGTGCTCGCGGTGCTGGTCACCGGGGTGATCACCGGGATCTTCGGCGCCGTTCAGGGCTTTCTGATCGACAAGCTCGGCATCAGCTCGCTCGTGTTCACGGTGGGCACGCTGATCGGTTTGCGGGGCCTGGCCTTCATCCTCTCGGACGAGAAAACCGTGATCGCCGAGGACGTGGCCCTGGGTGATCCGCTGCGGGAGCAGTACTTCATCTTCAGCCCGTTCAGCCTCTTCACGATCGCGATGTTCGTCCTGCTGGGGCTCTTCCTGACCCGCACCAGGTTCGGGCGGGAGATCTACGCCGTCGGAGGCGGCCGGGTCGAGGCGGCGGGCGCCGGCATCCGCTCGACCCGCCCGCTCGTCATCGCCTTCGCGATCTCGGGCTGTCTCGCGGGCCTGGCCGGCGCGCTCTCCGCCATCAAGAGCGGAAGCGCGCAGCCGGTCGGTTTCGAGAACCTGCTGCTGCCGGCGGTCACGGCGGCGCTGATCGGTGGGGTGTCGCTCTTCGGCGGAGTGGGCACGGTCATCGGCATCGCCCTTGGGGCCTTCACCCTGCGCTGCGTGATCAGCGTGCTGTACCTCGAGGGCTCCCAGTTCTACGTCGAAAACCTGGCCACCGGCCTGCTGCTGCTGGTAGTGCTGGCGATTGAGATGACTGGGCGCAACTGGGCGCAGCTGAAGCTCCTGTTCCGCGGCGGGCGAAGACGGGCGGGTCCGCCAGGGCCCGCCGCGACCGAGGCGGGGTCATGAGGGCGGCGGTCTTCCACGGACGCGGCGACGTGCGCGTGGAGCAATTCGAGGCCCCCGGCCGGCCGGGTCCGGGCGAGCTGTTGCTCGACGTGAGCCGGGCCGCCATCTGCGGCACCGATGCGAGCGAGTTCGCCTACGGACCGATCATGGTGCCGCTCGAGGAGCAGCACCCACAGAGCCGGCACGCCGGCCCCATGGTGCTCGGCCACGAGTTCACCGGCCGTGTGGTGGCCGTCGGCAAGGGCGTTACGGCCTTCTCCGAGGGGGACCGCGTCGTCTCCGGGGCGGGCGTCTCGTGCGGCGAGTGTGAGTGGTGCCGGGCAGGGCGTACCAACCTGTGCGCCCTGTACTACACGCTCGGCCTCCACACCCACGGCGGGCTGGCGGAGGCGGTGATCACGCCCGCGTCGATCTGCGTGAAGGTCCCCGATGCCTGCGACGACACCGCCGCCGCGATGGCACAGCCTCTGGCAGTCGGCCTTCACGTGCTCAACCGGGGCAAGGTGACCGAACAGGACACGGTCGCCGTGATCGGTGTGGGGGGCATCGGCGCCATGGTCGTAGGCGGAGCGGCGGCGCGGGGGGTGAGCGGGCTCATCGCGGTCGACGTGGACCCCGACCGGCTCGCCACCGCCGAGGCGATCGGCGCCCGGACGACGATCGATGCCCGCAACGGCGACGTGGCCGCGGCGATCCGAGAGGCGACCGGAGGCGACGGGGCGGACGTGGTCGTCGAGTGCACCGGCCGGCCCGAATCGCCGCAGATCGCGCTCGACGCCGCCAAGCGCGGCGGCCGGCTGGTCATCATCGGCCTCCAGAAGAAGCCCGTCGAGCTCGATCTGTACCAGCTGGTCATGGAGGAGATCGAGATGACCACCGGGATGGCACACGTATGCGGCTCGGACATTCCGGAGGCGATCCAAATCCTCGCCACCACCGAGCTCGCCGACCACGTGCTCGACAGCGTCATCCCGATCGACCGGTTGGTGGACGACGGCCTTTCGCGCTTGGCCGAGGGCACGGCCAAGGGCAAGATCGTGATCGACACGACGTCCAGGACCTAGGGAACGAGGAGCGGGGATATGGAGACAGGGCTAACGGACAAGACCGTTGTGATCACGGGCGCGGCAAGCGGCATCGGCCGAGCCACGGCCGAGGCGTTCGCCGGCGAAGGGGCGAGGCTCGGCCTGCTCGACATCGACCGCACCGGCCTCGGCGAGTTGCAGAGTTCGCTGAAAGGCGAGGTACAGGTGGCCGAGGCGGACCTCTCAACGCGCGAGGGGGTCGAGGAGGGGCTCGACGCCGCCACCGCCGAGTGGGGCGGCCAGGTCGACGTGCTGGTCAACAACGTGGGCGTGGGCGCTGTGCGGACCTTCGACGACCTGTCCGACGACGACTGGCACGAAACGCTGGATCTCAACTTCCTGAGCTACGTCCGCGCGATCCGCTGGGCCCTGCCGGGGATGCGCGACCGAGGGAGCGGCTGCATCGTCAACAACGCCTCCGACCTGGCGCGGCAGCCCGAGCCAAACCCGCTCGACTACGCGGTCTCCAAGGCGGCGATCCTCTCTCTCACCAAGGCGCTGGCACGATCTGAGGGTCCCGCCATCCGGGTGAACGCCGTTGCGCCCGGCCCGATCTGGACGCCCTTCTGGACGAAGCCGGGCGGCTTTGCCGAGACGCTCGGCGAGTTTCACGGGATGCCCCCTCAGGAGGCCGTCGAGCATGAGATGAGCCTTCGCCAGCTCCCGCTGGAGCGCCTGGGCCGCCCAGAGGAGGTGGCCGACGTGATCGTCTTCCTCGCCTCCGATCGCGCGTCCTTCGTTACGTCCTCCATCTACGGGGTTGACGGTGGCAGCATCCGTGGCATGGTCTGAGTCGACCCCCCGGTTGGGGCTCGTCTACTCATTTCAGCAAGGCGACGACGGAGCGCCGCACCAGACGCTGTACGAGGCGTCAATGCGCCAGGTGGCGCGTGCTGATGCGCTGGGCTACCACTGGGTCAACGTCACCGAGCACCACGCCAGCGCCGACGGCTACCTGCCCGCCAGCCTGCCGGTGCTCGCCGCCTTCGGAGCGATCACGGATCGGATCGGCCTCTCGACGGGCATGATCATTCTCCCGCTCGCCCATCCGCTTCGGCTCGCGGAGGAGGCGGCGGTGGTCGACAACCTCAGCGACGGGCGGCTGGCGCTGGGAGTGGCCGTCGGCTACCGGGAGCTTGAGTACCAGATCTTCGGCGTCGACCGTGCGACCCGGGGTCGCCGGATGGACGAGTCGCTCGAGATCATGCGACTGGCCTGGGCCGGCGATCCCTTCTCGTTCAGCGGCGAGACCATTGAGCTGCCCGAGGTGATTGTGGCCCCCCGTCCTGTGCAGCAGCCACATCCGCGGGTCTGGATTGGCGGCGTTAGCAAGGCCGCTCTGCGTCGGGCGGTTCGTTTCGACGCCCCGCTATGTCCTGGAGGGGCAGAGTCCAAGGCGGAGGTCAGCGAAGACATCGTGCGCTATCGCTCTCTGCGCGAGGAGGCTGGTCTCAACGCGCCGTTCGACATCGTCCTCCCGCGGCTCGCCGTGGTGGCGGACACCACCGAGGAGGCCCGTCGCCGTGCGAGGCCGGCTCTGGAGGCCACGCTTGGGAGATGGGAAGAGATGGGCTCGCAGGTCGACACGCGAGAAGCGCTGGCCACCTGGGAGAGCGCAGACAACTGGGCCATCGTCGGAGACGCCGAACGCTGCGCGGAGCAGGTGGCGGAGTTGCGGGAGTTGGGCGTCACCGACCTGATGCTCCACATCGCCATGCCGGGGATGGATACCGGCTTCGTCGATGAGGCAATCGAGGGCTTCGCGGCGCTGAGCCGTGACCGGAACCATAAGGAGGAACTGTGAAATCGCTGGGTCGCACACTGTCGCTTCTTGCCGTCTTGATGGTCGTATTCGTGGCCGGTTGCGGAGACGATGACGGGGATGGCGGAGGCGGGTCTGGTGACGGCGGGGGCGACACCTTCCTGATGGGCTACTCGGCGCCGTTTCTGACCGACCCCTTCCAGGCGGTCCTCCAGAACGCCACCGTCGACGAGGCGGAGCGCCTGGGTCTCGAAACCCTTGCGCCCACAAACGCGAACCAGGACGTGGGCCAGCAGATCACTGATGTGCGGAACCTCATCAACACGGGCGCCGAAGGCCTGATCATCGTCCCCAGCGACTCCGGCATGGGCGTCACCGCGTGCGAGAAAATGGGGGAGGACCTCGGGGGCAAGGGGACGGTCCTCTCGCTCCAGGGCGATCTGGCCACGATCAACGGCCGGGATCGCACCGATGGGTTCAAGGAATGCATGACGAAGAATTACCCCGACATGCAGGTCATCGAGCGGCCGACCAAGTGGCAGACCGAGCGTGCCACCAGCGTGGCGCAGACCGTTCTGACCGCCAACCCCGACCTGGCCGGCATCTACATGCAGTCAGATTCCGTCATGCTGGCCGGCGTCCTCAACGTGCTGGACCGCGCCGGGAACGGGGCGAAGGTGGGCGAGGACGGCCACATCGTCCTGGTGTCGATCGACGGCACGCCGCTGGCGCTCGAGAAGATCCGGTCGGGCAAGCTGGATGCGGCGGTGTCGCAGCCCCTCGACCTGTATGCGACATACGGCGTCGACTACCTCCGCAAGGCCGTGGCCGGTGGAGACGTTCAAGGAGGGTCCCACCGACCACGACTCGAAGATCGTCGATTTCGAGGGCAACCCGATGGATCTGCTGCCGGCGCCGCTGGTGACGGAAGAGAACGTCGACGACAAGAAGCTCTGGGGCAACCAGGCGGAGGCGGAAGGCGAGTAGCCTCCTCAATCCTCGGCCTCAGCGGCCGGGAACAGACGGTCGTGATCGAAGCTCATCAGGACCTTGGGCCGGGCCCGACCGGGAGTGGCAAGCCTCATGAAGGCCAGCTCCGGCTTGGTCGCGGGTAGGACGGTGTCCACGAGCGGTTGACCACGCAGAGCCCCCTGCGCCATCAGCCCGACCGTCCGCGGGTAGTTGTAAATCCCGTACAGCGCTGCGTGGATCCGGCATCCTTGATGACGGCCACGCTTGTGTCGATCTCCGAGGGGCGCCCAGGAGAGACCAGATCCAGCCCAATCCGGCCTCCTGGAGCCAGAATGCGGATGGCGGTGGCCATCGCCGAAAGGCTCCCGACGCCTCGATAACCACCGTGTAGCGGTCGGCCGAGGTCTCTTCAGGCGTGCCGGCCCACGAGGCGCCGAGGTCCTTCGCGCGGTCCAACCCCGCCGGCTCGATGCCGATCGCGTGTACCTCCGCGCCCGAGTGAAGGGCAACCTGTAGGGCCTGCAGTCCGAGCGTCCCGGTGCCGATCACCGCGACGCTGTCGTCCCAGCGCACCCGAGCCCGCAGCACCGCCTGCACAGCGGTCACGGAGGGCTCGACCAGTGCGCCGTCGAGCAGCGATACCTCCTCGGGAAGCTTTGTGACGCTCTTCGCCGGAGCGCGCAGGTATTCGGCCGCGGCGCCGCGCGTCGTACCCCTCACCCCGATCTCGTCGTGATTCCGGCAGACGTTCTCGTGTCCACTCCGGCAGGCATCACACACGCAGCAGGTGCGGAAGGGGGTACCCACCACGTTGTCCCCCGGATGAAAGCCGGTGCCCTCTGCCGCGGCCACGACGGTTCCGGACCATTCGTGACCAAAGGCGATCGGGTACGTGACCAGGCCCTCACGGACGAAGGCGCTGCGGCCATTGAGGAGTTCGGTGTCCGTGCCACAGATGCCGATGTACGCGATGTCCACCAGCACCGACCCGTGTTCGGGAGGCGGAACCGGGCGGTCGACCACCTCCAAGCGCTCGGGGGCCACCATCTCGACCGCGTCCATCGTTCCCGACGGCCACTCGCCCAGCACGTTCATGCCTCCAGCTTCCATTCCTCCCTCGCCCTCTCTCGAGCTGTCGAACTGACTTTAACACTGCTCCGTCCAGCTAGACTCGACAAGCGTTCCAACTCGATGCCGGCAGCTCATCAGAGGAGGCTTTGTGGCAGACGTGATTTCCAGAGACCTGATGGCCAGCTACTGGGCGATCGCCGGCGACGCGTACCCCGGGGCTCCCACGGAGGTCAGCCCCTTCCCGATCGAGGAGCGGCTCGAGGTCGCTGCTGAGAGCGGGTTCACCGGCATCGGCCTGCTTCACGCCGATCTGCTGGCCATCGAAAAGGCCATGCCTCTGGAGAGACTGGCGGCGCGCCTCGACGACGTTGGCTTGCGCCAGGTCGAGGTCGAGTGCCTGATCAACTGGTTCGCGGCCGGCGATCGGCGTGAGGTGTCCAATCGCCAGCGAGCCGACCTGCTGCGCGCGGCGGAGGCGCTGGGTGCGCGGCACATCAAGGTCAACGGCGATCTCGAGGGTGTTGAGTGGCCGACCGAGGAGCTCGCCGCGGAGTTCGCGGCATTGTGCCGGGAGGCCGCCGAGGTGGGCACGATGGTCGCGATTGAGTTCATGCCCTTCAGCGGCGTCCCAGACGTGCAGGCAGGAATCGAGCTCGTAAGAGAAGCCGGCGAGCCGAACGGCAAGCTGCTCATCGACACCTGGCACGTCGCTCGTGCCGGAACGCCTCTGGATCAGATTGCGGCTGTGCCCGGCGATCTCATCGCGCACGTCGAGATCGATGACGCGCTCGCCGAGCCCGAGGGGGAAATGTGGAACGACACGATCCACAATCGCCTGCTTCCCGGAGAGGGCGAGCTCGACGTGGTGGGGTTTCTGGCGGCGATCCGGGCGACAGGTTACAGCGGTCCGATCGGGGTGGAGGTCATCTCGAAGACGCACCGCCTGCTGCCGCTGCGACAGGCCGCCGAGGCGACCTACCGGAGTGCTACCGCAGCCCTGGAGCAGGAGGCGCAACGGGCCGGCGCTTTGCAATGACATGCCTGGGCGACCCCGGTTGTATAGTGTTGCTTTACAGTGACGACGTCAGGTGAAGGGGAGCGACGGAAGATGAACGTCTCGTTCCTTGGCTTGGGCCGGATGGGGCAGGCCATGGCCGATCGCCTGCTCGATGCCGGCCACGACGTCGCCGTCTGGAACCGGACGACGTCGGTGTGCGAGCCGTACGTCGAGCGAGGAGCCGTCCACCTCGACCGTCCGGCTGACGCCTGGGAACACGGCGACCTCGCCATCACCATGCTGCTCAACGACCGGGCAGTGGACTCGGTCTATCTCGGTAAGGAAGGCCTGCTGGCCGCCGGAGTGAGCGGCCGGACGGCCGTCGACATGAGCACGATCGGCGTCCCCGGCTCAGAGCGGGTGGCTGTTCGCGCCGAGGAGCGCGGCACCGCGTTTCTGCGCGCTCCGGTCACCGGGAACCCCTCGGTTGTCGCGGCAGGGAACCTGGGCATCATCGTCTCTGGGCCGCGTGAGGCGTACGACGCGGTCGAGGCGGTATTGCGTGATATCGGGCCCAACCACTTCTACGTCGGAACGGGGGAGCAGTCGCGAGTGGTGAAGCTCGCGATCAACCTCATGATCGCGGGAACCTCCGAGCTGATCGCCGAGGCACTGGTGATGGCGGAACGCAACGACATCACACGCGCCGACATGCTGGAGGTCATGGGTGGGTCGGTGATGGGAAGCCCCTTCGTCAAGTACAAGACTGAGGCGCTGATCGCCGACGACTACGCCTCGACGTTCACGACCGAGGGGATGTACAAGGACCTCGCGCTCGCCTTGGAGAACGCCAACTCGGTCGGGGTCCCACTTCCGATCGGGGCCCTGGTCCAACAACTGGTGCAGGGCTGCATCGCGCAGGGGATGGGGGACATCGACTTCATGTCGCTACTGCCTCGCCTGCGACGCGAGGCCGGTCTCGACTGAGCGGCCGCTGGGCCGGCGGCTACGTGCCGCCGTTTCCTCGTGTTACGCGCGCATCGCCTCGCCGGCCGACGATGAACCAAATCCCCTCGACTTGTATGTCGCCGACGTTGAAAAGCCGATGCGGCACGTCGGACTTGAACGAGATGGCGTCACCCGGGTCGAGCTCGTAGGTCTCGAAACCCACGGTCACGCCAAGACGGCCCTTCAGCACGTGGCCGTACTCCTTTCCGGCGTGCCGCATGAGCGAATCCGGCTGGCAGGAGGCGCCGCCGATGTCGTAGCGGACGTAGAGGAAGTCGACGTCGTGCTCAGTCTCCGGCGTCAGCCGCTCCCAACGGACTCCCGACTCGAGCTGGATCGCCTTGCGCTCGTCATGCCGAACGACGGGCTCCAGAGCATGCGCCGGTGGATGGGAGGAATCGCTTCCCGCTTCGTCAGGCGATGGGTGGGCCGAGCGCCCGTCGCTCACCGCCTGCAGCGTTCCTGCTGCTACCTGCGCGGCATCCGGTGGAGACTCGGCCGGGTCGAAGAACAGCTCGTCCAGCGACATTCCGAGCTCGTTGACGATCGCGTAGAGGGTCCCCACCGACGGGGTGGCCTTGCCGAGCTCGACCTGGGAGATCAGGCTGGCCGAGACGTTCACCCGCCGGGCCAGCTCGCGCAATCCGATGCGCTGGCGCTCGCGCTCGACGCGCAAACGCCCGCCTACCGAATCGGGTCCATGAACCTCTACCTGAGGCTGCTCAGGCTTCGCCATATGAGACCGTCCACGAGTCCGACAACCGTGTAATGGTACTCCACAGTCCGGCGGTGCGCGAGACGGCGGACCCGCCAGCTCGCGCGGGGGTGCACATTGGGACCGACCCTAGACGCTGAAGGCCGGCAGCCGGTCAGGCGCCGCCAGGCGCTCTCGGATCGAGCGCGCGATCGCCTCGGCGCCCGGGAGGAAGGCGTCCTCCAGCGGGGGGCTATAGGGGATCGGGCGGTCGGGCGTGGTCAGGCGCCAGGCGTCATCGAGCTCCTCCAGCGACTCCTCGACCGCAAGGGCGAGGACCTCGCCGGCCCAGCCGCCGGTCTTGGGTCCCTCCTCGACGACGATGAGCCGGTTGGTCTTCTCCAGCGAGCCCCGGATCGTCTCCCAGTCGATCGGCCTGAGGGTGCGGAGGTCGATGATCTCGACCGAGATCCCGTCCTCGGCGAGGACCTCGGCCGCGGCGAGGCTGTCGTGGACCCCCTTCATGGCGGCGACGAGCGTGATGTCGCCGCCCTCCCGGACGATGTTGGCCTTGCCGATCGGGATCGGGTCGGTGGTGATGCGCTCCCCCTTCATCGAGTAGAGGCGCTTGTGCTCGAACACGAGCACCGGGTTGTCGTCCCGGATCGCCGCCTTCAGCAGGCCCGCCGCGTCGTTGGGGGTCGAGGGAGCGACGATCTTGATGCCGATCACACCCTCGAGCCAGGACGCCGGCATCTGGGAGTGGATGGCCCCGAAGCGCCCGCCTCCACCCACGATGGAGCGCATCGTCAGCGGCACGCTGGACTGCTCGTTCGAGATGAACCAGTACTTCGACGACTGGTTGATCAGGCTGTCCATCACCAGGGGGAGGAAGTCGCCGAACATGATCTCCACGACCGGCCGCATCCCGGTGATTGCCGAGCCGAAACCCGCGCCGGCCAGGGCCATCTCGGAGATCGCCGTGTCGAAGACGCGATCGCCGTACTTGTCCATCAGGCCGGGTGTGACCGCGAAGACGCCCCCGGCGGCCGCCACGTCCTCGCCGAAGAAGATGACGCTGTCGTCGCGCTCGAGCTCCTCGTCGAGCGCGTCCCGGATCGCGTGCCGAAACTCGATCTCGCTCATGATGCCTTGAACTCCGTGACCGCGTCCTCGGGGTCGGGCCATGGCGCCGAGAGCGACCGCTCCACGACCGCGTCGATCTCGTCCTGCACGTCCTTCTCGATGCGCTCGAACTCCGACTCGTCCACGCCGTCGCCCTCGCTGAGCCGCTGGCGGGCGATGATCAGCGGGTCCCGAGCCTGCCATTCCTCGAGCTCGCCGGGCTTTCGGTAGGCGCCCGGGTCGCTGCGGGAATGACCGACGAAGCGGTAGGTCAGCACCTCGAGAAAGGAGGGGCCGCCGCCGTCGCGGGTGTGGTCAAGCGCCTCGCCTGCCGCTTCGCGTACCGCCCAGACGTCGTTGCCGTCGACCGAGCGGGCGGGCACCTCCATGGCGTGGGGCCGGGCCAGGATCGTGCCGGCGGTGACCTCCTCGATCGGCGTGAACTCCATGTACAGGTTGTTCTCGCAGACGAAGAGCATCGGCAGCTCATGGACCTTGGCGAAGTTGAGGCACTCCATGTAGTAGCCCTGGTTGGTGGCCCCGTCGCCGAAGAAGGCGACGGCCACGTTGGGCAGCTTGCGCTGCTTGAACGCCAGGGCGACGCCCGTGGCGGCCGCGATGCTGCCGCCGACGATGCCGAAGCAGCCGATCAGGCCGTGGTCGAGGTCGACGATGTTCATCGAGCCCGCCCGCCCTCCGCATACGCCCGTGCTCCGGCCGCACAGCTCGTCCATCATCGCCTGGGGCTCCGTGCCCAGCGCGAGGGCCGCCCCGTGGCCGCGATAGGTGGCTGCCGCCCGGTCGCCCTGGTCGAGCATGCTGACCACACCCACTGCGCTGGCCTCCTGGCCGTTGTAGAGGTGCGTCGTTCCGTAGATCTCGCCCTTGAGGAAGAGCGACTGCACCGCCTCTTCGAAACGGCGGATGACGAGCATCCGGCGGTAGAGGCTGAGGTCGAGGTCCACGTCGGACGACGTCGGCTCGGTTACCGCCTGGTCGGAATTTGCTGTCACCGGCTGCTTCGCCACTGCCACTCGTTCTCCCTCGCCTAGCGCTCTCGCTGTATTGCCATTCTAAACAGGCCGTCAAACATCATGGGACACCAGCAGATGCTCTGAGAACCACTCCGTCGCCGCGCCGCCGGCCTGGCCGAGCAGGGTGCGATCGCTGTACAGGGTCATGTGCGTCGAGCCTCCCACCACGACCAATCGCTTCTTGGCGGTCGGCAGGGCATTGTAGGCCTCGATCTCGAGGTCCCAGAGCGTCAGGTCATCCTGCTCGGCCACGATCACCAACATCGGAACGTCGAGAATGCGGGGGAGATAGGGCGCGACGCTGTAGGACATCAACAGCTCGGCCGATTCGATCGTGCTGAGGTTCTGGTAGGCGGGCGCCTCGCTCTCCTTGAGGGCCCTGAAGGTCTCGAAGGTCTCCGGAAACGGCCAGGTGGCGACCTCGGCCACGTTGTCCGGCGCGGCGTGCGGAAGCGTGCCGCCCTCACCGGTGAGGAATCGCCGGCGGCGGTCGGCGAGGAGCAGGTCCTGAAAGCGGCGAAAGCCCAGCGTCCCGTGCACGCGGCGCATGTTGCGGTAGCCGTCCACCACTGGGATCTGCGAGACGGCGCAGGCCACGCGCGGGTCGGTCGCCGCCAGTATCAACGCGTGGCCGCCGCTGTAGGAGAGGCCCCAGACGCCGATCCGCCCGGCGTCGACCTCGGGCAGCGTCTCGGCGTAGCTGATCGCGTTCTTGTAGTCCTCGATCTGCGCGTTCGGGTCGATGTGCTGGCGCCGGGCTCCGTCGCTCGACCCGAAGTTGCGGTAGTCGAACAGGAGCACGGCGAAGCCGGCGTCGACGAAGAACTCGGCGTAGTGGGGCTGCACCAGCTCCTTGACGTAGCACCAGCCGCCGGCCATGACGATCAGCGGAAAGGGGGCGGTGGCCTCGTCCGGTGTGAAGAGCCAGCCCCGGACCGTGTCGCCCTCGCTCGTGAACTCGACGTCTTGTCGCATCGTCCGTCCTCCCATTGCCGTGCCGATGCCCGGCTTGGTACAGCAAGACAGTGCCCCATGTCGTACCGGGCCCCGTATGAGACCATGGACCCACCGTGATCGGCACTGCTGCGATGCGTATGGCCCGCGCGAGCAGCGAGATCACCCTGCGGGCCGTGGACTCCGTGACCCTCGCCGCGGTGGATGCCGCGCTGGGGTCGCGCACGGCCGAGCGGGTGGTGGATCGGCTGTTCGCCAGCCCGTTGATGGAGCGGGCGGTGAGCCGGGCGCTCGCGGGGCCGCTCGTGGAGGCGGTGGGGCGTGAGGTGGTGCACAACGCGGTGATCGAGCGGCTGGCCGACACGGCGCTGGGGGACGAGGCGCTCGACGCGCTGCTCGCGAGCCCGGCGGTCGAGCGGATCGTTGTCCGGACGATCGAGAGCCGGGTGCTGGACGAGGTGGTCACCAATCTGCTCGAGACCGAGGAGCTCTGGCTGCTCGTGGACGAGATCGCCAGCAGCCCGGCCGTGACCGAGGCGATCACCCACCAGGGCCTGGGCTTCGCCGACCAGGTGGCCGGCGGCGTGCGCGTGCGGTCGAGAAGCGCCGACACCTGGCTCGAGGGCGCGGCCCGGCGGGCGCTGCGACGCCGTCGTGACGCCGAGCTGCCGGACGAGCCCGCTCCCGGCGCGTCCACGCCATGAGCTACGCCGCCGATCAGCCCGCTCAGGCTCCGCGAACCCATCGGGAGGCCCAGAGGGTGGCCGCGCGGGTGCATCGCGGTTCACCCGAGGCCGCCGCGCCCACCCCGATCCGGTACCAAGGCCTCGTCACACGTGGCATCGCCTTCGTTCTGGATGCGGCGCTGATCAACCTCGTCGCCCTGGTGGTGGGGATCGGCGCTGCGCTGATCCTGTCGATTCTCTCGCTGCCCGAGAGCCTCAACCCGGCGCTGGGTGCGCTTGGCGCGTTTTCGTTCGTGGTCTGGACCGTGGCCTACTTCACGCTGTTCTGGGCCTCCACCGGCCAGACTCCGGGCAACCGGGTCATGGAGATCCGGGTGGTGACGGCGGATGGCGGCATGCTCAAGCCCCGCCGCGCGCTGTTTCGCTTCGGCGCCCTGGTGCTGGCCGCGCTGCCGTTCTTCCTTGGTTTCCTGCCGATCCTGCTGACCGAGCGGCGGCGGGGCTTGCAGGACATGCTGGCGCGCACCGTGGTGGTGGACGCGCCGGACCTGCCCGACCCGCCACGCTGAGGCCCGCTCCCTTGCGGATGGTGGGCGTTTCGTGACAGCGTTCGGTCCCATGATCGCTCACCTGACGCTCCGTTCTCGCGCTGTCGTCATCGTCCTCGCGGCGCTGGTGGCGCTCGCGACGGCACAGACGGCGGCGGCGCAGCCCGATACCCAGGCGAAGCTGCTGCGTCAGCTGAACGCGCTGGTGGCGGCTGACCTGGGACCGCCCGGGGCGGTGGTCACGCTGCGGCGCGGCGCGCGCACAACGGTGTTCACGTCGGGGGTCTCCGACCTGGCCACCGGACGCAAACCGCGGGCGACGGATCACATGCGCATCGCCAGCATGGCCAAGGCCTTCAGCGGCGCCGTCGTCTTCCGCCTGGTGGCGAATGGGCGCCTGCGGCTGAATTCGACGATCGGCAACGTGCTGCCCGGGCTTCCTCGGGCGTGGCGGCGCGTTTCGGTGCGGCGCATGCTCAACCACACCAGCGGTCTGCCCGACTACACGCGGTCGGACGGCTTCCGGCAGCAGTTCCAGACCGCCCCGCGCGCGTACGTGTCTCCGGAGAAGCTCATCGACTGGGTGCGCAGGGACCCTCTCGTCTTCAGGCCGGGCAGTCGCTACGAGTACTCGAACACCGACAACATCGTCATCGGCCTGATGGCGCAGGAGGTCACCGGGAGGTCGTACGGGAGCCTGCTCCGACGCTTCGTGTTCCGGCCGCTCAACCTGCGCGAGACGAGCTTTCCCACCACCGTGCCTCTGCCGCGCCCGTTCCTGCACGGCTACCAGACCGAGCCCGGCTCACCGCCCAATGACGTGAGCACGCTGCTCAACCCGTCGGGAGCGTGGGCGTCGGGAGGGATCGTGTCGACGCCGCTCGACGTGAACCGGTTCGTTCGCGGGCTGCTGGGGTCGGAGCTGTTCCCGCGGAAGCTGCAGCGCAGCAAGCAGCTGCGCTTCGTCCGCGGTGGGCGCTCCAGCCCTCCAGGCCCGGGCGCCAACTCGGCCGGCCTGGCCGTCTTCCGCTACCGCACCCGCTGCGGCACGGTCTACGGGCACACGGGCACCTTCCCCGGCTACGCCCAGTTCATGGCCGCCACCCGGGACGGGCGCCGCGGCGTCACGAGCTCGCTCAACATCGAGGCGCCGAGGGGCGCGCTGCTCCGGCAGCTACGCGAGATGCAGGAGACCGCCGTGTGCTTGCTCCTGCGCGACTAGAGCGGCATGAGGCAGCTCACCTTCACGACGGCGAACAAGCTCGAGTGGCGCGACGTCGAGCCGCCGGCCCTGCAAACCGACCAGCAGGCTCTGGTGCGGCCTGTGGCCGTGGCCACCTGCGACCTCGATCTGGCCTTCATCCGGGGCAGGGTCCCGGTGGGGCGCGAGTTCGCCTTCGGTCACGAGGGGGTGGCGGAGGTGCTCGAGGTAGGGGACTCGGTGCGGCACGCCAAACCGGGAGATCTGGTGA
The DNA here is from genome assembly GCA_963773355.1 of uncultured Actinomycetota bacterium. Lineage (GTDB taxonomy): Bacteria > Actinomycetota > Actinomycetes > Propionibacteriales > Nocardioidaceae > Nocardioides. The sequence continues at coordinate 174,511 of CAVZAZ010000009.1, read as the reverse complement.
GCGTGCCCTTCCAGATCTCGTGCGGGAGCTGCGCGCGCTGTGAGAAGGGGCAGACCGGCAACTGCGAGTCGGTCGACTTTCTCTCCACCTACGGCCTGCCGCTGGGGCCGGACAACGGCGGGCTGCTCTCGGACGTCGTTCGGGTGCCGTACGCGGACGCGATGCTCGTCGGCGTGCCGGAGGGCGTGCCGCCGGCAGCGGTGGCCAGCCTGTCGGACAACATCCCCGACGCCTGGCGCACGGTGGCGCCGCAGCTCGAGGAGTATCCGGGGGCGCGGGTGCTGATCTGCGCCGGGGCGGGCTCGATCGCGATCTACGCCGCGGGTATCGCCCTGGCGCTGGGGGCGTCGGGCGTGGACTTCGCCGGCGGCCGCCCCGACGAGCGCGAGCTGGCCGAGCGGCTGGGCGCCACCCTGGCGGAGGAGGAGTTTCCGGAGCGTCTCGGGCCCTACCCGATCACCGTCGACGCGAGCGTGGACCGCGCCGGCCTGCACTGCGCGCTGCGCTCGACCGAAGCGGACGGGATCTGCACCTCGATCGGCATCTACTTCGAGCCCGAGACGCCGGTGCCGCTGCTCGAGATGTACACCCGCGGCATCCGCTTCCACACCGGCCGCGTCCACGCCCGCCCGGCGATGGAGCCCATCCTGGAGCTCGTTCGATCCGGTCGCTTCCGCCCGGACGAGGTGACGCGCGAGCAGGCCCGCTGGGACGACGCCGCCGAGGCCGTCGCCTCCCATTCGGGCAAGCTCGTCGTCTCCCAGGCCTGAGCGGCGGTCGAGAAGCGGTAGCATCGTTGAAAGCTGATTTCGCTCACTGAAATCAGGGCCGAGGCGGACCGCTTCGGGGCGGAGCTGGCGGCCGACCTGGCCGAGGAGGACGACGTCAGGCTCGAGCCGTTCGCCGGTGCCGCGGCATGAACGTCGCCACCGTCCCGTTCTGGCTGGACGAAACCTACGAGGCTCGCCCTCCGCTCGCCGGCGCGCTTGAGACGGAGGTGTGCGTGATCGGCGCCGGCGTGGCCGGGCTATCGTGCGCCCGCCGGCTGGCCCAGCATGGGATCGAAACCGTCGTCCTCGAGCGGGGCACGGTGGCCGGCGGCGCCAGCGGGCGGAACGGCGGCTTTCTCCTGGCCGGGGTCGCGGCGTTCTACAACGACGCGCGCCGGCTCTACGGACACGAGCGCGCGCGAGCGATCTACGCGCGCACCTTGGCCGCCCAAGAGGAGGCCTATGCGCTGGCGGCCGAGCTGGATGCCGGCGATGCGATGCGGCGGATCGGCCTGCTGCGCCTGGCCGTCTCCGAGGACGAGGCCGAGCACGTGCGCGAGCACGCTACGGCGCTGACCGGGGACCGCTTTCCCGCCGAGGTCGTGGAGCGGGACGAGCTGGCGCCTGCCCTGCAGCGCAAGGGGCTCGTGGGCTGCCTCATCGCGGACGATTGTGCCCTGCAGCCGGCCCGCTGGTACCGGCTGCTTGCGCGGGCCGCCGAGGAGGCGGGCGCGCGGATCTTCGAGGGCAGCGCGGTCCGGGCGCCGGTGCCGGCGCCGGCCGAGGGTCGGGTCGAGACCGAGGTTGGAAGCGTGAGGGCGCGTCACGTGGTGGTGGCCTCGGACGGCGCTCTGCCGGCGCTGGTGCCCGAGTTCGACCGCCGGGTGCGTTCCCGCCGTCTGCACATGGTGGCCACGGCGCCCGCGGCCCCGGTCGTCGAGCACATGGTCTACGCGCGCTGGGGCTACGAGTACTTCCAGCAGCGCCCTGACGGGCGCATTCTCGCCGGAGGCTTCAGCGACGTCGACGCCGAGGACTCCTACACCGACGACGAGACCGGGAGCCCTGACATCTGGGCCCGTCTCGACCGCTACCTGCGCGACGACTTGGGGGTCGAGGCGCTGATCAGTCACCGTTGGGCCGGCGTGGTCGGCTACAGCGAGGACCAACTGCCCTACGTCGGCGAGGATCCTGCCCGGCCGAACCTGTGGGTGGCGGGCGGTTACTCCGGCCACGGCAACGTGCCCGGTTTCATGTCCGGCCGCGACCTCGCCGACACCATCGCGGGCGTGGGGCCGGAGCCGCTGTTTCCCGCCACCCGCCCGTGACTCGCGGCGGGTCCCTGTCGAGCGGGCAACGCTGAACGAGTCCACCGCGGCCCGCGCGGCGCCGTTCCGGCGAGCGCGGAGCGCACCGAGGGGCGGGGCGGCTTCGTTGCCGAGCGGCCGCCTCACGAGGCGGTGTTGGACTGCCTGCGGCGCCACGGGCGGCTCTGACACGCCGCCCTCGCGCCCGGAAGCGCAAGAATCCCAGCCCTCCTGATCTACGTCACCGGACATCGCAACCCGGACACGGACTCGATCGCCGCGGCCATCGGCTACGCCGAGCTGCGCGGGCGGCTCGACACGGAGGAGGACTACAAGCCGGTGCGGCTGGGCGAGGTGAACGCGCAGACGCGCTGGCTGCTCGATAAGAGCGAGGCCCCGGAGCCCGATCCGCTCGCGCACGTGTACCTGCGGGTGCGCGACGTGATGCGCGAGGCGTTTCCCACCGTCGAAGCCGAGGAGCCGGTGCGGGACGCCGGCCTGACCATGGCCCGGGAGGACCTCGATCTGGTGCCGGTGGTGGACGACGACGGCGAGCTCGCCGGCGTGGTCACCGAGCGCGCGCTGGCCCGGCGCTACATCCGTGAGTCGCGCGAGGTCTCGAGCCTCGTGGACGCCCCCACGGCCGTGGGCGCGGTGCGCGACGTGCTCCAGGGCGACCTGTTGACAGGCGACGCCGGCGAGAAGGTGGAGGGCCGGGTCTGGGCCCAGTCGATGGATGCGTCCAGCCCCACGCAGATCGCCGAGGGCGACGTGGTGGTGGTGGGCGACAGAGAGGACGCCCAGCGGCTGGCCATCGAGCGCGGCGTGGGGCTGCTGGTGACCAGCAACGAGACGAATCCGTCGGACGAGATCCTCGACCTGGCCGGCGAGCGCGGGACGGCGGTGATCTCCTCCCCGCTGGACACCTACGTGTCGAGCCGGATGATCACCCTCGCCGCCCCCTCCCGCGCGCTGATGGACAGCGACCCGCTGACGGTGGGCATCGACGACCTGCTGTCCGATGTCTCAGACCGGGTCAAGGAGGTGCACTACCGGGCCGCGGTGGCCACCGACAGAAGCGGCCGCCCGATCGGGCTGGTCACCCGGTCGGACCTCGTCGGGCCCGAGCCGCGCCGGGTGCTGCTGGTCGACCATGCCGAGCAGGCGAAGAGCGTGCCCGGGGTGGAGGAGGCGGAGATCGTAGAGATCCTCGACCACCACCACATCGGCTCGCTGAGCAATACGCTGACGAGTACAAAAAAAAAAAAAAAACGAAGCGCATTGCCATATTGCTGATGCTTTCCGACTACCGGAAGAAGGAATCTTCGTCTCAAGCTCTTGCAAAAATCGCTGATGATGAGATCGTCGAGCGCTGCATCTTCGGCGCTCGCCAACGAGGGCGCGCGCATCCTCGAGGAGGGCATCGCGCTGCGCGCCTCCGACATCGACATGGTGTACCTCACCGGGCCACGGCTTTCCGCCCTACCGCGGCGGGCCGATGTTCTACGCCGACCAGGTCGGACTGGACAAGGTGCTCGATCGATCAACCGATTCAAGACCGGCTACCAAGGCTCGCAATGGCAGCCGCGCCGCTGCTCGTCAAGCTCGCCAAGGACGGCAAACGCTTCAACCCGTGAGGCCGGCCTCGCCCTGCTCTTGATCCCTGCCTGTGTGCTGCCAGGCGTCGCCGGAAGCGAAACGGTGATCCTGCGGGTCGACAACGAATCGATCTACGTGCACCTTTTCCGGCCGCAGCGGAAGCCGGACACCCGGCGGCATGGTCGCTGGTGCACGGCTTCGACGGCGTGAGCGAAGCCCGCGAGGGATTCTGGGCGCGCGAGCTCGCCGCCCTGGGCGTGGTGACGCTGGTCGTCGAAAGCTTCAGCGCACGCGGCGTCGGCACGAGCCTCGCCAACCAGTCGAGCGTCAGCACCGCGCAGGGCGTGCGCGACGCCTATGCGGCGCTCGGCTACCTCGCCGCGCAGAAGGAGGTCGACCCGGCGCGCATCGGCATCATGGGCATGTCGCGCGGCGGCTCGGTGGCGCTGCGCGCGGTCGATCACCGCAAGCACGCGAGCGGGCCCGGGTTCGCCGCCGCGATCGCGCTCTATCCGGGCTGCGTGGCCCAGTACCGCCATCCGCAGCCCAGCGCGCCGATCCAGGTCCTGATCGGCGGGACGACGACTACACCATGCTCAAGCACTGCGCCGACTACCTGGACCGCATCCGCGCCGCGGGCGGGAGCGGCCGAGCTGCGCGTCTACCCTGGTGCGCGCCACGGTTTTGACGGTGATAGCCCTGCTGTTTTCATCGCGCACGCGCAGAACCTGAGCGACTGCCTGCTCTACATCGAGGACGACGGCAGCACCACCTACGCCAAGACCGGCGAGCGGCTCGACTCGCCGCGCCATGGCCCAGAGGTGATGCGCCGCGACTGCATCAGACCGGCGCCACGATCGGCGCCGACGCCCGCGTCAAGGCGCAGGCGCTCGAGCACGTGAAAGCCTTCCTGAGACAGACCCTGCTGCGCTGAAGGAGCCCGACTATGACCGATGCCGTGATCGTTTCCACCGCGCGCACCCCGCTCTGCAAGAGCTGGCGCGGCGCGCTCAACCTGACCCACGGCGCGAAGATGGGCGGCCACGTGGTGCACGCCGCGCTCGAGCGCGCGAAAGTCGACGCCGACGAGGTCGAGGACGTGATCATCGGCTGCGCCAACCCGGAAGGCGCCACCGGCTGGAACATCGCGCGCCAGATCGCGATCCGCGCCGGCTGCCCGATCAGCGTGCCGGGGATGACGGTGAACCGCTTCTGCTCCTCCGGGCTGCAGACCATCGCGCTCGCCGCGCAGCGCGTCATGGCCGGCGAAGGCGAGATCTTCGTCGGCGGGCGGCGTCGAATCGATCTCGCTGGTGCAGAACGAGATGAACAAGCACCACTTCCAGGACGAGTGGCTGCACCGCCACAAGCCCGAGACCTACTGGCCGATGCTGCAGACCGCCGAGTACGTCGCGCGGCGCTACGACATTCCGCGCGAGAAGCAGGACGAGTACGGCGTGCAGAGCCAGCAGCGCGCCGCCAAGGCGCGCGCCGAGGGCAGGTTCAAGGACGAGATCGTGCCGATCACCACCAAGATGAAGGTGGTCGACAAGAACACCGGCAAGGACACGGTCAACGAGGTGACCGCCTCCGAGGACGAGGGCATCCGCGCGGATACCACCTACGAGGGCGTGTCGCAGATCAAGCCGGCGATCGAAGGCGGCTGCATCGCCGCGGGCAACGCCAGCCAGTTCTCCGACGGCGCGTCAGCCGCGGTTGTCATGAGCTCCAAGGAAGCGGCAAGGCGGGGATCTGACGCCCCTCGGCATCTTCCGGGGCTTCGCCGCCGCGGGCTGCGACCCGAGAGAGATGGGCATCGGCCCGGTGTTCGCCGTGCCGAAGCTGCTGCAGCAGACCGGCAAGAACGTGACCAGCATCGACCTGTGGGAGCTGAACGAGGCCTTCGCGGTGCAGGTGATCTACTGCCGCGACCGCATCGGCATCCCGACGACGCCTGAACGTGAACGGCGGCGCGATCGCGCTCGGCCACCCCTACGGCATGTCGGGCGCGCGCCTCACCGGCCACGCGCCTCATCGAAGGCAAGCGCCGCGGCGCCAAGTACGTCGTCGTCACCATGTGCATCGGCGGCGGCATGGGCGCGGCGGGACTCTTCGAAGTTGCCTGAGCAAAATCGGGGTCAGACCCCAACCGAAAGAATCGGGGCTCTGACCCCATGAAGATCGCCATCGTCGGCACGGGCGCGATGGGCTCGGTGTACGCCGCGCTCTTCGCCTCGGCCGGCCACGAGGTGTGGGCGATCGACCGCTGGCGCGAGCACGTCGACGCCATGCGCGAGAAGGGCCTGCGCGTCGAAGGCGCCTCGGGCGACCGCACGGTGCAGGTGCACGCCACGACCGAGCCCGCGCGACGCCGGGCACTTGCGATCTCGTCGTCCTCGCCACCAAGGCGATGCACGTCGCGCGACGGCTGCCGCTTCCTTGAAACCGCTTCTCGGCCCGAAACCCCGGTGCTTTCAATCCAAAACGGCCTGGGCGGTCCGGACACCGCGGCGTCGATCCTCGGCAAGGACCGCGTCATGGTCGGCGTGGTGGGCGGCTTCGGCGCCTCGATGCGCGCGCCGGGCCACGCGCACCACAACGGCTGGGAGCTCGTGCGCCTGGGCGAGTTCGGCGGCCCGATCACGGAGCGCCTGAAGAAGGTCGAAGAGCTCTGGCGCGGCGCAGGCTTCCGCGTCAAGGTGTTCGACGACATCGACCAGCTCGTGTGGGAGAAGCTGCTGTGCAACTGCGCCTACTCCGGCCCGTGCGCGATCGCCGAATGCACCATCAGCGAGGTGATGGACGGACCCGGACCTGTCGCGGATCTCCGCGGCATGCGCGACCGAAGCCTTTGCAGTGGCCCACAAAGAAGAATCAAGCTCGGCTTCGACGACCCGGTCGCGTACGTGCGCGACTTCGGCTCCAAGATCCCCAACGCGCGCCCCTCGGTGCTGCTCGACCTGATGTCGAAGAGAAAATCCGAGATCGACGTGATCAACGGCTCGATCCCGCGCGTCGCGCAGCAGGTTGGGCTGCAGGCGCCGGCCAATGCCACCCTCACCGCCCTGGTGCTCGCCAAGGAACGGCAGCTCGGCTGCCGCTGAGCGGCGCATTGCTGCGACGCGGGCCTGTAACAAACCCGGCGTCAAGAATAGCCCGCATCGACAACAAGGAGGCGGCTATGACGCTCGACGACGTATACGGCCCCGACCACGACGAGTTTCCCGCTCGAGCAGGAAGCCGAGAACTGGGACGAGGAGACCCTCGGCCTCGACTGGGAAGAGAGCGAAGTCCGGGTGATCTGCGACGAGATCGTCCAGCCGCCGCGCGCTTCGCCAGCCCCTGCCCGTGAGCGGGCAAAAGTCACGCTTTTCCTGTCAAAAGGTTTAAGGGCCACTTTCCGGCGCCGCGAAACGGGACAGCATCCTCCCCATGGCGAGCGAGCCGTACTCTACCGGCGCACGGAAGCAGGCAAGACTGCCTGGCAGACGGCAGGATGCCGGCGTGCCGATCGAGTACCGCGCGTCTCCTCGGCCTGATCGAAAGCGACATGCACCCGGACACCCTCAGCGCGCGTTTCCCGCGCCTTTCCGCGGCTGCGGCCGCCCGCCTGCTCGACGATCTGGTCGAGCGCGGGCTCCTGGAGGCGGTCGAGGTCGAGGAGCACCACGTCGACTTCACCAACAGCTTCAACCTCGCCGATCTGGGAAAGCGGCGGGCTAGCGCCCGAGCACGGCCAGCACCTCGTCGAGGTGCATCACGTCGGCGTACTTGTGGTGCAGGTCGAAGAGATTGATCTTGTGCGACAGCAGGTAGCGGTCGAAGGTGCACTCCTCGACCACCACTGCGTGGTACCCGTTGGAATAGGCATCGACCACCGAGGCGCGCACGCAGCCCGAGGTCGACTCGCCGCACACGATCAGGCTGCGCGCCCAGCAGTACACGTCGAGCGGTGCCCCAAGAAAAAAAAAAAAAAAAAAAAAAAAAAAAGTGAAGCGCGGCGGCGACCGTCAGGCGACGCTTCTCTCCCCCGGACAGCGTGTACGGGTTGGCCGGCGCGAGCGGAGCCAGCCGCAGTCGCTCGAGCAGCTCGTCGACCCGCTCCGCGATCTCGGCGTCCGCGAGTCCGAGCGCCCGCGGCCCGACCTCGAGCTCCTCGCGGACGGTCTTCGCGAGCAGCTGGTGCTCCGGGTCCTGGAACACGGTCCCGATCCGGGTGAGCAGCTGCCGCGAGCGCCAGCGGATCGGCGACGGTCCGGCATCGCCCGCGAGATCGGGCGCGGCGGTGAGGGTTCCGGATGCCGGCGGCAGAAGTCCCGCGAGGGTCAGGCCGAGTGTCGACTTGCCCGCTCCATTGGGCCCGGTGATCGCGAGGGCGGCGCCGGCGCGCACCCCCAGAGAGATCCCTGAAGCCACGGGATGCCCGGCCACGCGCTCCACGGCAAGCCGCTCGGCCGACAGCAGCGTCACGCCGGCCGCGTGCGCCGGTGCCGGTGGATGGACGGGAGGGATGCCCGGAACCCAGACGCCGCGCGCAGCGAGGGCGGCTCCCTCCCGTCCGAGCACCGCGTCCGGAGGCCCGTCGGCGACCACGCCTCCGTCGCCGAGGACGATGACGCGCGACACGACCGGCAGCCACACCTCGACCCGGTGCTCCACGACCACGAGGGTCGCGGGATGCGTGTCGAGAAGCGCAGTCACCGCATCCCTCACCTCGCCGACGCCGGCGGGATCCAGGTTCGCCGTCGGCTCGTCGAGCAGCACGAGGCCCGGCCGCATCGCGAGCAGCCCCGCGAGTGCGAGCCGCTGCTTCTGCCCGCCCGAGAGCGCCTTGGTCGGTCGGTCGAGCGGGACGTCGAGCCCGACCGCGGCGAGCGCCTCGCGCACGCGCGGCCAGATCTCGTGCGCGCGGGATGCCGAGGTTCTCGCAGCCGAAGGCGACGTCGTCCCCGACCCGGGCGAGGATCACCTGGGCGTCGGGGTCCTGCAGGACGAGTCCCGCCCTGCCGCGGCCCGCCGCGGCAGGGACGCCGTCGATGAGGAGCGATCCCGCCTGCTCACCCTCGTCCGCCCCGCCGAGCACACCGGCGAGGCCGTGCAGCAGCGTCGACTTTCCCGACCCCGAGGCGCCGAGCAGCAGCACGCGCTCTCCGGGCTCGATGCGGAACGAGGCATCCCGAACCGCCCACGCCTTGCGTGAGGCGTGCCGCCAGCCCCACCCCCGCGCCTCGACGGCGGCGGGGCGGGGCGCAGCCCCGGCCGGCATCTGCACCACCCGCTAGACGCGGGCGCGGGCTTCGCGCCCCGAGGCGAACCGGTCGAGGGCCCCGGTCCGCGCGAGCCCACGCGCGAGCAGCCACGACAGGCCGCCGGCGATCACCGCGCCCGAGATCGACGTGCTGATGAGGTAGACGATGACGAACTGGATGTCGACGCCGGCGTACCAGAGGAGGAGATTGTTGATCCCGCCGGCGAGCGCGGCGCCCACTCCGGCGAGGATGGCGACCGGCAGCGACCACCGGCGGTAGAAGAACAGCAGGAAGACCAGCTCGGCGCCGAGGCCCTGGATGAGCCCGGCCTCGAGTGTGAGGAACGCTCCCCAGGTGTTCCCGATGAGGGTGAGCGCCGAGACCGCGGCCGCGATGAGCTCGGTGTACACGGCAGCACCGGGCTTGCGGATGATGAGGGCTCCGAGGACGCCGGCGAACAGCCATGGCCCGTCGAGAAGTCCCTGGAGGCCGGGCAGCAGGGGCTCGAGAATCGCGCTCGGACCGCGGTACGCGATGTTCCACAGCAGGAAGATCAGGCCCGATGCGACACCGATCACGCTGGCGACGACGATATCGACGACCCGCCAGCGAAAGCTCCCCGAAACGGGGGCCACCTGGACGGATGCGGATGTGGTTTCAGACGTGGAAACGCCCATGATGTGCTCCTCCCTGCGCTGGCATTACCCAGATCAGGTTCGACGGTCGAAGCGTGGATCGCTTCCTCTCAGCCCGGCTCACCGGACTCCCGTGGTTGTGCCGATGAGTATACCGCCGCGCAGGTCGTTGTACCGTTAGCGGGTGAACTTGGATGACCCTCCCGCGCGCACGCGTCGCGAGATGCGCGCGCGCGCGAGCGGGCCATCCGATTCCGGCGGCGGGATCGAGTCGGCCGAGTCGCTGCTGACACTCCCGACCGAGCCGGATGCTGCACCCGTTCGAGATCTTCGGAAGCGCGGCCGGCGCGCTCGAACCGACCCGTGCCGCTGACGCGTCGACGGCGGCCGATCAGCATCCCCCCGCAAGGGGGCACCTGCGTCGCGCGCGGACTCGCGCTCTCGTGGGTGGACGAGACGACGGTCGGACGCGCGGCCGCTCCCGCGGCGGACCTCTCCACAGCCGCGAGCCCCTACATTCCGGTCGACGCCGACCTGCTCGCCGACGCACCCCGCCGGTCGCCGCTTCGGGCGGGCGTCGATCGTCCCCACGCTGATCACCGCGGGCCTCGTGGGCGCCTACGCCGCCACCACCCTGCTGTGGCCGCTGCACGCCGTCGCGCCGACGGTCACCGCCGATCCAGGTGCAGCCGGTCGCCGCCCCCGCCACGACCCCGGCCTGGCCCGGCGTCGGCACCGCCGCAGTCTCGGTCGCCGGCATGCCCGGCGTCGTCGAGTCCGCGCCCAGCCCCGACGCGATCGCGAGCATCACCAAGCTCGTGACGGCCCTCGTCGTGCTCGACGAGATGCCGCTCGCGGTCGGCGAGCCGGGACCCGCCGTACCGTTTCAGCCGCAGCGACAGCAACGCCTACTGGGGCTACCGCTCACGGGGCGAATCCGCGCTCGACGTGCCCGTCGGCGGCAGCCTCACCGAGTATCAGCTGCTCGAGGGCATGCTCATCGGGTCGGCGAACAACTACGCCGACCGGCTGGCGGGCAACCTCTGGCCCTCCGACGCCGTCTATGCGAGCGCGGCCAACTCCTGGCTCGCCGCGCACGGCGTGCCTGGCGTGACGGTCGTCGAGCCCACCGGCATGGACTCGGACAACGCCGCGAGCGCGGCCGCACTCATCCCGCTCGCGCAGAAGGCGCTCGCCAACCCGGTGATCGCCGAGATCGTCGCGAAGCAGTCGGTGGAGCTGCCGGGCGCCGGCCTCGTCCAGAACACGAACGGCCTGCTCGTCGACCCGGGCGTCCTCGGCCTCAAGACCGGCACCCTCGACGACGTGGAACCTGCTGTCGGCGAAGGACGTGCCGATCGGCGACACGACCGTGCGGCTGTACGCATCGGTCCTGGGCCAGCCGGACGACGAGGCGCGTCTCGCGGTCTCCCGCGCGCTGTACGCGCAGCTCGAGGCGGAGCTGCAGCCGCGTCCCTCCGTCACGGCCGGAACCACCGCCGGGATCGTCGAGACGGAGTGGGGTGACTCCGTCGACATCGTCACCACGGGCGACGCGTCGGTCATCCTGTGGAACGGCGGCGCCGGGACGGTGTCGACCACCTACTCGCTCGACGACAGTCGAGACAGCGGAGACATCGTCGGCTCGCTCTCGGTCGACGGCCCGCTCAACGACACGACGGTGGAGCTGCGACTCGCAGACGACATCGAGGAGCCGAGCGCGTGGCGACTCACCCACAGCACGAAACTGTCGAGCAGCAGCAACAAAAAAAAAAAAAAAAAAACGCGCTATCGGAGCCCGTGCACCACGCGCACGATGAACCAGGTGAGCGGGATGGCAGAAGCCAGCACCAGGTTGAGGTAGGCGAGGCCGAGTGGCGTCGGGTGGTCGAGGTCGAGCAGCCGCTCGACGCTGCTCACGACCTCCTGGCCGTCGAGCGCGAACCCGATGCCGAACGGGATCTGCCAGAAGACCGGGGCGAAGATCAGCATCCCGACGAGGAGGATGACCACGCCGAGCACGGCTCGCCACCATCCGGGCCGGCCGCCGCGCAGGATCAGGTGGTAGGGCAAGCCCGGCCGGGTCTCACCCTCAGGAGGTGGGCCGCTCACGCCAGAGCGCCGTCGAGACGGGCCAGACTGCGCTCGCGGCCGAGCAGCTCCAGCGACTCGAACAGGGGCGGCGAGATCCGCCGTCCGGTGATCGCGACCCGCACCGGACCGAAGGCGTTGCGCGGCTTGAGACCGAGCTTGTCGACCAGCGCGGTCCGCAGCGCCTCCTCGATCGCCTCCGTCGTCCATGACACCAGGCCGGAGAGAGCGTCGAATGACGCCTGCACGACCGCGCGCCCGTCGTCGTCAAGCACCTTGGCGACGTCGTCCGGATTCCGCTCGAAGTCCTCGTCGGCGACGAAGAGGAAGCCGAGAAGGTCGGGGGCCTCCGACAGCTTGTTCATGCGCTCGTTGACCAGAGGCATTGCCTCGGCCAGCAGCGAGCGTTCGTCGGCGGTGATCGGCTCCGACACCACGCCGGCGGCGTGCAGGAAGGGGATCACCCGCTCGGTCATGTCCTCAAGAGTGATCAGGCGCATGTGCGAGGCGTTGATGGCCTCGGCCTTCTTCAGGTCGAAACGAGCGGGGTTGGGGTTGACGTCCTTGATGTCGAAGGCCTCGACCATCTCCTCCAGGGTGAAGACGTCGCGGTCCCCGGAGATCGCCCAGCCGAGCAGGGCGAGGTAGTTGAGCAAGCCCTCGGGGAGGAATCCCTGGTCGCGGTAGCCGAACAGATGAGATTGCGGGTCTCGCTTGGAGAGCTTCTTGTTGCCCTCCCCCATGACGTAGGGCAGGTGGCCGAAGCGGGGCGTGGTCTTCGCGACGCCGACGTCGATGAGGGCGCGGGACAGCGCCACCTGGCGTGGCGTCGACGACAGGAGGTCCTCGCCACGGAGCACGTGGGTGATGTCCATGAGGGCGTCGTCGACCGGTGCGACCAAGGTGTAGAGCGGGTCACCATTGGCCCGGGCGAGCGCGAAGTCGGGCACGTGCTCGGTCTGGAAGGTCACGTCCCCACGGACGAGGTCGTCGAAGGTGATCTCGCCCTCCGGCATCCGGAACCGGACAACCGGTCGCCGGTCCTCGGCCTTGAAACAGGCCAGCTGGTCGTCGGTGAGTGCCCGACAGAACCCGTCGTACCCCATCACCTTCGAGCCCGAGGCCCGGCGGCGGGCGTCGACCTCGTCTGCAGTGCAGTAACAGTCGTAGGTGTACTTGCTCTCGCGCAGCCGGGCGAGCACGTCGCGGTAGATCCCGGATCGCTCGGACTGGCGGTACGGCGCGTATGGGCCACCGACCACGGGCCCCTCGTCCCAGTCGAGCCCGAGCCATCGCATGACCTCGAGCAGGGAGTCGTAGGACTCCCGGGTGTTGCGGGCGGTGTCGGTGTCCTCGATGCGGAAGACGAAGGTGCCGCCGTGGTGCCGTGCGAACGCCCAGTTGAAGAGGGCCGTCCGGGCCAACCCCACGTGCGGGCTGCCGGTAGGGGACGGCGCCATCCGGACGCGGACCTTCTCTGGAGAGTCGCTCACCGTTTGCTCACCTTGTTCGTCAGGGCGCCCAGCCCCTCGATGGACACTTCGACCTCGTCGCCGACCTGCATCGGCCCCACTCCCTCGGGGGTACCGGTGAGGATGACGTCGCCGGGCAGCAGCGTCATCACGCTCGACACATGGGCGACTAGGGTGGGGATGTCGAAGATCATGTCCTTGGTGTTGCCGTCCTGGACGACGTCTCCGTTGAGATGGGTCTGGACGCGCACGCCGTCGGCGAAGGCCTGCGGGTCGAGGTCGGTCTCGATCCACGGCCCCAGCGGGCAGAAGGAGTCGAAGCCCTTGGCCCGGGTGAACTGGACGTCGGACCGCTGCAGGTCCCGTGCGGTGACGTCGTTGCCGATCGTGTAGCCGGAGATGACGTCGGTGGCCTGTTCCGCCGGGACGTCGCGACAGATCCGCCCGATGACGACCGCGAGCTCGCCCTCGTAGTGGAGGTTCTCGGACTGCTTCGGGTAGAGGATCGGGTCACCGGGTCCGACCACGCTGGTGTTCGGTTTGAGGAACATCAACGGCTCGTCGGGGACCTCGCTGCCGAGCTCGGCCGCATGCGCGGCGTAGTTGCGTCCGATGCCGACCACCTTGCTCCGAGGGAGCACCGGCGCGAGCAGGCGGACGTCCTCGAGCCGGTGCTCCTCGTCGAGCAGCTTGACTCCCACGTAGAGGGGGTCGCCGGCGAGGGTGACGATCACGCTGTCGTCCGCGGGCTGACCGAACTCGTCGAGGTCACCGGTGACGACGCCGAACTGCGGGTCCTCCCCCGAGGTGAATCTGCAGATGCGCACGGGCCCGAGCCTATCCGGCGGGCAGGGACGACCTAACCTGCGGTGGTGGACCTGACAGTGCTCGACGAGGCGACCTGGCGGAAGCGTGCGGCACGCCACGCCGCCCGGGTCGACACCTTCATCGAGCCGCACCTCGCGCGCCAGCGGGCCGGTATCAAGCACCCCGTACACGACTTCCTGTTCACCTATTACTCCCAGCGGCCGGCCCAGCTGCGCCGGTGGCATCCCGGGTTCGGCGTCGCGCTCGAGGGTGGGCAGCTCACCAAGGGCTACCAGGTCGGGTGCCCCTCGACGACCGCTGGGTCGGGCTCGAGCACACGACCCTCAGTCGTGACGGTGAGCGAGGAGTACGTCGCCTCGCAGCGGTCGGTGATCACGTCCATCCGCGAGCTGCTGGCGGCAACGGCGAACCGGTCCGCGAACTTCGGCTGCTTTGGTCTGCACGAGTGGGCGATGGTGCACCGACAGGCCGAGACCCGGCACGACTGGCCGCTGCGCCTCGGCCGCGACGGAACCGACCAGGTCGTCGAAGCACACCGGATCGCGTGCTCGCACTTCGACGCGTACCGGTTCTTCACGCCCAGCGCGCAACCGCTCAACACGCTCTCCCCCACCTCCCAGGACCGACCGGCGTTCGAGCAGCCGGCCTGCCTGCACGCCGGGATGGACCTCTACAAGCACGCGTTCCGGCTCACGCCGATGATCGGCTCCGACCTGGTCGCCGACTGCTTCGAGCTGGCCCACGACATCCGGGTGCTCGACATGCGCGCGGCGCCGTACGACTTGACCGACCTCGGCCTCGAGGCGGTCCGGATCGAGACCGCGGCAGGCAAGCAGGAGTACGTCGACGCGCAGCGCGACTTCGCCGAGCGGGGCGCTCCGTTGCGTGCGCGGCTCCTCGACGAGTGCGACCGCCTGGCAACCCTTGATGCCCAAGGGGCGCTGCTCCAACCTCTCGACCGATGATGACAGCCCCCCGGCAGCCGCAATAGTTTTGTCCCACACGCCACGGAGGGAGAGTTCCGCCATGACGGCTGAGGAATGGGTACTCGCAGTCATCGTCTTCTTCTCGGGACTCGCATCCGGCCTCTTGGGGATGTTGAGCACGATCATGCGCCCGATGCTCACAGAGATGAGCGGCCGGGACTTCCGGAACTTCATGGGAGCCTTCCTGCGATTTGCGGACAACTCCTTGGGGAAGCTGTACAACCTCGCCTGGTCGCTCGTGATGTTCCTCGGGCCGATCCTCGCGCTCGTGCTCCTCTGGGACGATCGCGGCTCCACCTCGTTCGTGCTCACCGCGATCGGCGAGGGCATCGTGTTCGTCGGTGTGATCCTCATGTCGAACGTGGTGAAGACACCGCACTACAAGGTGATGCTGGCCTGGAACCCCGAGGACATGCCGCCGGACTGGGAGGCGGGACGGGACAAGTACTTCACGATCAACTGGATCCAGCTGGTGGTGACCTGGTCTGCGTTCGCCCTCTTCATCGCGGCGCTGATCGCCCTCTAGGGCGGATCCTCGACACCGAGAGGCTGCTGATGCCGCCTACGGTGGGGCGATGGACCCGATCACCACCCTGCTGGTGTCCGTCGTGCCTCGCCGCGTCCGCCCTGCTCTCGGCACCTCCCACGGCGCCTGCCCCGACTCCGGCGGAGGCCGATCCGCGGTGGACCTTCTTCACCTCCGACCGGACCCGCTTACGAGTCTCCGTGGTACGCCGGCGCGCACCGGATCATGATCCCGTTCGGGTGCACCGCGGCCCCGTACTACTCCCCCGACCCGCGCTGCGAAGACGGCAACGGGTTCCACCACGGCATCGACATCGCGATGCCGTGCGGCACCCCGCTCCTCGCCGCACGGCCGGCCCGGGTGGTGTCGGCGGATTCTCTCGGGCCGGCGTACGGCGAGCACCCGATCCTGCTGCGGAGCGAGTCGGCGGGCTTCGACCTCGTCATCGGACATGCCCGGCGGGTGTTCGTCGCTCCCGGCGACCGGGTCCGGCCGGGACAGGAGATCGCCCGGGCATCGGACTCGGCCGCGCCCGACGGGTGTCACCTGCACTTCGAGCAGCGGGCAGTGGGAGGCGGGCTGGCCTCCGCGACGTCCCCGCGGGCCCTCCTGGCACCCAGGGCAGCGGACTGACGCCGCAGACCGACGTCATACGGTGGGCTGGTGACCGAGCGAGAGACCCGGGTGCTGGGAAACTTCCTGACCGACGACGGACGGCTGCACACCATCCCGTCGAAGCATTCCAAGCTGCTGGTCGTGCTCGACCACCTGGCGCAGTCGTTCGAGCCCGGCCAGAGCTATCCCGAGAAGGACGTGAACGCGATCCTCGAGCGGTTCCACCCCGACTACGCCGCGCTCCGTCGCTACCTCGTGGACTACCAGTTCCTCACTCGCGAGGACGCCGTCTACTGGCGCAGTGGCGGCACCTTCGAGGTGTGACCCTCACCCGTTCATCGTGCCGTGCTCGACGCAGGTGGCCGACCAGCCGCGGGGTGTGACCTGGACCTTCATCCGGCGCCGGCAGTGGCTGCAGAAGCGCGGGGGCTCCAGGGCCAGCCGCTCGCGGCACGGGGCGTGGTCCCCGGCGTCGACGGGCTCGCCACACAGGCCGCAGTACTCGCTCACGAGGCCTTCACTACAGGGTCTTCGCGAGTTCCTTGATCGGCATCTTCAGGTCGCTCAGCATGGCCAGGTCCTCGTCGGCGTCCCGGCCGAGGGTGGTCAGGTAGTTCCCGACGATGACGGCGTTGATGCCGCCCAGCAGGCCGTCGCGGGTCCCGAGATCGCCCAGGGTCAGCTCCCGCCCGCCGGCGTACCGCAGCACCGTGCGCGGCATCGCCAGCCGGAAGGCCGCGATGGTGCGCAGCGCGTCGCGGGAGTCCATCAGCGGCAGCTCGCCGAACGGCGTACCGGGCCGCGGGTTCAGGAAGTTCAGCGGTACTTCGTGCGGGTCGAGCTCGGCCAGCTGGGCGGCCAGCTCCGCGCGCTGCTCCAGGGACTCACCCATGCCGACCAGCCCGCCGCAGCACAGCTCCATGCCGGACTCACGCACCATCTCGCACGTCTCCCAGCGCTCCTCGAACGAGTGCGTGGTGACCACGGAGGGGAAGTACGACTTCGCGGCCTCGAGATTGTGGTTGTAGCGATGCACACCCATCGCCCTGAGGTCGTCGACCTGTTCCTGGGTGAGCATGCCGAGCGAGCAGGCGACGTTGATGTCGACGGCTTCCCGGATGGCCGCGATCCCGTCGCGCACCTGGGACATCAGGCGCGCGTCCGGGCCGCGCACAGCGGCGACGATGCAGAACTCGGTCGCGCCGGTGGCCGCCGTCTCCTGGGCGGCCTTGACCAGCTGGGGGATGTCGAGCCACACCGACCGCACGGGCGAGGTGAACTGACCGGACTGGCTGCAGAAGTGGCAGTCCTCGGGGCAGCCGCCGGTCTTGAGGCTGATGATCCCCTCGACCTCGACCTCCGGGCCGCAGTGCTTCATGCGGACGGCGTGGGCCAGCTCGAGCAGCCCTGGGATCTGGTCGTCGGGGAGCTGGAGGATCTCCACGAGCTCGTCGTGGGCGAGGCCCACGCCGTTGTCGAGGACCTGCACCCGGGCGCGTTCGAGGATGTCCGTCACGCCTGCAAGATAGCCGTCTCCGCCGCCCACGCGAACGCCCGGTCGGCTACTGGAACGTACGACGAACGCCCTCGCGGCCCGCCCGGCGGGCCTCCGTAGACTGCCCGCGATGACATCCCCGGGCTCGTCCGACCAGCTCCTCGCCTTCGACCGCGAGCACGTGTGGCATCCCTACACGTCGATGACGGACCCGTTGCCTACCCGACTGGTGACCGGGGCGTCCGGCGTTCGTCTGAGGCTGGACGACGGCCAGGAAGTCGTGGACGGGATGTCGTCGTGGTGGGCCGCGATCCACGGGTACCGTCACCCGGCCCTCGATGCCGCCGTCTCCGACCAGCTGGCCGACTTCGCCCATGTCATGTTCGGCGGCCTCACCCACGCCCCAGCCGTCCGGCTGGCGCAGCGCCTGGTCGAGATCACGCCCGCCGGTCTGGAGCACGTCTTCCTCGCGGACTCGGGCTCGGTCAGCGTCGAGGTCGCCCTGAAGATGACGTTGCAGTACCAGCGCGGCGTCGACCACCCCGAGCGGACCCGACTGCTCACGGTCCGCGGCGGGTACCACGGCGACACCTTCGGCGCGATGAGCGTGTGCGATCCGGACGGTGGCATGCACTCCATGTTCACCGACGTGCTGCCGCACCAGGTCTTCGCCGACCGGCCCCCCGCAGGCGAGGACGGGGTGGGCGCCTGGGCGGCCGCGTTCGAGCGCATCGCCGCCCAGCACGCGCACGAGCTCGCCGGCATCGTGGTCGAGCCGTTGCTCCAGGGCGCCGGTGGCATGCACCCCTATCCGGCGGAGTGCCTGCGAGTGATGCGCGACGTTGCCGACGGACACGGGCTGCTGCTGGTGTTCGACGAGATCGCGACCGGCTTCGGCCGCACCGGCACCCTGTTCGCGGCCGACGCCGCCGGCGTCGTGCCGGACATCATGTGCCTGGGCAAGGCACTCACCGGCGGGTACCTGAGCCTGGCCGCGGTGCTTTGCACCTCCCGGGTGGCGCGCGGGCTCTCCCGATCCGAGTCCGGCGTGTTGATGCACGGGCCTACCTACATGGGCAACCCGCTGGCCTGCTCGGTCGCGCTGGCCAACCTCGACCTGCTCGCCACCGGCGAGTGGGAACGCGATGTCGCGCGCATCAACCGCGGCCTGGCCGAGGGGCTGGCCGGGTGCCGGCGCCTGCCCCACGTGGTCGACGTACGCACGCTCGGGGCGGTCGGGGTCGTCCAGCTGGCCCACCAGGTCGATGTCGAGAAGGCCACCGACGCCGCCCTGACCGAGGGTGTGTGGCTGCGTCCGTTCCGCGACCTGATCTACACGATGCCTCCGTACGTCAGCACCGACGACGACGTCGCCCGGATCTGCGCCGCCATCGAGTCGGCGGCGGTGGTGGGGTGATGGCGGCGGCCAAGGCGAGCGGGTGGCCGCAATGGCTCGAGCAGCGCGCGGCGGAGCGAGAGCGCGACGGGCTGCGCCGGGTCCTGCGCCCACGGGGGCCGGACGACCCGGTCATCGACCTCGCCGGCAACGACTACCTCGGCCTCTCGCGGCACCCGGCGGTCACCGGCGCCGCTGCCCAGGCGGCGCTCACCTGGGGAGCCGGGGCCGGTGCGTCCCGCCTGGTGACCGGGACCCTGGAGGTCTCACCAGGCGCTCGAGGCCGACCTGGCGGCCTTCATCGAACAGCCCGCCGCGCTGGTCATGTCGACCGGCTACCACGCGAACCTCGCCGCGGTCACGGCGCTGGCCGACCGGGACTGCCTGGTCGTCTCCGACGCCCACGTGCACGCCTCGCTGGTCGACGCCGCTCGGCTCGCCCGGGCAGAGGTGACGGTCATCCCGCACAGCGACGTGCCGGCCGTGTCCGCGGCTCTCGCCCATGCCGGCAACCGCCGGGCCCTGGTGCTCGTCGAGTCGGTCTACTCCGTGCTGGGCGACGCCGCGCCGCTCCTGGAGCTGGCGGGTGTCTGCGCGTCGTACGGGGCCATGCTGGTGGTCGACGAGGCACACGGCGTGGGCGTGGCCGGCGCCGGCGGCCACGGGTTGGTCCGCGAGCTCGGACTGGCCGGGCAGGAGCACGTCGTCGTGACCGCAACCCTGTCGAAGGCCCTCGGTGCCCAGGGTGGGGCCGTGCTCGGGTCACCTGCCGTCGTGGAGCACCTCGTCAACCGGGCCCGCCCGTTCATCTTCGACACTGCCCTCGCGCCGTCGTCCGCGGCGGGGGCCATGGCCGCACTCGACCTGCTCCGGGTGCGCCCCGAGCTCCCGGCGCTGGTGCTCGAGCGAGCGGGCGGCCTGGCCGCGGCGTTGGGTGTGGCGGCCCCGGCCGGCGCCGTGCTGTCGATCCCGATGCCGTCGCCCGGAGTCGCCCTGGCTGCCCAGGCCGCCGCATCGGACGAGGGCGTCCGCGTCGGCTGCTTCCGCCCACCCTCCGTGCCCGACGGTGTCTCGCGGCTCCGGATCACCACGAGTGCCGGGATCCCCGACGCCGACTGGTCACGAGCCGCCGCGGTGCTCGGCCAGGTGGTCAAGGAGTACGGCACCTCGTGAGCGTCGTGGTCGTGACCGGGACCGACACGTCCGTCGGCAAGACCATCACGACCGCTGCCCTCGCGGTGCGGGCCGCGGCGTCAGGGTCCGTGGTTGTCGTCAAGCCCGTGCAGACCGGTGTGGGGCCGGGGTCGGAGGTCGGGGACGCCGACGTCGTGCACGCGCTCACCGGCTGCGCGGTGCAGGAGTTCACTCGCCTCGAGGATCCGCTCGCCCCCGACACGGCGGCGCGGCTGCGTGGCGTGCGCCTTCCACCCGTCAGTGAGTATGTCGATCGGATCCGGGTGCTTGCCGACTCCCACGACACGGTGCTCGTGGAGGGAGCCGGCGGTGCGCTGGTGCGGCTCGACACCGAGGGGGGAACGATCCTCGACCTGGCGGCCGAGCTGGCTGCCGAGGTCGTGGTCGTGACGGCGGCCCGACTTGGCACGCTCAACCACACCGAGCTGACCGTCCAGGCCCACCGGGCGCGCGGGATCGAGCCGGCCGGACTGGTGATCGGGTCGTGGCCCAGGGATCCGGGTCTCGCCGAGACCTGCAATCTGGACGATCTGCCGCGGGTCAGTGGGCTACCGGTCCTCGCTGTGCTTCCCGAGGACGCCGGCGCACTCGACCGCGACGAGTTCCGGCGGGCCGCGCCGACCTGGTTCAGCTGAGCCCGCAGACGGTTCACTCGGTCGGCTGGTTGAGGAACCACCGGTGCCCGAACGGGTCCCGGAACACCGCCACCCGGCCGGCCGGCGGGCTGTCTTCCGGGCCGCGGTCGAACCTCACCCCGGCGGCACCGAGCGCGTCGGCCAGCGTGTCGACGTCCGCGACCGTCAGGTGCATGCTCACCGCGCTGCCGCGGTCCGGGTCGGGTGCGGCGACTCCCGCCTCGGCGAACTCGTCGGACATCATCCACCGCGCCCCGTCGACCGCGAGCTCGACGTGACCGATCCGGCCGTCCGGCATCTCGATCGGCTCATAGACGACCTCTGCGCCCAGCACATCGGCGTACCACGCGATGGCGGCACGGGCGTCGGCCACACAGAGGTACGGCGTCAGCTCACTCACGGGGTCAGTCAACCAAAATTTGCGGAAGGAAACCGAACAGGCCTCTCCCCCGTCAGACTGGCAATGGACCACGGGGAGGCACTGTGCTCGCGATCAACAAGATTGTCGGGGGCCTGTTTCTGCTCGTTGTCGGCACGGCCTGCGGCGGATCGTCGATTGCGGTCGACAGCAAGGTCGGGCGTCCCTACGACGGGCCATTGCAGATCGACCGGAAGCCCCACAGCGGCGACGTCGCGAAGCGCGCGGGGGCGGCCGCGCTGGCGCTCGAGTGCGACGGCGCGGCGTACGACGGCGGTGGCGGCGACTACGCGGACGGCGGGCTGGAGTCGGTCCAGGCCGACGCTCGGAAGGCGTTGGCGAACTTCTGGGGCGAGGCAGCGTCGTCCAGCGACCATCCCCGGGACGGCTACGTGGTCGAGCGGGCCGACGACGACCGCGTCCTGTTCTCCTACGACGTCGGGCGGGAGACGAAGGTGGCGTTCATCGCCGCCGACGGCATTCGGGACTGGAACGAGGATGAGGGTTGGGGCATCGAGTCGTGGGCGCAGTGTGACCCGGCCGAGCTGCCCGCCGACGTCACCGCCGACCTGGGCATCCAGGTGTGGGAGCGGCACGGGCATCGGGTACCGGTCTCGACGATCACGTCCTTCCCCGGCTCCGATCACTGCGACTGGCAGCGCATCACGTTCCTGACGATCGGCCCGTACGGAGACGAGAACCTCAGCTTTCTGCGCGACGCCACTGGTGAGCTGGACGACCTGCTGCAGACGACGTTCGACGCCCACGCAGACCTGCCCGCGGACGCGGAGGACACCGGCTTCGGGCACAACGGCCGGCGCTTGTGGCTTGCTCCGGACGTCTCGGCGGCGTACCTCGTCAGCACCACGGATCCGCGTGACGTCGAGCGCTGGCCCGCGGCGAAGGAGAGGATCTGGTGCGCCTGATCCGTGGTCTCGACAGGCTCGTCCGCGGCCTGGCATCACCCCGGGCATGACGAAGGACCGGGGCCCGCCATGGTGGCGGGCCCCGGTCCTCTGTTGACCGAGCCCGTGTGGGTCAGGCCGCGGCGGGCGCCCGGTGCTGCTCGGCCGGGACCGGCGGTGCGTCGATGGTGCCGGTCGGGGGCATGGGCGGCTGCGGGGTGGGGTCCGGTCGCCACGTCCGGCGCCGGCGCGGGAAGGACGCCCTGATCTCCTCCTGGCGCAGGCGGGCGATGGTCAGCATGGTGAACGGGTCGTTGCGGTACATGGTGTGCTCCTCGGCTCGGTCTTCTGGGTGACTCCAGACTCCGCCTAAGACACCGGTTGCGAATCGGCAGAACGCCTTATCTTGGGCACCTACCCCTCCTAAGAACCGCCCTGAGGCGCCTAGGTCACGGGCTCCGGTGGTGCCGGCGGAGGCCGAAGGTGACGCCGTCCACCAGCGCACCCCACGATGCCTCGATCACGTTGTGGCCGACGCCGACGGTCACCCACGACGACTCGCCGTCAGAGGTCTCGATCAGCACCCGCGTGATCGCGTCGGTGCCGTGCCCCTGGTCGAGGATCCGCACCTTGTAGTCGATCAGCTCGAACTTCGCGAGTTCCGGATACGCCTGCCCGATCGCCTCCCGCATGGCCTGGTCCAGCGCATTCACCGGACCGTTCCCCTCGCCGGTGACGACGTAGCGGACCCCGTCGGCGCGCAGCTTCACCGTCGCCTCCGAGACCGCCTCGTCGCCTGGTGTGGTCTCGGTGATCACCCGCCACGACTCGACGTCGAAGTACGCCGGCCGGGCGCCCTCCACCTCCTCGACCAGCAGCAGCTCGAAGGACGCGTCGGCTGCCTCGAACGTGTAGCCACGCGACTCCAGGGCCTTCACCCGGTCGGTCACCCGGGTGACCAGCTCCTTGTCCCCCGACAGGTCGAAGCCGAGCTCGCGACCCTTCAGCTCGATCGACGCCCGCCCGGCCATGTCCGAGACCAGCAGCCGCATGTCGTTGCCCACGTGCACGGGGTCGAGGTGCTGGTAGAGGCTCGGGTCGACCTTGATCGCGCTGGCGTGCAGCCCGGCCTTGTGCGTGAACGCCGAGGTGCCGACGTACGGCTGCCGCGACGCCGGCGGGAAGTTGGTCACCTCGGCCACGGCGTGGGCGACCCGGGTCGCGTCCGAGAGCATCCCCTGGGGCAGCACCTGCCGGTCCAGCTTGAGCTCGAGGTTGGCCACCACCGAGACCAGGTCGGCGTTGCCGGTGCGCTCCCCGTACCCGTTGATCGTGCCCTGCACATGGGTCGCTCCCGCGTCCACGGCAGCGAGGGTGTTGGCGACCGCACAGCCGGTGTCGTTGTGGCAGTGGATGCCGACCCGCACGCCCGTGGTCGACACCACGTCGTGCACGACGTCCGCGACCCAGCCGGGAAGCATCCCTCCGTTGGTGTCGCACAGCGCGATCACCTCGGCCCCGGCGTCGTACGCCGCCCGCAGCACCTCGAGCGCGTAGTCCCGGTTGTCCCGGTAGCCGTCGAAGAAGTGCTCGGCGTCCAGGAACACCTGCTGGCCCTCCTCACGGAGGTGGGTGACGGTGTCCCGGACCATCGCGAGGTTCTCATCCAACGTGGTCCGCAGGGCCAGGTCGACGTGCCGGTCGTGGGACTTCGCCACCAGGGTGACCACACCGGCGCCGGAGTCGCGGAGAGCGGCCACCATCGGGTCGTCGGCGGCGGGCACCCCGGCTCTCCGAGTGGCCCCGAACGCCGCCAGCTTCGCGTGCCGCAGGTCGAGCTCGTCGGCCGCCCTGCGGAAGAACTCGGTGTCCTTGGGGTTGGAGCCCGGCCAGCCACCCTCGATGTAGCCGACGCCGAGCCCGTCGAGGTGCTTGGCGATGGACAGCTTGTCGGCCACGGAGAGGTTCAGCCCCTCCTGCTGCGCACCGTCGCGCAGGGTGGTGTCGTAGACGTGGAAGGAGCCATGCAGGTCCATCTGTGTCTCTCTCTCGCGCTCCGGGCAACAAAAAACCTCCCGCGGGACGGAAGGTTGGCGCGTCGGCGGCCCGGTCGGTCGGGCGTCGACGCGCTAGGAAATGATGATGCTCAGGTGCTGCACGAGATCCATCGTGCCACGAACGACCGCATCGCGGGACGATGATCTCGCGATCCGGGCGTTCCGCCGTCCGTCGAACTGGGCCGTGTTCACGCTCGAGTTGGGCGCATTTCCGGAACCGGGCCCAGGTCGACTGTGATTCAGGGCCAGCTCAACGACGGGAACGACGGCTCGCTACCGGGCGCCCAGTTGACGCCCTCGGCGGTGACCAGGAACGCGAGTACGGCGGCGGCGGCCAGGACCAGAGCCATGGCCACCGACCAGCGGACCAGGTCCGCCGAGACCGGGTTCGCGATCCGCAGCAGCGGAGAGCGCACCCGCGAGCCCCCGGGGCCGGCCCACAGCGAAACGGCAAGGGTCAGTCCGGTGACGAACAGCGCCACGTCGACGTCGACCGCCGCCGCGTAGCAGATGAGCGCGGCCGCGAGCGCCAGCCCGACGCTCCACAGGGTGAGCATGACGGTTCCCGGGATGGCCCGGACCACGTGCCAGGGTGCCCCGACCAGGGAGATCACGGGGTCGTACCACTTGGCCCCGCGCAGCCGCCGGCGGTCGCCGGCCGCACTGGCGGCCAGTGAGGCGCTGCGCAGGAACCAGGTCAGCGCCAGGAGGAGGAACGTCGCGATCCAGGGGTACGCCGCGACCCCGGCGCCGACGGCCAGCGCAGCGCCTGCGAGCAGCAGCAGCCGTCGCAACCGGTGCACGACCGGCGTCCGAGCCGGTGGGGGCCACGGCTCGTCCTCCAGCAGGCGGGTCCCGCCCGCCGGGCCTTCCTGGTCGTGGAGGTCGTCGGGATCGTCGTCGAGCAGCGAGATCGTGCGCTCGTGGGCTTGGGCGGCGAGGGCTAGCGGGACGGTGTACGGGTCGCCGTCGTCGTAATCCTCGGCCGGGCCGGTCGAGACGACCGCCTGTCCCGGGGAGTGCAGCCAACCACGCAGGGTGTCCAGGGTCGGCCGTTTCCGCGGGTCCGGGTCGAGGGCAGCCTCGAGGATGCGCCGCAGGTCAGCGGGAAGCCCCGCGAGGTCGTGCTGGCCACGCCGGACCCGGTCCATGATCGCCATCGAGGGGCCGCGCCCGAAGGGCGAGGCGCCGGTCCCGGCGAACGCGACGGTGGCCGCCCATGCGTGCACGTCGGAGGCAGGGGTGGCGTCGTCGCCGTACAGGATCTCGGGGGCGAGGTATCCCGGCGTACCGAGCAGAAAGCCGGTGTGAGTGAGCTTCGGGTCGTCGGCGACCCGAGCCAGGCCGAAGTCGATGAGGATCGGGTTGCGGCCCTCCATGAGGACGTTGGAGGGCTTCACGTCGCGGTGGAGCACTCCCACCGCGTGCACGGTGGCGATCCCTTCGGCAAGCCCCCGGGCCAGCCAGTCGAGGTCGCGGCCGGTGACCGGCCCCTCCTCGTGCACGAGGTCGTGCAGCGAGAGTC
This sequence comes from uncultured Actinomycetota bacterium, assembly GCA_963773355.1. GTDB lineage: Bacteria > Actinomycetota > Actinomycetes > Propionibacteriales > Nocardioidaceae > Nocardioides. The sequence goes on along the minus strand of CAVZAZ010000009.1, from coordinate 148,808 downwards.
CCGGCACGTAGCGGGTCGCGACGTACGGGATGTCGCCCCACGGGTCGGCGTCGACGATCTCGGCCACCCACCGGCTCTGGATGCGAGATAGCGAGTTCACCTCCCGCGCCAACCGGGCCCTGGCCTCGTCGTCGCCGACGATGTGCGGGCGCAGCACCTTGAGCGCCACCCGGTCGCCTCCCGGACGCCTCGCGAGATGCACGACCCCCATGCCGCCCTCGCCCAGGCGGGTCAGCAGCTCATAGCCGCCGACCGTCAGCCCGGCCGGCGGCCCCGGGGAAGTCGTCACTCCAAAAGATTACTCGCGCGGGCGGCGTTCTCAGGCGACCGACGCCCGCTCCGTTGCCGCGGGCGTGCGGCGCCAGCAGACCACGCCCGTCCAGAGCATCCAGACCCAGAACAGCACCGGGAAGACGAAGAGGATGTCGAACAGTGTCTGCAGCCCCGGCGCCACGGACAGCTGCGCTCCGACGATCGCCAGCCCGGACACGGCGCCGATCACGTTCAGCGGCCCCGGGAACGCCGGATCAGCAGACCCTGTGCATCCAGCCGAACGTGTCCTCGGCCCTGCCGTACTGGATGTCGACGAGGGCCTGCCGCACCTGCATGGTCACCTGGCCCGCGTCCGAGGCACCGGGCACCTCGCCGCCGTCCCACTTCAGCGACCCCACCGGAGTGACCACAGCGGCCGTGCCGCATGCGAACACCTCGGTGATCGAGCCGCTCGTCACCCCGTCTCGCCACTCGTCGATCGAGAACTTCCGCTCCTCGACCTGGTGGCCGAGCTTGCCGGCCAACTCGATGATGCTGGCCCGGGTGATCCCCTCGAGGATCGTGCCGCCGAGCTCAGGGGTGACGATGCGTCCGTCGTCGTGGACGAAGTAGAGGTTCATGCCGCCGAGCTCCTCGACGTACTTGCCCTCCTGGGCGTCGAGGAACACCACCTGGTCACAGCCCTGGTCGATGGCCTCCTGCTGGGCCACGAGTGAGCTCGCGTAGTTGCCGCCGGTCTTGGCGGCGCCCATGCCGCCCCGGCCGGCCCGGGTGTAGTCGGTGGTCAGCCACAGGGTCACCGGTTTGACCCCGCCCTTGAAGTAGGCGCCGGCCGGCGATGCGATGACCAGGAACGTCACGTGCTGGGCGGGCCGGACCCCGAGGAACACCTCGGTCGCGAGCATGAACGGCCGGACGTACAGGCTCTTCTCGCCCGCGGGGTCCGGCACCCAGCGACGGTCGGCTTTCACGAGCTCGTCGACAGCCTGCACGAAGTCGTCCACCGGGAGCTCGGGGAAGGCCAGTCGCTTCGACGACCGGACCATGCGAGCGGCGTTCTCCTCGGGCCGGAAGGTCCAGATCGAGCCGTCGGCGTGACGGTAGGCCTTCATCCCCTCGAACGTCTCCTGCGCGTAGTGCAGGACCGCGGTGGCGGGATCGAGCGTCAGAGGCGCGTACGGCGCGATGCTCGCCTTGTGCCACCCGTCGGAGGGCGTCCACTCGACAGTGAACATGTGGTCGGTGAAGTGCACCCCGAATCCGGGGTTCGCGAGAATCTCCACGAGGCGGGCGTCGTCGACGGCAGTCGTCGATGGGGTCGTGCTGATCTGCATGAGGGCACGTTATCCGACGCGCTCAGCCCGAGACCCGGGCCACGATGGCGTCCCCGATCTCCACGGTCTGACGGGGGACGCCGGGGTCGCGGACGGCCAGGTCGTCGATGACGGCCCGCTCGATCGTGGCGCCGGCCTCCGCGTGCCCGAGATGGTCGAGCAGCAGGGCGGCCGACAGGATCGCGGCGGTCGGGTCGGCCTTCTGCTGGCCGGCGATGTCGGGGGCGGACCCGTGCACCGGCTCGAACATGCTCGGGGTGGTGCGGTCCGGGTTGATGTTGCCGGACGCCGCCAGGCCGATGCCGCCGGTGACCGCGGCTGCAAGGTCGGTGACGATGTCGCCGAAAAGGTTGTCGGTGACGATCACGTCGAAGCGGGCCGGGTCTGTCGTCAGGAAGATCATCGCCGCGTCGACGTGCAGGTAGTCGACGGTCACCTCGGGGAACTCCCCGCCGACCTCGTCGACCAGTCGACTCCACACCGCTCCCGCATGGACCAGCACGTTGGTCTTGTGCACCAGGGTCAGTCTGCGGCGGGGGCGGCGCCGGGCGCGGGCGAAGGCGTCGCGCACGACCCGCTCCACGCCGTACGCCGTGTTGACGCTGACCTCGGTCGCCACCTCGTGCGGCGTCCCGACCCGAAGGGCTCCGCCGTTGCCTGTGTAGGGACCCTCGGTGCCCTCGCGGACCACCACGAAGTCCACCTCACCCGGGTCGGCCAGCGGGGAGGCGACGCCGGGATAGGTCCGCGACGGCCGCAGATTGACGTAGTGGTCCAGCTCGAAGCGGAGCCGCAGCAGCAGGCCGCGCTCCAGGATCCCGGGCGGCAGGTTCGGGTCACCCGGCCGGGCGCCGACCGCACCCAGCAGGATCGCGTCGTGATCGGCGATCTCGGCGAGCACGGAGTCCGGCAGGATCTCGCCGGTCGCGAGGTAGCGCTCGGCGCCGAGGTCGTAGCGGGTCGGCTCGAACTTCACGCCGCTCGGGGCCGCCGCCTCGAGGACCTTCAGAGCCTCGGCCGTCACCTCCGGACCGATGCCGTCACCGGGGATGACGGCCAGCCGATAGGTGCCTACCGGCTCGGTCGTCGGGTCGGGAGGTGCGTCGGTCATGGTGACGAGGCTAGTTGTCGTCCGGCCTCTCACCGCCGTTGTCTCGGAGGTCAAGCGACTCCTGGACGGCCTCTTGGCTCTGCGAGTTCTCCGGCCGCACCGCCCACGGCGGGACGTTCTGGCTGGCCGGTCCCCACTCGGGGTACATGTCGTACATCGGTTCTCCTCGATGATCTCGTCGCTGATCGCGGGGTTGCACAGCAACCGGCTCGACGCCAGGACTGATGGATGGAACAACTCCGCGGCGGGAGATACCGGTACGGCTCACGGGTTGCGTGAGAGGAGAACCAGAGAAGGGTGCGGATCACGCAGTTCTGCTGGCGGGACCCGCCGCGGAGCGAGTTGTTCGAAGGCTCTTCAGATGTGCCGTGAGACCGTCAACGCCGACCACCGCGGCGAGGTGGCCTCACTCAGAAGCCTCGCCGCGGCGCTCGATGAGTACGAACACGCTCCGCATGATGGGGAAACCGTACGACGCCCGCTCGGCCACCGCTCGGCATTTCCGGAACTGCTCAGGATGCGAGACATGCGTGGCGCAGTGAAAGACTCCATTTCATGAGTGCACCCCCGGAGCTGCCCGAGATCGTGTCGCGCGCGTTCGACGTGACCCGGAAGGCGGGCTACGTGTCGTTCTGCCGCAACGAGACGGGTCGACTGCTCGCCACCCTGGCGGCCACCCGGAGCGGGACCCTGGCCGAGTTCGGGACCGGCACCGGGGTGGGCACCGCCTGGCTGCGCTCGGGCGTCCGGGGGAAGGCGCACATCCTCACCGCCGAACTGGATCCCGAGCTCGCCAAGGCGGCGGCGGAGATCTTCGAGGAAGACCCGCAGGTCGAGGTCCTGGCCGCCGACTGGTCCACGTTGCTCGACCAGGGTCCCTTCTCCCTGCTGTTCCTGGACTCCGGGGATCCGACCTCGGTGCGAGTCGACGCGGTTGCGGACCTTGTCGACAAGGGCGGGATCGTCGTGCTGGACGACTTCACGCCGTGCGAGTCGTGGCCGCCGATCCACCAGGGTCGGGTGGACACACTCCGCGAGGAATGGCTGACCGACGAGCGGTTCACGGCGGTGGAGGTCATGATCGCGCCGGACGCGTCCGCACTGATCGCGACCCGACGCTAGCTGTTACCGCGCGAGGCGAGTCGGCTGCTGATCAGCCTCCCGCTCATGAGGTCTCGATCTCGACCGTCCACCACGGCAGCATCAGCTGGGTGAGCGGGCCGATCGCCAGCGCGTAGAGGAGGGTGCCCAACCCGGCGACGCCACCCAGCAGCAGCCCCAGGACCACGACGAACACCTCCAGCCCGGTGCGGACCAGCCGCAGCGACAGGCCGGTGTGCCGGTTCAGCCCGGTCATCAGTCCGTCGCGCGGGCCCCGTCCGAACTGGGCACCGATGTACAGGGCACTCGCGAACCCACACAGGGCCACGCCGCCCACCGTCAGGGCCAGGCGGGCCGCCGTACCGTCGGGCGGCTCGAGCAGAAACAGGGTGAGGTCGGCGGTCGCGCCGACCAGGAGGGCGTTGAGCACCGTGCCCAGGCCCGGCACCTCGCGCAGGGGGATCCACGCCAGCATCACGATGAAGCTGAACAGGATCACCGCCTGGCCCAGCGTGATCGGGACGTGCCGGGTGAAGCCCGAGTGCAACACGTCCCACGGCGCGAGCCCGAGGTCGCCGCGGACCATCATGGCCAGGGACACGCCGTACAAGACCAGGCCGACGACCAGCTGTGGCAACCGCCGGCCCAGGCGCCCGGCGCGCAGCTGCGCGATCGGGCCCACATCGGTCAGTGGGCGTCGGGGAACGGCGAGCACGGTCATGAACGAAGAATGGCGCCAATTGGTCTTCTTATAAATAGCCAATCATGAAACAGTGGACTGCATGAACAGGTCCATCAGCCCCCCGATCAGCGCCCCGCGCACCGCGACCCTGGTCGGCGACTTCGAGCGCTCCCCGGCATATGCCGGCCTGGCCGACGCCCTGACCCTGCTGATCGGGGACGGCCGGATCCCACTCGGCACCAGGCTGCCCAGTGAGCGGGAGCTCACCGAAGCGCTCGGCGTCTCGCGCACCACCGTCACCCGGGCGTACGCCGCGCTGCGGGACGCCGGGTACGCCGAGGCGCTCCGGGGTTCCGGGACGTTCACCCGGGTGCCGGGCGGCCGCGCCCGGGCGCACGACCGGGCGCTCATGCCCTTGCCCGGTGACGGGGAGGCCATCGACCTCAACTGCGCAGCGACGTCCGCCCCTCCCGGGCTGGCCGCGGTCTACGCGGAGGCCACGTCCGACCTGCCGGCGTACCTGGGAGGTCACGGGTACTTCCCGGCCGGTCTCCCCCAGCTGCAGCAGGCCATCGCCGGGACTTACGACCTTCGGGGGCTCCCGACCGACCCGGAGCAGATCATGGTCACCCCAGGTGCCCTGAGCGCCGCCTCGATCGTGGCCCAGGCGTTCACCGGGCCAGGAGATCGGGTCCTGGTCGAGTCGCCGGTCTATCCCAACGCCACACTGGCGATCCGGCACAGCGGGGCCCGCCTCACCGGCTCTCCGGTCGATCCCGATGGGTGGGACCTCGAGGCCACCGGCGCCGCCCTGCGCCAGGCCGCACCCACGCTGGCCTACCTGATCCCGGACTTCCAGAACCCGACCGGCCAACTTATGACCGACGACCAGCGTGCGGAGTACGCCGGCCACCTCCGGCGCACCCGCACCGTCGCGGTGATCGACGAGGCGCACGTGGCCCTCCCCCTCGAAGGGCAGGCGATGCCGCGACCGTTCGCCTGCTTCGCCTCCGATGCGATCACCGTCGGCAGCGCGAGCAAGTGCTTCTGGGGCGGGCTGCGCCTGGGTTGGATCAGGGCTCCCCGTGGTCAGACGGACCGATTGACCCGGGCCCGGGTCGGCCTGGACCTCGGCGCACCGGTTCTCGAACAGCTGGTCCTGGCCCGGCTCCTCGAGGACCCGGCCACGATCCTGGCCGCGCAGCGCGCCCGCCTGCGCGAGCAACGGGACGGGCTCGTCGCCGCCCTGGGCGAGCACCTGCCGGAGTGGCGGTTCCGGGTGCCGACCGGCGGACTGGCCCTGTGGTGCGAGCTCCCGGCGCCGCTGGCGACCGCCGTGTCGGCAGAGGCCGAGCGGCTGGGCGTCATCGTCGCCCCCGGGCCGGTCTTCGCCGCCGAGGGTGGCCTCGACCAGTTCGTCCGGGTCCCGTGGACGCGGAGCGGCGAGGAGCTCGAGGAGGCCGTGCCGCGCCTCGCGGCCGCCTGGGACGTCGTACGCGATCGGAGCGGGGGGCGTTCCCGGTCGACCGGGCGGGTCATGGTCGCGTGACCCGCTGACTGACCTCAGTCCGGAGCTCCGGCAGCCCCGCGAGTCGCCGCGAATGCCGCAGCCTCCGCCCGGGTGCTGAGATCCAGCTTGGTCAGGATCCTGCTGACGTGATGGGCGACGGTCTTCGGACTGATGAACAGCTCGGTCGCGATCTGCGGGTTCGTCAGTCCGCGGGGCAACAGCGCCAGCACCTCTCGCTCACGCACCGACAGGGCACCCAGCTGCCTCGGACCTGGTCTGGTGGCGACGCCGAGCTCCCGTAGCAGGGCGGCCACCTCCGCGGCCGCGCGGGCGGCGCCGAGCCGATCCAGGGAGGCCAGGGCACGCCCCGCCTCGACGATGGCCAGGGGTGCATCGGTGCCCACCTGTCCCCGGGCCAGCTGGAGCCGAGTCGTGGCTGCCTCGAACGGCAGCCCGAGCCGGTCGAACTCGGCGACCGCGCGCCGCAGGTGCCGGACGGCGGATGCCGTGTCTCCGCGTGCGAGGGCGACCAGGCCATTCGCTCGCTCGGTCACTGCCTCGACCTGCGGATGCTGGCCGCGAGGGAGGCGCCGGAGCGACTCGAGCGCGGTGGCGGCGGAGTCTGCGTCGCCACCTGCCAGATGCGCCTCCACCAAGGCGGCCACGATGATCGGGAACCTCGTCTCGGCTCCGGACATCGCCCCGATGTGGGCCGCGAGCACCGCCACCGCACGCTCCGGATAGCCCTGAGCAGTCTGCAACTCCGCGGCCACGAGGGCGGTATCCGGCCGGTCGTCCACCTCGGCCAGCAGCCGGGACGCCTCCTGCACCGAGCCCTGCCGGAGCCGTAGCTCGGCAAGTCCGGCGAGGGCCTCGATGCGCGGTTCCCGTCCACAGTCTGTGGACATCGACAGCGCCCGAGCCAGCTCGGTCTCGGCCAGCTGCCAGTCGCCGGCTGCCACCAGGACCCGGCCGTAGTGGGACCGGCAGCGCGCCTGCAGGAAAGGACAGCCGTACCTCGCGGCGAATCTCTCGGCGGCACCGCACCACTGGGCGGCACGTTGCTGATCTCCGACGAGGCTGCACGCCGCGAGCATGCTGCAACTCGTCCAGACGACCAGGTCGAGGCGTTCGCACTCGCCGCCGAGCGTACCCGCCAGTGCTTCGTCCAGCAGGCGGAATCCTTGGGCCACCTCACCACCGGTGACCATCGCAAGGCCCAGGTCGGCCAGCGTCGCTAGCTCGAGATCGGTGTCACCGGACTCACGCGCCCACGAGAGGGTCCGGGTCATTAGGGCACGCCCGCGCTCGGGGTCGTCATGGGTGTATCCCTCCATCAGCCACAGCCAGGCCGAGACCCCCGGGTCGCCGCTGACCTCCGCCGCCCGGCGAGCGCGAGCGATCCAGCCACGCGCCACAACCGGGTCGTCCAGGTTGGACAGGTAGGTGACGCTGATGTCCAGAGCCACCATCGCGGCCTCTGCATGACGACCGTCGCCGCGGTAGCCCGCGTAGGCCCGCTCCTGGTGGGTGAGACTGCCGCGCACCTCCCCGAGCCACCACAACGCCTTCCCCAGCCCGTCGTGGGCCTCCGGAAGGTCCTCGTGTGCGATGGCGGCGAGCAGCCGCTCCCGGGCCTCCTCCCAGTGGCCGAGCTGGAGCGCCTCATGACCCGCCGGCAGCGCCTCATCGCGCGTCACCCGATCATTATCCGTCGCGCCCGGCCGGGCAGACAGCCCGAACCGGCACGAAATGGGTCACTTGACCGATGCTCCCGCTCCCCGATAGCGCGACCGTAGGACCCGAGTGGGGAGGGTCAGACCATGACCGAGACGTTCCAGATCACTTTGGAGCAGGCCGAGGCGTACGAGGAGCTCTTCGTACCCGCGCTGTTCGCCCAGTGGGCGCCGATGATGGTGGACCTCGCCGGGCTTGACACCGGTCACCGGGTGCTCGACGTCGGGTGCGGTACCGGCGTGGCATCGAAGGCGGCCATGGACCGTGTCGGACCAACCGGCTCGGTGGTCGGGCTCGACCTCAACCCGGCCATGCTCGAGGTGGCATCCCGGACCCGGGCCGACATCGAGTGGCGGCACGGTGACGCCGCTGAGCTGCCGTGGGCCGACGCAGCGTTCGACGCCGTGCTCTGCCAGTCGGCCGTGTTCTTCTTCCCCGACGTCGACGCTGCGGTCTTCGAAATGGCTCGCGTGGTGGAGCAGGGCCGGCGCGTGGTGATCCAGAGCTACGCCGCTCTCGCGGACCAGCCCGGGTTCCAGGAGCTCGATGCCGTCGTGCGGCGGATCGCTCCGGGCGATGCCGTCGAGCTCATGGACATCTACTGGTCGCAGGGGGACCTGACACGGCTGGGACTCACGGTCACGCGTGCGGGTCTCGAGCTGGTCGAGTCCCGCACGGTCCTCGGGACCGTCCTGTACGGGTCGGTGGAGAACATGATCGAGGTCGAGGTGAAAGGGACGCCGCTCGTGGATCGCATCAGCGACGCGCAGATCGAGCGGATCCTCTCCGAGGCCGAGGACCTCTTTTCCGGCTACCTCGACTCCGAGGGAAGGCTGGCGATGCCGATCCGCGCGCTGTTCGTCGCCGGCCTCAAGGCGTAGTCGCCGACACAAGCCGTCCTGCCGCGCGATAATCGCGGCGTCAGTCGCTCAGGCCAGGTTAACCGCTCGCACCGAGACCGCGCTGATGGCCGCCTCGATCTCGGCCAGCGACTCGTTGGGGATCGCGCTGTCGACCGACAACGCCACGAGGGCCGAACCCCCCTTGGCGTCGCGGGCCACCTGCATGCCCGCGATGTTCACGTCGGCATCGCCCAGGATCCGGCCCACGGTGCCGACCATCCCGGGGCGGTCCTCGTAGTTGAAGAACGCCAGGTGGTCGGTGGGTTCGATGTCGACGTCGAAGCCGTTGACCTCCACGATCCGCTCCTTCTGGCCGATCCCGATCAGGGTGCCGCTCACCGAGACCTGAGAACCGTCCGCGAGGGTTCCCCGGATCGTGATCAGGTTGCGGTGATCGGGGCTCTCCGCCTCGGCGACGAGGCGGACGGCCGTGCCGCGCTCGGCCGCCAGGAGCGGCGCGTTCACGTACGACACCTGGTCCTCGACGATGTCGGAGAAGACTCCCTTGAGCGCTGCCAGCTCGAGGACCTTGACGTCGAACTCGGTGATCTCGCCGCGAACCTCGACATCGATCTGCTGCGCGACCTCGCCGGCCAGCCCGGTGAAGACCCGGCCGAGCTTCTCGGTGAGCGGGATGCCCGGCCGCACGTCCTCGGCGATCACCCCGCCCTGGACGTTGACCGCGTCAGGGACCAGCTCGCCCGACAGCGCCAGCCGCACCGACCTGGCCACGGCAATGCCGGCCTTCTCCTGTGCCTCGTCCGTGGAGGCACCGAGGTGCGGCGTGGCCACGACGCTCTCGAGCTCGAACAACGGGCTGTCGGTGCTTGGCTCGGTCGCGAAGACGTCGAGCCCGGCTGCCGCGATCCGGCCCGTCTTGAGAGCGTCGTAGAGAGCAGCCTCGTCGACGATGCCGCCACGCGCGGCATTGACCAGCACCAGGTGCGGCTTTGCTCGGCCCAGTTCCTCGGCGCCGATCAGGCCAACCGTCTCGGGGGTCTTCGGGAGGTGCACCGACATGAAGTCGGCCTCGCGAAGCAGGGTGTCCAAGTCGACCAGCCGGACGCCCATCTGGGCAGCGCGGCCGGCCTGCACGTAGGGGTCGTAGGCAATCACGCTCATGCCGAACGCCGAGAGCCGCTGGGCGACCAGGACGCCGATCCGTCCGAGGCCGACGATGCCGACGGTCTTCTCGTAGAGCTCGATGCCGGTGTACTTCGACCGCTTCCACTCGCCGCCCTTCAACGCGGCGTGCGCCGGTGACAGGTGTCGCGCCGCTGCGAGCATCAGGGCCACCGTGAGCTCGGCGGCCGAGACGATGTTCGAGGTCGGGGCGTTGACGACCATCACGCCGCTCTGCGTCGCGGCCTTCACGTCGACGTTGTCGAGCCCGACACCGGCGCGAGCAATCACCTTCAGGCGAGGGGCTGCGCCGAGCGCCTCGGCGTCGACCTTGGTCGCGGAGCGGACCAGGATCGCGTCCGCGTCGGCGATCGCCGCGAGCAGCTCGGAACGGTCGGTTCCGTTGCAGGTGCGGGTCTCGAAGTCCGGGCCGAGCGCCTCGACGGTGGCGGGGCTCAGCTCTTCGGCGATGAGTACGACGGGCTTGGTCACAGCGGTTGTCCTCGATAGCAGTCTGTGGATGGACCGGCCTGGGCGCTGCCGAGTTGGTGTCCTCATGACAGGGCCTGCACGACGCTGTGCTGGAGCCGCAAACCTTACCGGACCGGGATCCGGCCATATCGCCGACGCCACGACCCGGACGCGCTGCGGCCGTGGAGCCGACCGGAGCTCACGGCTGCTTCCGGACGAGGTGCAGCAACCAGTCCTGACCGGTCTCGATGAGCGCGTAGCGGCGTGCGCCGTCGCGACCGTGCAGCACGAAGACGAACCGGCGCTCGTTGCGGTCCTCCAGCTCCCACCACCCGGTGTCGGCGATCTCCTTGTGCTCGTCGGTGTACGTCGCATGGTCCAGGTCGTGGTCGGAGACCGCGACCGCCAGCCGGTCCTGGCGGGCATCGGTCGGCATCCCCTTCGGAACCGCCCAGGAGCGCAGGACGCCGCCCTCCTCGAGCCGCAGGTCGAAGTGGTGCTGGGGCCGGCGGTGCTCGTGCAGCACGAACACCGGCCGGGGGTCCGTGGTCATGGCCGCCATCCTCCCCCGCCTGGACCAGTTGGGAGCGCTGGCGTGCAAATCCAGTTGCCCCATGCCGCCACAGAGCGGCTACCGTGCAGGCATGGACATCTCCTGACGACATCGGCCCCGCCCACGTCTCGTGGGCCCATCTCGTCCTCCAGGAGCAATGTGTCCACCACCCTCACCCTGACCGCCGTCGGCGTCGCCTACGGCGCCCGCACGCTCGTCACCGGTCTCGACCTCGTCCTGGCCGACGGCGACGTGACCGCCCTGGTCGGGCCGAACGGCTCCGGCAAGTCCACGCTGATGCGCGCCATCATCGGCGAGCTTCCGGTGGACCCCGGCGCGATCCGCCTCGCACCCGCCGACGCGACGATCGGCTGGCTCCCGCAGGTGACCCCCGACCCGCGGGAGTCCCTGCTCGCCTATGCCCGGCGGCGTACCGGCGTGGCCGACGCAGACCGCACGCTGCACGCGGCCGCCGAGTCCTTCGCCGAGGGAGGGCCTGGTTCCGACGCTGCCTACGCCGAAGCCCTGGAGCATTGGCTGGCCCTGGGCGCGGCCGACCTCGACGACCGGCTGCCGCAGGTCGCCGGCCAGGTCGGGCTCGACGTCGACCCGAACCGGCCGCTCGGATCACTCTCCGGTGGACAGGCGGCACGGTCGGCGCTGGTCGCGGTGCTCCTCAGCCGGTACGAGGTGCTGCTGCTCGACGAGCCGACCAACGACCTGGACGCCCGGGGCCTGCGGCTCATGACCGAGTTCGTCACCGCGCACGATGGTCCGGTGCTGATCGCGAGCCACGACCGTGCGTTCCTGGATGCCGTGGCCACCAGCGTGGTCGAGCTCGACCTCCCCCAGCAACGGATCGGCCACTACACCGGCAACTACTCGGCCTTCCTGGCCGCCCGGGAGCTGACTCGGCGGCAGGCCGCGGAGGCGTTCGAGGAGTACGCCCTGGCACGCGACAACCTCGGCGCGCAGGCACGGCAGCGGCAGGAGTGGGCGGACCGCGGTCGCCGCGCCGTGGCCCGGGGGGAGGAGCCGGACAAGCATCAGCGCGAGAAGTTCCGGGCCCGGGCCGACCGCCAGGCCGCGAAGTCGGCGAGGCTGAAGAAGGCGGCCGATCGGCTGGAGGTCGTGGAGCAGCCCCGCAAGGAGTGGGAGCTGCGCTACTCCGTCGACGCGGGCTCCCCGTCCGCCGAGGTGGTCGCGGTGCTGGACGAGGCCACGGTGCAGCGTGGTGGCTTCCAGATGGGCCCGGTCGACCTCACGGTCGTCCGGGGCGACCGGATCCTGCTCGCTGGCGACAACGGCAGCGGCAAGTCCACTCTGCTGGCCGGGCTACTCGGCGATCTGCCCCTCGACGGCGGCCGCCGTACCCTCGGCAGCCGGGTCCGGGTCGGGGTGATCGACCAGCAGCGAAGCGTCCTGGAGACCGACGACTCGGTGGCGGACGTGCTTCGCGTCGAGCTGGGCGACGTTGACCGAGGCGACGCACGCACCTTGCTGGCAAAGTTCGGCCTCGGGTCCGAGCACGTCGACCGGCCGGCGCGCAGCCTGTCGATGGGTGAACGGACCCGGGCCCTGATGGCGCTCTTCCAGGCCCGGTCGGTCAACCTGCTGGTGCTCGACGAGCCGACCAACCACCTGGACGTGCCGGCGATCGAGCAGCTGGAGTCGGCACTGGCGGGATATGACGGCACCCTGATCGTGGTCAGCCATGACGAGGCCTTCATCGAGGCGGTCGGCTTCGACCGGAGGATCGAGATGGCGAGCGGCCACCTCACGGAGACGAGGTCGGAGCGCCCGGTCAAGTAGGCGCGCGCGGCGAGCGGGCTCTCAGGGGTCGACCCTGAGGTCCGGTCAGGGTCGAACCGGGGGTCCGGTCGGCACCCTCACCGATGTGCCGAACCCCGCCGCACCGCGAGGCTTGGCAGCATGATCGAAGTCGAAACCCTCACCAAGAAGTACGGCCGGTTCACGGCCGTCGACAATGTGTCCTTCACCGCGTCCCCCGGGCGCGTGACCGGATTCCTCGGCCCCAACGGCGCCGGCAAGTCCACCACGATGCGGATCATGGTCGGCCTGACGCCGGCCACGTCCGGCAGTGCGACCATCACCGGTCGCCGGTTCGCCGACCTGCCCAACCCCGGGCTCGAGGTCGGCGTCCTCCTGGACGCTTCCGCGCAGCATGCGGGGCGCACCGGGCGCGAGATCCTCACCGTCGCGCAGCGCACCATGGGCCTGCCGGCCCGAAGCGTCGACGAGATGCTGGAGCGGGTCAGTCTCACTCCCACCGAGGCCAACCGCCGGGTCCGCAACTACTCCCTCGGCATGCGACAGCGGCTGGGGATCGCCACTGCCCTCATCGGAGAGCCCGACGTACTCATCCTGGACGAGCCGGCAAACGGCCTGGACCCGGCCGGCATCCGGTGGATGCGGGGCCTGCTTCGCGAGTACGCCGACCGCGGCGGCACCGTGCTGCTCTCCTCGCACCTGCTGCACGAGATCGAGGTCATCGCCGATGACCTGATCGTGATCGGGAACGGTCAGATCGTGGCGCAGGGCACCAAGGACGAGCTGCTCCGCGCTGCCGGCACCGTGGTCCGCAGCCGCGAGATCGCCGCGCTCGGCCGCGCCCTCGCCGAGTCCGGCATCGCCGCGACGCCGATCACGGACGGTGGCTTGACCACCGACGCCGAGGCCGAGCTGGTCGGCAAGATCGCGCTGGCCGCCGGGGTGCCGCTGCTCGAGCTCCGCGGCGCCGACGGCGCCGGCCTGGAGGAGATGTTCCTCGAGTTGACCGCAGAGTCGCAACGAGACGAATCACCACACGAAGGGGCCCACCCTGTTGGGTCGCAACGAGAAGGAGTAGCGGCATGACCGCCGTACTGGAAGCACCCACGAGCGCGCCGCCGGGGCGTGTCATCAACCCGATCCCGCTCCGCCGCATCGTGTCCGTGGAGCTGCGCAAGATGTTCGACACCCGTGCCGGCTTCTGGTTGATGGCCAGCATCGGCATCGCCGCCGTCCTTGCCACCGCAGCGACCATCGCGTTCGCCCCCGACAACGAGCTCACGTATGAGGCGTTCGCGACCGCGATCGGTTTCCCGATGGCCGTGATCCTGCCGATGATCGCGATCCTGTCCGTCACCGGCGAGTACAGCCAACGCAGCGGACTGACCAGCTTCACCCTGGTCCCCCACCGTGGCCGGGTGATCCTGGCCAAGGCGATCGGGGCCGTGGGAATCGCTGTCGTGTCCATGCTGGTGGCGATGGCGATCGGCGCTGTCGGCAACGTGGTGGGCACGGCGATCGCCGGCGTCGACACGACCTGGAACATCTCGGTCACCGAGCTGGCCTACATCATCCTGGCCAACGTGCTGGGGCTGTTGATCGGCTTCATGCTCGGCGTCCTGATCCGCAACTCGCCGGGCGCGATCGTGGGGTACTTCGTGTACTCGCTGCTGCTGCCGACCGTGTTCATGATGCTGGCCTCGTTCCAGGGCTGGTTCGAGGATCTGCAGCCGTGGGTGGACTTCAACTACGCCCAGTCGGCCCTCTTCAACGGATCGATGACGGGTGAGCAGTGGGCTCAGCTCGGAGTCGGCGCCGTCATCTGGCTGATCGTGCCGATGGCCGTCGGGGTCCGGCTGGTGCTGCGGTCCGAGGTCAAGTAGGACCGCTGGTCGAGGTGGTCTCGACAGGCTCGACCTACGACACCGCAGACCCGGTGAGGGAAGCAGGGCGGTGACCCACGGGGGGTCACCGCCCTGTCTCTCGTGTCAGCGGGTGGCGGTGCCCTCGACGTAGTCGGTGTCGTGGCTCTTGACCCATGCCATCAGCTTGCGCAGCTCGCGGCCGGTGCCCTCGATCGGGTGCTGCTCGCCCTTCGCGCGCAGCTCCTTGAACTCCGGTCCACCGGCGTCCTGGTCGTCGATGAACCGCTGGGCGAAGGAGCCGTTCTTGATGTTCTCCAGCACCTTCTTCATGTTCTCCTTCACGTCCGGCGTGATGACCAGCGGGCCGGAGACGTAGTCGCCGTACTCCGCGGTGTCGGAGACCGACCAGCGCTGCTTGGCGATGCCGCCCTCGTACATCAGGTCGACGATCAGCTTCAGCTCGTGCAGGCACTCGAAGTAGGCGACCTCGGGCTGGTAGCCGGCCTCGGTCAGCACCTCGAAGCCGTACTGCACCAGCTGGCTCGCTCCGCCGCACAGCACCGCCTGCTCGCCGAACAGGTCGGTCTCCGTCTCCTCCGTGAACGTGGTCTTGATCCCGCCGGCGCGCAGTCCGCCGATCGCCTTGGCATAGGAGAGCGCAAGGTCCCATGCCTTCCCCGACGCGTCCTCCTCAACAGCCACGAGCACGGGGACGCCGCGTCCGTCGACGTACTCGCGCCGGACCAGGTGCCCGGGGCCCTTCGGCGCCACCATGAACACGTCGACCCCCTCGGGCGGCGTGATGTAGCCGAATCGGATGTTGAAACCGTGCCCGAACACGAGGGTGTCACCGGCGGTGATGTTGGGCTCGACGGACTCCGCGTAGAGCTTCCGCTGGACGTGGTCGGGTGCGAGGATCACGATCACGTCGGACTCCTCGACCGCCTCGGCGGGCGTGAGCACCCGGAGTCCCTCGGCCTCGGCCTTCGCCCGGCTCTTCGAGCCTTCGGGCAGACCTACCCGGACGTCGACCCCCGAGTCGCGCAGCGACAGCGAGTGCGCGTGGCCCTGGCTCCCGTAGCCCAGGACCGCCACGTTCTTGCCCTGGATCAGGGCGAGGTCGGCGTCGTCGTCGTAGAACATCTCAGCCACGTGGGCTCTCCTTCGTCGTTGGCTGCTCGGTCATGGACCCTCGGCGGTCCCATCGGTAACACCTGGCGGGCAAATCCTGCGCTTCTCGGGCGTTGCTTTGGCCGAGGAGCGCAGCGATCCCCGGCTAGCCGGGGATTCCTGCGGCTCACCTGAGTCACGACCCCGACACAGCCGGTGGGGCGGGGATCGGAACAGGACGCAGCGTGCGTTCGCTGATCGACCGGGAACCGCGGCCGATCGCGACCATCCCGGACTGCACGAGCTCACGAACGCCGAACGGCTCGACCACCTTCAGGAAGCCGGCAAGCTTGTCCACGCTGCCGGTGATCTCCACGGTGACGGCGTCGGGAGCGACGTCGACGACCCGGGCCTTGAACAGCTGTACGGCGTCCAGCACCTCGCCCCGGGTGTGAGGGTCGGCCTTGATCTTGACCAGCAACAGCTCGCGGTTGACCGAGGCCGACCCGTCGAGCTCGACGATCTTGATCACCTCGACCAGCTTGTTGAGCTGCTTCGTCACCTGCTCGAGCGGCGAGTCCTCGACATTCACGACGATCGTCATCCGGGACACCTCGGCATGCTCCGTCGGGCCCACGGCCAGCGAGTCGATGTTGAAGCCCCGCCGGCTGAACAGGCCGGCGATCCGGGCCAGGACGCCGGGCTTGTTCTCGACCAGGACCGAGAGGGTGTGGCGGCTCATTCGGGGTCGCCGTCCGCCGGGGTCCCCGCGGAATCGAGCACCGGAGGAGCGAAGCGGGGGAATGTCGCGATTCCGTGGGGTGGTCGGGCGGAGCGAAGCGAGCATTCGAATGAGGTGATCATCAGAGTTCGTCCTCCTCGAAGTCGGGGGCGAGATCCCGGGCGTACTTGATGTCGTCGTTGCTGGTCCCCGCGGCGACCATCGGCCAGACCATCGCGTCGCGATGCACCCGGAAGTCGACGACCACCGGGACGTCGTTGATCTCCATCGCCTTCTCGATCGTGGCGTCGACGTCGTCGGGGCTGTCGCAGGCGAGGCCGACGCAGCCGTGTGCCTCGGCGAGCTTCACGAAGTCGGGGATCCGCTTGCTGTGCAGGTCGGTGTTGGAGTACCGCTCGTTGTAGAAGAGCGTCTGCCACTGCCGCACCATGCCGAGCGACTCGTTGTTGATGATCGCGACCTTGATCGGGATGTCGTTGATCGCGCAGGTGGCCAGCTCCTGGTTGGTCATCTGGAAGCAGCCGTCCCCGTCGATGGCCCACACGGTGTTGTCGGGCCGACCCACCTGGGCCCCCATCGCGGCTGGCACGGCGAAGCCCATGGTGCCCAGGCCGCCGGAGTTGATCCAGTGGTTGGGCTTCTCGTAGCCGACGAAGTGGGCCGCCCACATCTGGTGCTGACCGACCCCGGCGCAGTAGATCGCGTCTTGGCCGGCGATCGCACCCAGCCGCTCCATCACCAGCTGCGGGGCGAGGGTTCCGTCCTCGGGAGCGTCGTACCCGAGCGGGTACTTCTGCTTCACGCCGGCGAGGAAGTCGACCCAACCCTCGTAGTCGCCGGTGTGGCCGGCATCCGCCTCCGCCTGGAGGGCGACCACCAGGTCGCTGATCACCTCGCGGCAGTCCCCCACGATGGGCACGTCGGCCACCCGGTTCTTGCCGATCTCGGCCGGGTCGATGTCGGCGTGGATGACCTGGGCACCGGGCGCGAACGAGTCGAGGTTGCCGGTTACCCGGTCGTCGAACCGTGCGCCCAGGCTGACGATCAGGTCGCTGCGCTGCAGCCCCGCCACCGCGGCCACCGTGCCGTGCATGCCGGGCATGCCCAGGTGCTGCGGATGGGAGTCGGGGAACGCGCCCCGCGCCATCAGGGTGGTCACGACCGGGATGCCCGTGAACTCCGCGAGCAGGAGCAGCTCCAGTGCGGCTCCGGCGCGGATCGTGCCTCCGCCCACGTAGAGCACCGGCCGACGGGCCTCGAGCATCATGCGGGCGGCTTCGCGGATCTGCTTGGAGTGCGGCCGGGTCACCGGGCGGTACCCGGGCAGGTGAAGCTCGGTCGGCCATGCGTACGGCGTCCGCGCCTGCAGCGCCGACTTGGCGACGTCGACGAGCACCGGGCCCGGCCGTCCGGTCGAGGCGATGTAGAAGGCCTCCGCGATCGTGCGCGGGATCTCGGCCGGGTCGGTGACCAGGAAGTTGTGCTTGGTGATCGGCATCGTGATGCCGCGGATGTCGGCCTCCTGGAAGGCGTCGGTCCCGATGGCGCTGGCCCCGACCTGACCGGTGATCGCCACGATCGGCACCGAGTCCATGTGGGCGTCGGCGAGCGGGGTCACGAGGTTCGTGGCGCCGGGCCCGGACGTGGCCATGCAGACGCCCACCTTGCCGGTCGCGGCGGCGTACCCCTGCGCCGCGTGACCGGCGCCCTGCTCGTGACGGACCAGGATGTGCCGGATCGTGCTGTCCATGAGCGGGTCGTACGCCGGCAGGATGGCGCCGCCGGGAATGCCGAAGATGTCCTTCGTCCCGGCCGCCTCCAGCGCCTTGATGAGGCTCTGCGCGCCGGTGACCGACGGGTCCGTCGTCTCGCTCATCGCCCTGCTTCCCGCTCCGTTCGGTGCCCAACAAAAAACCCCTCGGCCGGATCGGCAACGAGGGGACGACGCGTGGGCGTGAGACCTGCTGGCCTCAACTCACGCGTCGCGTGCATACGAGAATGTCGATACGCATGCGTCCACGGTCGCCGTCGGGCACTTCCGACGTCAAGCAAGTCTGCCAGCCGTCCCAGATCGTGGTACAGCGGTCCCAGCATCCGGAGTCAGCCGGCGCGGACGCCCTCTGCCGCGGCCTGCTCGCTGATCGTCCGGGCCAGCTTGACGTCGCGCGAGGTGACTCCTCCGGCGTCGTGGCTGCTCAGCCGGACGTCGAGGTGCGGGTAGCGCAGGTCCAGATCCGGGTGGTGGTTCATCGACTCCGCCGCCTCCCCGATCAGGTTGACCAGCCGCACACCGGTGACGAAGTCGCCCGTCTCGAAGTGCCCGTGCAGCGCGTCGTCGCGCCAGGTCCAGTCGGGGAGATCCTCCTCCCCGAACTGCTCGGCGGTCATGGTCTCCTTGTCGTTCACGGCAGAACCTCCTGTCCGATGTTGCCCGGTGCGCAGGCGACCTCCCACCGGTACCCGTCCGGGTCGGCGAAGTAGCCGCTGTAGCCGCCCCACTCGCGTTCCTCCGCGCGCTGGACCGGGTCGGCTCCAGCCCGCTGAGCCGTCGTGAGTACCTCGTCGACCTGCTCTCGGCTCGCCACGTTGTGCGCCAGCGTGATCGGGGCGATCCCCGTGGTCATGGCGATCGGCCCCACCTCGTCCTCGAAGTGGGCGCGGACCCACAGGCTCAGGATCACCTTGTCGGCCACCTTGAACATGATCACGTCGCCGGGCTCCTCGAGCAGTGGCGACCAGCCGAGCCCGTCGACGTAGAAGGCGCGGGTGGCGTCGAGATCACGGACGGCCAACGTGACGAGGCTCAGGCGCTGGTCCACTGACCCACCTTGTCACGCCGTGCTGCCGGGTCAACCGTGGTGGAGCAGCTCGTCAGCCGCGCGACAGCTCATCACGGATGGCGAGCACCCCGCGGCGCACCTCCTCGAACGAGGTCGACAGCGGCGAGAGCCCGAGCCGCAGGCCGTCCGGGTCGCGATAGTCCGGGATCACGTCGCGGCGCCACAGCAAGGCCGCGACCTCGCGCATCCGCGGGTGGTTGAGAGTCACGTGCCCGCCCCGACGTTCCGGATCGCGCGGGGTGGCGACCACGACGTCGAGCGGCGCGAGGTGATCGTCGGCGAGGTCGACGGCGTACGACGTGAGCGCCACCGACTTCGCCCGGACCGCGGCCATCCCCACCTCGTCGAGCAGGTCCAGCATGTCGCCCAGGGCGAGCATCCCCAGGATCGGCGGGGTGCCGGAGAGGAACCGGCGAACGCCCTCGGCGGGGGCATAGGTGGGTCCCATCAGGAACGGGTCGACCGCTCCCATCCAGCCCTGGATCGGCTGGGTCAGCTCTGCGAGATGCCGCCCGGCGACGTACAGGAAGGCCGGCGACCCCGGGCCACCGTTCAGGTACTTGTAGGTGCACCCGACCGCGAGGTCGACGCCCCACTGGTCGAGCTCGATGGGCACCGACCCGGCCGAGTGGCTCAGGTCCCAGAGGGTGAGCGCCCCGGCGTCGTGTGCGATTGCGGTGAGTGCCGGCGCGTCGGCACGCCAGGCAGAGCGGTAGGCCACGTGGCTCAGGACCACCAGTGCCGTCTGCGGACCGACAACCGCGGCAAGCTGGTCGGCGGTGACCCCGGCGCTCGGGTCGACGTCGATCCAGCGCACGACCATGCCGAGCTCGGCGGCGATGCCCTGGGCGACGTAGCGGTCGGTCGGGAAGTTGTCGCGGTCGAGCACGATCTCGGACCGCCCGGGTCGAGCCGCCACGCCGGCCCGGATCATCTTGTAGAGCAGGACCGTCGTGGAGTCACCCACCGCTGTCTGGCCCGGCTCCGCGCCGAGCACGAGCCGACCCAGCCGGTCGCCCACGGTCAGCGGCAGGTCGAACCAGCGCTCGTCCCACCCGCGGATCAACCGGCCGCCCCACTCCCTCTGCACGAAGTCGGCGAGGTGCGCGGCGGTGACCTCGAGCGGGCGGCCCAGCGAGTTGCCGTCGAAGTAGGCGAGCGGCGTCTCGGCGCCCACGAACCGCCCGCGGTACTGGGCCAGTGGGTCGCCGCGGTCGAGCTCCTGGGGATCGGTCACGAGGGAATGTCTACCCCAGCCGGCGAACAGGATCCGTCACTGGTAGCTGACGAAACGCACCCGCGGCCGGATCCGGCGTACGTCGGACGCGTCGAAGCGACGGATGTCCTCGTCGTAGAAGAGCTTCATCCCCATCGTGAACTGCCGCGGGCGGGCGATCGTCCGGTACGTCGCCAGCTTCTGGCGGCGGGTGCCGAACCCGTCGGCGTGCTGCACGATCGCGAGGCCGGGGCGAGCCTTGATCCGCTCGACGCGAGTGATCATGGAGGTCCGGAACTGATGGACAACGAAGAGCTTCTCGGGCAACCCCTTCCGCCGCGTCAGTCCCGAGAGCCAGAGCGACGTGCGGTTGATCTCTGCGGCACCGACGTGGCCGATCACCCGGGCCGGCACCTGCCTCCGGCCCATCCGCCACTCCGGGTCGATGGCCAGCCCGACCCAGGGGTGCGACAACGCCCACTCCCAGCGGCGCGCCACCGTCAGGAAGTCGGAGCGACCGGGCTGGATGTCGAGGAGGAGCAGGGCGTCGTTGCGGTGGGCCGCGTCGATGTAGCGCTGCACCGCGGCGCGGCCGATGTCGTGGCTGTAGTCCCCGTCCCTCCCCGGGCCGCGGTCGGCGATGGTCACGATCAGCTCATAGACGACCTGCACCTCGCCGGCGTCGTCCCGAAAGGGACGGGCTGCCCGGTGGACTCGTTGGTGCATCTGGGCCGGCTCGGTCTCGCCGAGGACGCCCAGTGCTCCCGTCCCGGCGGTCCCGTAGTAGGCGACCAGGAACCGGTTGCCGCCGAACACCCTGGCTCGCCCCTCGGGAAGGGTCACCGGCGCGGCGGGGTCCGTGGACTCGGGCTCGGTGTCTTCTGGCTCGGTGTCTTCTGGCTCGGTGTCTTCTGGCTCGGTGTCTTCTGGCTCGGGGGACTCGGTCGGTTGGCTGGGTTCGGCCGACTCCGGCTCGAGCAGGAACGGGTTGGTCGGCTCGGCAGGGGGCGGGATCGGCTCCGGCCCGGACCCGTCGTCGTCGGTCTGGCCGAGCCCGCCGGCGACCACGATCAGGCCGACCAAGGCCAGCAGGACCAGGAAGAGGATTGGCCCTCGATGGTCGGGCAACTGCTGCTCGGTCACCGGATCACCCGCAGACGGCCCCGTGGGCGGCGCTCTGCACGACCCGGGCGTACTTGCCCAGGACCCCACGGGTGTACTTGGGCGGGTTGGGCGCCCAGCCGATCCGGCGCGCTTCGATGTCGTCGATCGCGACGTCCAGTGAGGCGTTCGCGACGTCGAGGGTGATCTGGTCGCCGTCGCGGATGAAGGCGATCGGCCCGCCGTCCACCGCCTCGGGGGCGATGTGGCCGACGCACAGACCCGTCGTACCCCCGCTGAAGCGCCCGTCGGTGATGAGGAGGACGTCCTTGCCGAGCCCTGCGCCCTTGATCGCACCGGTGATGGCAAGCATCTCCCTCATGCCGGGCCCGCCCTTGGGCCCCTCATAGCGGATCACGACCACGTCACCAGCCAGGATCGCTCCCTCGGTGAGGGCGTCGAGCGCCGCGCGTTCGCCGTCGAACACCCGGGCCGTGCCGGTGAAGGTGGTCTCGTCGAACCCGGCGCTCTTCACGACGGCGCCCTCGGGGGCGAGCGAGCCGGTGAGGATGGTGATCCCGCCGGTGGCGTGGATCGGCTGCGACAGCTGGCGGATGATCTCGCCGTCCGCGTGGGGTGGATCCAGTGCCTCGAGGTTCTCGGCCAGGGTCTTGCCGGTCACGGTTAGGCAGTCGCCGTCCAACAGCCCCGCATCGAGCAGCAGCTTCATCACGACCGGGATCCCGCCGATCCGGTCGAAGTCGACCATCACGAACCGGCCGAACGGCTTCATGTCCACGAGGTGCGGGACCTTGGCCCCGATCCGGGTGAAGTCGTCGAGGGTCAGGTCCACGTCGGCCTCGCGGGCGATCGCGAGCAGGTGGAGAACCGCGTTGGTCGAGCCGCCCAGCGCCATGGTCAGGGCGATCGCGTTCTCGAAGGCGGGCCTGGTCATGATCTGCCGGGCGGTGATTCCCTGGCGCAACTGTTCGACCACGGCCTCGCCCGAGCGGTGGGCGAAGCCGTCCCGGCGCCGGTCGACGGCGGGCGGCGCGGCCGACCCGGGCAGGGCCATGCCGAGCGCCTCGGCGATCGAGGCCATGGTGTTGGCGGTGTACATGCCTCCGCAGGCGCCCTCTCCGGGGCAGACCGCCTTCTCGATGCGGGTGACCTCGTCCCGGGTGATCCGTCCGGCCAGGCAGGCGCCGACCGCCTCGAAGGCGTCGATGATCGTGAGGTCGTTCCCGTCCACCCGACCCGGCAACGTCGTACCGGCGTAGAGGAAGACACTGGCGAGGTCGAGCCGCGCCGCGGCCATCAGCATGCCCGGCAGCGACTTGTCGCAGCCAGCGAGCAGGACCGACCCGTCGAGGCGCTCGGCCATCATCACCGTCTCCACCGAGTCGGCGATCACCTCCCGCGAGACCAGCGAGAAGTGCATGCCCTCATGACCCATGGAGATGCCGTCGGAGACCGAGATGGTCCCGAACTCGAGCGGGTAGCCCCCGGCGGCGTGCACGCCGTTCTTGACCGCCTTGGCCAGCCGGTCGAGGGAGAGGTTGCAGGGGGTGATCTCGTTCCACGACGAGGCCACGCCGATCTGGGGCTTGGCGAAGTCTTCGTCGCCCATGCCCACCGCCCGCAGCATGCCCCGTGCGGCGGCGCGCTCGAGGCCGTCCGTGACGTCTCGGGAGCGGGGCTTGAGATCGTGTTGCTCGCTCATGGTCGCGAGCGTAGCCCCGCGGCGCAGGTGCGGGCGGCGTGGTCCGCGGATGTGAATCGCGCATGTGTCCGGCCGCCGACCCCAGGAGACTGCCTCCTAGAGTGAGGGCGTGCTGGATCCGGGGCAGGCCGCGGAGGTGGCCGAGGCCTTCGCCCTCGGCGCAGCACGCCGTCCTCACGGGGCCGGTCGCCTCCGGGCGGCTCGGCGACGTCTGGCGGCTCTCCACCGACCGGGGTGACTTCGCCGTCAAGGACGCCCGCTTTCCCCTCGACCCGAGCGAGGTCGCCGCTGACGCGGCCTACCAGGACGTCGTACGTCAGCACGGGATCCCGATGCCCGCAGTGGTGCGGACCCCGACGGCGACGTGCTGGCTCAGCTCGAGGTCGGGACCGGTGCGGGCGTACGAGCTGGGTCGACGTGCTCCCGGCGGATCGGCGCCTCGACCCGCCGGCGGTCGGCGCGCTCGTCGCGGAGATCCACCGGGTCCGGGTGCCGACGACCGGACCTGTCGACCCGTGGTACGTCGCGCCGGTCGGCGAACCGGCGTGGCGGGACCTCATCGCCCGGCTCCGCACCGCCGGCGCACCGTTCGTCGACCGGCTCGGACGCGCTGGTTCCCGACGTGCTCGCCGTCGAGGCACTGCTGGTCGAGACCGAGGCCGGTGCAGGTCTGCCACCGCGACCTGTGGGCGGACAACGCTCCGGCGCACGCCCGACGACGGGCTCGTGGTGCTGGACTGGGAGAACTCCGGGCCAGGCGGTCCCGGCCGGGGAGCTCGCGAGGACGATGTTCGAGTTCGGGCGTGGGTGACCCGACCGGATGCGTGCGCTGTTCGCGTCGTACGTCGAGGCCGGCGGCCCGGCGCGCCTGCGCACGCCCGGGGACCTCACCGATGCTGATCGCCCAGACCGGGCACATCGCCGCAGATCGGCTGCGAGCGCTGGCTGGCGGCGATGACCGACGAGGAGCGCGCCGACAACGCCGAGTGGGTCGGCGAGTTCCTCGACGAACCGGTCACCCTGGCCACGGTCGAGACGATCCTCGACGCGGCCAGGTGACGGCCTCGATGACCTCAGGCCGCCGTGGACTCGGAGGTCGCCTTGAGCCGGGTCAGCCCCTTCTCGAAGTCCTTGCCGATCAGCTTGTCCATGCTGAAGACCTTCTGAAGATCCCGGCGCAAGCCCGCGTGCTCACCGGTCATCCGCCACGTGACCTCGGTCCCGCTGGCCGGTGGGCGCCAGCGTGAAGGTGACGTCGTTGGTCGCCTTCCACGGCTTGAGGAACGAGAGCTTGATCCCGATCTGCTCCGGCGTCGAGGAGATGATCTCCATCGAGCCCTGGCCGGCCTTGCGGTTGCCCGGCCAGGCGTAGTGGGCGCCGACGCCCTGGTCGGGCCCGGTGTAGATGCGCTGGAGGTTGGGGTCGACGTCCTCCCACGGCGACCACTTCGGTCCACTCGTGGAAGTCGTCGATCCGGCCGTGGACGATGGCCGGATCGGCGTCGATCGTCGTGGATCGGGAGAACTCGAAGCTGCTCATGGGCGCGACCGTATTGCCCCTGGCCGGCCCTCGCGCTAGTCCGCGAGATCGATGCCGCCCGGACCACCATCACGTCGGGCAGGTCGCTGACGATCTGCCGCCAGGTGTCGCCCTCGTCGGCCGACCCCCAGACGGCACCGTTGCGGGCGCCGAAGTAGACCCCGGGGCGTTGCGTGGTCGTCGACGCACATCGCGTCGCGCATCACGCCGACGAAGAACGTGTCCGGAAGCCCCTGTCCGAGCTCCTTCCAGGACTCACCCGCGTCGCGGGACCGCCAGACCCGGGCCTTGGCGTCCGGCGGGTAGCGGCCGTCCCCGCCGTTGATCGGGAAGACGTAGACCGTGTCGGGCTGGTGCGGGTGGACGACGATCGCGAAGCCGAACTCGACGGGCAGCCCGTCGGCGATCGACTCCCAGGTCTCGCCGTGGTTGTCGGAGCGGTAGACGCCTCCGTGGTTCTGCAGGAACAGCCGCTCCGGCCGCGAAGGATGCCGGGTGACCTTGTGGACGCACTGACCGAACTCGGGGTACTGCTGACCCTCCGGGCAGGAACTCGGCCCGGATCCCCGTGTTGCGCGGCTCCCAGGAGGCTCCGCCGTCGCTGGTCTGGTAGACGCCGCCGGTCGAGAGCGCGGCGGTGACCGACTGCGGGTCGGTCGGGTGCGGCAGGATCGTGTGGAAGGCCTGGCCGCCGAAACCCGCGTCCCACTCCGGGCGGTGCGGGTGGTCCCACAGTGCCTGCTCGAGGGTGAAGGACTCGCCGCGGTCGGTGGACTTGCAGACCGCCCCGGGCTCGGTGCCGGCGTACACCACGTCGTCCTCGGCGCCCGGCGACCAGCTGCCAGACCCGCTCGACCTTGGCGTCGGTGCCCTCCGGGAAGCGGACGGCGCCGTTCGGGGTCTCCTGCCACGAGGCACCGAGGTCGTCGGACCATCGGACCTGCGGGACCCAGCCACAAGACGACGCCCCGGCCAGCAGCCGGGGCTGTTCGCCACGCTTGTCGATCAGGCAGGAGTAGACCTCCTCCATGTCGAAGTGCGGGCCGGTGAAGCTCCCAGTCCCGCCGGCCGTCGTCGGAGGTGCCGATCCACAGCCCCTTGCGCGTGCCGACCATCAGGATCGTGCTCATGTCTCCCTCTCCTCGACTCGATCATCTCACCACGGCAGGCCCGGTGAACGACGCCATCGCGCCGCGGCGGCTCCCTCAGATTGACCCGGTGCACCTCGCGATTCTCACCGGTCTGGCTGGTCCTGGGCGGCATCCTGTCCGTCCAGTTCGGCGCGGGGATCGCCAAGGAGCTCTTCGACGAGGTCACCCCCACGGTCATGGTGTGGCTGCGGCTGGTGACCAGCGCGGTGGTTCTCGGCCTGATCGCACGCCCGGTGCTGCGAGGACGGTCCCGGGACGACTGGCTGGTCGCACTGGGCTTCGGCCTCAGCCTGGGTGTCATGAACTGGGCGATCTACCAGTCCTTCGCCCGGATCCCGCTCGGCGTAGCGGTGACGATCGAGTTCGTGGGGCCGCTCGACCCTGGCGCTCCTCGGCTCCCGTCGCGCCCGCGACCTGATCTGGGTGGTCGCTGGCCGGGTCTGGGCGTGGCGCTCCTCGGTTTCGAACGGCAGCGACCTGACCGTCGCGGGCGTCGCGTTCGCCCTGCTCGCCGGCGCGGCGTGGGCGGCGTACATCCTGCTCAGTGCGCAGACCGGCCGCCGCTGGCCCGGTCTCGACGGCCTCGCCGTCGCCAGCGTGATCGCGACCATCCTGCTGACCCCGCTGGCGATCCCGTCGGGTGGCGACGAGCCTGCTCGACCCACGGATCCTGCTGCTCGGCGCGGCGGTGGGAATGCTGAGCTCCGTGATCCCGTACAGCTTCGAGATCACCGCGCTCCGGAGCATCCGCCCCGCCGTGTTCAGCATCCTGATGAGCCTCGAGCCCGCCGCCGCTGCCCTGGCGGGGATCGTGGTGCTGCAGGAGTTCCTCACCCCGTCCAGTGGCTGGCGATGGCGTGCGTCGTCATCGCCAGCGTCGGAGCGACCCGGACGTCACCGGGTGATCGCCGAGCCCGCCCCGGACTGATCGATCCCGTTCGGAGGTCAGACTTGGTTCGGTTGCCGAGCGTGACTCGAACCGGAGCCCTCCAGGACATGCCGGGCTCCGAAGCCGGTCGTCCGGCGGCGGACCGAGCCTCGCGCCGGATTGGGAGCTGGCCCACGCGGACTTTGCACGGCGAGCGGTTGATCCGGGGGCTCGGCCGGTGAGCCGGCTCTAGCGTCGTCACCGGGTGCAGGCTCAACAACGGGCTGGCGCGTTCACGGAGATGTCACATCGCGTTGACGCCCACGACGCGAGCCGCCCCTAGCGTCGTGGTGACGCCATCGACTCGGAAGTCACCGCCATGTTCGTTCCACTGATCGGTCGCTGGGCCGTGGAATCCCAGCAAAAGTCGCGACGCAACGCCATGCTCGCCTCGACCATCCTCACGCAGCGACGGGCGGAGCGGGTCGACGCCGAGGAGTACCTCGCGGCCCACGTGGAGCCGGCAGCGGCCAGCCGGTCGCCGCGCACGGCTGAGATCCGGCGGTCGGCGCATCGCCGGATCTCAGCCGGGCCGGGACGCGAGTGGCGGGCACCTCCCACGTCTGGCTGGGTCGCTCGGGCAGAATCGAGGCATGACAGCCTCTGCTGCCCGTACCGCCATCGACGTCCGGGTCACGTTCGACGAGGTCCTCTCCGACGACGGGACCCGACTCCGTGCGTGGACCAACGACGCCGACGGCGTCATCGACGGCCCGACGGTCGTCCTGTGCAACGGCCTGGGCACCAGCCCGTGGACCTGGCCGGCGCTGCTGACGCCCGAGTGCGGGGTGCGCGTCGTCTCGTGGAACCACCGTGGCACCGGCGGGTCCGAGCGGCCGCAGGATCCGGACCGGGTCGGCATCGACGAGTTCGTCGAGGACGCGCTGTCGGTCATGGACCACTTCGGCGTCGACCGGGCAGTGCTGATCGGCTGGTCGATGGGCGTCAACACCATGTTCGAGCTCGCCGTCGAGCACCCCGAGCGGGTCTCCGGCCTGTTCGCCGTGGCCGGGGTCCCGGGTGACACCTTCTCCACGATGCTCGGCCCGTTGCGGGTCCCTCGCTCGGCGGCGCGGGCGATCACCGTCAACCTCTCGCGCGCCCTGAAGTACGGCGGCCGCGCGCTCACCCCGGTCACCACCCGGCTGCCGGTGGGGCCGCGGGTGATCAAGGTGATCAGCCACACCGGCTTCATGCTGCCGGTGCGCGATCCCGAGCTGGCCGCGTTCTCGATGCGGGCGTTCCTCTCGACCCCTGTCGAGTGGTACTTCCATCTCGCCCTCCGCACGTCTCAGCATCCCCGCGTCAGGCTGAGCAAGATCCAGGCGCCCGCGGTCTTCGTCGCCGCGACGTACGACGTGCTCACGGCCGCCAAGCACATCGCCACGGCCGCCGACCGGATCGAGGGAGCGACGTACGTCGAGCTGAAGGGCACCCACTTCATCCAGATGGAACAGCCCGAGAAGGTGCACGAGCTGCTGCTGGCCTTCCTCGACCGGGTCGGCTGAACATGCGGGCGGCGTGGTCGGTGGCGGCCGCGACCATAGCGCTGACGGGTGCGCTGGCAGCCTGCTCGGACGAGGACGACGGGCCCGGCCCGCCGACGATCACCGCCAGCCCCACCGACAGCGAGACCCCGCCATCCCCGACCGGGGAACCGACCGAGACCCAGGCGGATGCCGCCGGGCCACCGCGCGTCGTCGACACCGTCGCTCAGGGGCTGGCCGTGCCCTGGGGTGTGGCCTTCCTGCCGAACGGCACCGCGATCGTCACCGAGCGCGACACCCGACGGGTGCTCACGATCACCGACGGCGACGTCACGGGAGATCGGCCTGATCGAGCAGGCCGCGCCGCAGGGTGAGGCTGGCCTGCTCGGGGTCGCCGTCTCACCGGAGTTCGCCGACGACCGGACCCTGTTCTTCTACGTCACGACGGCCGAGGACAACCGGATCGTTCGAACGACGTATCGAGGGCGGGCAGCTCGGAGCGCCGCGAGTCATCCTCGAGGGCATCCCGAACGGGTTCATCCACGACGGAGGGCGGCTGGCGTTCGGGCCCGACGGCTACCTCTACGCCTCCACCGGTGAGACGGGCGAGCCCGAGCTCGCCCAGGACCGAGGCTCCCTCGGCGGCAAGATCCTGCGGATCACCCCGGACGGCGACCCCGCCCCGGGCAACCCCGACCCCGACTCACCGGTCTGGACGTGGGGCCATCGCAACGTGCAGGGCCTCGCGTTCGACGACGACGACAACCTCTGGGCCTCGGAGTTCGGCGCCTCCACGTTCGACGAGCTCAACCTGATCCGGAAGGGCGACAACTACGGCTGGCCGATGTTCGAGGGCCGCGGCGACGACCGCGACTTCATCAACCCCCAGGTCGTCTGGAACACCTCCGAGGCATCGCCCTCAGGGCTGGCCTGGCACGAGGGACGGCTGTGGCTGGCCGCGCTGAACGGCGAACGCCTCTGGCGGATCGACGTCGCCAACGACCGCGCCACCAAGCCGACGGACTTCTTCGTGGGCAAGTACGGGCGGCTGCGCACCGTCGTCGTCGCCCCCGACGGGAACCTCTGGGTCACCACGTCGAACCGGGACGGCCGGGCCGAGCCCGGCCCGGACGACGACCAGATCCTGGTTGTCGACCCCGGCTGACCCGCGTGCGGTCAGACCGGATCAGCCGGCAGCTCCTGGGGCGGGGCGACCTCGAAGTGGGAGACGGTCTTCTCGCGATCGGTCAGGTAGGCGTCGTCCTCCGGGTAGTACTTCGCCGTCTCGATGTCCTCGCCGGCGAATGCCCTGATCTGGTCCAGGTTGTCCCACCAGCTGAGGGTGACCACCTCCGTGCGCCCGTCGCCCAGGTCGCGCGTGAGCAGCTGGGCACCACGGTTGCCGGGCGTGGCGCGGTACTCCGACATGCCGGTGCGCTCGACGATGTCGACGTACTCCTCGATCAGCTCCGAACGCACCCAGCCCCGCCACATGCGCGCGATCATCGAGCGGCCCCCGCCTCGTCAGCGGGGCTACGTCGTCCTGCTGGACCGACCGGGACGTGACGTCGACACCGACGTGATCGAGCTCGCAACATGCCCCCACGTTACTGGCGCGACGTCGCCGCGCGGCTCGGCCATCAGACCGCCTTGATGCCGATGCTGCGCTTCCCGACGGGATCCGTGACCGTCGCCCGCCGCGAGGCTCGTCGCAACGTGGTCAGGATGGCCGGGCCGAGGACGATGATCGCGACGGCGTTGGTGATCGCGCGACCGGTGTCGAAGGACCCGGTCGACGTGAGCAGCGTGTAGACGAGGAACCGCTGCAGGTTGTCCAGCACGGGGGCGCCGGCCACGTAGGACAGCGAGCCCTCGTGCCCGGGCACCACGATGCCCAGCACGAACGGCCAGCCGGAGAGGTTCATCAGCAGCCCGAAGGCGTAGGCCGCGAACACGCCGTACACGACGAGCAGGGCGATCTCGGCCTTGCCGGTGAATCTCCTCGGCAGCAGCCCGGCACCCATGCCCACCCACGCGGACACCAGCATCTGGAAGGGCAGCCACGGGCCCACGCCGGCCGTCATCAGCGCGGATGCGAAGAGCGAGGTGCACCCGAGCACGAACCCGAAGCCGGGGCCGAACACCCGCCCGGCAAGGATCAGCAGGAAGAACACCAGCTCCACGCCCCCGGTACCCGCGGAGACTCCGCGGAGGAGCGCGTTGATCGCGCTCAGCACTCCGAGGATCGCGAGCACCCGGGGGTCCAGCCCACCCTCGCTCACCTCGGCGAGGACGACGGCGATCACGATCGGCAGCAGGGCGAGGAACAGGAACGGCGGATCGACCCGGGTGGGGTCCTCGACCCGGAGCAGCAGCGGCCAGATCAACATCATGAATCCGGCGACCGATGCGACGGTGAGCACGATCGCCGAGCGCGGCGAGATCACGACCGCGGCGCGGTTCACGGCCCCTCCAGACGCGCGGCGACCTCGTCCACCCGCAACCACGGCGGGCCGAGAACCTTGGTGACCTGCGGCGCGAAGGCCGGCGACTCGGCGACCACGCGTCGCACCGGCCCGGACGAGACGACCTCCCCTTCGGCGAGCACCAGCACGTCGTCGGCCACCTGGGCCACGAACTCGACGTCGTGGGTGGCGACCATGACCGCGCGGCCCTGGTCCACCTGACCGCGCAGGATGCCGGCGAGGGCGCGCTTCGCGGAGTAGTCGAGGCCGCGGGTCGGCTCGTCGAGGAGTACGACGCGGGGTGCCGCGGTCAGCACGATCGCCAGGGCCAACGCCAGCCGTTGCCCCTCCGACAGGTCCCGAGGGTGCCGGTCCTCCGGGATGTCGGCCACCAGCCGGTCCAGGATCGAGCGGCAATCGCCGGTACCGCCGTCGGCCGCGGCGCATTCGTCGGCGACCGTCTCCAGGTAGAGCAGGTCGGCCGCGGTCTGCGGGACCAGGCCGACGACGCCCCGACGTGCCTCTGCGTCGAGCCCGGCGGGGTCCCGGCCGTCGACCCGGACCGAGCCGGAGTGGCGCCTGCCGCCGCCCTGGAGCGCCCAGAGCAGCGAGGACTTGCCGGATCCGTTGCGGCCCATCAACGCGGTGACCCCGCCTGCGCGCAGGGTCACCTCGACGTCGCGCAGGGCCACGTGTCGGCCGTGCACCACCGTGATCCCGCGAGCCGTCAGCAGCTCCGGACCCCCGGCGACACCGTCCTCGCTGGGCGCTGCTCCGAGCCGATCAGCGAGCCCGCGGGCACTGCGCCGTGCGTCGCGCACACTGAGTGGCAACGGCTTCCAGCCGGCCAGCCGACCGAGCTCGACGATCGGTGGGGCCACCGGAGCCGTGGCCAGCATTTCCTTGGGCTCCCCCACGTCCACCTGGCCCTCACCGTGCATGACCGCCAGCCGGTCGGCGTACGGCACCACGCGCTCGAGCCGGTGCTCGGCCATCAGCACCGAGATCCCGAGGTCGTGCACGAGCCGGGTCAGGGTGGCCAGGACCTCTTCCGCGGCGGTGGGGTCGAGTGCCGAGGTCGGCTCGTCGAGGACGAGCGCCCGCGGGTGCATGGCCAGGACGGACCCGATCGCAACTCGCTGCTGCTCTCCGCCGGAGAGCGTGCGCAGGTCCCGGGACCGCAGGTCGGCAACCCCGAGCAGGTCGAGGGTCTCCTCGACGCGACGGCGCATGGTCGCCGGGGCCAGGCCGAGCTGTTCCATTCCGTAGGCGAGCTCCTCCTCGACCGTGTCCGTGACGAAGCCGGCGGCGGGGTCCTGGCCGACGTAGCCGACGACGTGGGCCCGCTCCCGAGGCGGCCGGCGCACGATGCTCTCGCCGTCGAGCAGGACATCGCCTCCCAGCTCACCCCCGGTGAACCGCGGGACCAATCCGGTGACCACGCCCAGCAGGGTCGACTTGCCCACACCGGTGGGGCCGGAGACGACGATCAGCTCGCCCTCGTCGAGCGTGAGGTCCACGTCGTGGAGCACGACCTGTTCGTCGTACCGGAACCTGATGTCGCGCAGCTCGATCACGCCGGCACCGCCTGCATCGGTCGATCGGCCCGGGCAGCCCCGAACGGTACGGCGGCCGGTGGCGAGCACAGCCCGCCGGCCAGGCCCACCCCGATCCCCAGCAACGCGAGCGGGCTCACAGTCGGGAAGCTCTCGACGCCCGGGAAGGCGATCAGCACCTGCTCGCGGGCGACGTACCAGCCGACGAAGCCGGTGACCACGCCCGCACCCACCACCACGAGCTCGGGCCAGAGCCACCGGTCGGGTCGGTACCTGCTGCGCTGCACGGATCGCCCCGCCTGGAGCAGGCCGCCGATGGCCGCGACTGTGCCGAGGGCCAGCATCGGGAGGGCGAGGAACCGCGGCGCGGTCTGGTCGAGGAAGGCATAGACGCCGACGCAGATGCCGCCCAGCCCGACCAGCATGAGTGTGCCGGTCATCCGTCGCTGCGCCGGGCTCAGGCCGGCGGCCCGGCCGTAGCCGCGGGCGTCCATCCCGGCCGCGAGCGCCAGCGACCGCTCGAGGGCGTCCTCCAGAACCGGCACCAACAGACGCCGTAGCCGCCCTCCGCGACTGGTGGCTCCACCGCGCAGACTCTGGGCGGCGCGCACCCGCCGGACGCTGTCGGCGAACTGCGGCAGGACGGTCACCGCGACGACCAGTGCCGTGCCGATCTCATAGAGCGCGGGGGGTACAGACCTCAGCAGCCGCTTGGGGTTGGCGAGCGAGTTGGCCGCACCGACGCAGATCACGATCGTGGCCAGCCTGAGCCCGTCGTAGAAGCCCGCGAGCAGCGACTCGAGGGTCACCGGGCCGAGCAGGCTCACCCCGGTGGCCCAGCCAGGCAGCGGGATCTCGGGCAGGTCGAGCAGCACGGTGGTGCCGTAGCCACCGAAGATGATCCGGAAGACCACCCGGATCACGACGATGAAGACACCGACCCACACGTAGAGCCGGAACGAGTTCGCCCAGGGCTGCTCCGAGCGTCGAGCCATCACGACCACGGTGGCCACGCCGATCAGCATCAGCAGGATCAGCGGGTTGGTCGTGAAGGAGGCGGCGGTCGCGAGCCCGATCGCCCAGACCCACCAGGCCACCGGGTGCAGGTCACGAGGCAGCCTGGCAGCCCGCATCAGCCCACGGATCTCCGGCGTACGAGGGCAACAACACCGGCAGCGGCGAACAGCACGGCGATCCCGACGGGTGCGACCCACGTCGGCAGCCCGCCCTGGTCGGCGGCGCTGGGAGGATCGGCAACCGGGGCGGACGCGTTCGTCGGGGACTCGGACGGGCTCTCCGGGTCACTCGACTCCGACGGCTTCTCGCGCTCGTCCTTCTTCGACTCTCCGGCCTTCCCCGGCTTGTCCGGCTTCCCGGGCTTGCCGGACTTGCTCGACGGCGATGCCGAGCCGCTTGGCGAGTCGGACTGGCCCGGCGTGGACGTCGTGCCGTCCGCGCCGCCGGAGCCGCCGGTGTCCGAGGACGCCGGACCGTCCGACCCCGAGCCCGATCCAGAGCCCGATCCGCCTCCGCCCGAACCCGACCCCGATCCCTCGTCGCGGGGCGAGGCCGGCGGGACCCCCGGATAGTCGGTCCCTCCGCCGTTCTGCCAGGCGAAGGCCACCGAGCCACCGTTGGGCACATTCAGGCTGTCGACGCCCTCGCTGGAGTAGATCCAGCCCCCGGAGCCATCGGACCAGAACAGCCCCCAGTAGGCGTTCGCCGGCGGCATGTTGACGCACTGGGCGCTCGCGGGCGCGCCGTCGACCTTGCACACCGCGCCTGGCTGGCGCTGGACCCTGGTCAGGTTGTGGTGCACCTCGAAGAGGCTGGCGGCAGTGTCCCCGCCACCTCCGGTCACGCAGGTGCTCTGGATGCCGCCGTTGTCGACGACAACGGTCACGCCGTTGGTGGTCGGACACCCGGCAGCGTGGGCGGGTGTCGGTACGACGAGCCCGGCCGCCGCGGTCAAGGCGACCGCGGCGACGAGGCGAAGGAGGGCGCTCATGGTCATCGGGTGACGGTGAAGGTGTGGGTGTTC
Source organism: uncultured Actinomycetota bacterium (assembly GCA_963773355.1). Lineage (GTDB taxonomy): Bacteria > Actinomycetota > Actinomycetes > Propionibacteriales > Nocardioidaceae > Nocardioides. The sequence goes on along the minus strand of CAVZAZ010000009.1, from coordinate 114,456 downwards.
TTGCGGGTGTCGGCGAACTCACCCGTCACCTTGACCTGGGCCTTGCCGAGCGTCTGCCCGACAGGGAACCGTGCGTTGAAGCGGCCGTTGCCGTTCGCCGTCCCCCGGTCGACGCGGTTGCCACGCAGGTACACCTGGACACTCTCGCCGGGCTCGAGGTCGCTCACCCGCACCGTCTGCCGGCCCCCGCGCGCGACTCGGGAGTCCAGGGTGAACGGGATGCGCTTGGCTCCGAGGGCCTCGAAGGTGATCTCGGCGGATCCTGCGCCCGTGTCCGCAACGGTGAAGGTGCGTTCAGCGGTCCCGCCCGGGATCGGGACGCGAACCGTGCCGTTGCCGTTCACGTTCAGTGAGCCGGCCACGGCGCCGGCTTCGCACCGGTGGCGCACACCGAGCCGGGCAGGCCACCGCTGAGCCGGATCGGCTCGGTCGAGCCGGCCTGGACGAAGTCCGAGCTGGCGTCCGCCGTGAGGGTCGAGGGCTGTTCGGGCGTGTTCGCGAGCCCGACGACCGCCTGTGTGGAGGCGCGGCGCCACTGGTCCCGCGCGTTGACCGTGATGCCCTCATCGAGGCCAGCCGCGAGGTTGGCGGAGTCGTACGCGATGGCTCCGTCCTCATCGGCGAGCACCGCACAGGCACCGACCTCCCGGATCTGCTTGGAGCGGACCCAGTGGGCGGCGTCCTCGGCAGCTTCCACCGATCCCGCCTGGGAAAGCGCCCACGCGGCCAGACCGGTGCTGTTGGTGTTGGCCCCCTCGGTCGACGTACCGCCGCCGAATGATCCTTCGGAGCGCTGGACGGACAGCAGCCAGGACTCTGCGTCGGCCAACGCGTCGATCACGTCGGGGTCGGTGCTCGAGAGCGCCTGCAGGTTGATCATCGCGAGCGCGGTCGCGTCCGTGTCCGGCTCGCTGCCCGCGGCCCCGTCGACACAGCGCTGGCGCAGGGCCTCCTTGTCCTCCGTGAACAACAGTCGGAAGTAGCCGGATCCGCATTGCTGCTTGAGCAGGAAGTTCAGGGCCTCGTCTTCTCCGTCGAGTCGGCCGTATCCAGCCCACGTACAGCGAAGGCCTGTCCGAGCACGTTGGCGTCACCGAAGGTGTTGTTCTCGTCCTCGATGCGTCCGGCGATCGGGGCAGAGTCGGCTCGTCCGTGCCCTCGAGTCAGGGTCACCAGGTCCTGCCCGTCGAAGTCGTTGGGATCGGCGCCTGTGCTCCTGCGCCAGAACCAACGCCTTGGCCGCCGAGCCCGCGAAGGTCGTGGTCACCCCCTCGAAGGTGGACGTGTACCACTCGGCCTCGGCCGTGGCTCGATCGCGTCCGTGACCTGCTTCGACGGTGGCGACGTGGCCACCCGTCGCTGCCAGCCCGAGCGCTGCGTCGGCGGACAGACCGAGATCGTCGAAGTCGAACTGGTCGTTGTGCATCAGCCCATCGGTCAGCTGGTCGGTGATCCACGTGGCGCCGTCCTGCGCGGCGCCGGATCGGGGGCGGCGTGAGCGGTGCCGCCCAACGGGGCGACCAGCGCGGTGGCGGTGAGCGCCGATACGGCCAGCAGAGAGCCGCGGCGTAGAGATCGGGTCATGATGTTCCTTCCCGCTGCACAGCGGGAAGCCACGACCGGCCACCCGCTGGTTTCCTCGACAGCGTGTGTTCAGGACGCGTCGCTGCGGGTGCTCCGGCTCGCTGCCTCGAAGAGCTCGAGGCGGCCTACGGTTGCGGGTCAGCGCCGGACTTGGACCGGCTTCCCCCACGGCGGGCGTGATGAGTGTTGGGCGAAGCGTACCGCGGCTCAGCTCGTGAGCTTCTCCAGGATCAGCTCCCGGACCCGGCCGGCGTCGGCTTGACCGCGCATCTCCTTCATCACCGCTCCGATCAGCGCTCCTGCGGCGGCGACCTTGCCGTCGCGGATCTTGTCCGCGATGTCCGGGTTCGCCGCGATCGCGTCGTCGACGGCCGCGCCCAGGGCGCCTTCGTCGGACACGATCGCCAGCCCGCGAGCCGCGACGATCTCGTCTGCCGAGCCTTCGCCGGCGAGGAGTCCGTCGAAGACCTGGCGCGCCAGCTTGTCGTTGAGCTTCCCCTCGTCGACCAGGGCCTGCACGCGCGCGACGTCGCCGGGGGTGACCGCGAGGTCCGTCAGCTCCACGCCGGCCTCGTTGGCGCGCCGCGCCATCTCCCCCAGCCACCACTTGCGGGCGCTCTGCGGAGTCGTGCCGGCCGCGATGGTCTGCTCCACCAGCAGCATCGCCCCGGCGCCCACGGTGTCGCGCATCTCGAGATCGGAGAAGCCCCAATCCTTCTGCAGCCTCGCCCGCTTCACCCGTGGGGGCTCGGGGAGCTCGTCACGCAGCTGCTGCACCCACTCGCGGCTCGGGGCCACGGGGACGAGGTCGGGCTCGGGGAAGTAGCGGTAGTCCTCGGCGTCGGACTTCTCCCGCCCGCTCGTGGTGATCCCGGTGTCCTCGTGCCAGTGCCGGGTCTCCTGGAGGACGGCCCCGCCACTGTCGAGGACCGCGGCGTGCCGCTGCATCTCGTAGCGGACCGCACGCTCGACCGAGCGCAGGGAGTTGACGTTCTTCGTCTCTGTCCGGGTGCCCAGCGAGCCCGATCCGGCCGGCGCGAGGGACAGGTTGACGTCGCAGCGCAGGGACCCCTGCTCCATCCGCACGTCGGAGACTCCGAGTCCGAGCAAGACGTCGCGGAGCTGGCCGACGTACGCCTTCGCGACGAGTGGCGCCTTCTCGCGGGTGCCGAGGATCGGCTTCGTGACCACCTCGATGAGCGGGATGCCCGCGCGGTTGTAGTCGACGAGCGAGTAGTCGGCCCCGTGGATCCGGCCCGAGGTGCCGACGTGGAGCGACTTGCCGGTGTCCTCTTCCATGTGGGCACGCTCGATCTCGACACGGAACGTCTCACCGTCCACGTCGACCTCGGTCCAGCCCTCGTAGGCGATCGGCTCGTCGTACTGCGAGGTCTGGAAGTTCTTCGGCATGTCCGGGTAGAAGTAGTTCTTCCGCGCGAAACGGCACCACTCGGCGATCTCGCAGTTGAGTGCCAGCCCGATCCGGATCGCCGACTCGACCGCCTTCCCGTTGACGACGGGCATCGCGCCAGGCAAGCCAAGGCAGGTGGGGCAGACCTGGGTGTTCGGATCGGCTCCGAACTCCGTGGGGCAGCCGCAGAACATCTTGGATGCGGTGTTCAGCTCGACGTGCACCTCGAGCCCCAGGGCCGGGTCGAACTGCGCGATCGCGTCCTCGAAGGACAGGAGCGTTGCGGTCATCGAGCGCCCTCCCCGATCAGGGACTCGAGCTCGGGCGCCTGGTTGATGAGCGGGCCGCCCCACTGTTTGTCGAGCAACGCCTCGAGCGCCGCACCGACCCGGTAGACCCGGTCGTCGGCCAGGGCAGGAGCCAGGATCTGCACGCCCGCCGGAAGGTTGTCCTCGTCGGCCAGGCCACTCGGCACCGAGATGCCGGGGACGCCCGACAGGTTGGCCGGGATCGTGGCCATGTCGTTGAGGTACATCGCCAGCGGGTCGTCGACCTTCTCCCCCAGCCTGAACGCCGTGGTCGGCGCCGTGGGGGAGACCAGGACGTCGGCCTGCTCGAATGCGGCCTCGAAGTCGCGTGAGATCAGGGTGCGCACCTTCTGGGCCTGCCCGTAGTAGGCGTCGTAGTAGCCACTGGAGAGGGCGTAGGTGCCCAGGATGATCCGGCGCTTCACCTCCTCACCGAAGCCGGCGTCGCGGGTCGCCCGCATGACCTCTTCGGCGCTCGGGGCCTCCACTCCCTCGGGCAGGACCCGCAGGCCGTATCGCATGGCGTCGAACTTCGCGAGGTTGCTGGACGCCTCGGCCGGCAGGATCAGGTAGTACGTCGCCAGCGCGTGCACGAAGTGGGGGCAGGACACCTCGACCACCTCGGCTCCGGCGCCGATCATCAGGTCGACCGACTCCCGGAAGCGGGCCAGGACGCCGTCCTGGTAGCCCTCACCTCCGAGCTCGGTGACCACGCCGATCCGAACTCCGGACAGGTCGCCGGAGGCACCCTCCCGGGCGGCCGCGACCAGATCCGGCACGGGCTCGTCGATGCTGGTGGAGTCGAGGGGATCGTGCCCGCCGATCACCTCGTGCAGCAGGGCGGCGTCGAGGACGGTCCGGGTCACGGGGCCGGCCTGGTCGAGGGAGTTGGCGAGTGCGATCAGCCCGTAGCGCGACACCCCGCCGTACGTGGGCTTGACCCCGATCGTGCCGGTCACCGCCCCGGGCTGCCGGATGGACCCGCCGGTGTCGGTGCCGATCGCGAGCGGAGCCTCGAACGCGGCGACGGAGGCGGAGGAACCCCCGCCGGAGCCGCCCGGGATCCGGTCGAGGTCCCACGGGTTCCGGGTCGGGCCGTACGCCGAGTGCTCGGTGGAGGAGCCCATCGCGAACTCGTCCATGTTGGTCTTGCCCAGGATCGGCAGGCCGGCAGCGCGCAGGCGCGCGACCACCGTGGCGTCGTAGGGCGGGACCCAGCCTTCGAGGATCCGCGAGCCGCAGGTCGTTGGCAGGCCCTTGGTGACGAGCACGTCCTTGACCGCGATCGGCACGCCGTCCAGGGCAGACGCCGGCTTGCCTGCCGCGCGCCGCTCGTCCGCCTGCGCGGCCGCCGCCAGAGCACCGTCGGTGTCCACCTGCAAGAAGGCGTGCACCGCCCCGTCGACCTCGCCGATCCGGTCCAGGTGGGCCTGGGTGATCTCGACCGACGTGGCCTCGCCGGAGCTGAGGGCGTCCGCCAGCTCGGCCGCCGTGGCGCGCGTGATGTCGGGCGCTCACTGCTCGTCCCCCAGGATGCGCGGGACGGCGAACCGCTGCTGCTCCTGCGCCGGCGCCCCGGACAGCGCCTCGTCCGCGGTCAGGCACGGCGCGACCTCGTCGTCCCGGAAGACGTTGGAGAGCGGGAGCGCGTGTGACGTCGGCGGGATGTCGTCGCCGGCGACCCCGCGGATCGACGCCACCGACTCGAGGATCACGCTCAGCTGCGGCGCAAGGTGGTCGAGCTCGGCGTCGGACAGGTCGATCCGGGCGAGGTTCGCCAGGTGGGCGACCTCGTCTCGAGTTATCGCCTCGACGGGCTCGCTTCGACGCTCAGGCATGCGCAGCATCCTATGAGGGCGCCGCCGACGACCCGGGGCCGGGCAGGAGTAGCCAGAACGCCGCCGGGTACCGGGAGACAGAGGCACCCAGCGACCCGCCCGGGAGGCATTCGTGGCCAGCAAGATCGCGATCATCTACTACTCGTCCACCGGCACCGTCGACGCCATGGCCCGCCGGGCCGCGGCGGCCGCGGAGAAGCAGGGCGCGGAGGTCCGGCTCCGGCATGTCGCGGAGACGGCTCCGCAGGAGGCGATCGACTCCCAGGACGAGTGGAAGGCGCACCGCCGCGAGGTCGAAGGCGACCCGGTGGCGAGCCCGGACGACCTCGACTGGGCCGATGTCGTCCTGTTCGGCTCCCCGACCCGCTTCGGCCACGTGACCAGCCAGCTGCAGGCGTTCCTGGACGCCCTCGGGCCGTTGTGGGAGGAGGGGAAGCTCGCCGACAAGGTGTACGCCGGCTTCACCGCGACCCAGACGGAGCACGGCGGCCAGGAGTCCACCCTGCTGTCGATCTACACCACGATCTTCCACTTCGGCGGCATCGTCGTGGCGCCCGGATACACCGACCCGGTCAAGTTCACCGATGGGAACCCCTACGGCGCGAGCTCCGTCACGGGCGAGTCGACCGAGCTGGACGCGCCCGAGGAGGACGCGATCGACCACCTGGTCGAGCGGGCCCTGGCGGTGAGCGACAAGCTGCTGGCCTGAGGAGGCCGCAACACAGACCGGTGGCGCGGCTCGACGGAAGCGAGCCCGCGGCCGATCACCTGCGCGACGCCGCCCCGTACGACTCCAGACGGTCGGCCAGCTCTGTCGGCCGGCTGAGTGCGGCGTAGTGCCCACCGGGCATCTCGTCGTCTACCGGCAGGTCGGGAGCTGTCACCGCGTGGCCGCGCGACCGTAGGCTCATCGGCGACCAGGTGCCAGTCCCACGCGCTTCCGGTCGCGCCGTGGATCAGTACGTAAGTTGCCAAGGTGCCCCTCTCGTCGTCCGGACTCGTTGTGAATAGCGACCGACGAGGGCTGCAGAGTCATCCGTCGTTGACTGGCGTGTCGACGGCTCGCCCACTCCGGGCGCTCTCCTCAGAGCCCGGAGGGACCGCCCTCCAGGAGCTGCTCGAACCCGGCCTCGTCGAGGACGGGCAGGCCGAGCTGCTCTGCCTTGTCCGCCTTGGAGCCGGCGTTCTCCCCGACCACGACGTAGTCGGTCTTCTTCGACACCGAACCGGACGCCTTCCCGCCTCGGGTGATGATCGCCTCCTTCACGGAGTCGCGGCTGTAGTTGTCCAGGGACCCGGTGACGACGATGGTCAGTCCCTCGAGGGTGCGCGGCCGGGACTCGTCGCGCTCGTCCGCCATGCTGACCCCTGCCGACTCCCACTTGTCCACGATCTCGCGGTGCCAGTCGACCCCGAACCACTCGATCACGGCCTCGGCGATGGTCGGACCGACCCCCTCGGCGTCCGCCAGCTGCTCCTCACTGGCGCCGCGGATCGCGGCCATCGACCCGAACTCCTGCGCCAGCGCACGGGCCGCTGTCGGTCCGACGTGGCGGATCGACAGTGCAACCAGGACCCGCCACAGCGGGACCTGCTTGGCCCGGTCGAGGTTGTCGAGGAGTCGCTGCCCGTTGGCGGACAGCACCCGGCCCTCCCCCTCGGACTTCTTGGCGGCGCGGGTGAACAGGTCGGTCGCGAGCACCTTCTCCTCGTCGAGGTCGAACACGTCGCCCTCGTTGTCGATCGCCTTCGCGTCCAGCAACGCGACGGCTGCCTCGTAGCCGAGGCCCTCGATGTCGAACGCGCCCCGGCCGGCGACGTGGAAGACCCGCTCCCGCACCTGGGCCGGGCAGACCTGGTGGTTGGGGCAGCGCAGGTCCTTGTCGCCCTCCTTCTGCTGCGCCAGCGTGGTGCCGCAGGCGGGGCACTCGGTCGGCATGACCCACTCGGCCAGGCCGTCGGGGCGCAGCGGCAGCACCGGGCCGACGATCTCGGGGATCACATCACCCGCCTTGCGCAGGATCACGGTGTCGCCGGGGCGGACGTCCTTGCGCTTGACCTCGTGGGCGTTGTGGAGGGTGGCGTTCTCGACCGTCGAGCCGGCCACGCGGGTCGGCTCCATGACGCCGTACGGCGTGACTCGGCCGGTGCGGCCGACGTTGACCCGGATCTCGAGGAGCTTGGCGTTGACCTCCTCGGGCGGGTACTTGAACGCGATCGCCCACCGGGGCGCCCGGCTGGTGGAGCCGAGCCGGCGCTGGAGGCTGACGTCGTCGACCTTGATCACGACGCCGTCGATCTCGTAGGGGACGATCGTGTGCCGGTTCTCGCCGGCGTTGGTGATGTACTTCTGGACCGCCTTCAGGGTCGGAAGCACCTCCACCTTCTCCGAGGTCGGCAGCCCCCACGCCTTCAGTGCGGCGTACGCCGCGGACTGCGCGGTCGGCTCGAACCCCTCGCGGGCGCCGATGCCGTGGCACACCATGCCCAGCGCGCGGGTCGCGGTCACCCTCGGGTCCTTCTGCCGCAGCGAGCCGCTGCCGCGTTGCGAGGGTTGGCGAAGACCGGCTTGCCGGCGTCGGTCATGGTCTCGTTGAGCCGCTCGAACGCTTCGCCGGGGAGGAACACCTCGCCACGGACCTCGACCACCGACGGCGACCGGGAAGTCGTCGGACGGCGGAGAGCCGGTGCGGGACCGAGTCGATGGTCTTGACGTTCGGCGTGACGTCCTCGCCGGTGCGGCCGTCGCCGCGGGTCAGGGCCCGCACGAGGCGACCCTTCTCGTAGAGCAGGTTGATGGCCAGGCCGTCGACCTTGAGCTCGCAGAGCATGGCCGGGTCGGAGACGCCGTCTCGCGCCAGGCGGGCGTGCCAGGTGGCCAGCTCGTCGTAGGAGAAGGCGTTGTCCAGGCTCTCCATGGGCCGGATGTGGTCGATGGCGGTGAACTCGGTGGACACCGCTCCGCCGACCTTCTGCGTGGGCGAGTCGGGAGTGCGCAGCTCCGGGAACTCCTCCTCCAGCCCCTGCAGCTCGCGCAACCGGACGTCGTACTCGGCGTCGGAGAGGGTGGGCTGGTCGAGGACGAAGTAGCGCCAGCGCGCCTCCTCGATCAGCTCCGACAGCTGCTGGTGCTTGTCGCGGGCCTCTGCCGGGGCCGGTTCGGGGTTTTCATACGGGGTCCCTGTTCGAAGCGGAACGAAGTGAGCATTCGAATGGGGTGGAGATCATGGGTGCCATCTTGCCGGTTCGTGCCGACATCCGGGACAGGGGAGCCACCACCCGTCTGGGAGGCTGGCGTCTCCCGAACCACGACCCGTGAGCCGGCCGACGGAGGTGTCCATGCCAGCCCAGCCCTCGCTGTGGAAGTCCGACCCATCCGGCTCGGCCTCCGGGGTGGTGCTGATGCTGCACGGCGGCAAGGATCGCTCGGACCAGGTCGTCGACGGGCGCAGCCTCTCGTGGCGGCGCTGCCTCGCGATGCAGCGTGCGATCTCCGGGCCGGCGCACGCGGCGCAAGCCGCGGTGTGGTTGTTGCGCTACCGGTACCGGGGCTGGAACGGCGGCGCCGGCCCGGTCGCGGACGCCCGCTGGGCACTGGACGAGGTACGACGTGAACTGGGCGTTCCGGTCGTGCTGCTCGGCCACTCGATGGGTGGCCGGACCGCGATCCAGGTGGCCGACGACGCGTCAGTCGTCGGCGTGGTCGGGCCTGGCTCCCTGGTTCACGCCGGACGACGACGTGAGCCGCCTGGCCGACAGGCACCTGCTGGCGGCGCACGGGCGGCGGGACCGGATCACGTCGTACGACGCCACCGCGGCCTTCGTCGCCAGGGCCCGGTCGGTCGCGGCTTCGGCCGAGTTCAAGGACATGGGCCCGGTCGGCCACTACCTGATGCGTCGCGTGGCCGAGTGGAACCGAGTGGCGAGCGCCGGCTCCCTCGCCATGTTCGACGGCGCGAGCGGGACGGTCGGAAACTAGCCGAAAATAAATCGGTTGGGCGGGAATGCCCCGGCGGCGTACTCTGTTCGATGGAACGAAACGGTTTCGTTCCATCGATTGTGGAGGTCCGCCGCGATGACGCCAGGAGAGGCCCAAGCGCTTCGCCCTCGGGTCGAGGGCGAGCGCGAACGCGAGATCCTCGAGGCCACGGTCGAGGTGCTCGCCGACGTCGGCTACGACCGGCTGACCATGGACGCCGTCGCGACCCGGGCGAAGGCCTCCAAGGCCACGCTCTACCGCCGGTGGACCAACAAGGTCTCCCTCGTGATCGACGCCCTCCTGCTCGAGAAGGAGGCTCCCGTGCTCCCCGACACCGGCAGCCTGCGGGGCGACCTGGTCCACGCGTTCTGCAAGAGCGGCGGGCTCATGGACGAGCGGGCTGTGGCCACCCTCGCCAGCGTCCTGACCGCGCTCACCCGGGACGCGGAGTTCGCTCGGGAGTTCCGCACCCGCGTGATCGGCCCCAAGGTCGCCGTCTCCCACGCGATCTACGAGCGTGCCAAGGCCCGGGGGGAGGTCCGCGCCGACCTCGATGTCTCGATCTTCAGCCCGGCCCTCGCCGGGATGCTCCTGCACCGCGCCTACGTCTTCGGCGAGGCCCCCACCGAGGACCTCATCCTCCGGATCATCGACGAGATCATCCTGCCCGCGGCCCTGGCGGACGCCGGCGACCGCACGCCCGACAAGGCAAAGACCTAGCAAACACCCAACACAGACCCAACACAGACCCAGCCAGACCCACGACCTAGCCACAGACGGAGGGAACTCATGGCTGACGTATCGACGACCGAGGCGCGCGCGCCCGGCCAACACGCTCACCTGGGATGGGCGCTGGTGCTCATCTCGGTGGCCCAACTGATGGTCGTGCTCGACGCGACCATCGCCAACATCGCCCTGCCCTACATCGGCGCCGACCTCGACATCGCCCAGGCCAACCTGTCCTGGATCGTGACCGGCTACGCGCTGGCGTTCGGTGGGCTGCTGCTTCTCGGCGGACGGCTCGGGGACCTCTACGGCCGACGCCGGATCTTCATGCTCGGCCTCATCATCTTCGCGGTGGCCTCCCTGCTGGGCGGCCTCGCGACGAACGAGGCGCTGCTGCTCGGTGCTCGTGGCCTGCAGGGCCTGGGAGCCGCGCTGGCGTCCCCGGCAGCGCTTGCCCTGATCACCACCACCTTCCCGGCCGGGCCGCAGCGCAACCGCGCGTTCGCGGTGTACGCCGCGATGTCCGGCGCGGGCGCGGCCGTCGGGTTGATCCTGGGTGGCTGGCTCACCGGCCTCGACAGCGTCTTCGGCATCGAGATGAGCGGCTGGCGGCTGACCTTCCTGATCAACGTCCCGATCGGCATCATCGCCGCCCTGCTGGCGCGCAGGTTCCTCGCCGAGTCCGAGCAGCACCCCGGCGAGATGGACATTCCCGGTGCTCTGACCGGCACGCTGGGCCTGCTCGGGATCGTCTACGGCCTCACCCGGGCCGGCGACCGGCAGCACGGGTGGGACGACCCGTGGACCATCGCCAGCCTGGCGGCCGGCGTCGCCCTGCTGGTGGTCTTCGCGGTGATCGAGTCGCGCGTCGCCCACCCGTTGCTGCCGATGCGGATCCTGCGGAACCGCACCCGCGCGGCCAGCTTCGTCGCCATGATGCTGGCGCCGGCTGCCATGTTCGCCATGTTCTTCTTCCTGAGCCTGTTCATCCAGCAGGTCGTCGGATACAGCCCGCTTCGCGCTGGGTTCGCGTTCCTGCCGTTCTCGGTCGGCATCGTGATCGGGGCCGGACTGGCGTCCAACCTGGCCAGCCGGATCGATCCCCGCTACCTCGCGGGGTTCGGCACCCTGCTCGCCGCGTTCTCGCTGTTCATGTTCTCGAGGCTCTCGATCGACGACTCGGCGGCCGCGGTCGTTACCGCGTTGGCCAACGGTGACACGGCGGGCTCCGACGTCAGCTACTGGACGTCGATCCTGCCCTGGATCGTGACCATGTCCATCGGCATGGGCCTGACCTTCGTGCCGCTGACGCTCACCGCGGTCCACCATGTCCGCGCGGCGGACTCCGGGATCGGTTCGGGAGTGCTCAACACCATGCAACAGGTGGGTGGCGCGCTGGGTCTGGCGACCCTGAGCACCGTGTCGCTCTACTTCACCAACAACCGTGCTGAGGAGGTCGCACCGGAGCTGCTGCAGGCAACTCAGGCGGCCCACATCGATCCTTCGATGCCGGTGACCGAGTCGCTGTCGTTCATCGAGGCCGCGGGCTTCCAGGCCACCTTCACCGAAGGTGCGACGGCAGCCTTCCTCGTGGGTTCGGTGATGATGCTGGGCGCCTCGCTGGTGGTCTGGATCTTCCTCAACGTCAAGCACGAGGAACTGGCCACCGACGGACCGGAGGCTGCGGCCGTCCACGTCGGCTGACCCGACGAAGGTTCATCAAGGTACGCAGCCGAACCGACACTTCCCATGGCGTCCAGACCATGGGAAGTGTCGGTTCATCTGCATCACCTGGTGCAACGCCGTATCCCGGATCACCCCCGCAGCGGCTCTCCCACGTCGTGCAGGTGGCGCAGTGCGATCCGGTACGACTCGAGCAGCCCGGTCTCCTCGTAGGCCACACCGCGCTCCTCGCAGAAGCCGCGCACGATCGGCTGGGCGGCCCGCAGGTTCACGCACGGCATGCTGGGGAACAGGTGGTGCTCGATCTGGTAGTTCAACCCGCCGAGCGCGACGTCGGTCAGCCGACCGCCTCGCACGTTGCGCGAGGTCAGCACCTGCTTGCGGAGGAAGTCCGGTTCCGGCCCGCCGGTCAGAGTGGGCATCCCCTTGTGGTTGGGCGCGAACGAGCATCCGAGGTAGAGCCCGAGCAGCGCCTGGTGCAGCAGCACGAACGCGATCGCCGTGACCGGGGACAGCACGGTGAACACCACGCTCAGGTAGACCACGCCGTGCGCCGCGAGCAGCCATCCCTCGGTCCTGCGGTTCCGCAGCCCAGGCCGCAGCACGGCTCGCACGCTCGAGACGTGCAGGTTGAACGCCTCCAGGGTGAGCAGCGGGAAGAACAGGAGGCCCTGGTGCCGGCCGACGAGCCGCGCCGGCCCCTGGGCCGAGCGGGCCTGTCCCCTCGACCACACCAGGAGATCCGGGGACACGTCCGGGTCGAGGTCCTCGTGGTTGGGGTTCGCGTGGTGCCGGGTGTGCTTGTCCTGCCACCAGCCGTAGCTCATGCCGATGCCGAGGTTGCCGAGCAGCCGACCGACCAGCTCGCTCGGGCGTCTGGTCCGGAAGACCTGCCGGTGCGCGACGTCGTGGGCGAGCAGGGCGATCTGCCCGAACACGATCGCGAGCAACGCCGCCACCAGCAGCGTCCACCACGAGTTGCCGATCGCGACGAACGCCGCCCAGCCGCCGACGAAGGCGACAGGCCACCAGGGCGAACCTCGCCGCGTAGTAGCCCGGCCGTCGCTGCAGGAGGCCGGCGTGCTCGACGCGGCGCCGGAGGTCGGCGAAGTCGGAGCCACCCGAGGTACGCCGGGTGCGGGACGGGGCGAGGTCGTTCAGCTCGATCGTCATGCCACGAGTCTTCGCGGCGGACAGCGCGCGGACGATGGGCCTGCGACCCCGGTTCGGGTGGTGCTGGACCTACCGGGGAGATCCCTGAGGTGCGGGTTGCAGCAGGCTCCTACCCGTCGACGTTCGCGGCGCCGCGTCGTACCAGTGTCAGCATCTGGCGTGCCCAGCCGGGCGACGCACCCGCCAGCCCGCACGACGGGCTGAGGACCAGCCGGTCACCGACCGTAGCGGCGTCGAGCCCGACCATGTCCAGCCAGCGCAGGACGGTCTCGGCCACCTGGCCGTCGGTCGGCCAGGTCTCCGAGTCCGCGGACGGGACGACGCCGAGGACGACGGTCTCGCCGGCCTCCACTGCGTCGGCGAGCGCGTCGTGGTCGGCGGCGGACATCCGGGCCAGGTCGACGGAGAGTCCCCGGGCACCGGCGCCGCGCAGCAACGGGAGCGGCGTTGCTTCGGCACAGGTATGCACCCAGGGCTCTGCTCCGCTTTCCGTCACCGCATCGAGAACCCAGGCAAGCGACGTCGACGCCTCCGGCTGGTCGACCGTGCGGTGCCGATGGAAGCCCGAGGCGGTCGGGACCCTGCCCGAGAGCACGGCGGTCAGGGCCGGTTCGTCGACCTGGACGATCAGGCGGTCAACGCCCGGGAGCCGACGTCTCAGGTCACCGACGTGCGCGCGGACTCCCTCCGCCAGGGCCTGGGCCAGGTCGCGGCGAGCGCCGTGGTCGGCGAGGATCTTGTCCCCCCGGGGCCTCTCGACGGTGGCGGCCAGGGTCCAGGGGCCCGCCACCTGGACCTTGAACGCTCCGGTGTAGCCCTGGGCCTGTTCCTCGACCTGGTCGAGGTCCTGCGCGAGCAGGCTGCGAGCCCGTCGGTGGTCGACGCCGGGGGCGTCGGTGAGCCGCCAGCCGGCCGGCTGCAGGTCCGCGCCCAGGTCGCTCATGATCGCCAGAGCGCGTCCGGTCATGGTGGCGGTCGCACCCCGGCCCGGCAGCTCGGGCAGGTGGGGCAGCCCGGGCAGTTCGCCGAGCACGACCCGCACCGCCTCGGCGTACGCCGCCGCGTCGGTGCCGGACGCCGTGCTCGCGCCAGTGATCGGCTCAGCCAAGGTCCCGGTCGGCTCCATCATCGGCATGGACCCGACCCCGGTGGCGACGGTCATGCAGGCACGCGGGCGGTGGCGCTGATGGTCGCCGACCCTACGACGCGGGTGCCGTCGTAGATCACCGCGGCCTGACCGGGAGCGATTCCCTGGGCGGGGTCCACCAGGTCGACGGTCACCGCGTCGCCGTCGACCGAGATCACGGCGCGATGCTCCTCGCCGTGTGCCCGGAGCTGAACGGTTCCGTGCAGTGGCTCGGTCGGGACCGTCCCGCACCAGCGTGCACCGTTCCCGGTGATCCGGTCGACGGTCAGCTGCGAGCGGGGACCGACCGTCACGGTCCCGGACACCGGCTCGATGTCGAGCACGAACCGGGGCTTGCCGTCCGCGGCCGGGCGCCCGAGGCGAAGCCCCTTGCGCTGACCGATGGTGAAGGCAACGGTGCCCTCGTGGCGGCCGAGCACCTCGCCGGTCGCATGGTCGACGATGTCGCCGCCGTCGTTCGGAGCGTGGTCACCGAGCTTCTCCTTGAGCCATCCCGCATTGTCACCGTCGGCGACGAAGCAGATGTCGTGGCTGTCGGGCTTGTCCGCGACCAGCAGGCCTCGGCGCTCGGCCTCACGCCGAACGTCGGGCTTGGTCGAGTCACCGAGCGGGAAGAGCGAATGAGCGAGCTGCTCCTGGGTGAGCACGCCCAAGACGTAGGACTGGTCCTTGGCATGGTCGATCGCGCGGTGCATCTCGATCTGGCCGTCGGGTCCGGTGCGGAGCTGCGCGTAGTGACCCGTCGCGACGGCGTCGAAGCCGAGCGCCAGGGCCCGGTCCAGGACGGCGGCGAACTTGATCTTCTCGTTGCAACGCAGGCACGGGTTGGGAGTGCGTCCGGCGGCGTACTCCCCCATGAAGTCCTCGACCACGTCCTGGTGGAAGCGGTCGCTGAGATCCCAGACGTAGAACGGGATCCCGATGACGTCGGCTGCTCGCCGGGCGTCGTTGCTGTCCTCGATCGTGCAGCATCCCCGGGCCCCCGACCGGTAGGACTTGGGGTTCCGGGAGAGTGCGAGGTGGATACCGGTGACGTCGTGGCCGGCCTCGACCGCTCGAGCGGCGGCCACTGCCGAGTCGACGCCCCCGGACATGGCGGCGATGACGTTCATGCGCGGGCTGCCCGCGCTCTCTCGACGACCGGGCCGATGGCCTCGACCAGGGCGTCGACGTCGGACGCCGTGCTGGTGTGACCGAGGGAGAACCGGAGCGAATGCCGAGCCTGCTCGTCCGTGCAGCCCATGGCGAGGAGCACGTGAGAGGCCTGGGGTACGCCGGCCGAGCAGGCCGAGCCCGTCGAGCACTCGATCCCCCGCGCGTCCAGCAGCATCAACAGGGAGTCACCTTCGCAGTCCGGGAAGCCGATGTGGGCGTTGCCGGGCAACCGATGCGCTCCCCCCGGCTGCCACGCCGCGCCGTGGACGTGCGAGCCCGGCACCGCGTCGAGCACCCGCGCGATCAGGTCGTCGCGCAGTGCAGCGACGCGCTCGGCGTGGTCGGCCTGGTCCTTGACCGCGAGCTCCACCGCGGCAGCCAACCCCGCGATGGCCGGGGTGTCGATCGTGCCGCTGCGGATGTCGCGCTCCTGGCCACCGCCGTGCAGCAGAGGGGCGACCTCGAGCTCGCGGCGGACCACGAGCGTGCCGACGCCGTACGGGCCACCGAGCTTGTGACCGGTCAGGGTCAGTGCATCCACGCCGGATGCTGCGAAGTCCACCGGCACCGCGCCGACCGCCTGGACGGCGTCGGTGTGGATCGGGATTCCGTGCTCGGCCGCGAGGGCGGCCACCTCGGACACCGGCTGCAGCGTGCCGACCTCGTTGTTGGCCCACATGAGCGACACCAGGGCCACCGAGTCCGGGTCGCGTTCGATGGACTCGCGCATCGCCTCGACGTCGAGGCGACCCTGCTGGTCCACGGGGAGCAGTTCGACGGCAGCGCCTTCGCTCTCCGCCAGCCAGTGCAGCGGGTCGAGGACGGCGAGGTGCTCCACGGAGGTCGCGAGGATCCGGGTTCGGCGCTCGTCGGCGGCGAGTCGCGACCAGTAGATGCCCTTGAGGGCAAGGTTGTTCGCCTCGGTCCCGCCCGAGGTGAACACGACCTCGCTCGGACGGCAGTTCAGTGCCTGCGCAACGGTCTCCCGGGACTCCTCGACCACGCGACGCGCGTGCCGCCCAGAGGCGTGCAACGAGCTCGGATTGCCGACGTCGCGCAGGTGAGAGGTGAGCGCATCGACCGCCGCCGGCAGCATCGGCGTCGTCGCGGCGTGGTCGAGGTACACGCTCTTCATCGGAGTGGTCTTCGGCAGAGTCATCGCAACGACAAGCGTACGGCCCGGGCGCGCTCCCCCGGAAAACCTGCCGAATGCCGTCGCTCACAGCGGATCGGCACACCCCGGGGCGCCGACCCCGCTGCTGAACCGGGGTGTTCAGCCCAGGCGGGTCAGCCACTCGTGGTCGGGCCGCAACCCGTGTACGGCGTCGCGCAGCCACGACCGTTGGTCGGGCGAGAGCAGAGGAAGCGCACGGGCCAGGTCGCGCTCGTCCTTGGGCCGTCGGTGGCGTGCCTTGAAGAAGAGCACGATCTCCGGGTTGAGGTAGCGCAACCCGTCGCCGGCCACCCACGTCGCCTCGTCGAGCGGGACGACGTGGTCGGCGATGAACTTGTTGGTCCAGAGCCCGTCTCGGTCCGGGGTGATCGGCAGGTCGATCACCCAGGGGTCCCGGGCGCTGGCCCGCACCCAGATCTGGCCTTCGACGTCGAGCACCTCCGGATGCTTGTCGTCGAGCGGACGCAAGGTGCCTCCGGCGTTGCTCCAGAGGTGCCAGCGGTCGCCGACGTGCTCGCGTAGGGCTGGGATGTCGCAGGCGAGAATCGAGAGGTCGATGTCCTCGTGCTCGCGCGGCGCACCGACGAAGGCCTCGATCGCCCAGCCACCGAGGATCCACCAGGACCGGGTGAAGCCTTCCATGAACTCGGCCAGCCCAGCCGGGTCGAGCGGGGCCCACTCGCCGTACCGGCGCAGGAAGTCCTCGTCCTCGGCGACCTCCTCGGCCGTGCGCTCGATGGGTTCCCTCACTTCTCGGCCACCTCCGCGATCACGGCCCGGTGGTCGGAGTCGGCGATGTCGACCGTGCGGGTCGACAGCGCTGCGTAGGTCGGACCCGTGATCACGTGATCGATCTGGACGAGGTGCGGCAGAGGGACGCCGGCGACCTCGACGGTCCCGTCGACGGGCCACGTCGGCTGCCAGCCCTCGTTGGTCAGCTCGGCCGCCGAGCGCCAGCCGTCGTCAGCAAGGGCGCGCATCGGTGGATGGTCCGTGGTCGCGTTGAAGTCACCCACGACCAGATCGGGCTGCTCCACACGGACCGCGTCGCGGATGACCTCATGATCACTGCGCCAGCGCTCGGCGTCGGTCGGCGCGTGAGGGTGCACGGCCATCAGACTGACATCCCCCGCGGTGACCGACCAGGAGTCCCACGTCGTGTCGAGACGTTCGGTATCCGTGATCGCGAGCTTGGAGAAGACCATGGTCCCGCCGCTGTCGTCTCCGGTGTCGCCGGCGCGAAAGGGAAGCACGGTCTCCAGTCCTGCTTGATCCATCTCGGACAGCAGCGGGGCCGTGATCTCCTCGACCACCAGCACGTCCACATCCTCCTCCGATGCGACCTGCACGAGCTCGATGCCGTCGCCCTCGCCGACGTACATGTTGGCCGTCATCACCGTGATCGGCTCCGAGCCCTCTGCGGGGGGCGGGTTGGCGCCGGACACCATCGGCGAGAACCACCAGGCGTGCAGCCCGAGTCCGCCGGCCGCGAGGGCGGCGAGGGCGATCATCCAGACGCGTCGCTTCCACACGGCGGCGACGGTCAGGAGCACCAGCGCCGCGGCGTACAGCAACATCGCGGCCGGGCTGAAGGACTCGAGCCGGACCCAGCGCCCGGCCGAGGGCTCCACCAGCCGGGTGAACGTCAGCGTGAGTGCTGGTCCGAGCAGCGCGACCACGACGACCCAGAACAGCACTCGAGGCACCCGGCGAACCTATCTGGCCACTACTCGCGACGACGCACGCGCCATCCGTCATGAGGACCGCGTCGAATACCGGTCGTCGCTCGTCGACAGCCACGGCCGCCGGTCCGTTCCACCGGTGAAGCACCCCGATCACCTCGCCAGGAGCAACCCATGAAGCGAATCACCACCACCCTTCTCGCCGGCGCCCTGACCGCCGCGCTGGCCGGGACCGCCACCACTGCCGTACAAGCCGGGACCGCGGCCCGTCCGAGCGGCCCGACGGCCTACGGGTTGACCAACCAGGGCGCACTCGTGAAGTTCGCGCTCACGAGTCCGGACCGCGGTCGCAAGGTGGGCCCGATCTCCGGGCTTGGCCTCGACGACGAGCTCGTGGGCATCGACTTCCGGCCCGAGGACGGTCGGCTCTACGGCGTCAGTGACCAGGGCGGCCTCTACACCATCAATCTCAGGACCGCCGCCGCGAAGCTGGTCGGGCAGTTCACCGTCCCGCTTCAGGGCACCCGGTTCGGCGTGGACTTCAACCCGGCCGTCGATGCCCTGCGAGTCGTCAGCAACACCGGGCAGAACCTGCGTCACAACCCCGACCCGGGTGGCACGACGACGATGGACACCACTCTCACGACGCCCCCCGCGACGGACCCGACTCTCGGGATCGCCGGGGTCGCCTACACCAACAACGACAACTCCACGGCCACCGGCACCAGCCTCTACGACCTCGACACGAACCTGGACCAGGTGGCCCATCAGGTGCCGGCGAACGCTGGCACGCTCTCGCCGACCGGCACGTTCGGCGTGGACGCCACGGGTGGTTCGGGGTTCGACATACTCAGCAGGTTCGAGAACGACCGGACGGTCTCCAACCGCGGGTTCGCGATCCTGAAGGTGAACGGTCGCCGGGCCCTCTACTCCGTCGACGTGCTCAGCGGTGACGTCAACCGGATCGCTCGGTTCGGAGGCGCGACCCGATGGACTGTCGACCTCGCAGTCGTCCAGGGCGGCTGACCCCGCTCAGAGCAGGACCAGATCGTCGCGGTGCACGACCTCGCGTTCGTACGCCGCCCCGAGCTCGCGCTTGAGCTGGTGCGAGGTCTTCCCGAGGAGGCTCGGGATCTCCTCGGCGTCGAAGTTGACGAGCCCACGGGCCACCGGTCGGCCGTCGGCGTCGGCCAGGTCGACCGGGTCGCCGGCGACGAAGGAGCCGGACACCCCGACGACTCCGGCCGCCAGGAGGGAGGCGCGTCGCTCGGTGACGGCCCGGACGGCTCCTTCGTCGAGCAGCACCTGGCCCTTGGGCTCCGTGGCGTGGGCCAGCCACAGCAGGCGTGTGGGGCGGCGCTTGCCCGTCGCATGGAAGTACGTGCCCACCGGCTCCCCGGCGAGCGCCGACAAAGCCTGCGCGGCCGAGGTCAGGACGACGGGGATGCCTGCCCCGGTCGCGATCCGGGCGGCCTCGACCTTGGTCTGCATGCCACCGGTCCCGACCCCGGCTCTACCGGCTCGGCCGATCCGCACCCGTCCGAGGTCGTCGCTGGCGGCGACCTCGGAGATCAACGCCGCACCCGAGCGGACCGGGTCTCCGTCGTACAGCCCGTCGACATCGGAGAGCAGCACCAGCAGGTCGGCGTGCACCAGATGGGCCACCAGGGCCGCGAGCCGGTCGTTGTCCCCGAACCGGATCTCGGTGGTGGCGACCGTGTCGTTCTCGTTGACGATGGGCAGCACGCCGAGCTCGAGCAGCTTCGCGAAGGTCTGGTAGGCGTTGCGGTAGTGGGCGCGCCGCGTCATGTCGTCGTTGGTGAGCAGGACCTGACCGGCGACGATGTCGTGTCGCGCCAGTTCCTCGGTGTAGCGATGCACGAGCAGCCCCTGCCCGACCGAGGCCGCCGCTTGCTGCGCGGGCAATGCCTTCGGACGTTTCGTGATCCCGAGCGGAGCCAGTCCGGCGGCGATCGCACCGGAGGAGACCAGCACGACCTCGGTGCCGCGGCTGCGGGCCGCGACCAGGACCTCGGTCAGCCGCCGTACCGCGCCCGGATCGATGCCCCCGGCGGCGGTCGTCAGTGACGACGACCCCACCTTGACCACCACCCGCCTTGCCTCGGCCACCTGGGGTCGCAGGCTCATGTGTCGGGGTCTTCGTCGGAGCCGATCTCGTAGGACGCGGGACCGTACGACTCGGGCTGGTCGCGACGACGGGCCACGTCGGCGCGGGTCTCTCCCTCCGCGCGGCTGTCCATGCCTTCCTCGATCTCGCGCCGTCGGCGGGCAGCCGGGCGGGACTCCTCGAATCGCTGATCCTCTCCGCGGCGTCCCAGCACCTCGGCGCCCGCGTCGATGCCCGGCTTGAAGTCGAAGACCACGGCGTTGTCCGGATGCCCGATCAGGACGGCGTCGCCCTCGACCGCGCCCAGCTCGAGCAGGCGAGTCTCGATCCCGAGCCGGTTCAGGCGGTCGGCGAGGAAGCCGACGGCCTCGTCGTTGCTGAAGTCGGTCTGCCGCACCCAGCGCTCGGGCTTGGCGCCGCGAACTCGCCAGCCCTCGCCGGTCTGCTTGACGGTGAACTGGTCGGCTCCGTCGGCGGACTGCGGGCGGATCACGATCCGCGTCGCCTCGGCCACCGGCTTCTCCCTGCGCGCGGCGTCGACGACCTCGGCCATCGCGAACGTCAGCTCGCGCAGCCCCTCACCCGACGCGGCCGACACCGGGAACACCCTCAGCTCCCGCTCACGCAGCTCTGCGACCACCATGTCGGCGATCTCACGGCCGTCGGGAACGTCGATCTTGTTGAGGGCGACCAGGCGCGGCCGGTCCCCGAGACCGCCGTACCGTGCGAGCTCCTTCTCGATGATGTCGAGGTCCTCGACCGGATTGCGGCCGGGCTCCATCGTTGCCGTGTCGACGACGTGGACCAGGGCCGCGCAGCGCTCGATGTGCCGGAGGAAGTCGTGTCCGAGGCCGCGGCCCTCGCTTGCGCCCTCGATCAGGCCGGGCACGTCGGCGGCCGTGAACGTGGTGTCCCCGGCCGTGACCACGCCGAGGTTGGGGACCAGGGTGGTGAACGGGTAGTCGGCGATCTTCGGTCGGGCGCGCGACATCGCCGCGATCAGGCTGGACTTCCCGGCGCTGGGGAAGCCGACCAGGCCGATGTCGGCGACGACCTTCAGCTCCAGCACGATCTCGAGCTCGTCTCCCGGCTCGCCGAGGAGCGCGAAGCCCGGCGCCTTGCGCTTGGAGCTGGCCAGCGCGGCGTTGCCGAGGCCGCCCCGTCCGCCGCTGGCCACGACCATCTCGGTGCCCTGCCCCACCAGATCCGCCAGCACGTGCCCGCGTTGGTCGGAGACTACGGTGCCCTCCGGCACCGGAAGCACCAGGTCGCCGCCATGGGCACCGTTGCGGTGGCCGCCGGCCCCGTGACCGCCGTGCTCGGCCCGTCGCTGCGGGCTGTGGTGGTAGTCGACGAGGGTCGTCACGTCGGGGTCCACGCGGAGGATGACCGAGCCGCCCGGCCCGCCGTTGCCTCCGTCGGGGCCGCCCAGGGGCTTGAACTTCTCCCGATGCACCGAGGCCACCCCGTTGCCGCCGCGGCCGGCGCTGACGTGCAACGTCACGCGGTCGACGAACGTCGGGACTGCCATGGACTCTCTTCCTCGGTGGTCGTGGTTCGCTTCAGTTCGAGCTGTCCCCGGTGATCGAGTCGGTCGAGGTCATGCTCTGGAAATGACAAAGGGCGCCCCGTCCCGGGACGCCCTCCGCATGATCTCGACCGGCTCGACCACGATGTCGTGCGTCAGGTCACTCGCCCGGGACGACGTTGACCACGCGGCGACCGCGCCGGGTGCCGAACTCCACCGCACCGCCGACGAGCGCGAACAGCGTGTCGTCGCCGCCGCGGCCGACCCCGGAGCCCGGGTGGAAGTGGGTGCCTCGCTGGCGCACGATGATCTCGCCGGCGTTGACCAGCTGGCCGCCGTACCGCTTCACGCCCAGCCGCTGGGAGTTCGAGTCCCGACCGTTCTTGGTCGAGGCCGCGCCCTTCTTGTGTGCCATGAGTTCAATCCTTCGGTGCGTGGTGAGCGGGGCTCACAGGGAGATGTCGGTGACCTTGACCTGGGTGTACTTCTGTCGGTGACCCTGGCGCTTCTTGTAGCCGGTCTTGTTCTTGTACTTCTGGATGACGATCTTGGGACCCTTGGTGGCGCCGAGGACCTCGGCGGTCACGGCGGCCTTGTCGAGCCCGGCGGTCGTGACCTTCTCCCCGTCCACCACCATGACCACGGGCAGGGTCAGCGACTCGCCGACGCCCGTCTCGACCTTGTCGATCTGGATGACGTCGCCGACGGCAACCTTCTGCTGCTTGGCGCCTGCGCGCACGATCGCGTACACCGCGGTCTCCTTCGTCAATTCCTGCACTTCACATCCGGGTCTGCGGCACGCCTCGAACTCGGCCAGGGAGACGGGATGCCATGCAGAGGGCACGCGTGAGCGCACCGAGGGTCAATAGTACGGACCGGGCGCGCTCGCGGCAAAACGACCGAGCGTCAGGTCAGCGCTTGCGGGAGCCCTTCTTCTTCACCGGCACGTGCTCGACCGGAGCCGCGGACTGTTGCTCGGCCAGGCCGGGCTCCGTGCTCGCGGTCCCGGGCTCGATGCTCCCGTGCTCGGCCGGCTCGCCGACGTGACCGCCGGAGGCCGCCGGCTGCTCGACGAGGGCTGAGGGCGGGCCTGCCGGTCGACTGGCACTGCGTCGTCGGGAGCGGGTGACCACCTTGGGCGGCTCAGGTGCCGCGGCGGGCTTCTCCTCCACGGCCGGCTCCTCGTCCACGGCGGGCCTTTCGTCCACGGCCGACTTCTCGTCCACGGCGGGCTTCTCGTCCACGGCGGGCTTCTCGTCCACGGCGGACTTCTCCTCCACGGCGGGCTTCTCGTCCACGGCGGGCTTCTCGTCCACGGCCGGCTTCTCCTCCACGGCCGACTTCTCCTCCACGGCCGACTTCTCGTCCACGGCCGACTTCTCCGTTGACTCGGCCTTGGCCATGGCGGCCACATCCTTGGGAGAGGGCGCCGAGCCCTGGCCACCGTTGCCTCCACCGTTGCCGCCGCCCTTGTCACCGCCCTTGTCACCGCGACCCTTCGGGTCGGAGTCGCCACGGCCCCGGCCACCCCGGTTGCGGCGCCCACCTCGACGCGAATCGTCGTCGGCCTTCCGTGGCTCGACCGGGGCGTCCTCGATGATCACGCCGCGGCCCTGGCAGTGCTCGCAGTTGTGCGAGAACGCCTCGAGCAGGCCGGTGCCGATCCGCTTCCGCGTCATCTGCACCAGACCCAGGGAGGTGACCTCGGCGACCTGGTGCCGGGTGCGGTCGCGGCCCAGGCACTCGACCAGCCTGCGAAGCACCAGGTCCCGGTTGGACTCAAGGACCATGTCGATGAAGTCGATCACGATGATGCCGCCGATGTCGCGGAGCCGCAGCTGGCGGACGATCTCCTCGGCCGCCTCCAGGTTGTTCTTGGTGACGGTCTCCTCGAGGTTGCCCCCCGAGCCGGTGAACTTGCCGGTGTTCACGTCGACGACCGTCATGGCCTCGGTGCGATCGATGATGAGCGAGCCACCCGAGGGGAGCCAGACCTTGCGATCAAGGCCCTTGGCGATCTGCTCGTCGATCCGGTACGCCGCGAACACGTCACCCTTGGGCGCCGAGTCGTCCGCACCGGACCCGAGCCGCTCCAGCCGCTCCTCGAGGTCGGGCGCGACGTGCGTGACGTAGCCCTGAACGGTGTCCCAGGCGTCGTCGCCCTCGATCACCATCTTGCTGAAGTCCTCGGTGAAGAGGTCACGGACCACCTTCAGGGTCAGGTCGGGCTCGCCGTACAACAGCTGCGGCGCGCTGCCCTTGGCCTTCTTCTCGATGTCCTCCCACCGTGCCCTGAGCCGCTCGACGTCGCGGGTCAGCTCGTCCTCACTGGCGCCCTCCGCAGCGGTGCGCACGATGACGCCGGCTGTGTCGGGGACGATCTCCTTCAGGAGGGTCTTCAGTCGGGTGCGTTCGGTGTCGGGCAGCTTCCGGGAGATCCCGCTGGTGGTGCCGTCCGGCACGTAGACGAGGAACCGGCCGGCCAGGCTGATCTGGCTGGTCAGACGGGCACCCTTGTGCCCGACCGGGTCCTTGGTCACCTGGACCAGGACGGCCTGGCCCGACGACAAGACCGACTCGATCTTTCGCGGCTGACCGTCCTTGTGCCCGAGGGCGGACCAGTTGACCTCGCCGGCGTACAGGACCGCATTGCGGCCCTTGCCGATGTCGATGAAGGCGGCCTCCATCGAGGGCAACACGTTCTGGACCCGGCCGAGATAGACGTTGCCGATCAGGGAGGTCTGGGATTCGCGGGCAACGTAGTGCTCGACCAGCACCTTGTCCTCCATGACCGCGATCTGGGTGAGGTCCTTCCGCTGCCGGATCACCATGATCCGGTCGACGGCCTCGCGGCGCGCCAGGAACTCCGCTTCGCTGACGATCGGCGCGCGGCGTCGCCCGGCCTCGCGACCCTCGCGACGGCGCTGCTTCTTCGCTTCGAGGCGGGTCGATCCGGAAACCGCGGTGATCTGGTCCTCTGCAGAACGGCCCTTGCGGACCCGGGTGACGGTGTTCTCGGGGTCGTCCCCGGAGCCATCGCCTTCCTCGCCGGACCGGCGGCGGCGCCTGCGTCGGCGTGACGTTGCATCGCCAGAACCGTCATCGCCGCTCGAGTCGTCGGCCTTGTCCGCGGGCCGGTCGTCCGAGTCGTCCGTCGCTGACGCGTCCGTATCGGATTCGCCGGACTTGCGACGACGCCGACCACCGCGGCGGCGGCGCCGCCTGGCGCCGCCCTCGCCGTCAGCGTCGTCGGCCTGGTCCTCCTGCTCGTCCTGCTTGTCCTGCTTGTCGGCTGGCTTCTCGTCCGCGTCGGTCTTGGTCTTCGCCTTCGCCTTCGACGTGGTCTGCTTGGCGCGGGGCTCCTTCGCCTGTGAGTCCGCGGCATCGTCCGGCCGGCGCACCCTCCGACTTCTTGGCCCGGCCGGCCGGCGGCTTGGTGGCCTCGGGTGCCTGGAAGAGCGGCATGATGCCGGTGGCCGCAGAGTCGGCACCCGACTCGCCCGCGCTCTCGGGCTTGGGCTCAGCGGCGGTCTTCTTCGTGGTCTTCTTGGCGGCCGCCTTCTTCGTCGCCGCCTTCTTGGCAGTCGTCTTCTTGGCCGTTGACTTCTTGGCCGTTGACTTCTTGGCCGCGGTCTTCTTGGCCGGCACGCCGTCGCCCGACTCCGCCGACGCCTCGGCGGAGGCCTTCGTGGTCTTCCGGGCCGCGGTCTTCGTGGCGGGCGCGGTCTTCTTGGCCGCCTTCTTCGCCGGAGCCTTGGCGGCGGTCCCTGCTGCCTCCCTCTCCCCGCTGGAGTTGTCGCCCATGCTGGCGCCGGTGGCTTCGTTGGCGAATGGTCCTCGAGCATGATGCTCTCCTCGGCCCGGCCGCTGCTGCGCCGGGCTGTGTCATCCGCCGCGGGCCCGTTGTCAGGGCGCCCGGGCGGCAAGCCTTCAGTGGCGGCGACACCCTCCGCGGTGTGCGTCGATGAGCGCGTGTCGATCACCTGCCGCGGTCGCTGGGCCCAATGGAGTCGCTGTCACAAACTCACACCCGGCCGCGTCGCGGTCTGGCCACGATCCGCACTCACAGTGCCGGGCCCGTGAGGGACACCGGCGAGAACGTCGTCGGGTCGACCCGTGCGACAAGTCGCGCCGCGTCAACCACTGCGAGTATCGCACACCGTCGGCGAATCCGGGCCAACAACGATCAGTGGAGCGGGTCCCCGATCTCGCCCGTGGGCTCGTCGAGCGGGCCCTGCGCCATCCGGGTCAGCAGCGGCGCCTCACCGGCTTCGAAGCCCGACACGCTGGCCAGTCCGGTGAGCACGTCGTCGGGGCGTACGGCGGGGACCACGTGTCGCAGCACGAGCCGGAACCGGCTCCCCGTGGCGGGACGTTCCACGACCAGGGAGACGACCGCTGCCCGGCAGTCGAACTCCCGCAGCCCCTTCTTCGTCATCCGCTGCACGAGCACCGAGTCCGACGCGAGGAACTCGGTGACGGCTGCGGTCGCCTCGACGTCGCTCGACCCCACGTCGATCCGCCACAGGCTGGCCTGCAGCCGGTCCGCCAGCGAGCCACCCGGCGACTCGACCACCTCGAGGACGTCGAGCCCGTCCGGCAACGCCTCGGCCAGGGCCGCGTGGATCGTCCCGGGCTCGACGACCTCGGCGAGGGCGATCTCGAGGTACTCCGCCTCGCTCGCGGAGCCGGTCGGAGCCGCCCCGGCGTACGAGATCCGCGGATGCGGGTTGAAGCCCGAGGAGTACGCCATCGGAACCCGGGCCCGGAAGACGGCGCGCTCGAACGCGCGGCTGAAGTCGCGGTGGCTCGTGAAGCGGAGCCGGCCGCGCTTGGCGTACCGGATCCGCAGCCGTTGGACCGGCGGCGCCTGCTGCTCGGGCTGGTCGGGCACGGCGGAACGATAGCCGGTCAGGGCAGCCGGGCCGACTTCATCTGCAGCGACGCGTAGACGCTGGCGACGCGGATCCCGTCGAGCCATGCGGTGAGCCGGTCCGCCTCCGTGGCCAGGGCCGCGGTTGCCTCGACGCCGACGCTCTCGCGGAGCACCGTGCGGACCACGCCGTCCTCGTCCTGGACCCAGCAGCCGACGATCCTGCCGTCCCACCAAGCCGTGGTGCCGGCGTTGCCGTTGGTGTCGAAGAGGTACGGCGCGTGTTCCGGATCGAGGTAGAAGTCCCGGTCCTTCCACCCCATCGTGGTGGGATCCAGCACCGGCAGCAACGCCGCCCACGGTGCCGCGGGTTCGATGCCCTCCACGTCATCGGCCAGCACCCAGCCGCTCCGGCCCCGATCGAGGGAGACCTCGACGGCGCCGACGTCGACCAGCGCTCGTCGCACCGCCGTGACCGTGCTGCCGAGCCACCATTGCAGATCCTTCGTCGTGGCCGGCCCGAACGTCCACAGCGCACGGCGCACCAGCTCGGCGTACCCGGCGTCCTCATCGAGGGGCTCGGGGACGTCGATCGAGCCAGTCGGACATCCGCGTCCACACCGGCCGCGAAATCCGCCAGTGGCCGCCATTGACGCCCCGCACGATCACACCGCGCGACCCCAGGATGGTCAGCACCTGAGGGGCGATCGAGACCTCACCGCCCCACTTCGTCCCGGGCGCGTAGGTCACGCGTCCGGAGACCTCGGGGACCTCCTCGCGGATCTCCTGGGCACTCGCCGGTCCGACCGCGAGCCGTTCCAGCACCGCCCGGCAGGCGTCGTCCAGCCAGCGTTCGCCGTCGTCGGCCAGCCCCGCGGCCACCACTTCCTTCGCGAGCCGCCGCTCATGGGTCGCGGCCACGCGGGCAGCGGCACTCCCCCAGGTCGCCGGCAGCAGCTCCCGCGGGAACACGAAGAGGGTCCGCCGCATCGCCAGCTGCTTGACCAGGGTCCGGTCGTCGTACAGGACCCGGTCGACGTCACCCACCGACAGCCCTTCGACCCGTGCGAACAGCGACAGGTAGACCGTCGCCGGCTCCGTGGAGTGCAGCACCGTCATCTCCCGGGTGGCCGAGACCGGATCGGAGACCCGATGCGGGGGCGCGACCAGATGGCGTCGGGCGAGCCTGGCGCGTCGCTCCGCGTCGTCGATGTGGCGCACCAGCACATCCTGCCCGAGGCCTCCGCCCGCGCCTCTGAGAGCATCGACGCGATGGGTGAGCAACGGACAAGGCAGGCCATGGTGCTGGTCGGCCTGGTCCTCTTGGCGATCAACCTGCGGACCGCCGCCGTCAGCGTGGCTCCGGTGCTGGCCGAGATCCGGCAGGACCTGTCCATGTCGGCCTCCAGCGCGGGCCTCCTGACATCGCTGCCAGTGATCGCGTTCGCTGGTTTCGGTGCTGCGGCACCGTGGTTGGCGCGTCGGGTTGGCGTGCACCGCACGACCCTGGTCGCGCTATTGGCAGTGGTGGCGGGTCTGGCGGCTCGTGCCGCGGCTCGGGACCCGATCCTCTTCCTCACGCTGTCGATGCTCGCCCTCGCCGGCATGGCGGTGGCCAACGTGCTGATTCCGTCGCTCGTGAAGCTCCACTTCCCGGACCGGGTCGGGATCGTCACCGCGGCGTACACGACGGCTCTGGCGGTCGGCCTGACCGGAGCTCTGACCCTCACCGTGCCGATCGCCGAGGCCGGCGACGGCTGGCGGGACGGACTGGGGATCTGGGCGCTCGTGGCACTGGTCGCGGTGCTTCCGTGGCTCTTCCTCGTGCGTCAGGACCAGGACCTCGAGCCTGCCGCGCACGTCGTCCGGTTCGGCGACGTGCTCCGGACCCGCCTCGGTCTCGCGATGGCCGGGTTCTTCGCCCTCCAGTCCGCGCAGGCGTACATCCTCTTCGGGTGGTTCGCCCAGCTGTGGCGCGACAGTGGCTTCACGGCCCGGGACGCCGGTCTGCTGGTGGGGATCCTGGCTGCCGTGTCGATCCCGATGTCGCTGTGGCTGCCCGCCGCGCTGGCCCGGCGCGAGAACCAGCGTGGCCTCGTGCTCGCGGTGGCGGCGTGCTACCCCGTTGCGTACATCGGACTCCTCGTCGAACCACATGACCTCGCCGTCCTCTGGGCGCTGCTGGCGGGGATCGGCACCACCACCTTCCCGATCATCCTCACCCTGATCGGGCTGCGCGCCCGGACCCCGCAGGGGACGGCCGCGCTGTCAGGAGTCACCCAGTCGGTGGGTTACCTCCTGGCCGCAGTCGGGCCGTTCGTGGTCGGCGTGATCTACGGCGCCACGGGAGGCTGGGGTTGGCCGTTGGTCCTGCTGTTGTCGTTGGTCGTGCCCCTCATGTTGCTCGGCGCCTACGTCGCGCGGCCGGCGTACATCGAGGACCAGCTCACCCGGGTCCCGGCCGCACCATGAGCGACGTCGCGGGCGCAAAGCCGCCGCGGGCGTAGAACGGGACGGAGCGGTCGCTGGGGCTCAGCACGATCCGTGCGAACCCCTGGTCGTCGGCGTGGGTGGTGCAGGCGTCGAGCAGTTCGCCACCCAGGCCGGTGTTGCGGTGCTCGGCCCGGACGAAGCAGTTGGCGAGATACCCCCACTGCCTCGGCCGCTCGGTGGCCGGGGCCAGCGGGAACGGCATCCGCGTGAAGACCAGCAGGTTGAGCATGCCGACTGGATCGTCAATGCCGTCGACGAATCCGAGCCACGTGAGGCGCTGTCGTCGCTCACGCTGGAACCATTCCTCGAACCGGGACTCGAAGGTGTCGTCCGGGACCGACTGGCCGGCATTCTCCTCCGTCCAGGTGCGGCGGAGCCTGGCGATCGCATCGCCATCGGCCACCGTCGCCAGCCGGACCTCCGTCACCCGCGCTCCAGCGGGCCGTCGGTCCGGGCGGGCGGGTCGTAGGGCTCCGGCCAGAAGTCAGTCACCTGGGTGATCAGCCCTTCGGCGTCGAACTCGAAGAAGACCTGTGCGTCGCCGGAGTCGCTCCCGGAATCGTCGTCCAGACGTCCACGTGAACCAGGCAACGGCCCGATCAGCGTCACCGATGACCACCTTGGGCGTCAGGTGCCACTCGCCCGGGTAGGAGACGTTGAACTGCCGATAGGCGGCCCGCCCACGGATCCGCTCCCGGGTCTGCGGCATCTCGTAGACGACCTCCGTCGTCATCAGCGCCTCCCATGCGTCCCAGTCGCGCGCCTCGAGGGAGGACAGGAATGCGCGGGCCACGGCCGCA
The DNA here is from genome assembly GCA_963773355.1 of uncultured Actinomycetota bacterium. Classification (GTDB taxonomy): domain Bacteria; phylum Actinomycetota; class Actinomycetes; order Propionibacteriales; family Nocardioidaceae; genus Nocardioides. Next base: position 84,774 of record CAVZAZ010000009.1, on the reverse strand, counting down.
GTGTCGGTCATGCGTCCACCGTAGCGACGGATCGGACATGCCTGCGACGGTCATTCCTCGGTGGTTGAGGTGCGAGCGTCAGCGAGCCTCGAAACCCCGGAACGGTGCGCTGTCGGCTGCCGACGCCCCGGCCACGCACCTGGGGCGACAGGGGCGGTGCCCGGCGCTGCAGGGTCGCTGCCGCTGCGGCGATGCGGCCGCTTCCGACGCGGCAGGATGACCTCATCCGCGCTGCAGCGGACGGGCCATCCGCGGAGCAAGAAAGGAAAGAGAGTGTGCCACTCCCTTCCACTCTCAACTTATAGCGCACAGGGGGGCTTGCGGCAAGACCCTGTTCGTGCCGCAGAATCGCCCGCCGAAGCACGAACCACGGAGACGGGAGCAAGGAAGTGCGTGTGTTGTTGTCGACGTATGGGCTCGATCGGAGCTGATGGCGTGAATCCCCTGATGACCAGCGCGTTCGACCTTCCCGACCACCTCACCCCCAAGGCCGACCCGGCGCTGATCGGCGACGACGAGCAACACTTCGCGGCCATCGCGGAGAGCCTCGAGCAGTCGATCGCCGATCTGTCCGACCGGCTCGATGCCGCCCGTGCGGCGCCCGGCGGCATCGGCCAGGAAGCCATGGACCGCGACCTGGAGGTGCACCGGCTGACCGCTCGCCTGCGGGCCCTTCGTCGCTTCGGTCTTGACCTGTGCCTGGGGCACATGGTCAGCGCGGACGACGCGGAGCCCGTGTACATCGGACGACTCGGCCTCACCGACAGTGCTGGTCGCCGGCTGCTCGTCGACTGGCGCTCCCCCGCCGCCGAGCCCTTCTTCGGTGCGACGCACGCCAACCCGATGGGCCTGGCTAGCCGTCGCAGGTATCGCTGGACCCGGGGCCGGATCAGCGACTACTGGGACGAGGTGTTCACCTCGGAGGGGTTGGACGGACACGCCGCCGCCCTCGACGACCAATCGGCCTTCATCGCCAGCCTGGGCAGCAGCCGGTCCCCTCGCATGCGGGACGTGCTCGGCACCATCCAGGCCGACCAGGACGCGATCATCCGTGCCGGGTCCCGCGGCGCGCTCGTCGTCGACGGCGGACCGGGCACGGGCAAGACGGTCGTCGCGCTGCACCGCACGGCGTACCTCCTGTACGCCGACCCGCGTCTCGGGCACCGCCGGGGCGGCGTGATGTTCGTCGGCCCGCACCAGCCCTACCTGGCCTACGTCGCCGACGTCCTCCCCAGCCTCGGCGAGGAGGGAGTGCAGACCTGCACCCTCCGCGAGCTCGTCCCCGAGGGCGCGGCCGCGCCGTTCGAGGTCGACCCGGACGTGGCACGTCTGAAGTCGTCGGTGGACATGGTGAAGGCGATCGAGCCGGCAGTCCGGCTCTACGAGGAGCCGCCCACCGAGGGGATGCAGGTCGAGACCGCCTGGTCCGACCTGTGGCTCAGTGCCGCGGAGTGGTCTGAGGCGTTCGAGTCCCCCGCACCCGGCACTCCCCACAACGAGGCGCGGGACCAGGTCTGGGACGAGCTGGTGACGATCCTGATGGACAAGCACGACGCCGAGGACGAGGACGTCTCGCCGGACCAGCTCCGCAGGGCGTTCGCTCAGAACGACGAACTGGCCGACGCCTTCAACAGGGCATGGCCGCTGCTCGACTACACCGACCTCGTCGGGGACCTGTGGTCGGTGCCGGCGTACCTGCGGATGTGCGCCCCCTGGCTCGACGCCGACGAGGTCCGCACGCTTCAGCGCCGAGACCCTCACGCCTGGACGGTCTCCGACCTGCCGCTTCTGGACGCAGCACGGCTCCGGCTCGGCGATCCCGAGGCATCACGCCGCAAGCGTCGTCACGAGGCGGCCGTCGCCGCCGAACGTCGAGCGGATGGACCTGGTCGTCGACGAGCTCCTTCAGGCCGACGATGACGAGGGCATGATCGCCCAGCTCCGTCAGCAGGGCATCCGCGATGCCCTCGTCGACGAGGCCGCACTGCCCGAAGCCGACCCGGAGCTGCTCGCCGGGCCGTTCGCCCACATCGTGGTGGACGAGGCTCAGGAGCTGACCGACGCGGAGTGGCAGATGCTGCTGCTCCGCTGCCCGTCCCGGAGTCTCACCATCGTCGGGGACCGCGCGCAGGCCCGGCACGGGTTCACGGAGTCATGGCAGGACCGCCTCGAGCGCATCGGGCTCGACAACGTCAACCTGGCGTCCCTGAACATCAACTACCGGACGCCGGAGGAGGTCATGGCCGAAGCCGAGCCGGTCATCCGGGCCGTGCTCCCGGACGCCAACGTGCCGACCTCCGATCCGCAGCGGCGGCGTCCCCGTCATGCACGGATCCGTGTCGGACCTCCACTCGATCCTCGACTCCTGGCTCGCCGAGCATGACGAGGGGATCGCGTGCGTCATCGGACCGAGCGAGATCGACGGTGGCTCCTTCGAGGCGACGTCCCGCGTCCGGTTCGCTGACTCCGGAGCTGTCGAAGGGGCTCGAGTTCGACCTGGTCGTCCTCATCGACCCAGACGCGTTCGGCACGGGCATCGAAGGAGCCGTTGACCGCTATGTCGCGATGAGCAGAGCGACCGAGCGACTCGTCATCCTCACCGGATCCTGACTCAGGCCAGGAGCCGGAGGTCAGACGACCGAGAGCGGCAGCAGCTGGCGCCCGGTGGGGCCGATCTGGATCTCGGTGTCCATCTCCGGGCACACGCCGCAGTCGTAGCAAGGGGTCCAGCGGCAGTCCTCGACCTCCACGTCGGCCCCGGCGGCCACGGCGAGCGCGTCCTCCCAGTCCGCCCACAACCAGTCCTTGTCGAGGCCGGAGTCGAGGTGGTCCCACGGCAGCACTTCGTCGTACTCGCGTTCGCGGGTGGTGTACCAGTCGAGGTCGACGCCACTGCCGCCGAGCGCGTGCTCTGCGGATTCGACCCAGCGGTCGTAGGAGAAGTACTCGCTCCACCCGTCGAAGCGACCTCCGTCGCGCCACACCTGCTCGATGATCCGACCGACACGGCGGTCACCACGAGACAGCAGTCCCTCGACGATGCCCGGCTTGCCGTCGTGGTAGCGGAAGCCGATGGCCCGGCCGAAGCGCTTGTCCGCGCGCACGGTGTCCCGCAGCTTCTTCAGTCGCTCGTCGGTCGTCTCGTGGTCGAGCTGGGCGGCCCACTGGAACGGCGTATGGGGCTTGGGCACGAAGCCGCCGATCGAGACCGTGCACCGGATGTCGTTGCGACCGGACACCTCGCGCCCCTTCGCGATCACCTGCTTGGCGAGGTCGGCGATCGCGAGGACGTCCTCGTCGGTCTCGGTCGGCAGGCCACACATGAAGTACAGCTTCACCTGGCGCCAGCCGTGCGAGTACGCCGTGGCGACGGTGCGGATCAGGTCTTCCTCGGTGACCATCTTGTTGATCACCTTCCGCATCCGCTCCGAGCCGCCCTCCGGGGCGAAGGTCAGGCCGGATCGACGGCCGTTGCGGGAGAACTCGTTGGCGAGGGTGACGTTGAACGCGTCGACCCGGGTCGAGGGGAGGGACAACGAGACGTTCGAGTCCTCGTAGCGGTCGGCGAGACCCTTGGCCACTTCGCCGATCTCGGTGTGGTCGGCGCTCGACAGCGAGAGCAGGCCGACCTCCTCGAAGCCGGACTTGCGGATGCCGTTCTCGACCATGGCACCGATGGTCTCGATGCTCCGCTCGCGGACCGGACGGGTGATCATGCCCGCCTGGCAGAACCGGCAGCCCCGGGTGCAGCCCCGGAAGATCTCGACGGAGAACCGCTCGTGGACCGTTTCTGCGAGTGGGACCAGGGGCTTGGCCGGGTAGGGCCACGCGTCGAGGTCCATCAAGGTGTGCTTGCGGACCCGGAACGGGATGCCCGGCCGGTTGGGTACGACGGCCTCGATCGTGCCGTCGGCGGCGTACGTGACGTCGTAGAACTTCGGGACGTACACCCCGCCGCTCACGGCGAGCCGGCGCAGCAGCTCGTCGCGGCCACCGGGTCGGTCCTCCTGCTTCCATTCCCGCACCACCTCGGAGATCGCCAGCACGATCTCCTCTCCGTCGCCCAGCACGGCGGCGTCCAGGAAGTCGGCGATCGGCTCCGGGTTGAAGGCGGCGTGGCCGCCGGCGAGGACGATCGGGTCCTCCTCGCCACGGTCGGTGGCGTGGAGCGGGATCCCGGCCAGGTCGAGGGCGTTGAGCATGTTGGTGTAGCCGAGCTCGGTGGAGAAGCTGAGCCCGAGCACGTCGAAGGCGCGCACGGGACGGTGGCTGTCGACCGTGAACTGCGGGATCTCGCCGTCCCGCATGACCTGCTCCATGTCCGGCCACACCGAGTAGGTCCGCTCGGCGAGGATCCAGTCCCGCTCGTTGAGCACCTCGTAGAGGATCTGCACGCCCTGGTTGGGCAGGCCGACCTCGTAGGCATCGGGGTACATCAGTGCCCAGCGGACGTCGACCGAGTCCCAGTCCTTGACGGTCGAGTTGAGCTCTCCGCCCACGTACTGGATCGGCTTCTGCACCGACGGCAGCTTCGGCTCCAGCCGCGGGAAGACCGATGCAACGGACACGACGAAACACCTCGAGGATGTGGGGGGATCGGCTCCCTAGCGTACGACGGCCTCCCGCGGCGCGCCGATTCCGCGGCGGCGCCCGAGACTCGACCAGGACCCGAACCCCGGCCCCGTACGGTTTCGGTCATGAGCGCGACGATGACCGGACGGTTCCGGTGGACCGTGCTCGTGCCGGTGGTCGCCGTGGTGGTGCTGGCGGGCTCGTGGGGGCGGCATCCCGGCGGGGTCGCCGAAGTCCTCCTCGTGACCCTCGACTCGGCCGTGCTCGTCGCCGCGGTGCTGGCGGCCGTCCACCACGCCGAGGTGGTGGCGCTCCGGGTGGGCGAGCCGTTCGGCTCGCTGGTGCTGGCCGTTGCCGTCACCGTCATCGAAGTCGCACTGATCGTGACCCTGATGGTCTCCAGCGACGCCGACACCTCGACCCTGGCCCGGGACACCGTGTTCGCGGCCGTCATGATCAGCGTGAACGGCATCGTCGGGCTGGCCCTGCTCGTGGGCGCCCTGAAGCACCACCTGGCGAACTTCAACCCCGAGGGCACCGGCTCCGCGCTCGCGACCGTCATCACCCTCGCCGGCCTCACCCTCGTGCTTCCTCGCTTCACCACGACCGAGCCGGGTCCGACGTTCTCGCCGTCCCAGCTGGCCTTCGCCGCGGTTGCGTCACTCGCGCTCTACGCCTTGTTCGTCTTCACCCAGACCGTCCGGCACCGGGACTTCTTCCTGCCCGTCGAGGATGGCGACGGACCGGTCGACGCAGACCTGGACGGCCATGCCGACCCACCGACCGGGCGCGAGGCGCTGATCAGCCTGGGCCTGCTGATGTTGTCCCTGGTCGCGGTCATCGGACTGGCCAAGGTCGTTTCTCCCGCCATCGAGGACGGCGTCGCCGCTCTGGGGTTCCCGCACGCCTTCGTGGGCGTGGTCATCGCCCTGCTGGTCCTGCTCCCCGAGTCCATCGCGGCGGTCCGCGCTGCCGCCCGGGAGCAGGTGCAGACCAGCCTCAACCTCGCCTACGGGTCGGCGATGGCCTCGATCGGCCTCACCATCCCGACCCTCGCCGTCGCATCGATCTGGCTCGACGACCGGCTGGCACTCGGGCTGGAGCCGATGCAGATCGTGCTGCTCGCCATCACCGTCCCGGTGGCGGTCCTCACCGTCGTTCCGGGTCGGGCCAAGCCCCTGCAGGGCGGCGTGCACCTGGTCCTGCTGGCGGCGTTCGTGTTCCTGTCGATCAAGCCCTGACCGGGCGAACCCCTCAACCACCGACGCCGGCGGACGTGCTCAGCCCTTGACGTAGGAGAACTTCTCGCAGACCAGGCCGTCGCGCAGCCGGAGCACGTCCACGCCGCGCACGTGCCCGGGAGACCCGTCGTCGTTGGTCCAGTCGAAGCGCCAGCGGAGCACGCCGCGGTCGCCGGCGACGAACGACTCCTCCTCGGTGAACGCCGCGCCCGGCGTCCCGCCGAAGAGGTCCACCCACACCCCGCGTACCGCGTCCGCGCCCTCGTGCCGGACCCCGTCGGGCGCCGGGCCGGTCGCCTCGAACGACGCAGTCGTCGGTCATCAGCGCCATGATCGCGTCGACGTCGCCACGGCCGAACGCCGCCGAGAAGCGGGCCAGGCCGGCGTGGTTCGACGCCCCAGCCGGGGTCCCGTCCGAAGGCCGCGAGCAGGTCGCCCTGCGGCGTCGCCGTGGGAGGCCGCAGCGCGGGCCGACGACGCCGGCCTGCCGGTAGAGCTCCTCGCGGTCGGCGAACCAGGCGGCCACCTCGTGCACCAGCGCCGGGTCGAGCCGGGTGTCGCCGCCGGTCGCGACGGCCAGGTCCCAGCCGTGGATCAGGTGGTCGGCGGCGAGCTGGTGGACGTACTCGTCCATCTGCTCCTCGCCGTACGACAGGTGCACGGTGCCGTGCGAGGGCAGCGTCTCGGCGACCGCGCCGATCGCCTCCATGGCCGCGGCCGAGCGCGCTGCTGATCGGGTCGTCGCCGAGCAGGTCGCCGTCGAAGCGGTCGCCCACCTCCTCGATCGTGCTGCCGCTGCATCAGCGGTGCGGTCCAGAGGTCCTCGCCGGTGACGTGGTTGGCGAGGTCGCGGACGTTCCACTCCCGGCACGGCGTGGGCGCGTCCCACTGGTCGGCGCGGACCGCGTTGACCCGGTCCGCCCAGCTCTCGACGGTGCGGTGGTAGAGCGTGTTCAGGTCCATCAGAGTGCTCCATCTCTCGAGGGTCGTTGCGGGCCTGCGCCGACCCACCAGTCGAGGTCCGGCCGCTCCCGCTCCCGGATCGCGGGGTCGGGGTGCTCGGCGGCGTCGAGTGCCTTGTTCCAGCCCAGCCAGACCAGGCCCGCGAGCAGGGCCAGCCGCATCGAGCGCTCGTCGTACGCCGGCCCGGCCGGCGCGGCGTACGACGCCAGGACCTCCTCGCGGCTCGGCTCGACGACCGACGAGCAGCCGGCGAGGAACCGGGCGATGTCCAGGGCGCCGGGCGCGGCGGTCGGCATCGCCCAGTCGAGCAGCACCAGGTCGTCGCCCTCGAATGCCATGTTCACGGTGGCCAGGTCGCCGTGGGCGAGCGTGACCGGACCGTCGGCCAGGGCGGTCGGCCAGGCGGCGTGGCGTCCGTCGAGCAGCACCAGGACCGGGCCGGCGACGTCGGCGCGGCACGGTCTCGGCGAAGATCTCCCAGCCCCGGCAGGCCAGCGCGCACAGCTCGTTGCCCTCGTCGGCCAGCCCGAGGATCCGGTGCGGCGCGAAGAGGTCGAGCACCCGGTCGAGCGGGGCGAGGTCCGGCGGCGGGTCGCCGAGGAACGCCCGGTGCATCGCGGCGACCCGCTCGATCACCCGTTGGGTCTGCGTCGACCGACAGCCGGTCGTCCCAGGTCAGGACGTGGTCGCCGAGGTCGCGCATCACGATCACGCGTGGCGTCGTCCTCCACCCAGGCGTCGACGATGGCGTGACCGACGCCGGGCGGCAGCCGGTCGAGCGCGCCCGAGCGCCAGAGGAGGTACTCGCGGGCGACCGTGCCGCCGGTGAGGGCCAGGGTCAGGTCGGTCCGCGGGCGTCACCCGCTTGACGACGAGCGCGCGCCCGTCCGCGAGCCGGACCTGCTCCAGGCCCGCGCCCGACTTGCCCTCATGGCCCGTCAGGACCGACCGCTCGACGGCGTCGTGCAGCAGCTCCGAAGGTGTCACCCCTCCACCGTGGCACTCGGCGCACCGTGCGCCGCATGCCCTCGACCGGGCTGGTCCGGGCGTGTCCCGAGCTCAGCGCTGGCGGAGCACCCGCGGCGGGTGGCGAGGTAGCGGGTCGGGCAGCGAGGCGGTCGAGCGCAGGTGGATGTTCTGGAGCAGCCCGATCGCGAGCATGCCCGCGAACATCGAGCTGCCGCCGTACGACACGAACGGGAGGGGTACGCCGGTGACCGGCATGATCCCGAGGCACATGCCGACGTTCTGGAACGCCTGGAAGCCGAACCAGCAGGCGATCCCGGCCGCCGCGATCCGGCCGAACACGTCGTCGGTCTGGAAGGCGATGCGCAGCGCCCGCCAGATCACCACGCCCAGCAGCGCGATCAGGACCGTCGGCGCCGACCAGGCCGAGCTCCTCGCCGGCGACGGTGAAGATGAAGTCGGTGTGCTGCTCGGGCACGAACCCGGAGCGGGTCTGGGAGCCGTCGAACAGACCCTCGCCGAACAGTCCGCCGTTGCCGACCGCGATCCGCGCCTGCTCGGTGTTGTAGCCGGCGCCGCGCGGGTCGAGGTCGGGGTTGGTGAAGGCCAGGAACCGGTCGACCTGGTAGTCCTTGAGGAACCCCGCGGACACCGCGGCGACGCCGGCCGCGACCGCCGCCCGCGCCCAGCAGGACCAGCCAGCGCCGGGGCGCGCCCGCGGCGGCGATCACGCCGAACACGGTCGCCGAGAGCACGAGCATGGTGCCGAGGTCGGGCTGCAGCATGATCAGCGTCGCCGGGACGCCGGCGATCACGAGCATCCCGGCCACGTCGACCCAGGTGACTGGTCGTAGCCGGCGCGCCCTCGGCCCGCTCGGCCACGAGCAGCGCCATCCCGATCACCACGGCCAGCTTCGCGAACTCCGCCGGCTGGATCGACATGCTGCCGAGCTGGATCCACGAGCGGGACCCGTTGATCGTCGTTCCGCTGGTGAGCACGAGCACCAGCCCGCCGACCGAGGCGAGGTAGACCAGCGGCGCGAGGATCCGCACCCAGCGGTGGTCGGTGGCCAGCACCATCACCATCAGCACCACCCCGATCGCGACGTTGACCAGCTGCTTGCGGAGGTACGCCGTGGGGTCGCCGCCGGTGAGGTCGTCGCGGGCCGACGTGGCCGACCACACCAGCAGGCTGCCGACCACGAGCAGCGCCACGACGGCCGCCATCAGCAGCCAGTCGAGCCCGGGGCGCGCAGGGCGGTCGCCGGGCGGGCGTGGCGCAGGGTCGCATGCTGCCATCAGTCGCTCCTTCCGGCGCGGGCGGCAGGATCGAGCCGTCCTTGGCGAAGGTCGGGCAGCCGCTGCGGCGGGCGTGGTGCCGGGGATCGCGGCCCGGCCCGGGTCGACGCTCGTCCCGTCGATGCCGTAGAGCGTCTCCCAGATCTTGCGGATCGCCGGGCCGGACGTGCCGGAGCCGGTGCCGCCCTGGGACACCATCATCACCACGACGTAGTCGTCGGTGTACGACGCGACCCACGACGTCGACTGCTTGCCGTAGACCTCGGCGGAGCCGGTCTTGGAGCGGACCATCGACCCGGTCGAGCGGGAAGCCGACCCATCCGCCAGGCCATCGTGCCCTGGCGGGTCACGCCCTTGAGCGCGGTCGTCGATGTAGTCGATGACGCGCTTCGGGCACGCCGGACGTGGCCGTTCACCTTCGGCTCGATCCGCTGCAGCACGGTGCCGTGCGGCGAGACGATCGCCTTGCCGACGCGGGGCGCGTAGAGCGTGCCGCCGTTGGAGAGCGCGGCGTAGGCCCGCGCCAGCTGGAGCGGCGTCACGATCGTGTCGCCCTGGCCGATGGCGAAGTTGACCGCGTCGCCGGCGCGGTAGGCGTAGCCCTCGACGCAGAACTCGTAGGCGAACTTGTAGACGAAGTCGCTGGTCTTCGCGTCCTGCGGCTTGTCGGCGATCCCGCAGTAGTAGTCCTTCATCGACTTGTAGTAGGCGAGCTTCCACTTCCGGTCGGCGATCCGGCCGGACGCCTCGCCCGGGCAGGTCGATGCCGGTGCGGCTGCCGAAGCCGAACGTCTTGGCCTCTCGACACGAGCGGGTCGCGGGCGTTCACGTCGTCGACGTCGGTGCCGAACCGCTGCCAGAAGTTGTAGCCGACGCGGTAGAAGAAGGTGTTGCAGGAGACCTCGAGCGCCTTGGCGAACCCGATGTAGCCGTAGGCGCCGGACTCGTAGTTCTTGAAGACCCGGTTGCCGACCTGGAAGCCGGAGGAGCAGTTCAGCTGGGTGTCCGGCGTGAAGCCGTTGGTCAGCGCGCCGGCGGTCATGAACGGCTTCCACGTCGAGCCGGGCGCGAACTGGCCCTGGGTCGCCCGGCTCAGCAGCGGGGTGCCGGCCTTGGTGGAGTAGAGCCGCCGGAGCTGCTTCTCGCTGATGCCGCCGACCCAGACCGACGGGTCGTACGTCGGCTGGCTGGCCATGGCGACGATCCGGCCGGTGTCGGCCTCCATGACCACGGCGGCCCCGGAGTCGGCGACGTAGTTGCGGCCGGTGACCGGGTCGCGGGTCCGCCGGGCGGTCGCGATCGTCTGGGCGAGCTGCCGCTCGACGACGCCCTGGACCTTGGCGTCGATCGAGGTGACCAGCGTGTCGCCCGGCTGGCCGGCGAGCTCGCTGTCGTCGCCGAGCACCCGGCCCATCGAGTCGACGGCGACGCTGCGGTAGCCGGGCATCCCGCGCAGCCACGCGTCGTACTGCTTCTCGACGCCGGCGCGGCCCACCGACGAGGCGCCGTTGACGGAGCGGTCGCCGTTGGCCTGGGCGGCGTCGTACTCGGACTCGGTGATCGGGCTGAGGTAGCCGAGCACGTGGGCGAGGTTGATGCCGAAGGGGCGCGGGTAGGCGCGCACGGTCTCCTGCTCGGCGAGCACCGCCGGGTAGTCCTCGGGCTGCTCGAGGATCCGCAGGGCGACCGCCTGCCGGACGTCGCGGGCGATCGGGACCGGCTGGTACGGCGAGCCGTTCCAGCAGGTGCCGGCGATGCTGCCGGGGTCGCCGCAGGTCACCAGCCGCTTGTCGATCCGGCTCGGCGGGCGGTCGACGGCCGGCCGAGCCGCTGCCGAGGAGCCGCTGCCTGCTGGTCTCGGACATCTTGCCGAGCATGGTCCGGTCGACCGAGATCACCCAGGACGGGCGGTTGGTGACCAGCGGGCGGCCCATGGTCGTCGACGATCAGGCCGCGCTGGGGCTGGACGACGATCTCGCGCACGGACTGGGAGGCGGCCTGGGCGTGGTACTCGTCGCCGCTGACGACCTGGAGGTAGTAGAGCCGGGCGAAGAGGGTGGCGAACAGCGAGAACACCAGCGCCTGGATGACGATCAGCCGCAGTCGCCCCTTGCGACCGCCGTCCCGCCGCCGGCCGAGCTTGTCGACGCCATCAGGCGGTCGCCCGCTCCGGCTCGAGCCGGTTGAACATGGTCATCACCGGCGGCAGCACGAACGGCGTGAGCAGCACGTCCCAGAGGACGGCGACGAGGATCACCTGGCAGCAGCTCGCCGAGACGTCGAGTGACCGGGTCCTGCAGGATCAGTCCGGTGATGGCGAAGACCGAGGTGCCGATGAACGACGAGCGCGGCGACGGTGCGCGACGACGGCGACGGCGGTCGGCTTGACGTCCTGGCGCACCCGCCCGGCGACGTAGCCGACGACGACGAGGGCCAGCGCCCAGCGGCCGGCGACGTGGTCGGCGGGCGGCGCGAGGTCGAGGGCGACGCCGGCCAGGAAGCCGAGGACGGCCGCGAACTGGGCGCCGCGGGTGAGCGCGGCGCCGACCACGACCAGCAGGCAGAGGTTGGGGACGATGCCCTGCCACGCGAAGTGCGGGAACAGCGACACCTGGAGCACGAGCGCGAGGCTGACCACCACGACCGCGACGCAGCAGCCGGAGGCAGCTCATCGCAGGCTCCCGTCGGCCTCGATCACCGACGCGGTCGCTGCGTCGACCCGGACGGCACGACGACGCCGACCAGGTCGAGCGAGCCGAAGTCGACGAAGGGCTCGATCACGGCGCGCTGCGAGGTCTCGCGCAGGCTGCTGTAGACCGAGGTGACCCGGCCGACCGGCACCCCGGAGACGTACGGCGCCCCGCCCTCGCTGCCCCAGGTGACGACGGTGTCGTGCTTCGTCGGCGACCTCGGACTCGTCGACCAGCTCGAGGTCGAGCCGGCCGTCGTTGCCGAGCACGCCGCGGCCGTGCAGGAAGCCGACCTCCATGCTCTCGCCGACCCGGCCGCCGACCACCGAGTCGGCGTCGACGATCAGCAGCACGGTGGCGGTCGTGCTGGTGACCCGCAGCACCCGGCCGACCAGCCCGTCGTTGTTGAGCACGGTCATGTCGGGGGGGATGCCGGCCCGGGAGCCGGCGTCGATGGTGACGGTCCGCGAGAACGACTGCGACGGGCCGAGCCCGACCACCCGGGCCGGGACCAGGGCGTAGCCGAGGTTCGTCGGCGGCCGGGTCAGGCCGTCGAACTCCTCGAGCCGGTTGCGGTCGTAGCCGGACGTCGCGGCCTGCGGCGCGCAGCCGGGCGTTCTCGGCCTCGAGCTCGTCGATCTCCTCGCGCATCGAGTCGTGGGTCCGGAACCAGCTCGGGCACCGCGATGAACGGCCGCACCGCGGTGGAGGTGCCGGTCTCGATCGGGCCGAACACCTCACCGACGGCGCGGCGGGCCGGCTCCATCGGCGAGTCGTCGCCACCGTGGTAGTCGAGCGTGATCAGGGAGGCGCAGGCGAGCACCAGGGCGACCAGCAGCGCCCGGGACGGGCGGTTGCGCTCGTCGAGCCGGTCGATCGCTCGCCCCAGCGTCGCGCGTCGGCTGGCGGAGCGGTCCAGCTCCGCCTCGGCGTCGAGCGTGACGACACCATCAGAAGCGCCTCGGCTCCGAGACCAGCACCTGCTGGAGCGCCTCGAACTCCTCCACGCACTTGCCGGCGCCGAGGGCGACGCTGGTGAGCGGGTCCTCGGCGACGTGGACGGGCATCCCGGTCTCGTGGCGCAGCCGCTCGTCGAGGCCGCGCAGCAGCGCCGCCGCCGCCGGTGAGCACGATGCCGCGGTCCATGATGTCGCCGGCCAGCTCGGGCGGGGTCTGGTCGAGCGTGGCGCGGACGGCGTCGACGATCGCGTGCAGCGGCTCCTCGAGGGCCTGCCGGACCTCGGCGCTGGACACGACGACGGTGCGCGGCAGGCCGGAGACCATGTCGCGGCCGCGGATCTCGGCCTCGGGCTCGTCGGGCAGCGGGAAGGCCGAGCCGAGGGTCATCTTCACCTCCTCGGCGGTGCGGTCCCCCAGCATGAGGGAGTACTCCTTCTTCATCCAGGCGACGATCGCCTGGTCGAGGTCGTCGCCGGCGGTGCGGATGGAGAGGCTGGTGACGATGCCGCCGAGCGAGATGACGGCGACCTCGGTGGTGCCGCCGCCGACGTCGACGACCATGTTGCCGGTGGCCTGGTGGACGGGCAGCCCGGCGCCGATCGCGGCGGCCATCGGCTCCTCGACGATGTAGACCCGGCGGGCGCCGGCCTGGTAGCCGGCCTCCTTGACCGCGCGCTGCTCGACGGCGGTGATCCCGCTCGGGCACGCAGATCGACCATCCGCGGCTTGGCGAAGTAGCGGCGGCGGTGCACCTGCTGGATGAAGAACCGCAGCATCTGCTCGGTCGCCTCGAAGTCGGCGATCACGCCGTCCTTGAGCGGCCGGATGGCGGTGATGTTGTCGGGGGTGCGGCCGATCATCCGCTTGGCCTCGTGGCCCGACGGCGAGGATCTCGCCGGTGCGTGGAGTTCAGCGCGACGACGCTGGGCTCGTCGAGCAGCACGCCCTTGCCGCGGACGTAGACCAGCGTGTTGGCGGTGCCGAGGTCCACGGCCATGTCCCGGCCGATGAAGCTGTTCGCCATGCCCGATGCCTCGCAGGTGCTCGTCCGGTGACGGGTCGTGGGGAAGGTGGGACGCGCCTGTGACGTCGTGCCCGCGTCGAGCGTAAGAGCGCGACCGGGCCGAGCCCGGGAGGACACGCGGCGGGCGTGCTGCTGGCTAGCGTGATGTCGGGCGTCGGGCTCGTCCTTGGTCAGCCAGTCGTCGCGCTCGTCCTCGGGTACGTCGACGCAGGGGCCGGCCGACGTCGAGCAGGACGTAGTCGCCCTGGTCGGGCAGCTCGCTGAACGACGGCGGTCGACGTCGTCCCGCTCGGCCGCGCAGGGTGCTGCCCGCCCGGGTCGCTCCCCCGGCTCGACGACGGCGAAGCCGGCCTCCTCGAACACCGGCCGCGAGCTGGTCGAGGTAGGGCGCGCGGCGGCCGGGGTCGACGTCGATCCGGGCGTCGGCGAGGTACTGGAAGTTCTTGAACTCCTCGAGACCGCCGGACTCGCAGCCCCGCCAGTGGCCGGTCGACGCTGTTGACGGTGCCGCCGAGCGCCTTCGGCGGCCGACTGCTGCAGCTCGGCGGTCGCCGCGCGCACGTCGTCGCGCTGCTGCTCGAGCGCGGCGGTCGCCTCGGCCGCGTCCACGTCGTCGCCTCCTCTCCGCCGCACAGCCTGCCAGCGCGAGCACAGCGATCGCCGCGAGCAGCGCCGTGACCAGGCTCTGGCGACCGTCACGGCGTCGCCTCGTCGGTGTCGGAGCGTCGGGTCGCGGTCGAACTCCGGGTCCTGCGGGCCGTCGTACCACGGGTCGTAGACGTGGTCGGCGTGCTCGACGGCGTCGTAGTTGCCGTTGACGATCTGGCTGATGTTGTAGAGCGACTCGGTGTCGTGGTCGAAGTACTTCGAGTGGTCGTCGAAGGCGTCGAGCCCGACGCGTCGTCGGCGCGGGTGGTCGACTCGGCCTGGAACCGGTTGGCGCCGAAGTCGTCCTCGGCCGGGTCGTCGCCGAGCCCGGCGCCGAACACGGTCTCGCCGTGGATCCAGCCGTGGTTGCCGAGGTTGGCGATCGGGTCGCGGCTGTTGGCGCCGGCCCAGACGTGGTCGGGGTCGACGCCGGTGTCGCCGGCGTTGTTGGTGTCGCCGCCGACGCCCGGGCTGCCGACGAAGACCAGGTCGTCGACGGGGATGCCGTGGTCGTGGGCGGCGTGGCCGGTCGTGGTCGAGCCGTAGCTGTGCCCGATCGCGGTCAGGTGGGCCGGGTCGCCGTCGCGGGAGGCGCGCAGCCCGTCGAGGGTGTCGGCGAGCCGCTCGCCGCCGTCGCGTCGCCATGCTCCTCGGTGACGCACGCCGGCGGCGTCCCAGCCCTCGTCCCAGGGCAGGTTGTCGGGGGCGTCGTACCCGATCCAGAACATCGAGGCGTTGGTCTGGCTGGCGTCGAGGAAGCGGCTCGACTCGTAGAGGGTGAGGGCCCGCTCGGCCTGGTACGGCGCGCTCTCGCCGTCGGTGCCGAAGCCCGGGCACCGTCGACCGCGACGTTGTCGGCGGTGTCGAGGTCGCCGGCCGAGACCGCGACCGCGCCGTCGCCGTCGAAGGCGGTCGGGGTCGTAGATGTAGAGCTGGGTCGTCGATCGGCTCGCCGGTGACCGGGTCGACGCCGCCCTCGATGGTGTCGATGGCGTCCTGGGCGGCGCGGGCGTTGCTCGAGCCACTCGCTCCTCGTCGTCGGTGAGCAGGCCGCGCTCCTCGAGGTGGTCCCAGTCGGCGAGGTCGCGGTCGAGGGCGACGGTGTTGGCGGCGTCGCGGGCCCCGGGCGGGATGCCGTCGAGGTTGCCGATCGAGCCGGGCGAGGCGGCGATGATCGCCTGCTGCTGCTCGCGGGTCAGCCCGTCCCACCAGGCGTTGACCTCCTCCGGGGAGGCGTCCGGCGCCGGGCTTGGCGGCCAGGGCCGCGTCGGCCGGGTCGGCGACGCCGCCGTACCGCCGCTCGACCTGCTCGAGGGTCAGCACCCGGTCGAACGCCTCGCGCATCGCCTCCTCCTCGGCCATCAGGTCGGTCGACCCAGGTGTCGAGGTCGGCCTCGAAGCCGCGGACCCGCCGGGCGCAGTCGTCGCACTCGGCCTGGATCGCCGGCGGCCTCCGCCTCGGTCGCGG
Source organism: uncultured Actinomycetota bacterium (assembly GCA_963773355.1). Classification (GTDB taxonomy): domain Bacteria; phylum Actinomycetota; class Actinomycetes; order Propionibacteriales; family Nocardioidaceae; genus Nocardioides. Next base: position 68,943 of record CAVZAZ010000009.1, on the reverse strand, counting down.
TCTGGGCCGCGCGGTCAGCGCAGGCCCGATGGTCGGACAGCAGGTGGCCGCGCTCGCTCGACCAGCGCTGGTGCGTCGGTCCTCGAGCGGCTGCATCGTGTCGGCGTGGTCGTCGGCGCGGCGGGACGACGCCGCGCAGCGCCAGCGACATCGCGTCGGCCGTGCGGCCGATCGGCCGGATCGACTCGTGGTACGACGTCGAGCGCGAGCGCCGGTCCAGTCGCCGACCCGGGCGTCGCCGGCGACGAAGCTGCCGAGGTCGTCGACCTGGGCGGAGGCGGCGAGCAGGTCGGCGGCGTAGGCCCGGATCCCGCCCGGGGTCGACGACCAGCGGCGGGACCAGCGCGCGGCGTCGGCGGGAGCGTGATCGTGGCGGTCACCGGATCTCCGTCAGGTAGGCCTGCAGCGCGAGGCGCGTCGTAGCCGACGGCCTGGTCGGTCTGCGAGGTAGTCGGCGATCGCGGTGCGCAGCCCGTCGGCCTGGGCCTCGGCCTGCGTCGGCCAGGCCGGTCGCGTGCCGCTGCCAGGTGGTGGTGAACCGGGAGGCGGTGCCCGAGACGGCGTCGGTGAAGCCACCGCGTGGACGCGCCGCCGATCTGCTCGGCGGCCGCGGTGACGTCGAGGTGCTGCTCGTCCCAGGCGCGGGAGGCCTCGCCGACGGAGAGCGGGACGACCTCCATCACGCGCTCCACCAGCTCACGGGCCCGGTCGACGCCGACGGGCAGCGGGCTCAGACTCGACGCTCGACGACGAGGCTGCCGGTCTCCTCGGCGTACGACGCATGGACCCGCAGGTCGCCTTGATGACCCGCCAGCCGCTCGGATGCGCCGGCGAGGCGGCGTACCAGCCAGCCACCCGACTCCAGCTCGTGTCGCAACCGCACGAGTCGACCGAACCCGTCGTCGACGCCTGCCGCTCCCCGCGCGGACGCGACCACCGTGCCCACGTCCGGGCCGTAGCCCAGACGGATCCGTGGCCGATCGCCGTCCGCACCCGCCACGACCTGCCAGAGGCGGGTCATCCGGTCGGTCACCCGCTCGAGCGTTGCGGCGACCTGTGCGTCGTCGACCAGTCTCGCCGCGGGGCCGGCCGCTCGGGCGGCAACAGCACGATGTCCACGTCGGGCCGCCGGCGCCTCAGGGCGGCGAAGAACGGGTCGCGGATCGGGGTGGTGTGCGGCTGGAGTTCCACGCCTGGAGGTTGCCCGGCCCGGGATGCTCGGAAACCGCTCGTCGGCCACCTGTGGAACGACGGTGCCTGGTGATCGTTTCTGCTCATTTCTTTCAATTTTCGATCGAATGTTGACACGTCCCGGAGGCTCCGACAGAGACTGAGTTCCTCTCGGGGGTTCCTTCAGCAGAGCCCCGCCCATGAAGGAGTCGTGTCTGATGGTTGATCTCCAGCCTTCCCGGCGTGCCGTTCTCGGTGGCGCCGCCACCGCCAGCCTGCTCACCGCCGGATCAGGACTCGTGGTCCCGACGGCTGCCGCACCCCGCCGGAGACCAGGGCAGCGGACGATGATCGGCGTGCCCTTCGACGCCCGCGACGTGGTCCGGATCGGCCTGATCGGGCTCGGCAACCGCGGCATGGGCATGCTCAGCGGCTGGGCTGCGGTCCCGGGCACGCAGATCGTCGCCGTGTGCGACATTCGCGCCGACCGGGCGACCTCCGCGGCCGACGAGGCCGAGTCGGCCGGGCATCCGCGACCGGTCGAGTACGGCGGTTCCGACCGTTCGTTCCAGCAGATGCTTCACCGCGAGGAGCTCGACCTCGTCTACGTCGCGACTCCCTGGGAGTTCCACTTCGAACACGGGCGGGCGGCCCTCCGGGCGGGATGCCATACGGGTGTCGAGCTGCCCGTCGCCACCGAGCTGGACGAGCTGTGGCAGCTCGTGGACACCAGCGAGCGGGAGCGCAGGCACCTGTGGCTCATGGAGAACTGCAGCTACGGACGCAACGAGCTGGCAATGCTGAAGATGGCCCACGACGGCGTGTTCGGCGACGTCACCAACGGTCACGGCGGCTACCTGCACGACCTTCGGGAGCTCCTGTTCTCCGACACCTACTACACCGACGCGTGGCGCCGGAAGTGGCACACGCGCAGCATCGCGAGCTTCTACCCGATGCACGGGCTGGCGCCGATCGCCGCGGCCATGGACGTCAACCGCGGCGACCGCATGCTCACCCTGCGGGCCACGGCCACCGCACCCAGGGGACTGGCGGACTACCGGGAGCGCTTCATCCCCCGCGACCACCCGTCGTGGAACGAGACCTACATCAACGGCGACCTGGTCACCTGCCTGATCGAGACCCATCGCGGGCGGGTGATCCGGGCCGAGCACGACGTGTCCTCGCCGCGGCCGTACAGCCGGATCAACAGCCTCGCCGGCAGCCGCGCGATCGTGGAGGACTACGTCCCGGTCGGCGAGTCGGGGGCGCGGATCTATGCCGAGCCCGACCACAGCGGCCACGCCTGGCGCGATTTCACGCCGTATCGCGACGAGTACGACCACTGGTTGTGGAAGAAGGTCGGGAGCAACCCCGGCAACCCCGGCGGTCACGGCGGGATCGACTACATCCTGCAGTGGCGGATCGTGCAGCAGATGCGGGCCGGGCTGGTCCCGGACATCGACGTCTACGACGCCGCGGTCTGGTGTTCGCCCGTGCCGCTGAGCGTGATGTCCCTCAGGCGCGACGGTCGGCCGGTCGAGGTTCCCGACTTCACTCGCGGCCGTTGGGCAGAGCTCCGACTCGGCCTCGACTCCCGGGAGACCGACATGCCTCCGGTTCCACAGTCCGCCCGCGCGGCGTGAGCCGACGACAGCCGGGGAGTCCCGCGTGATGAACACTCTTGTGATCCGGATCGTGCTCGCGACCCTCGCGGCGCTGGTCCTGCCCAGCATCGGCCAAACGTCGGTGGCCGCGGAGCCGGGTCAGGTCTCGGTCTCCATCAGCGAGGTCGACCTGGACGGCCCGGTCATTGCCCCGGTCACGGTCACCGTGACCAATGGCGGGGACGCGCGGCTGCGTCGCCTGACCGTCACTTTCGCAGGCCCCAAGGGCTGGACTGTCCATCCCGACGAGCGGACCTGGAAGACGGCCGTTCAGCCCGGCCAGTCCGTGGACCTCGAGTTCCAGATCCGGGTGCCCGAGAACCGACCCGGCTTCCGGCTGCGCACCTTCAGCGCACACGCGACGTACACGGGCGGCGACGGAGCCGGGAGCGCGTCCGGGACGCGGGTGCAGCGCACCGGCGACCCGCACCCAGATCTCGCCTCCGCCTACAACAACGTCGGGGTGACCGACGAGAGCGATCCTGGACCCGGCGACTTCGACGGGGACGGCAACTCGTTCTCCGCACAGAAGCTCGCAGACGTGGGCATCGTGCCCGGGAGAGCCGGTCACGGCCCTCGGGGCGACGTTCACCTGGCCGGACGCCGCGCCGGGAACCCCGAACAACGTGGCCGCCGGTGGCCAGGCGGTCGCGCTGGCAGGACAGGGCAGCAGCGTGGCGTTCCTCGGTTCGGGATCGAGCTTCGCGGCCGCGGGGACGGTCACCGTCTACTACTCCGACGGCACCTCCAGCACCGGGTCGTTCGGGTTCCCGAACTGGTCCTTCCAGGAGCCCACCGCGCATGGCGCGACGCTGGTGGCGTCCAGCGACGGCCGCAACCGCCCGGACGGCTACGGCAACGCCGGAATCGCCTACCGCGTGTTCGCGAACTCCATCGAGATCGATCCGGAGAAGACTGTCGAGTTCGTGGTGCTGCCCGGGGCTGCGAGCCTGCACGTGTTCGACATGGCGCTCGTGGGCTGAGCGAGTCTGCGGTTGGCCGGCTGCTGGGCGGCGCTAGAGGTTCGGGAACCAGATCCTGATCTCGCGCTCGGCGGACTCGGCGGAGTCGGAGCCGTGGACGAGGTTCTCGCGGTTGGACAGGGAGAGGTCGCCGCGGATCGTGCCGGGAGCGGCCTTGCGGCCGTCCGTGGCGCCGTTGATCGCGCGCACGACCTCGATCGCCTCGTCGCCCTCGAGCACGAGCGACACCATCGGGCCACTGGTCACGAACGCCCGCAGCGGCGGGTAGAAGTCGCGCTCGACGTGCTCGGCGTAGTGCTCGTCGGCCTTCGCGGCGTCGATGGTCTGGTACTCCATCGCGACGATGGTGAGCCCCTTTGCCTCGAACCGGGACAGAACCTCGCCGATCAGGCCGCGCCGGACGGTGTCCGGCTTGAGGAGGACGAGGGTGCGCTGAGGGATGGGCTGCGTCATGAGCCGCACCCTATCCAGCGGCGATACCCTCCGCGCGCCGGCGTACGTCGTCGGGCACCGGACCGGCAGCGTCCTCGTCCGGGACCGGGTCGGAGGCCACCAGCCGGAGCGGGATGTGCCCACCCCAGCGCCGGCCTCGACGTCCTCGGGCTCGTCGCCCGGCCCGCCGGCGCGAACCTTCAGAGACGCCTCGTGCAGGGGTACGGCGAGCACCGCCGGTCGCCGCCAGCTCCTTGCGGGTGTTCGCGCGCAGGCTGCCGGAACGGCCCGGGATCATGTGGTCCACGATCAGCCGCAGCGCACGCTCCTTCTCGGCCGGGTCATCGACGATCCGGGCACTGCCCGATCACGACGGCACAGCGGTAGTTCATCGAGTGGTGGAAGGCCGACCGACCCGCCACCAGGCCGTCCAGCTCGGTCACCGTCACGCACACCGTCCGGTCCGTCGCCCTGCGCAGCCACCCGGCGGCGACCGAGCCGTGCACGTAGAGCGATCCCGTCCCGGTCGGGCCCCTCGCAGGTCGACGGCGAACGCCGTCGGCAGCACCACCGGGTGACCGTCCGACGGTGACGCCGAGGTGGGCGACCAGCGCGTCGTCGAGCAGCCGGTGCAGGGCAGATCGGTCGTCGACGATGCGGTTGCGGCCCCGGGTGACCGTCGTGCGTGGCGTCGGCGACAGCGTGGTGGTGCTCGGCATGGGACTATCGTGGACCAGAAGTGGCCTGTAGCCACGGGCCAATTCCGACACGAGTTCAACAGGACACCTGATGCCCGCACGCCTCTCCCCGTGCGCCTCGACCGCGACGCCCCGGCTCCGCTCCCGACCCAGCTGGCCGACCAGGTCCGGAGCTGGATCACGGGCGGCGCACTGGCCGTCGGCGACCGCCTGCCGAGCAGCCGGGCGCTCGCGACCGACCTCCGGATCTCGCGCGCGGTGGCCGAGCAGGCCTACGACCAGCTGCGTGGCCGAGGGCTGGCTCGAGGGCCGGCGCGGCTCGGGCACCTACGTGGCCGCCGGGGCCGCACCGCGTCGCGCCGGCGGTCGCCGCAGCGCGGCGGGCGGCCGGTCCCCGGCGCCGCTGCTCCGGCTGGACGCCGGCACTCCCTGGATCGATCCTCGGCACGCCGCTGGCTGGCGGCGGGCGTGGCGCGAGGTGTCGACCGCCCGCCCGCCGCGCGGGTACGACGACCCGCGTGGCCTGCCCGAGCTGCGCGCGGAGCTCGCCGCCCACGTCGCCCGGACCCGCGGCCTGGACGTCGACCCCGAGGAGCTGGTCGTGACGGCGGGCACCATCGACGGGCTCCGGCACCTGCTGACGGTGCTGCCGCCCGGCCCGGTCGCGCTCGAGGACCCCGGCTACCGAGCGGCGGCGGCCGCGATCGCGGCGTCCGGACGACGGGTTCGCGACCTGCCCGCGCGGCTGCCCGTCACCGACCTCGCAGGCGTCCGTGGCCGCCTACGTCACCCCTGCCCACCAGCACCCGCTCGGCCGGGTGATGTCCGGCGCCGACCGGCTGACCCTGCTGGCCGCCGCCCGCGCCGCCGACGCCGTCGTGCTCGAGGACGACTACGACTCCGAGTTCCGCTACGACGTCGCACCGGTGCCGGCGCTGGCCACGCCTCGACCGGGACCGGGTGGCCTACCTCGGCACGACGCGCAAGTCGGTCGCTCCGTCGCTGCGGCTCGGCTGGCTGGTCCCGCCGCCCGACCTCCTCGACGCCGTCAACCGAACGCGCGAGGTCACCCACGACGGCGCGTCGTGGCCGGTGCAGCGGGCGTTCCTCGCGCTGCTGCGCGACGGGTACGTCGACAAGGTGGTCCGCTCCGCGCGCCGGGTCTACGCCGAGCGCGCCCCGCGGGTCGCGGCCGCGCTGGCGCCGTACGGCGAGCTCGCGGGTCCGCTGGCCGGCATGTACTCGACCGGCTGCTCCCCGAGGCCCGACGCGCTGCGGGCCCGCGCAGGCCGCGCGCTCGGCCGGCTTCGACGTGAACCTGCTCGTCGGACTACTGCCGCACCGCCAGGCTGACCGGCCTGGTCGTGGGCTTCGGCGGGGTGCACCGACGAGGAGCTGGAGCAGGCGCTCGGCGCGATGGTCGAGGGCCTCGCCGGTTGAGTCCTCAGCCGGCCTGCTCGGCGTCGTACGCGGCGTAGGCCTCGGCCCGCTCGCGCTCGATCTTGCGGCCGAGGAAGTCCGCCGAGCCCCACAGCAGCGCGAAGATGGCGCCGAGCACGAACATCATCGGGATCACGAAGCCCAGGCCGATCGCGGCCACCTGGACGACCCAGCCGAGCGGCGTAGGCCCACTCCGCGCGGAGCATGCCGGCGAGCAGCAGGCAGGCGACGGCGAGGCCGAGGCCGACGGCCAGCGCGGTCGGCGGTGGAGACGTCGGCGATGCGTCACCATCACCGGGGTGGTCAGGCCGAGGATGATCGCCTCCAGGCAGAGCACCGCGGCGCACATGCCGCGTCGGGGCGAGCGGCTCTCGGCCTCGGCTCATCGACTGCCCCCTCAGCAGGGTGCGGGCCTCGCCGACGGTGATCACCGAGCCGGTGACCAGCACCGCTCCGGAGCCGAGTCCGCTCGCCGAACGACCTCGCCCGCCTCGGCCAGCGTGGCGGCCTGCTCGATGGCGTCGGCGAGTCGGGGCTCGACGGTGACCCGGTGCTCGCCGAAGACCTCGCGGGCCGCTTCGGCCAGTCGGGCTCGGCGGGCATCGCGCGCTCGGTGGAGTTCTGGGTGCAGACGAGGTGGGCGAGGTGCGGCTCGAACGCGGCGAGCAGCCCCTTCGTGGTCCTTGTCGGCCATCACGCCGATCACGCCGATCAGCGGGGAGAACGTGAACGAGTCCTCGAGCGCCGCAGCGGTGGCCTCGGCGCCGTGCGGGTTGTGCGCGGCGTCGAGCACGATCGTCGGGCTGCGCCGGATGATCTCGAGCCGCCCGGGCGAGGTGACCTCGGCGAACGCCGCCTTGCACCAGGTCCTCGTCGAGTGGCTCGCTCACCCGACGAAGGCCTCGACCGCGGCCAGCGCGACGGCGGCGTTCTGCGCCTGGTGCGCGCCGTACAGCGGCAGGAAGACGTCGTCGTACCTCGCCCGCAGGCCCTGCAGCGACAGCATCTGGCCGCCGACCGCCGGGACCCGGGCCGCGACGCCGAACTCCATGCCCTCGCGGGCCACGGTCGCGCCGACCTCGGCGGCCCGGGCCAGCAGCACCTCGGCCACCTCGGGCGGTCTGCTCGGCGAGGACCACCGTCGAGCCCGGCTTGATGATCCCGGCCTTCTCGATCGCGATGTCGCGCGGGCTGGTCGCCGAGGTAGTTCGCGTGGTCGACCGCCACCGGCAGCACCACCGCGACCGCGGCGTCCGCGACGTTGGTCGCGTCCCACGAGCCGCCCATGCCGACCTCGACCACGGCCACGTCGACCGGGGCGTCCGCGAACGCGGCGTACGCCATCCCGACGACGGTCTCGAAGAACGACAGCGGGTGGTCCTGGTCGCCGTCGACGAGATGCGTGTACGGCGCCACGTCGTTGAACGCGCGCACGAACGCCTCGTCGGTGAGCGGCTCGCCGTCGATCGAGATCCGCTCGCTCATCCGCTCGACGTGCGGGGAGGTGAACCGGCCGGTGCGCAGGTCGAGCGCGCGCAGCAGGGTGTCGATCATCCGCGACGTCGAGGTCTTGCCGTTGGTGCCGGTCAGGTGGATGACCGGGTAGGTGTCGCTGCGGGTCGCCGAGCAGCTCGGTGAAGGCCCGGATCCGGTCCAGGGACGGCTCGAGCCTGGTCTCCGGCCAGCGGGACAGCAGGGCGTCCTCGACCTCGGCGAAGGTCTCGGCGAGCCGGGGCGCGGCGGGGGTCTCACTCATCGCGACCGAGTCTAGGAGGGTGCCGAACAATCCGCGCAGCAGAGCGGACCCTTCAGCAGGCTCCTAGAGGCGCAGGTCCGGGGCTTCTGCGCCCGCCATGGCCAGCAGGTCCTCGGGTGTGGCCGACGGGCCGAGTTGCCGGACCTGCGTCCGCACGACCCGGTCGAAGGCGAACTCCCCGTCCTGCGCCATCAGCACCTGGCCCGACCAGCGGCACGCTGTGGACGCCAGCAGGGCGACCGCCGGCGCGACCGCGTCCGGTGACATCGCGTCCGGCGCGACCTCGCGGCGGAAGATCCTGGTCGCAGCGACGGGCTCGATGCAGTTGACCAGGATGCCGTGCGGCTCCCCCTCGGCAGCGAGACCGTTCATCAAGCCCACCTGCGCCGCCTTGCCCACGCTGTAGCCGGTCACGTCCGCGCCAGGGATCGGGCGAAGCGCGAACCCGGAGGTGGTGAGAACGATCCGGCCGTAGGAGCGATCCACCATCGGCGACCACGCCGCGCGGCACAACCACCAGGCGGCGTTCACGTTGATCGCCAGCATCCGCTCCCAGTCGGCCGGCGAGGTCTCGTCGATCCGGCCGTACCTGACCACGCCCGCGTTGTGAACCAGCGCGTCGATCCGACCGTGGCCCTCGAGGACCGAGCGCACCAGCGTCTCGCAGCCGACTCGATCGGCGAGGTCCTGCACCTCCACGTCGACCCGATGCCCCTCGCTGCGCAGCTCGGCCGCCACCGACTCGGCGACGGCGGGGTCACCGCCGGTGCCGTCGCGGTCGACGCCCGCGTCGTGGACGACGACATGTGCACCTCGCCGCGCGAGCAGCCGTGCGTACGCCGCCCCGAGACCCCGGCCGGCGCCGGTCACCACCACGACCTGTTCCGAGAAGTCGATCACCCGGGAAGCGTAGGGCGACGGCGTCAGTCCTGGTCAGTCCTGGTCAGCCCTCGAGCCTGGTCAGCCCTCGAGCTTCGTCAGTCCTCGAGCTCGGTGGGCTCGGCGACCACGTCGACGAGGGCGCCATTGCGCAGCACGGTGATCTCGACCCGGGCGCCGATCGCGTCGTCGAGCAGTCGGCGCTGCAGGGACTGGGCATCACGGAGCGACTCCCCTGCGATGGCCAGGATCAGGTCCCCGGCCCTCAGACCGCTGCGCTCGGCGGGACTGCTGCTCACCACGTCGACGACCCGGAGCGCGGTGCGCTGCCCCGTTCGCTCGACCCAGTTTGGCGGGAGTGGCGCCGGGCCGGTCACGAGCCCGAGGTAGGCCCGGCGGACCCGTCCGTCGTGCAACAGGTGGTTGACGATCCGGTTGGTGGTGTCGTTGATCGGGACGGCGAGCCCGAGCCCGATCCCGGCCACGGCGGTGTTGATCCCCACCACCCGCCCCTTGGCATCCGCCAGGGCACCGCCGGAGTTGCCGGGGTTGAGCGCGGCGTCGGTCTGGATCACGTCTTCGATCAGTCGAGCCGCAGCCCGACTCTGGACCGGAAGGCTCCGGCCCAGTCCGCTGACCACCCCTGCGGTGACGCTTCCGGCCAGGCCGAGCGGATTGCCCACGGCCACCACCAGGGACCCGACCTTGAGGGCGTCGGCGTCGCCGTACTCGGGTGGACCCGGCACGGCACGGTCCGCGCGCAGCACCGCGAGGTCGGACAGTGGGTCTCGGCCCACGACCTCGACCGCGGCAGTGGTTCCGTCGGCGAAGGCCGCCTCGCCGTTGGTCGCGTCGCCCACCACGTGGGCGTTGGTGATCAGGTGGCCCTCCCCGCTCAGGACCACGCCCGACCCGGCCGAGTCGCCGCGTCCGCGACCGCGGATCCGCAACGCCGCCACGCGCCCGGTCAGCTGCTCGGCCACCCGGGTCACCACCGCTGAGTAGGCGTCCAGTGGCCCGTCGACCCCGTCATTCACCCCGTCATTCACCCCGTCATTGACCCCGTCGTTGAGCTGGCTCATGAGACGAAAACGCCACCGCGAGGCCCAGCGTTCCGGCGTTCGCTCTGGGCAGAAGGCAGCAGCGTCTCGACACCGGGGTTGAACGCGCTTGTTGCGCAACGGGTGAGTTGGGTGTCGGACCAGCGCTGGCCGACCCGTCCTGGTCACCCGTTGCCGGGCACGGGCCCAGCCAGCGCTCGCAACGGTCAGCCCACGAGTGGTGTTGCCTGTGCGCAGGTGACGTCGGTCAGGGTTGCCGCGTAGTGGACGAACCGAGCGTCTCGGGCGACCGGCTCGAGGTGCAGCGCGAAGACCGTGAGGCGCGTGCGGAGCCGGTAGAAGTCGGCCTGCAGCTCTTCCCAGAGAGGGCCGGTGAACCGGGCCTCGAACTCGACACTGCCGCCGTGCTCCCACGGCGTTGACACGGCCTCGAGTACCAGCACCGTGCCGGCCACCAGGCGGCAGGGCTCGGGTACGACGACGAACTCGTGTCCCACGTGGGCCGAAAGGTTGTCGTGCGACGGTGTCGTGTAGCTGGTGATCATGATTCCCCCCAGTGATCACCACCACGATCCCCGGCCGCGTGCGCCGCTGTCCGGCGAATCGGGGAGATTTTGCTTCGACCGAGCAGCGGAACGTTGGCGGAAGCGGCCCCACCGGCACAACCGGTTTCTGTCTGAACGGCCCCGCGCCCTAGGATTTCCGCCATGACCGAGATCACGCAGGGCCAGGCACCGGACCCGACGGGCACCACGCAGCGTGCCGTCGTCGTACCGGACAAGCCTGCCCTCGAGGATCTCGAGGCCAAGTGGGGCGAGCGCTGGAAGGCCGACGACACCTACCGTTTCGACCGCACCCAGCCGCGGGAGAACGTCTACTCCATCGACACTCCACCGCCGACCGTGTCCGGCAGCCTGCACGTCGGGCACGTCTTCTCCTACACCCACACCGACCTGGTCGCCCGCTTCCAGCGGATGCGCGGCAAGTCGGTCTTCTACCCGATGGGCTGGGACGACAACGGCCTGCCCACGGAGCGGCGGGTCCAGAACTACTTCGGCGTCCGGTGCGACCCCTCACTGCCGTACGACGAGAGCTTCGCGCCCCCGGAGAAGCCGGACCCCAAGAAGCAGGTCCCCATCAGCCGGCCCAACTTCGTCGAGCTCTGCGAGCAGCTGGTCGAGCAGGACGAGGAGATCTTCGAGGAGCTCTGGCGGACGGTCGGGCTGTCAGTCGACTGGAAGCAGCACTACACGACCATCGGCCCGGCCGCCATGCTCGCGAGCCAGCGCGCCTTCCTCCGCAACCTCGCCCGCGGCGAGGCCTACCTGAGCGACGCCCCGACGCTCTGGGACGTCACGTTCCAGACGGCCGTCGCCCAGGCCGAGCTCGAGGCCCGCGAGTACCCCGGTCACTACCACCGGGTCGCGTTCCACCGCACGGGCGAGGGCGAGGGCATCCCGGTGCAGGTCGAGACCACCCGCCCCGAGCTGATCCCCTGCGTCGTCGCCCTGATCGCGCACCCCGACGACGAGCGCTATCAGTCCCTTTTCGGTCAGGCCGTCACCTCACCCGTGTTCGGGGTCGAGATCCCGGTGCTGGCCCACGAGGCCGCGGAGCCGGACAAGGGCACCGGTGTCGCGATGTGCTGCACTTTCGGCGACCTGACCGACGTGCAGTGGTGGCGGGAGCTGCAACTCCCGGTCCGCACCCTCATCGGACGCGACGGCCGGATGTCGCGTGAGACGCCCGAATGGCTCTCGAGCGAGCCCGCGTCGACGGCGTACGAGGAGCTGAAGGGCAAGACCGCGTTCTCGGCCCGGGAAGCCATGGTGGCCGCGCTGCGTGCGAGCGGCGACCTGGAGAGAGAACCGACGCCCACTCAGCGGATGGCGAACTTCTACGAGAGGGGCGAGAAGCCGCTCGAGATCGTCGCCACCCGCCAGTGGTACATCAAGAACGGCGGCCGCGACGCCCACCTCCGTTCAGAACTGCTGGAGCGGGGCGCCGAGATCATGTGGGCGCCGGAGCACATGCGGCACCGTTACGACAACTGGGTCGGCGGGCTCAACGGCGACTGGCTGATCTCCCGGCAGCGGTTCTTCGGGATCCCGTTCCCGGTCTGGTACCCCCTGGACGCCGACGGTGAGCCCGACCACGACCATCCTCTCCTGCCGCGGGAGGCCGAGCTGCCGATCGACCCGTCCACGACGGTGCCGTCCGGCTACACCGAGGACCAGCGCGGCAAGCCCGATGGGTTCGTCGGCGATCCGGACGTGATGGACACGTGGGCGACGTCCTCGCTGACGCCGCAGATCGCCGGCGGCTGGGAGAGCGACGACGACCTGTGGCAGCGGGTCTTCCCGATGGACCTGTGCACCCAGGCCCACGACATCATCCGCACCTGGCTGTTCAGCCGCGTGGTCCGGGCACACTTCGAACACCGCGTCGCGCCCTGGTCGCATGCCCTGATCTCGGGCTTCATCATGGACCCGGACCGGAAGAAGATGTCGAAGTCCAAGGGCAACGCGGTCGTCCCGTCCGAGGTCCTCGAGAAGTACGGTGCCGACGCGGTTCGCTGGCGGGCGGCCATGGCCCGACCCGGCCTGGACTCCCCGTTCGACGGGTCGCAGATGAAGGTCGGCCGCCGGCTGGCGATGAAGGTGCTCAATGCGTCGAGGTTCGTCCTCGGTGGGGTCGGGGCGAGCTCCCTCGACCTCTTTGCCGTGAGCGAGCCCATCGACTGCGCCCTGCTGGGTCGCCTGGAGACGGTGGTCAATCGAGCCACCGCGGCCTTCGAGGCCTACGACTACACGACGGCGCTCGAGGCCTCCGAGAAGTTCTTCTGGGAGTTCTGCGACGACTACCTCGAGCTGGTGAAGGAGCGCGCGTACGACGAGGACGGCGGTCCCGCCACCGCGTCCGCCCGAGCAACCCTGGCCATCGCACTGCACGTGCAGCTGCGCCTGCTGGCGCCGTTCCTGCCCTACGTCACCGAAGAGGTCTGGTCATGGTGGCAGGACGGGTCTATCCACCTGCAGTCGTGGCCGGTCTCGGCCGACCTCGGTGCCGCTGCGGCAGCCGACCCCGGCATCGTGGATGCTGTCGCGGCTGCCCTGATCGGCATCCGGGGCTCGAAGTCCCAGGCCAAGGTCGGGATGAAGGCAGAGCTGTCGCGGGTGGAGATCTCAGGCCCGGAGGCTCAGGTGGCCGCCGTGGAGCTGGCCGCCGACGACCTCAGGAGGGCGGGCAAGATCGTCGGCGACCTGGTCTTCACCTCGGTCGACGATGTCGAGGAGATCACCGTCGACGCGACGCTGGCCGACGCGGGCTGACCACGGTCCATGCAGTGAAGCTCGCGCCGCTGTCCGGCGCGGGAACGATCAGTGGCGCTTTGCGCCGGCCTTGTGCTTGTCGACGGCCTTGTGCTTGGCGACGGCCTTGTGCTTGCCCGGGTCGGCCTGGAGTCCGCCCTTGCCTTCGGATTTCGCTGCCGCCGACGTGCCGGCCTTCGTTTCCGTGGCCTTGGGCTGGGTCTTCGGCTTGCTCTTGGGCTTGGCCTTGGACTGGGCCTTGGCCGCGACCTGGTCCGAGTCGACGCGTGCCTCGTCGTTGACCTCGACCGGGGCCGCGTCATCCTGTCCACCATCCGACGGACTCCCGAGGCCATCCCCCGCGTGGCCCGGGAGTCCGCCGGCGTGGCCCAAGTCCCCCACGCTCGCGTGCTCGCCGTCCTCGACGTTGTTGCAGTTCTCGCTGCACTCGGCGTCCTCGCCGCCGTCGCCGGGCTCGACACCTTCGCCGCCGTCGCCAGGCTCGACACCCCCGCCGCCGTCACCGGGCTCGACACCCCCGCCGCCGTCGCCAGGCTCGACACCCCCGCCGCCGTCACCGGGCTCGACACCCTCGCCGCCGTCACCGGGCTCGACACCCTCGCCGCCGTCGTCGGGCTGGCCGGGCTTGCCCTCGCCGTCCCCGGGCTTGCCCTCGCCGTCGTCGGGGGCCTGACCGTCGCCGTCGGGCTCCTCGCACTCATCTGCCTCGTCGCCGTCTCCCGGCTCCTCGACCTCGGGCTCCTCGGCCTCGGGCTCCTCGGCCTCGGGGTCATCGCCCTTGCCAGGCAGGCCCCAGCCGCCGTCGTCGTGCCCGGGATGTTCGTTGTCGTGACCACACACCGGGTCCTCAGGCGGCTCCTCGCCACCAGGGCGCCCACCGTTACCCCCGTCGTCCGGCCGGCCGCCGCCCCCGCCGCCCCCGCCGCCCAAAGGTCCCTCGACTGCGGGCTGGCCGCCGCCAGACCCTGCCTGGGCGCCGCCCTCACCAGCGGTGCCGGCTCCTCCGGTGGTGAGCGCGGGTCCCTCAGCGGCCACGACCACGCCGTCGGGGACCTCGACGACGGGGGTGACGTCCTCGGGAGCAGTCGGAGTAGACACCGGCGGCTGGATGCCCAGGCGTGAGCCGTCCACGTAGACAGGGCTCTGGAGGATCGTCTCTCCGGCCACGATGCCGGGGACGTCCGGAGTCAGCAGTTCCCGCACAGCCGGGTCCCGCAGGGCGTTGCCCACGACGACACCACACAGCACAGACACGGCCACGAACGCGACAAAGGGACGCGCGTGCTGCGCGGTCACCAGGGGATAAGCCCCCTTCGCGGTCCGAGTCATGGAATCAGTGTGGGGGCCAGATCACGCGATCTGAGCGCCCCAAACACGAAATGATCCGAAATGACTATCCGGGCCTGGTCCTAACGGGCAGCCACCCCCTCGGAAGGGACTACCCAGACGGGTCCACGGGCCCCATCAGGGGCACTACGCAGACTTCTTCTTCTTCGACTCGGACTCACGTGGGATCAGGGTGGGTGCCACCTCGTCGACCACGACGTCCCTGGTCACGATCACCCTGGCGATGTCGCCGCGCGAGGGCACGTCGTACATCACGTGGAGGAGAACCTCTTCGATGATCGCACGCAGACCGCGGGCGCCCGTGCCGCGATCCATGGCCTTCTCCGCGATCGCGGCGATGGCGTCGGAGTCGAACTCGAGCTCGACGCCGTCGAGCTCGAAGAGCTTCTGGTACTGCTTGACCAGGGCGTTGCGGGGCTCGGTGAGGATCTGCACCAGTGCCTCCTTGTCGAGCTTGCTGACGCTCGAGATCAGGGGCAGCCGTCCGATGAACTCCGGGATCAGGCCGAACTTCGTGAGGTCCTCGGGCCGCACCTGCAGGAGCAGGTCCTCGGCCTCGCGTTCGGCAGCGCCGCGAACCTCGGCGGTGAAGCCCAGGGTCTTCTTTCCGACCCGCTGCTCGATGATGTGCTCGAGCCCGGAGAAAGCGCCGCCAACCACGAACAGGATGTTGGTGGTATCGATCTGGATGAACTCCTGGTGCGGGTGCTTGCGACCACCCTGCGGCGGCACCGACGCCGTGGTTCCCTCGATGATCTTCAGCAGCGCCTGCTGGACTCCCTCGCCGGAGACGTCACGGGTGATGGAGGGGTTCTCCGCCTTGCGTGCGACCTTGTCGATCTCGTCGATGTAGATGATCCCGGTCTCGGCCTTCTTGACGTCGTAGTCGGCGGCCTGGATCAGCTTGAGCAGGATGTTCTCGACGTCCTCACCGACGTAGCCGGCCTCGGTCAGGGCAGTGGCGTCGGCGATCGCGAACGGAACGTTGAGCATCCGGGCCAGCGTCTGGGCGAGGTAGGTCTTGCCGCACCCGGTGGGACCGATCACCAGGATGTTGGACTTCGCGACCTCGACGATCTCGTCCTTGCTGTGCTTGCCGCCCACTGGCTGGACACCGGCCTGCACCCGCTTGTAGTGGTTGTAGACAGCCACCGCGAGCGACTTCTTGGCGTGCTCCTGGCCGATGACGTAGGAGTTGAGGAACTCGAAGATCTCCTTCGGCTTGGGCAGCTCGTCGAGCGTGACCTCCGTGCCCTCGCTGAGCTCCTCCTCGATGATCTCGTTGCAGAGGTCGATGCACTCGTCGCAGATATAGACGCCCGGTCCGGCAATGAGCTTCTTGACCTGCTTCTGGCTCTTCCCGCAGAAGGAACACTTCAGCAGGTCGCCGCCGTCACCGATGCGTGCCACGAGCGATCATCCTCCGGTCCGGTCGACAACTGGTGGTGCAAACTCCCTGACGGTACCGCGCACAGCACCGCTTTGGGCGGCTGACACGTGGTTCTCGCCAAGGCTGGTCACGTGAGCGCCGGCGTGACCTTGAGGGACTCGAGCACGGCATCGATGAGGCCGTACTCGACCGCACCCTCAGCGGTCAGGATCTTGTCGCGCTCGATGTCCTTGCTGACCTCTTCGACGGTTCGGCCCGAGTGATCGCTGATCATCTTCTCCAGCAGCTCGCGCATCCGCAGGATCTCGTTGGCCTGGATCTCGATGTCGGAGGTCTGGCCGAACGTGCCCTCGGTGTAGGGCTGGTGGATGAGGATCCGGCTGTTCGGCAGCGCCAGTCGCTTGCCGGGGGATCCAGCGGCCAGCAGGATCGCGGCGGCGGAGGCCGCCTGCCCGATGCACACGGTCTGCACGTCGGGCTTGATGAACTTCATCGTGTCGTAGATCGCCGTGAGGGCCGTGAACGAGCCGCCCGGACTGTTGATGTAGATGCTGATGTCCTGGTCCGGATTCATCGACTGCAGGCAGAGCAACTGGGCGATGACGGCGTTGGCGACGTCGTCGGAGATCGGTGTGCCGAGGTAGATGATGCGGTCCTCGAAGAGCTTCGCGTAGGGGTCGATCCGCCGGAATCCGTAGGACGTTCGCTCTTCCCACTGCGGGATGTAGTAGTTCATGTCTGTCTCCACTCAGTCCTTGGATCGGGCAGGTCGACCCTCGTCGGCCGCCTCGGTGGCGCTCTTGATGACCTGGTCGACGAGGCCGTACTCGAGTGCCTGGTCGGCAGTGAACCAACGGTCGCGGTCGGCGTCGTTCTCGATCTGTTCGACGGTCTGTCCGGTGTGCTGCGCGATCAGCTCGAGCAGGACCTGCTTGATGTGCAGCGACTGCTGCGCCTGGATCTTGATGTCGGAGGCCGAACCGCCCATGCCCGATGACGGCTGGTGCATCATGATCCGCGCGTGCGGGAGGGCGTAGCGCTTTCCCTTGGCGCCGGCGCACAGCAGGAACTGCCCCATCGACGCGGCGAGGCCCATGCCGACCGTTGCGACGTCGTTGGGGATGTAGTTCATGGTGTCGTAGATCGCCATCCCGGCGTCCACGGAGCCCCCCGGGCTGTTGATGTGCAGGAAGATGTCGGCATCGGGGTCCTCGGCCGACAGCAGCAGGAGCTGGGCACAGATCGCGTTGGCATTCTGGTCGCGGACCTCGGAGCCGAGGAAGACGATCCGCTCACGCAGCAGGCGTTGGTAGATGTGGTCGTCGAGGCCGTAAGCCGAAGCGGCCCCGTTCATCTCTGGACCGTTCATCGCGGGGCTGGAGTTCTGGGTCACGAGTGCGACCCTAGCCGCAAGGATCGACACTTCCACGCGCTATCCGCCCCTGTTCGCCAACAGCGGATTTCACGCCGCAGGGCTGGGCTCGCTCGCGCAGCCTGTGCTCATTCCTCCGCTGCTGCCTTCAGCCGGGCCACGGTCCGCGCCATGCCTGCCTCGAGCTCGTCGGCATGGCTGTTGCTGCCGCCCAGGGCGACCGGCGCGAACCATCTGCCGAGCAACGTGATCCGGTCGGGCACCGGACGCCTGTGCACGACTCGGGTCCCGCCGGTCTCGTTGGCTGCGAGCTCCCAGATCCAGCGAGCACCGCTCGACCGGGTGTCCCAAGCCAGCGCTCGCCCCGGCTCGAGGACCGCCACCACGTTGCGGGTCGGCCAGACGACCAGCTTGCGTCGATTCACACCGAGATACCACTGGCCGATCCGCAGGCCACCCGGCTTCAGGGGAACCATCCGGACCAGCTCGGGACTCCAGTCGGGCATCCGGCGCAGGTCGCGGAGCAGGGCCCACACCCGTTCGGGCGGCGCGTCCACGTGGGCCTGCGCCACCAGCTCCCGGTCAGCACCCGTGGCACCGATCGTCACGGCCGCAATTCTGGCAGAACCGCCGATCACGCCAGCCAGCGCCGGAGGGCGCTGTGGATGTCGGGATGGTTGAGGAGGTCGAAGTGGTCGGCACGGCCGACGTGGAGCACGTCGGCGTCGGGGAACAGCTCGTCACCCCAGCGGTCCCGGCCGCAGGCCGAGGGGACGCGCACGAGGAAGTCGCCGACGACGTGTCCCACGGGATGTCGGCGCGACTGCGTCACCGTGCCGGCGACGAGCCGGTAACGGGCGTCCGGAAGCGGCGGGACATCCTGGGCGAGTCCCGCCACGAGGTCGTGCACGCCGAGTGATCGCCAGTCGAGGATCCGGCCGAAGGCAGCGGTCTCGGGGAGCCGGCCCAGACCGCGGCTGCCGTGCCCGATCCCGCGGGCGATCGGGGCCCCCAGATGCGGCGTGCCGAGCGTGACCACGTCGGACACCAGGTCGGTCCAGGGCCGGTCGACTCCAGTGGCGACCGCGCCCGCTGCCCGCATGATGAGGCCGCCCATCGAGTGCCCGACCAGGGCGATGCGGGTGACCTCGGTGGGCCATTCATCGACCAGCTGCCGCAGCAGAGCGGACAGCGCAACGCCGTTCTCGCGCAGTCCGAGACCGGTGTTGGCCCGGAGGAACACCGGGGTCCAGCCGGTGGCGGCCACGGTCTCGCCGTACGTCGACCCGGTGGCAGCGCGGCCGCGGTTCCAGTACTCCTCGTTCTCGCACAGCCCGTGCAGGAACACCACGACCCGGCCGGAGGCCCCCGGGAACGCGTGGGCGAGACCCTCGGAGTCCATGCGTACGTCGCGCCCACCGGCGCGCACCGCCATCGGGATCGCCATTCGTGGCCGCTCGCGCACCAGCCGGTCGCCGATCAGCCCGTTGACCGCCGAGGTGACGAAACGGCCGCGAGCGTCGTCCTCGAGCCGCGGACCCGCTCCGCTGTCGGCCGCCTTGCCCAAGCCGGTCGAGGCGGCCCGGAGCCCCAGACCGAGTCCGCCGTAGACCGCAGCGGCGATCCCGCGGTGCAGCGTCGAGGCCGTCGAGCCTCGGCCCTGTCTGCCGTGCCTGACGCCTTGCACCCGGTCGAGCCAGGCCACGTGGGTGTCGCGCACGGTGCGCACGACAAGTTCGTCGGCGACCTGCGAGAGCAGAGACAGCGCATCGAGAACGCCGGGACCGGCCGGAGCGGCAACCTCGGAGCCCATGCCCCGACGATAGTCGGGCTAGTGCACGCGCGTGCACTCACCGCGCCGATCACCTCACCGGGTTTGCGGGTGCGTCAGCCCTTCTCGGCGGGCTCGTCCGTGGTGATGACCTCAGCCGGCTCCTCGAGGGTCACCTCGCCGTCCGGGTCCGCCGCCTCGGGCTCACCGATGGTGCCGTCCGGGCGCAGGTTCGCCAGCTCCAGCACGTTCCCCGAGGCGTCCTTGACGACCGCGGACTCGACCACGGCCGCCAGCGCCTTGCCGCGCAGGATCTCCTGCACCAGGTCGGGGACGTGGTTGTGCTCGAACATGTGGTTCGCGAACTCCTGAGGGTCCTGACCCGACTGCTGGGCCCGCCGGACCAGGTGCTCGGAGAGCTCGGACTGGTCGACCCCGAACTCCTTCTCCTTCGCGATGGCGTCCAGCACGAACTGAGCGGTCACGGCGTCGCGGACCCGTCGGTCGAGATCGGCCTCGAACTCCTCCACCGTCTGCCCCTCGTCCTCGAGGTACTTGTCCATGGTGATGCCGGCGTACACGAGCTGCTGCTCGACGCTCTGGCGGCGAGCGTTGAGCTCCTCGGCGACCACCGTCTCGGGCAGCGGCACCTCGACCCGTTCCAGCAGGCGCTCCAGGACCGCGTCCCGCGCGGCAGCTGCCTGCTCGAGGCGCCGGCCGCGGCCGAGCCGCTCGCGCACGTCCTCGGTCAGCTCCTCGGCCGTGTCGAACTCCGAGGCCATCTGGGCGAACTCGTCGTCCAGCTCGGGCAGCTCCTGCTCCTGGACCTGGGAGACGCTCACCGCGACCTCGACGTCCTCGCCGACCAGGTCGCCACCGACCAGCTGGGAGGTGAACGCCTTCTCCTCTCCCGCGGACATGCCGGTCAGTGCCTCGTCGAGGCCGTCGAGCATGCCGCCGCGCCCGACCTGGTAGGACATCCCGCTGACCTCGGCGCCCTCGACGACCTCCCCGTCCTGGGTGGCCTTGAGGTCGAGCACGACGAAGTCGCCCTCGGCGGCCGCACGGTCCACGTCGTCGAGCGAGGCGAACCGCTCGCGCAGCGCCTGCACCTGCTCCTCGACGTCGGCATCGGTGATCTCGATGTCCTCCACCTCGGCCTCCAGCCCGGCGTAGTCCGGGCACCGTGACCTCGGGCTTGACGTCGACCTCGGCGGTGAACTCCAGCGACTCGTTGTCCTCGAACTTCGTCACCTCGATCTCCGGCTGGGCGAGCGGCTCGAGCTGAGTTCTCCTGGAGCGCCTCGACGTACGTCTTCGGCAGCACGTCGTTGATCGCCTCGTCGAGCACGGCGGGACGACCGACCTGGCGGTCGATCACGGCCGGCGGCACCTTGCCGCGGCGGAAGCCGGGGACGTTGATCTGCTGGGCGATCTCCTTGTACGCCGCGTCGAGGCTCGGCTTGAGCTCCTCGAAGGGCACCTCGACGGTCAGCTTGGCCCGGGTGGGGCTCAAGGTCTCGACGGCGCTCTTCACAGGTTGTCTCCTCGTCATTTCTTCGGGGTCATCTGGCTCGGTTGGTACGTCGGGGCGACAGGACTCGAACCTGCGATCTCCTGCTCCCAAAGCAGGCGCGCTAGCCACTACGCTACGCCCCGCCAAGTGGACCCGGACGGTCCGGGTACCCGCCTTGGAGCGGATGACGGGAATCGAACCCGCGTCATCAGTTTGGAAGACTGAGGCTCTACCATTGAGCTACATCCGCACGCCCGACTCGCCCCGGCCTTCCGAGCACGAGCGAAATCCGCGGGTGTCATGGTGCCACACAGGCGCCCCGTCTCCCGTAACCGAGCGACCCAGTCGGGCTCAGCGGCGGTGGACCAGCACCAGCGCGCGGTCGTCGTTGCGGGAGCCCAGCTGGTCCATCAGCCGCGGGCGCCGTCCGTCGAACTCGCCCCGCAGCAGCTGCTCGGCCTGTCCGAGCATCCGGTCGAGTGCCGAGCCCGATGTCGCGGCTGCGGCTCTCGACCATGCCGTCGGTGTAGAGCAGGATCGCGTCGCCGGGCCGCAGCGTGCCGTGCACGACGGGGAACTCCGCGTCAGCTCGACCAGGCCGAGCGCCGGTCCCCCGCTCGGGTGCACCGTCCACCGGCCGGAGCCGGCGGCCCGCTGGGCGGCGGGCGGGTGGCCGGCCGCTGCGCACTCGAAGTCGCCGGTGCGCAGGTCGAGGGAGAGGTGGATGGCGGTGGCGAACCCCTCCTCCCAGTTCTGCTGGAGGAGGTAGTCGTTGGCCGAGACCAGGAAGTCCTCGGAGGGGAGCGCACCGAGCAGACCGCCGAGCGCGCCGGAGAGCAGCAGGGCCCGGGTGCCGGCGCCCTCTCCCTTGCCGGAGACGTCCACGACGGCCACCTCGAGCCGGTCGCCCGCCTGGGGACGCGACGGCGACCACGAAGTCACCCGCGAACGGCGTGCCGCCCGCCGAGCGCAGCGCCGACTCGGCGTACCAGCCGTCGGGCAGGACCGGGATGCCGCCCTGTCCCTGGATCCGGTCCCGGAGGTCGACCAGCATCGACTCGCCCTGGCTGCCGCCGACCCCGAGGCGGGTGCGCCGGAACGAGGTCATCAGGATGATGAACCCGACGATGAAGATCACGACGATCCCGATCACCGTGCGTGGCGTGAGGTTGTCCTGCCTGGTGACTGCGACGACCACCAGGACCAGCATGAAGACCACGAACCACGGCAGGTGCGCGCGGACCGAGCAGCAGGCTCCCGCCCAGCAGCGGCAGCACCAGGCTGACGATGGGCACGTACTCCGGCCACAGGTAGATGCCGCCCGCGAGGACCAGCGCGAGGAGCGTCAGCCACCGCAGGTCCCGGGTCCGCCTGGGCAGCAGGGCGGCCCATGACGGAGCTGCCAGGTGCGGCGTGCGGCGGCGCAACAGGCGGGGCCTGGCGTGGCGTGTCGTGCGGTCATGTCCTGGATCCTCGGGAAGTTGGTGGGGTCACTGTACGGCGCGGGAGCGGAACCTGGGCTGACATCGCGGGCACCAGAACAGGTTGCGTCCCTGCAGCTCCTGCGGTCCGGATCCGGGACCCGCAGACGTGGCAGGCCTGGCCGGCGCGGCGGTAGACGTAGACCTCGCCGCCGTGGTCGTCGACGCGCGGTGGCCGACCCATCGCCTCCGGGGTGTGCTCGGGGCGGACCGTGTCGATCCGCCCCGTGCGCACCCCCTCGGCCATCAGCTCGACGAGGTCGGCCCACATCGCCCGGAACTGGCCCACCCGCAGGGTGTGCCCGGGACGCAGCGGGTGCATCCGGTGCCGGAAGAGGAGCTCGGCGCGGTAGACGTTGCCGACCCCCGCCAGGACCGTCTGGTCCATGAGCAGCGCCCCGATCGGTGCGCGGCTGCGCCGGATCCGCTGCCAGGCCACGGTCGGGGTCGGCGTCCGGCGCGGATCGGGTCGGGGCCCGAGCGATCGACGATGGCCTCGCGTCGTGCCGCGGTCAGCAGCTCGCAGACCGTGGCGCCACGGAGGTCGGCGTACGAGAAGTGCCCGTTCGAGGTCCCGCCCGACAGCAGACGCAGCCGGACCTGACCGACCGGTGGCGGCACCTCCGGTACGTCGACCCGGACGTCGAACTTGCCGATCAGTCCGAGGTGGACGTGCACGAAGCGGTCGCCGGCGAAAGCCGACGAACAGGTGCTTGCCCGCACGCCTCGGCGCCGTCGACGCGTTGTCCGTCGAGCAGGGCGGCCGAGTCGGCGAACCGGCCCTGCGGGCTCTGGACGCGCACCGGTCGACCGGCGAACGCCGAGGTGAGCTCGGTCGGCGAGCCGGTGGAGGGTGTGGCCCTCAGGCATCGGGTCCCAGGCCCCGAGCGGACTCCGGGAGTGGCGGCAGGTCGCCGGTCGCCTCGTACGCCGTGAGCTGGCCGATCCGGCGCACGTGCCGCTCCTCGCCCGGTGAACGGGTCGCCAGGAACACCTCGACGAACCGGGTCATCTCGTCGACGGTGTGCATCCGTCCGCCGACGGACACGACGTTGGCGTCGTTGTGCTCCCGGGCGAGGACCGCGGTCTCCTCGGACCAGACCAGGGCCGCCCGGACGCCGAGCACCTTGTTGGCGGCCATCTGCTCGCCGTTGCCGGAGCCGCCGATCACGACCCCGAGGCTGTCCGTGCCCGTCGGCCCGATCCCGGGCGACGGCCTCGGCCGCCCGCAGGCAGAAGACCGGGTAGTCGTCGAGGGCGTCGTACACGAACGGGCCGTGGTCGACGGGGTCGTGGCCGTGCTCGCGCAGCCAGCGCGAGCAGGTGGTCCTTGAGGTCGAGCCCGGCGTGGTCGCGAGCCGAGGTGCACGCGCATGGGCCTCATGCTCCCAGAGCCGGTCCGGACCCGGGTGGGTGGTGGACCGCGAAGAAGCCGGCCGTCAGCCGGAGCAGTGCCTCGGCGGCCGGGAAGACCGAGCCGTGCCGCCAGAAGCCGTGCACCTGCCCGAGTGACCGGATCGCCACGACGTCGACGCCCGCGTGGGAGAGCCGGAACGCCAGGTGCTCTCCTTCGTCGCGCAGCGGATCGTGCTCGGCGGTGGCCACGAGAGTCGGCGGCAGCGAGTCCAGTCGGTCCGAGCGCAGGGGTGCCAGGTCGGGGTCGGTGAGGTCGGCCACGGACCCGGCGTACTGCTGCCAGTACCACGCTGCCTCGCGTGGGTCGAAACCCTCGGTGGCCGTGCGATAGGACTCGAAGCCGGCCGACGGGTCCAGGAACGGGTAGATCAGGACCACCGCCCCGAACCGGCCGGGGTGGCGCAACGCGGCCACCAGCGCGAGGTTCCCGCCAGCGCTGTCGCCGTGGAGGTACGCCGGCCCGTCGAGGCCATGCTCCGGCGCATGGCGGTCGAGCCACCGGACAACGGTGGAGACGTCGTCGGGAGCGGCCGGGAACGGGTGCTCGGGTGCCAGGCGGTAGTCGACGCTCAACACGGCGAGGCCGCAGCGGTTGGCGAGGCAGCGCGCGGGGCCGTCGTGGACGTCGATGTCATGGAACACGAAGCCGCCGCCGTGCAGGTGCACCACGACGCCGCCGCCCGGCAACGCCTGGTCGGGCCGGTAGAGGCGGCACCGCACACCGTCCGCATCGAGGTCGCGCACCTCCGCGACTGCCTCTCGCGCCTCCGCCGCCGCGAGAGCGCGAGCCTCCGCGCGGGCGGTATCGATGTCGAACCCGTCGCTCCATACCGGCGGATTCGCCGCCGTCGCCGCCACGGCCCGCTCGGACTCGGGAAACAGCATGACGGGGAGCCTAGCCATCCTCCCGGGCGGTTGAAGTGCGAGCGAAGCGAGCCTCGGAGCGTTCGCACCTCAACCAGCGTTGGCCAGGCGGGCGAGCTCCTCATCGACGATGGCCGGGTCGAGCTTGGTGAAGATCGGGCTCGGCTTCGCCACCGGGGTGCCGACGCCGATCGGCCGCCGTTTCCACGCCGGGGCCGACGTGTAGTCGCCGGTGATCACCGGGTAGGGCGCACCACCGTCCAGGTCCTCGACCTCCTCCAGGCGCGGCATCGGAGCGACGTCCCCGGCGCCACCGAACGCGCGGTCGACCTCGTTCGCCGAGAACGGGAGGAACGGCGACAGGATCAGGTTCAGGTCCACGACGCACTGTGCGGTGACGTGCAGGATCGTGCCGAGGCGCTCCGGGTCGTCCTTCAGCTTCCAGGGCTCGGAGTCCGAGACGTACTTGTTCACGTCGGCGACGGCGCGCATGGCCTCGCCGATGGCCTGCCTCATCCGGTTGCGTCCGATGAGGTCGCCGACCGTGTCGAAGGCCGCCTCGACCGCATCCAGCAGCGCACGGTCCTCAGCGGTGAGGTCAGCCGCCACCGGGATCTCGCCGAAGTTCTTGCTGATCAGGGTGGCGGTCCGGTTGACCAGATTGCCCCAGCCCGCCACCAGCTCGTCGTTGGTGCGGCGCACGAACTCGGCCCACGTGAAGTCGGCGTCCTGGTTCTCCGGGCCGGCGGCGGCGACGAAGTAGCGGAAGGCGTCGGCCTGGTAGCGGCTGAGCAGTTCGCGGACGTAGATGACCACGCGCTTGGACGAGGAGAACTTCTTCCCCTCCATGGTCAGGAACTCCGAGCTGACCACCTCGGTCGGCAGATTCAGCGCGCCGAACTCGCGCGGCGACCCGCCCTTGTCACCCCTGCCGTCGTAGGCGAGCAGCTCCGCCGGCCAGATCTGGCTGTGGAAGGTGATGTTGTCCTTGCCCATGAAGTAGTACGACAGCGCCTCGGGGTCGTTCCACCACTGGCGCCATGCGTCCGGATCGCCGGACCGGCGCGCCCACTCGACGGAGGCCGAGAGGTAGCCGATCACGGCGTCGAACCAGACGTAGAGCTTCTTGGTGGGGTTGTCGCGCCAGCCGTCCAGCGGCACTGCGATGCCCCAGTCGATGTCCCGGGTCATCGCGCGAGGACGGATCTCGGCCAGGATGTTCTGGCTGAACCGGATCACGTTGGGCCGCCAGAGGCCGGTCGCCTCGCGCTCGTCGAGCCACTCCCCCAGCGCGCCGGCCAGCGCCGGCAGGTCGAGGAAGAAGTGCTGGGTCTCGACGAACTCCGGCGTCTCCCCGTTGATGCGCGAGCGCGGGTTCTTCAGGTCCTGAGGGTCGAGCTGGTTGCCGCAGTTGTCGCACTGATCGCCGCGCGCGCCGTCGTACCCACAGATCGGGCAGATGCCCTCGATGTAGCGGTCGGGCAGGGTCCGTCCGGTCGAGGGAGAGATCGCACCGAACGTCGTCCGCTCCACGAAGTAGCCGTTCTCGTAAACCCCGAGGAACAGCTCCTGCACAACGGCGTGGTGGTTGCGGGTCGTGGTGCGCGTGTAGAGGTCGTAGGTGAGGCCGAGCGCGACGAAGTCCTCGACGATCTGCCGGTGGTTCGTGTCCGCCAGCTCCTGTGGCGGCACCCCGGCCTCGTCGGCGGCGATCAGGAGTGGCGTCCCGTGCTCGTCGGACCCCGAGACCATGAGCACGTCGTTGCCCGCCATCCGCTGGTAGCGGCTGAACACGTCGGACGGCACCCCGAAACCGGCCACGTGGCCGATGTGGCGTGGGCCGTTGGCGTACGGCCAGGCGACGGCGGACAGGACCTTGGTCATGCCGAGAATCCTAGGGATGCCGCCGAAGCGCGACGAACCGGTTGTCAGTCCGGACCGAGCGAGGTGGTCCCGGCGTGCTCTTCGGGCCTCGCTTCCTTCAGCTCCACGAAGATGCTGTGCGACTCGGTCTCGCCGACGTTCTCGCCGGCGTGCTGCTGCGCGGGCACCCACCTCGCCTCTCCCGCGGAGAGCTCGACGTCGCGTGACCCGTCGCTGTGCACGAGCTTCCGGCGGAACGACGACAGGGTCACCATCACGCTGTCGGGGTGCGCATGCACGGTGGTCCGGTCACCGGGGCGGTCGCGGTACTCCAGCACCCGCACGCGTTCGTTCTCGAAGACGACTCGGTAGAGATCGCCGTTGCTCACAATCGGATCCAGATCAGCCACGGGTGCCGCCCCTCGGTTGGTCAGGACGCTACGCCCGGCGTCAAGTCGGACCTGTCGAGATTGTCGCTGCCCCGGCTACGGTCGCGGCATGGTGACCCTCATCGCGGAGGACCTTCTGCTGCTGCTGCTCGACGACGACAAGGGCACGACCACGAGCTCCTACATCGACACCGTGCTGGGCGGCGCGGTTCTCATGGATCTCGCGCTGGGCGGCGCCGTGACCGTGGAGCCGAAGACCCGAGTCTGGCGCTCGGCCACGGTCCGCCCCGAGCCAGGCGCCACACCGGAGGATCCGCTGCTCAAGGCGGCACTGGCCACCGTGGCGGAGAAGGAACGGCCCGCCCAGAGCCTCGTGGGTCGGTTGGGCAAGGGCATCAAGGGCGAGCTTGCCGACCGGCTGGTGGCGCGCGGGATGCTCGAGCGCCGGGACGACAGGGTGCTGGGCCTCTTCCCGCGTACCCGCTGGCCGGCTGTCGACTCCAGCCACGAGGAGGAGGTACGCCGAGCGCTCAGCGCGGTGTTGATCGAGGGGCGGGAGCCCGACGAACGCACGGGCGCGCTGGTGGCGCTGCTCAAGTCGATCGATCGGGCCCACAAGACGGTCCCGCGTCAGGGACTGTCGGCGGGCGAGGTGCGTGCGCGCGCCAAACGGATCTCCGAGGGCGCCTGGGCCGCGAAGGCGGTCAAGGACGCGATCGAGGCGTCGACCGCGGCGATCGTCGCCGCGACCGCAGCGGCTGCCGCCGGGGCGACTGCCTCGGGATCCTGACCGTCCTCACCAGTGGTCGATCCGCCACTGGGCGCGGCGGCGGATCTCCGACAGCTGGCGGTACAGCCGTTGCCCCG
The DNA here is from genome assembly GCA_963773355.1 of uncultured Actinomycetota bacterium. Taxonomy (GTDB): domain Bacteria; phylum Actinomycetota; class Actinomycetes; order Propionibacteriales; family Nocardioidaceae; genus Nocardioides. Next base: position 41,252 of record CAVZAZ010000009.1, on the reverse strand, counting down.
GGCACGCGGTGTCGTTCGTGTCCCGGTGGCCGTCGATCGCGGGCAGCCGCACCCGCCGCCCCTCGCGGTACTTGTCGCTCCCGGACGAGGTCATGGTCACCTGGCCGACTGCGTAGCGGTCGATAGCGGTCGAGCTTCCACGCCGCCAGCCGGACCACCGCGGTCAACGCGTCCGCCCAGGGCTTGCGCCCCTCCAGGTTCCCGATCATGGCGATCCCGACCGAGGAGTGGTTGAACCCGAGGGTGTGCGCTCCCCTCACGAGCCGGTTGACCCCGCCCGACCGGCCAACCCAGGCCCGGCCGAACCTGTCGACGAGGAAGTTGTAGCCGATGTCGAACCAGCCGAGCGTCTTGGTGTGGTACCGGTACATGCCGCGCAGGATCGCTGGCACGTCGGCCCGCGAGTAGCCGTTGCCGGTGGCGGTGTGGTGGACATGCACCTGCTTGAGCTTGTGGAGGTAGAACGGCTTTCCGTTGCGCCAGTTGTTGTTGGCGTTCCAGTCCCGCCGGGAGAGGAGTTCCGGACGTGGCGCGCTGGCCTCGCCCGGGCGCGCTCGCACCCTCGAGCGGGTGGCGGTTGCGTCGTCGTCACCGGGCAGCACACCCGGGTCGATCAGGACCACGTCGAGGGCACGTGCGCCATCCGCGCGGACCCGGACCGCGGTCGAGCGTCCGAACCACAACAAGTTCGACGCACCCCGGCCGGTCGCTGGGTCGTCCATCGGTCAGGGCGGGCACGTGCTGCCACGGCGTCCAGCGCCCCTCGGTCAACGTCTGCACCTCGAGGTGGGGCTCCGCGCCGCTCCAGGTGAAGCCGACCATCTTGAACGGGGTCGTCCTCATCATGACTGTCCGGTCCGCGACCCGGGCTGACCGCGCCACGTCGTCGAGTCTCACGGTTGCGGAGCGGACCACCTCACCGGCGGGACCGGTGAGCTGCACGCGCCGGACGGGGTCGGGCGTGGCTCCGGGGAGTGCAGCGGATGCGGGGACGGCGACGACGGTCGCCGCGAGGAGGAGCAGCGACGCGAGGGCCAGGGACGTGGTGGTTCCGAGAAAGCGCGTCATGTCCGCACCCATGATGCGCGAGGGACGGCTGGGACGCCAGTCGAGTCAGCAACTCATGAGAAGTCGAGCTCCCGGTCGCGGCTCCGCTTGAGCTCGTAGAAGTGCGGGTACGCCGACAGCGCGACGCAGGCGTCCCAGAGACGACCCGCCTCCTCCCCACGTGGGGCCTTGCTGATGACGGGGCCGAAGAACGCGGAACCTTCGAACGCGATCGTCGGGGTGCCCACGTCGTCGCCGACCTGGTCCATGCCGAGCCGGTGCGACTTGTGCAGCGCGTCGTCGTACTCGTCGGAATCCATCGCGTCGGCCAGCGGGGCCGGCAGGCCGGCTTCCTCGAGCGCCGCCTCGATCAGCCCGCGGCCGACCTCCTGCCGCTCGAAGTGGATCCGGTTGCCGAGCGCTGTGTAGAGCGGCAGCAGGACATCCTTGCCGTGTGCCTGCTCCGCAGCGACGAGCACGCGCACCGGGCCCCAGGCGTCCTGCAGGGACCGCCGGTAGCTGTCGGAGATGTCCCGGTCCTGGTTGAGGATGGCAAGGCTCATGACGTGCCAGGTCACCGAGACGTCGCGGACCTTCTCGACCTCGAGGATCCAGCGGGAGGTGATCCACGCGAAGGGGCACTTGGGGTCGAACCAGAAGTCGGCGTTGCTCATGACTACATACAACTGGGTAGGTGGGCAGCCCATTCCGCAACCCCGATCAGGCGTCAGGCCAGCAGTGACAGCCCAAGCCCGACCAGCGCGCAGACACCGAGGATCCGCAGCACCGACCAGTGCCACCGGAAGACCAGAACCAGGGCGAGAGCAGTGATGGCAAAGCTCTCCCAGACGTAGGACGACCAGACGGGCACCAGGAGTCCGAACCGTTCCCAGCCGACTCGGGTGGTCTCCTCGAACAGGGTGTTCAGCGCGAAGAACAGCGCCAGATTCGCAATCACGCCCACGACCGCGGACGTCACGCCGGTCAAGGCGGTGGAGAGCGCCTCGCTTCCCCGCAGCCGCTCGACGTACGGGGCACCCAGGAAGATGAAGATGAAGCACGGGACGAACGTGACCCAAACGGTGAGCATCGAGGCCAGCACCCCGGCCACCCACGGATCGAGGGCTCCGGGATCGCGGTAGGCACCGAGAAACGCCACGAACTGAACCACCATGATCAGCGGGCCCGGCGTGGTCTCGGCCAGGGCCAGTCCGCGAATCATCTCGTTGGCAGACAGCCAGCCGTAGTGCGTCACAGCAGCCTGGGCGACATAGGAGAGGACGGCGTAGGCGCCGCCGAAGGTCACCAGCGACATGGCCCCGAAGAACAGTGCCTGATCGGTGAACACAGTGCTCTCTCCTGACGCCAGGCTCCACGCAATGGCGGCAGGGGTCACCCAGACGACGAGCCCGACGACGAGGATCAGGCTGTTGCGCCTGGCCGACGGCCGAGCATGGTGCAGCTCCTCGTCGGGTACCGCTGGCTTCACGGCGTCCTCGGTCGCCGCCGGCTCGGGGTGGCGCATCAGGTCCGGGCGGCGCAGCCCGATGCACCAACCCGCGACTCCGGCTCCCAACACAACGACGGGGAACGGCAGGGCGAAGACCGCCAGGGCGACGAAGGACGCGACCGCGAGGGAGACCAGCGCCCGGTTGTGCAACGTGCGGCCGCCGAGCCGCAACATCGCCTGCAACACGATCGCGACCACGGCGGGGGCGAGGCCGAGGAACAGCCCGGTGACGACGGCGTTGTCGCCGAACGCGACGTACGCAACCGACAGCGCGAGCAAGGCCAGGAAGCCGGGCAGCACGAACAGCACCCCCGCAATCAGGCCACCCAGCCAACCGTTGAGCAGCCAGCCCGTGTAGATCGCCAGCTGTTGGGCCTCGGGACCGGGCAGCAGCATGCAATAGCTCAGTGCGTGCAGGAACCGGCCCTCCCCGAGCCAACGTCGCTCGTCGACGAGCGATCGCTGCATGACCGCGATCTGGCCGGCCGGTCCACCGAACGTCTGCAGCGAGATGTGGAACCACGCCCGAGTGGCTTCGCGGAGCGGAACGACATTCCGCGGCGCGTCAGTCACGCGCGCCAGCCTAACGACGTCAGCGACGCGGCACCCTGACGGTGGTTGTCGTCCTCGCCGATCGAATGACGGGGGTGCCGGTGTAGGAGACGTTCACGGTGTGGGTGCCTGCCGCCAGACCGTCGAGCACCACCTTCAGCCGACCGTCCACCACCCGGCCGGTGACCTGGTCCCGGCCGATCCGGACGGTCGCCCGGCCGCCGGGGGCGGACACGCCGGGGGCGGTGACCCGCAACCGCACCACTGCGCGACCGGGTCGCCCGTCCGCGTCCAGGCTCAGCGCGGGGGCGGTGGTCACCCGTCCGTCGGCGGGCAGGAGCACGGTGAGGTCCCGGTAGCCGACCCGGGTCAGGAGCACCCGGACCGAGAGCTGCCGTCCGACGTCGGCCGGGGTGGTCTGGTACGTCGTGCCCGTGGCGCCGGGGATCGCCACGCCACTGCGCAGCCAGCTGTAGGACACCTCGGCGTCCGCGGGGTCGAAGCTGCCTGGCGTCACCGTGAGCTCGCGACCCAGACGCGGCTTGCCGGAGAGGGTGAACGGCGTCGTGAGGTCGATCCGGCCGGCCGCCACCGGGGCCGTCGGCTCGGAGTTGGAGCCCGAGGCTTTGTAGCCCTCCGTCCGGGCGACCATGCGGACCGTGACCTTCTGGTGGATCAGCTCCTGGCCCAGTCGGAGGCGCCGGCCGGTCGCGCCGGCGATCGGCGTGCCGCCCGCGTACCACTGGATCGTGGTGGTGCCCGGACGCGGAGCCCACGTCGCCTCCTGCACCTCGAGTACCTCGTCCACTCGGGCCGTGCCGGTGATGCGCGGCAGGGCAGTCCTGGTCATGGTCCCGCGGGCCACTCGAGCGGTCCGGATGGACGCGGTCGACGCACCGACGTAGCCCCTCTTGGTCGCCTCGACCCGCACCGACAGCTCCCGGCCCTGCAGACCCGGCGTCACCCTGAGGGACGTGCTCGTCGCACCGGAGATCGGCTTGCCGTCGGCGAGCCACTGGAAGGCATAGGTTGCAGCGGGCGTCCAGCGACCCGCGGTCGCGGCCAGCGTCTCGCCGACAGCCGGGGCACCGCTGATGACCGGCCGCTCCTTCATCTGCACGGCACGGTCGTCGAAGTGGATGAAACCAGTGGGCCAGCGCCCGTCGGACCTGCGTAGCGTTCGCCAGTGGAAGTCGCCGCTCCAGCTGTCCTCGGAGATGACGATCGTGTCGTCGGAGATGACCCGCTCGACGTAGGCGACGTGCCCGCTCGATCCGGTGCCGGGAGCATTCGCGTTCCACCAGGCGACGGCACCGACCATGGGCTTGCGGTCGGTGATGCTCCGCTTCGCGCGCCCCCAGTTCCAGGCCATGCCGGTGCCCGACCACGGGCGCTCCGCCGACATGCCGCCCTTCACCAGCCGGTAGGCGACGTAGTTGGTGCAGTTGTGCCCGGAGTACATCCGCCACCACATCCGGTCACTCGCACCGCGATAGCCGAAGTGGGAGTAGCCGGCCTCCTTGCAACCGACATAGCCGGTGCAGAGGTACGACGAGGCGGCCGATGCCGGACCGGTCAGCGGCAGGAGCGAGAGCAGCGGGGTGAGCAGCAGGGTGCCGAGCAGCACGGTGCAGCAGTTCCGCCAGGTCCGGGTCACGTGGCGTGAGTTAACCCGAAGTCAAGGACCCCCGCGGCGTTTCGCACCAAAATTCACTTTCAACACATCCGTCCCAGCGGAACCGCCGGGTGCGACCGGCAAAGCCGTCGGTTGGGTGGCTCGAGCGGCCGGTGACATGATGCACCGCATGCCTGGAACCAACCTCACTCGGGATGAGGCCGCAACCCGTGCCTCCCTCATCGATGTCACGTCGTACTCCGTGGACCTGGATCTCGCGACGAGTGACACGACCTTCGGCTCCACCACGACGATCCGGTTCACGTGCCGCGAGCCGGGCGCCGAGACCTTCGCGGACCTCGTCGGAGCGGAGGTGCACGAGATCACCCTGAACGGTGCGGCGATCGACCCGGCCACGGCGTACGCCGACAACCGGATCACCCTGTCCGGGCTGGCGGCCGACAACGAGCTGGTCGTGCGCGCCGACTGCCGCTACTCGCGCACGGGCGAGGGACTGCACCGCTTCGTCGACCCGGCCGACAACCGGGTGTACCTCTACTCCCAGTTCGAGGTCCCAGACGCCCGGCGGGTCTACACCACCTTCGAGCAGCCCGATCTCAAGGCGCCGTTCACGTTCCACGTCACCGCGCCGAGCCACTGGAAGGTGGTGTCCAACGCCCCGACGCCGACCCCGGAGCCGGTCACCGCGAACGAGCCCGGCGCGGAACCGGGCGCACGGGCGATCTGGCGGTTCCCGGAGACCAAGCCGATGTCGACCTACATCACCGCGGTGGTCGCCGGCGAGTACCACGAGGTGCTCGACACCTACGAGGGCAAGCACGGCGAGATCCCGATCGGCCACTACTGCCGCCAGTCCCTGGCCGACGACCTGGACGTCGAGGAGCTCGTGAAGCTCACCCGACAGGGCTTCGAGTTCTTCGAGGACGCCTTCGACTACCCGTACCCGTTCGGCAAGTACGACCAGCTCTACGTCCCCGAGTACAACCAGGGCGCGATGGAGAACGCCGGGTGCGTGACGCTGCGCGACGAGTACCTCCCCCGCAGCCGCCAGGACCGTGCCTTCTACGAGTTCCGCGCCGAGGTGATCCTGCACGAGATGGCGCACATGTGGTTCGGCGACCTGGTCACCATGAAGTGGTGGGACGACCTCTGGCTGAACGAGTCCTTCGCGGAGTGGGCCTGCTACCACGCGGCCGTGGAGAACACCGAGTTCGAGGAGTCCTGGACCGGCTTCACGAATGCCCGCAAGAACTGGGCGTACCGCCAGGACCAGCTGCCCAGCACTCACCCGATCGCCGCAGACAACTTCGACCTGCGTGCCGTCGAGGTCAACTTCGACGGCATCACCTACGCCAAGGGCGCCTCGGTGCTCAAGCAGCTGGTGGCGTGGGTCGGCCTCGAGAACTTCCTCACCGGCATCCAGGGCTACTTCAAGGACTTCGCGTACGCCAACTCCGAGTTCCGCGACCTGCTGGCCGCCCTCGAGAAGGCGTCGGGCCGCGAGCTCGACTCCTGGGCCCACGAGTGGCTGCAGACCTCGGGCGTCAACACCCTCGCGCCGGAGTTCGAGCTCGACGGCAACGGAGGCTATGCCTCCTTCGGCGTCCAGCAAGGTGCCCACCCCGACCATCCGACGCTCCGTCGGCACCGGCTGGGGATCGGCCTGTACGACGAGCACGACGGGCACCTGGTGCTCCGCACATCCGTCGAGATCGACGTCGAGGGCGCGCTGACCGACGTACCGCAGCTGGTCGGCGAGAAGCAGCCCGACCTGCTCCTCCTCAACGACGGAGACCTCGCGTACGCCAAGATCCGGCTCGACGAGCGCTCGCTGGCCACGGTCGTGGGCGGCCTCGGCACCCTCGATGACTCCCTGGCCCGGGCTCTCTGCTGGGGCGCCGCCTGGGACATGACCAGGGACGCCGAGATGACCGCCAGCGACTTCGTCACGCTGGTCCTCAGCGCGATCGGCAGCGAGTCCGACGCGTTCGGCGTGAGCCGGATCCCGTCGTACGCCGCGCAGGCGGTGAACTCGTTCTCCGCGCCGCACCGGCGAGCCGAGCTGCGCGCGACGTGGGAGCAGGGTCTGCGCCGGTTGCTCGATGCAGCCGAGCCGGGCAGTGACCACCAGCTGACGTTCGCGCGTGCCTACGCCGCCGCGGCACGCAGCGACGAGGCGTTGTCGACCCTGGAGTCCCTGCTGGACGGCTCGTCTGCCTTCGACGGCCTCGCCGTCGACACCGACCTGCGCTGGGTGATGCTGATGGCCCTCGCGCGGAACGGGCGCGCCGACGCCGACCGGATCGCCGCGGAGCTCGAGCGCGACAACACGATCTCCGGACAGGAGCATGCCGCCGCTGCCCGCGCGGCCCGCCCGACGGCCGAGGCCAAGGCCGAGGCCTGGGAAGATGCCATGGTCCGCGACAACATCCCCAACGAGACCCAGCGAAGCGTGGTGCTGGCCTTTCAGCAGCACGGACAGGACGAGGTCCTGGCGCCGTACGTCGAGAAGTACCTCGCGGCCGCCGACACCATGTGGGAGGAGAAGGGCACCCAGCGGGCATCGACCGCGCTGGAGTACATCTTCCCGCGGCAGCTGGCCAGCCCGGAGCTGCTCGACCGGGTCGACGCCTGGCTCGAGTCGTCGTCGGCGAACCCGGCCGCCAAGCGCTACGTCCGCGAAGGTCGCGCCGACGTGGCCCGGGCACTGCAGGCCCAGGCCAGGGACGCCCAAGGCTGAGTCCGTGGCCGGCCGGTCGCATCGACGGACGGCGGCGGACCGGCGAATCGCTGGTTGAGGTGCGTGGACCGCCAGCGACGAGCCCCGAAACCGCCGCACCTGAGCAGGCCCGGAGTCGCGGCCGACGTCCCGGCCACCCGCCCGGGGGACAGGGGCGGCGCGTCGCCCGGGCGACGCAGACGTGTGGTCCGCCGCCGCTGCGGGCGCCGCGGCCAAGCCCCTTTAGCCCCCGGGCGGGCGTCCGTGCCGACGTCCGCGGGTCAGGGCCTGCTGGGGTTCAGGCCTCGTGCAGGGTCTGGGGGGCCCGGGCGTGCTCGGCGAGCATCGAGATGCCGCGCTTGAGCCCGCGGACCAGATCGTCCTCGGCGAAGTCGGACTGCATCTCCAGCACGGCCAGTTCCACCTCGCGGTCGCTGAGGTGGCGTCGTACGTGGGCACCGGTCACCACCTCGAGGGCACGGGCGTTCGGGTCGACCATGATCAGGATGCTGCGGGTAGGCGCCACGAGCGCGGCGTGCAGCCGCGCCGCGAAAGCGGAGGGCTCTCCATCGGCGTTGCCGACGAACACGGAGAACTCACAGCGCGACGCCTGCTCGGCTGCTCGGATGGTCCGGTCGATCTCGTAGCGATCGCCGGCGCTGAACTCACCAGCGGCCACTGGCGCCTCCGGTCTCACCGTGCTCGCTGCCTGCCTCGAGCTCCTTGACCCCACCCCGAGGGCCACCGAACCACAGCTCCTCGGTCGGCGGCGTGCCCGGGGCCACCCGCTCACCACGGGCCGCGGCCGGCACGTAGACGGCTGCCGCGATGACGATGCCGAGCAGCAGCGGGAGCCCGCCCAACAGCAGCAGGAACTCCAGGGCGCTCACCGGGGCGGGGTCGCTCCAACCCTCGGGAACGTCGGCGGCGGCCGGGCCGGCGACGAGGACCGGGGCCGCGCGCGGCGACGAGGACGACGGCGGTGCCACGGGCAGAGCTTCGAGAATCTTGTGGTCACGGACAGCAGGGTATCGGCTCTGCATCTTCGGCACATCGCGGCGATCCGGGTCGCGTCCGTCACACCTGGGCGCACACGCCCGCTAGGAGTTGGTCAACGGCGACTCGGCCATGTACACACTGAGGACATGTTTGCCCTCGCCACGACCTCCGACCCATGCGCGGAGGACCAGTTCATGTGCCGCACGGCCATGGACCTGACCGACAACACGACAGTGGCCAAGGTCGCCGACATCCTGCTGGGCAAGCCGCTCACCATCCTCGGCCTGCTCGCCCTGGCCTGGCTCACCCGCTTCGTGCTGCACCGCGTGGTGGACCGCGTGGTCCGGAGAGCCGAGGAAGGGGTGCTCCCCGACCGGGTCAGCCGATTCTCCGTCGGTAAGGCGAAGGTGGCCGGCTCCGGCCGCCGGCGCCGACCCTGCCGTGACCACCCGGCGCGTACAGCGCGCCAAGTCGATGGGCAGCCTGCTCAAGAGCATCATCACCGCCGTGATCGTGGGGGTCTTCGCCACCATGATCCTGAGCGAGATCGGGGTCAACATCGCGCCGATCATCGCCAGCGCCGGCATCCTGGGCATCGCCCTCGGTTTCGGTGCGCAGAGCCTGGTCAGCGACTACCTGTCCGGCATCTTCATGATCTTCGAGGACCAGTACGGCGTCGGCGACGTGGTCGACCTCGGCGAGGCGATCGGGACCGTCGAGGCGGTGAGCCTGCGGGTGACCCGACTCCGCGACGTCAACGGGACAGTCTGGTACGTCCGCAACGGCGAGATCATGCGGGTCGGCAACCAGAGCCAGAACTGGGCCCGGACCGTCCTCGACATCGGGGTCGCCTACAGCGCCGACCTGGTGAAGGTACGACGCGTGCTCAAGGAGGTCGCCCACGACCTGTGGGAGGACGAGGACTTCAAGGGCGTGATCATCGAGGAGCCCGAGGTGTGGGGTGTCGAGGCGCTGTCGCCGGACGCGGTCACCGTGCGGGTCACCCTCAAGACCGCGCCGCTCGAGCAGTGGCGGGTCGCCCGCGAGATGCGCGAGCGGATCAAGGCGCGCTTCGACTACGAGGGCATCGAGATCCCGTTCCCGCAGCGGATGATCTGGCACCGCGACATGCCGGGTACCGACTCCGAGGAGAACGTCGCCCGACGAGCGGCTGACCGCTGACCCGTCAGGACGGTCGCTGACCGCCGGTCAGCGAGTCAGCCCAGCGAGGCGCTCAGCGTGATCGTGGTGCCGGTCAGGGCCTGGCTCACCGGGCAGTTGACCTTGGCACCCTCGGCCGCCTCGACGAACTGCTCCTCGGACATGCCGTCCACGACACCGACGACGGTGAGGTGGATGCCCGTGATGCCGGTGCCGGGGGTGAACTCGACATCTGCCTGCGTGTCCAGCGAGGTCGGCGGCGTACCCGCCTTGGCCAGGACCCCCGAGAGGGCCATCGAGAAGCAGGAGGAGTGGGCCGCGGCGATGAGCTCCTCGGGGCTGGTCTTGCCGTTCGGCTCCTCGGCGCGTGCTGGCCAGGAGACGTCGAAGGCGCCGACGCCGGAGGACTCGAGGTTCACTCGGCCGGCACCTTCGGCGAGGTTGCCCTCCCAGTGGGCCTTGGCGGTGCGCGTCGTGCTCATGTGCGGATCACTCCTGCCTTGTCGATGGTCGTCTCCGCGAGTCTTCCACGCCGTTGTGGGGACGCCGGGTGCGGGCTTGTGAGAATGGACGAGTGACCACGTTCTACGACGAGATCGGCGGCTTCGAGACGTTCCGCACCATCGTCTCGAAGTTCTATGAGGGCGTGGCACGAGGACGAGGTGCTCCGACCGCTGTACCCCGAGGAGGACCTCGGCCCCGCGGAGGAGCGGTTCCTCCTCTTCCTGGTCCAGTACTGGGGCGGGCCGACGACGTACTGCGACCGGCGCGGACACCCGCGGCTGCGGATGCGGCACGCACCCTTCGCGGTGACTCCGGCCGCCAAGGAGCGATGGCTGATCCACTTCCGGGCCGGCCTCGACGAGGCGAAGCTGGCTCCCGAGCACGACGCGCAGTTCTGGGACTACGTCACCCACGCCGCGCAGTTCATGGTGAACACCTTCGAATGAGGCTGGCCCGCCTGCGCAAGAGCCCGGGCGGGCTCACTCGGCGGCCGCAGTGAGCAGTCGCTCGCGATAGGCCTCCGGCGGCGGAACAGCCCGGTCGTGGACCGGGTCGTAGAAGACCATGACCACGCGAGCCCGCGACAGCACGGTGTCGTCGTCGCAGATCTCGGACTCGATCGTCATCGAGCGATTCCCGACATGGGTGATCGCCGACCACGCGTCGTACGGCTCGGGACGGAAGAGGATTGGCAGCTTGTAGTCGACATCGGTCTGCGCCACGACCACCGAGGGCTCGCGCGTGCCTTCCGGCATCCCCTTCCACAGCCGCGCGGTCATCAGGATCCGGGCCTCCTGGAAGTACTCGAAGTACTTGACGTTGTTGACGTGGCCGTAGGCGTCGACGTCCGAGAAGCGGACGTTCACCCTGTAGTGGCCGAGCTTGTCGCGCCGGACGGGCCCGAACCTCTGCGGCCGGGTGTGCTCGACGGGCTCGTGGAAGGCCTCGAGCGCCGCCCGCTCCTCACGGCTGAGCCGACGGGGTCGTTCGGTCGCGAAGACGTACGGCGTGAGCACGGTCGTGGCTCGCAGGTAGACCCGCCGGCCACCCCCCTTGTTCTCGGCCACGTCGTGGAAGACCTCGTAGGCCATCGTGAACGACGCCGCCCGGATCTCGGTGACCCAGCACTCGATCCGCACCGGTCGGAAGGCGAAGGTCAGCGGCGCCGTGTAGTTCACCTCGTGGCGGACCACCACCACGCCCTCGGCGAGCTCGCCGGTCGTGGCCGCCGGCCCGTGGGTGCGCAGCATGTCGACCCGCGCCTCCTGGAGGTAGTCGACGTACACGACGTTGTTGACGTGTCCGAGTAGATCCATGTCGGCCCAGCGCATCGGGCACTCGTAGACGTGGCGCACGGTCGGCATGTTGCCAGACCCGGGCGTGACGAACGCCTCGTCGAGGACCACGCGAGGCCCGACTAGGGTGGCGACGGACCCTCGCCCCGAGAACGGAGAACCCATGCCCGAGGCAGTCATCGTGTCGGCAGCCCGCTCCCCCATCGGCCGCGCGAACAAGGGATCCCTCAAGGACTTGCGGCCCGACGACCTGAGCGCGCTGATCGTCAAGACGGCGCTCGACAAGGTGCCCGGCCTGGACCCGCACACGGTCGACGACCTGTACCTCGGCTGCGGGCTGCCCGGCGGCGAGAGTGGCAACAACATGGGCCGCGTCGTGAACATCCTCAACGGGATGGACGACGTGCCCGGCGCGACGATCACCAGGTACTGCGCGTCGTCGGTGCAGACCACCCGGATGGCCTTCCACGCAATCAAGTCCGGTGAGGGCGACGTCTTCGTCTCGGCCGGCGTCGAGACCGTCTCGCGCTACGCGAAGGGCACCTCCGACCACTGGCCGGACACTCACAACCCGCTCTTCGGAGAGGCGGAGGCCCGGACCGAGAAGGCCGCGCAGGGCGGCGTGGAGTGGCACGATCCGCGCGAGGACGGCGAGATTCCGGACATCTACATTGCGATGGGTCAGACCGCCGAGAACCTCGCCCAGTCGCGCGGCCTGACGCGCCGGGAGCTCGATGAGTTCGGAGTCCGGTCGCAGAACCGCGCCGAGCAGGCGATCAAGGACGGTTTCTGGGCGCGGGAGATCACGCCGGTGACCACGCCGGACGGGACCGTGGTGAGCACCGACGACGGCCCGCGCGCGGGGGTGACCCTCGAGGCGGTCTCCGAGCTGAAGCCGGTGTTCCGGCCCGACGGACTGGTGACCGCCGGCAACTGCTGCGCGCTCAACGACGGCGCAGCCGCGGTCGTGGTCATGTCGGACACGAGGGCCGCCGAGCTCGGAGCCACTCCACTGGCCCGGATCGTGGCGACCGGGGTCAGCGCCCTGTCGCCGGAGATCATGGGGCTTGGCCCCGTGGAGGCCACGAAGCGGGCGCTGACCAACGCGAACATGACCATCGCCGACATCGACCTGGTCGAGATCAACGAGGCCTTCGCGGCGCAGGTCGTGCCGTCGTACCGGGACCTGGGCATCGACATCGACCGGCTCAACGTCAACGGCGGCGCCATCGCGGTCGGACACCCCTTCGGCATGACCGGTGCACGGCTGCAGAACACGATGCTCAACTCGCTGGACTTCCACGACAAGACCACCGGCCTGATCACGATGTGCGTCGGCGGCGGTCAGGGCATGGCGCTGATCCTCGAACGGGTCTGACCCCTCACTCGTAGCCGGCGAACTCCACGCCGCGGAACTCCGCCAGCCGTTCGGCCTGGTCGTCGAGCTCACGGGGCCGGCGTCCGCCGGACCACATGCTGACGGCCAGCTTCAGCTTCTTGCCCGCTGCCCGCGGCCGCCAGCTGCCGACCAGCTCGTGTCCGACCAGCACGCCGCCGGGCCGGCCGAGCGTGCGCCAGAGATCCTTTCGCGACGCCGCGTCTGGCACCACCAGCTCGCGGTCGCGACCCTGCAGGAACAGGTCGAACGGGCCGAGCAGTCGCACGATGTCTGCCCGGTTGGCCCCGGCCAGCTCGTCGGCATCCTCGGCCAGGATCTCAAGCTCCTGCCCGTCGAGGTCGACCGGCACCACGTCCTCGGGCCAGTGCGCGGCCACCTCCTTCACCGGCGCGTCGACGTAGGGCGCCACCAACTTCGGCGTGGTGGGGCCGAGCAGGCGCAGCACGCCGCGGATCGGGTCGAGGTGCGTCGGGACCCGCTTCGCCGCTCCACGCCAGCGGGGGATCCGGTGCAGGACCGGGGGCGACGTGCCGGGCTCGAGCTCGAGCCCCGCCTGAAGCGCCGACAAGCGAAAGGTCTGCTCGTAGGAGTGCGTGGCCTCGCAGACCCGGCAGTAACGGAGGTACGGGGGCGGGAGCCGCTCGGTCAGTGCACTCGACAGTTCGCCCTTGGCCGTGGGCCTGCGGACGATGTCTCGCATCTCGCCGGCCACCACCCCCAGCGCGTCGAGGGCGGGGATCCCGGCCTCCCGCAACGGCTTGGACGCGTCGAAGATCCGCTTGGCGGCATCGGGCTCGCTCACGGGCGCGGTCGCGGCGGCCACTGCCGAAGCCTCGGACCGGCGGTAGGCGTGCGGCGCGCCGCGGAGGGTCCACGCGTACGTCAGGTCCTCGGCGGGCACGGTGGCGCCGCGGATCTCCAGTGCCCATCCAGCACCGTCCGGGCCGGTGTCCTGCACCCCGATGTCGAGCACGGCCGCGTCCTGACAGCGCTCAGTCCGGTCGAGCTCCTGGGCGTGCACGCGGAAGCGCAGCACGTCCGCACGGGAGGTCCTCATCGGTCCATCCTCCCTCAGGGTCACGCCGTGCCGAGTGCGTCGTTTCCCAATGTGGCCGGGCGCAGCCGCATAGACTTCCCGGCGTGACAGACACGGGGGCTAACTGGCTCGACGACGGCCAGCAACATGCGTGGCGCGGCCTGGTCATGGGGATGACGCTCCTCATGGACCGGCTCGATGACGACCTGCGCCGCGAGTTCGGCATCTCGCTGACCGAGTACGAAATCCTGGTCCGACTCTCCGAGCGTGAGGGGAGGCAGATGCGGATGGCTCAGCTCGCAGACGCGCTCGCCCACAGCCGCAGCCGGGTCACCCACACGGTGGCGCGGCTCGAGGACGGTCAGCTGGTCCGCCGCGTCGCGTCGCCCGACGACGGCCGCGGGATTCTGTGCACGATGACCGAGCGCGGCTACGAGCTGTTGGAGCAGATGGCGCCCGCCCACGTCACCGGGGTGCGGGCGCACCTGGTCGACCTCGTCGCCGATGAGGACTTCGCGGCGCTGGGCCGGGTGATGAACACCGTGGCCGACCACCTGGTCGCCGCCCACCCGGAGATGGAGCTGCGCAGCTAGCTCTGCGCAATGTCTGCGCGCCGTTCAGTCGCGGGTCAGGCGGCGGTGCGTGACCCGGTGCGGCCGCGCCGCCTCCACGCCGAGCCGCTCCACCTTGTTCTCCTCGTACGCGGCGTAGTTGCCCTCGAACCAGAACCACCTGGCAGGGTCCTCGTCGTCGCCCTCCCACGCCAGGATGTGGGTGGCGATCCGGTCCAGGAACCAGCGGTCGTGGGAGGTGACGACGGCGCAGCCCGGGAAGTCGAGCAGGGCGTCCTCGAGCGAGGACAGGGTCTCGACGTCGAGGTCGTTGGTGGGCTCGTCGAGCATGAGCAGGTTCCCGCCCATCTTCAGGGTCAGTGCGAGGTTGAGCCGGTTCCGCTCGCCGCCCGACAGCACGCCCGCCTTCTGCTGCTGGTCCGGTCCCTTGAAGCCGAACGACGCGACGTAGGCCCGGGAGTTCATCTCGAAGTTGGCGACCTTGATGAAGTCCAGCCCGTCGGAGACGACCTCCCAGACGTTCTTGTCGGGAGCGATCCCGCCGCGGCTCTGGTCGACGTAGGAGATCTTCACGGTCTGGCCGACGATCAGCTCACCGTCGTCGGGCTTCTCGTCGCCGATGATCATCCGGAAGAGGGTGGTCTTGCCGACGCCGTTGGGGCCGATCACGCCGACGATGCCGGCTCGTGGCAGGGAGAAGGACAGGTCGTGCATGAGGGTGCGGCCGTCGAAGCCCTTCGTGAGGCCCTTGGCCTCGAGCACCACATCACCCAGTCGTGGACCGCCGGGGATGTTGATCTCGGAGGTGTCGATCTTCCGCATCCGGTCGGCTTCGGCGGCCATCTCCTCGTAGCGCGCGAGCCGGGACTTGCTCTTGGCCTGCCTCGCCTTCGGGTTCGACCGAACCCACTCGAGCTCCTTCTCGAGCATCCGGGCGCGCTTGGCGTCCTTCTGTCCCTCGATCTTGAGCCGGTCCTTCTTGGTCTCGAGGTACGTCGAGTAGTTGCCCTCGTAGGGGTGTGTCCGGCCCCGGTCGAGCTCCAGGATCCACTGCGCGACGTTGTCCAGGAAGTACCGGTCGTGTGTCACGGCGAGCACCGCGCCCGGATAGGCCGCGAGGTGGTTCTCCAGCCACTGGACCGACTCGGCATCGAGATGGTTCGTGGGCTCGTCGAGAAGCAAGAGGTCGGGCTGCTGGAGCAGCAGCTTGCACAGCGCGACGCGACGGCGCTCGCCGCCGGAGAGGTGGTCGACCAGCTCTTCGCCCGGCGGGCAACGCAGGGCATCCATGGCCTGGTCGAGGCGGCTGTCGAGGTCCCAGGCGTTGGCATGGTCGAGGTCGGTCTGGAGGTCGCCCATCTCGGCCAGCAGCTTGTCGTAGTCGGCGTCGGGGTCGGCGAGCTCCTCGGAGATCTTGTTGAAGCGGTCCAGCTTGCCCTTGATCTCGTGGACTGCCTCCTCGACGTTCTCCAGGACCGTCTTGCCCTCGCTCAGCGGCGGCTCCTGCTGGAGCATGCCGACGGTGGCCTCGGGGTCGATGATCGCGTCGCCGTTGTTGGGGTGGTCGAGGCCCGCCATGATCTTGAGCAGCGACGACTTGCCGGTCCCGTTGGGGCCGACCACGCCGATCTTCGCCCCGTGCAGGAACGACAGCGTGACGTTGTCGAGGACGACCTTGTCGCCGTGGGCCTTGCGCACGTTGCGCAGGGTGAACACATATTCCGCCATGGCCCGGGAGCCTACGTGGGGAGGCAACGCCGGGCCCGATCGGGGCGCTCCCAACCCGCTCCTCAGGCCGCGGACTGATCCTCCGCGCCCGGCCTCTCCTCGACGGCCACCGGGCCCGGCTCGGCGGCCGGCCGGGCCACGGTCTTCGTGAACTCGCTGCGGCCCCGGTTGAGGTCGTGGCCGACAAAGCTGGCGTCGATCGAGAACGACGTCACCTCGATGCCCGCCTTGTTCGTCCAGGTCTCGGCGTTCACGCGTCCGGACACGACGACCGGGTCGCCCCGTCGCAGAGAGCCGTCGCAGTTCTCCGCCAGGGCCCGCCAGGCGTTGACGGTGTACCACTGCGTGTCGCCGTCGACCCAGCTGTCCGTCTTCTTCTGGTAGCGGCGCGGGGTGCACCCCAACCGGAAGCTGGCGACTGTCGACTCGCCGGCCTGCCGAATCGACACGTCGCTGCCGAGCCAGCCCTGCAGGGTGATGAGGGATTCGTTCATCGGTCCTCCTTGGTCTGATGGGTGAACGCGGTCCAGCCTGAGGATCGGGGCCGACATCGCGGGACATGTCGCAACCGGCATGTGGATCGCCGGGTCGTGGACAGCCCCTGTGGGGCGTTCCCGGGCGTTGCGTCGGGCTACTTGGTCGCCTGGGCGAGACCCGCCCGCACGGCGGAGTAGGCCTCCAGCTCCCGCTCGACGGGGCCGACGACGAGCTCCGCGGACACCTGGCGCATGGCTCCCCGCAACCGTTGGTCGGCGGCCGCTGCGCGACGACGCGCGGTCCAGGACACCAGCCCCCGGCAGATCAACGCGAGCAGGACGCCGACCAGGACCCCGCCGATCAGCATCACTGTCGGGACCGGGAAGCCCGCGACCGTCGGGACGTCGGGCTCGGGTGCCCGGAGGTAGGACATGGCGGCCAGGACCCCCAACCAGGCAGCGCCCAGCAGAGCGCTGGTGATCAGGAGCCACTGCAGCGCCCGCACCACGCCGGCCCAGACGGGGATCCGTGCGACGCCGAGATCGGTGGCGCCGAGGGCGCTGTCGAGTCGGTCCCCGAGGTCGTCCAGGCGGGACACCGAGGCCGAACGGACGGCATGCACCCAGGGTCGCGAGAGGCCGACCGAGACGTCCTCAGCGAGGGTGCGCACCTCCGTGTCCACCCGGGCCCGCTGCACCTGGGTCGGCTCCGGGACTGAGGTCCGGGAGCGCCCCGTCAGGTGCTTGCCGGCGCTGCCCAGATCGAGGTGCAGCCGCTTGAGGGGGTCCGGCCGGAGCCGGGAGAACCACGCCACGAGCGGCCATCCGGTTGCCCGGTTGGCCCGCAGCCGGGTGGAACTCTCCACGGCCGAGACGAGGATGGGCACGCCGGCCGCGTCGGCGAGCGCGTCGTCGAGCGCGGCCACGCGTTCCGGAGACAGGACCCGGGCCTTGGCGGTGCCGGATTCCTGCTCGAGGCGGGCCGCTGCCGCTTTCACGTCGGCCTGGAGTCGTGCCCGGCTGGACTTCTTCGCGTCCACTCGCCGGACGATCTCGGCCCGGAGCTCGGGGATCCCGGCACCGGTGCGGGCGCTGGTGGCGACGAGAGGCACGCCGTCGAGGCCGTCGGCGTCGAGCAACCGGCGGAGGTCGTCCATCATCGACCGCCGTCCCGAGTCGGGGACGGTGTCGATGTGGTTGAGCGCCACGAGGGTGACGTCCTTGTGGGTGGCGAACCGCTTGAGGTAGCGGTCGTGCAGGGCGGCGTCGGCGTACTTCTGGGGGTCGAGCACCCACACCATCAGGTCCGCGAGCTGGACCAGCCGGTCGACCTCGAGATGGTGCGACACCTCGGTGGAGTCGTGGTCGGGCAGATCGAGGAGTACGACGCCCCGGAGAGCGTCGTCCGCACGACCGGTGTCGAGCATCGAGTCGCGCATGACCTGGTGGCGGGGCGGGATCTCGAGCCACTCCAGGAGGTCCACGGCCCCGTCCTTCCCCCACACGCAGGCGGTCGCCCAGGACGTGGTGGGGCGGCGGACGCCGACGGCTGCGAGGTCGATGCCTGCCAGGGCATTGAACGTGGAGGACTTGCCGGACCCGGTTGCACCCGCGATCGCGACGACGGTGTGGTCCGCCGAGAGCCGGAGTCGAGCCGAGGCGCGGCTCACGACCGCACGCACGTCATCCAACACGGCGTCGTCGAGGCGGCCCCGGGCCGCGCGTTCGGCCGCGTCGAGACCCTCGATGCGGGCGCCGATGTCAGAACCCCGGGACACCAGCTTCCTCGCCCCGTCGAGCAGCGAGGTCATGTGACCGCCTTGCCGGCGGCAAATCGCAGGTCGTCGACCCGCCGCGAGGCGTCACGAAGTCGGTCAGGTACGTCGGCTTCAACCTCGAGGGCGGTGAGGAGATCGGTGTAGCGGGCACGCTCGTCGTCGAGCAGTGCCCGGACCCGCGCCTCCAGGTCCACCCGCGCCTTCTCGGCCAGTGTGCGTACGGCCTGGTCGCCGAAGACGGCCTCGAGCAGCTTCTGGCCCAGGACGGCCGATCCACCGGCGATCCCCACCTCGGCGCCGGTCACTCCGGCGGTGTGGGCGAAGACCACGATCATCAGAGCGACCGAGAGACCGTTCACGCCGTAGGCGAGGAAGCGAGCTGCCCCGCGCTTGTCGGCACCCTCGGTCCGGACCAGTTCCAGGACGCCCTGCTGCCAGTCCCGCACAGCACGCTCGGCCCGGCGTCGGAAGTCCCGTGACGCGCGGCCGAGGTCCTCGCCGGCCTCCGTGAGCAGCGCCTGTCCCGGCGCCAGGGACTGCCACGAGCCCTCGGCGCGCTCCGCGGCGGCCTCCGCGTGCTCCAGGATCAGCGTCTCCAGCCCGGACTCGACGGCAACGGTGACGCGTTCCGCCTGCTGTGGCCGGCCCCGGACGGCGTTGACGATGCGGTCGCGCACCCGGCCGACCCGGGTCTCGAGGGACTTGAGCAACTCGCCGGTCCCGACGAACTCCTGCCAGCGTGCCAGCACCTCACCCCGGAGAAGGGTTCCGTCGGCCGACGCCTTCGCCACCTGCGTGATGGCGTCGTCGTAGGCAGAGTCGGCGTCCTGGCGCAGCCGGCTCAGGACCGCCACCTGCTCGCGCGCCGCGTCCGCCACCGCGTGCGTCCGCAACGTGAGCGTGCGGATGGCGCCTTCCAGGGTCTGCCTGACCACGAGCGACCTGGCCTCGGCGTCCGCGGCCAGCGAGTCCAGCCAGGCCTTCACGTCCGCGACGGCCGGCGCGGGGACCAGTCCGTCGTCATCGACCGGCTCCTCCGTCACCACGAACAGGGGCGAGTCCTTGAGGCCCCTGCTGGCGAGCATCCTGGCCAAGTGGGTCGACACGGTCTCGATCGCGTCTGCGGGGGTTCGGTCGAGCACGATCGCGACGGCGGCGCTGCGCTCCGCGGCCCGGCGCAGGAACTCCCAGGGCACCTGGTCGGCGTACCGGGCGGCGGACGTGACGAAGAGCCACAGGTCGGCGGCGGCGAGCAACTGCGCCGCGAGGATCCGGTTTCGCTCCTCGACCGAGTCGATGTCGGGGGCATCGAGGATGGCCAACCCGGCCGGGACCGTGTCGGAGCTGACCAACTGCAACGAGGCCGGGTCGTCGGTGCTCCGGTGCACCCGCTCGAGGTCGGGGAGCAGTCGGTCCTGCCCGAACCACCGCTCATCATCGGGGTGGTGCACCAGGACCGGTGACCGTGTGGTCGGCCGCAGCACGCCGGTCTGCGTGACCCGGCGCCCCACGAGTGAGTTGACGAGCGTTGACTTGCCGGCGCCCGTGGAGCCACCCACCACGGCCAGGAGCGGGGCGTCGAGCGTCATCACCCGCGGGATCACGTAGTCCTCGAGCTGGTCGAGCATCTCCCCCACGTGGGCGCGCTGCTCGGCCACACCTGGCACCTCGAGCGGCAGGCGGACCAGTTGGAGGGCACCGCGCAGCCGCACCAGGGCGGTGATCATCTGCGTACCGTCACCAAAGCCGTCGGGAGGGCTGTCGGGGTTGTGGGAGACGTCGTTCATCGGTGCGGGACCACCTGCCCCGGGAACGCGACGTAAGGCCGGATCTCGTTGATCCGGTCCACGTATGCCTGCCCGCGTTCGACGTAGTCCGCCGGTGCCGTGCCCCGCAAGTAGCGGTGGTGCAGGAAGCCGAGCTCGATGGCGGCCTGTTGGTAGTCCCGCATGGCCTGCTCGGTCCGTTGCCCGCCGATCTCCCTGGCGAAGGCGCGGCTGCGGCGCCGGGCATCGAGATCCACCAGCCACTCGATGTCGGTGGCCGGGATCAACCCGCGCTTCGACGCATCCTGGAGGGCGACGGCGAGCATTCGTCGTTCGGAGGTGCGCCACCAGATCGCGAGCAGGGTAAGGGTGATGAACGCAGGCACCATCAACACGAGGTAGACGCCGGCGAAGCTCCTGACCCCCGACAGCGTCGAGGCGTTCCAGATTGCATGCGTGGCCACGGCGGCGGCGTACCCGATGAGCGGGGCGGCAATCTGCACCACCCGGCTCCGCGACCCGACAGCGATCGCGACCCCGATCCCGATGAAGGTGGTGAACAAGGGGTGGGCAAACGGGCTGAACAGGCACCGGACTATGAAGACGGTGGTGACCGCTTCCGTGCCGCCCGGGCCCATCCCGTCGGTGCCGTTGTAGGCGGCAGCCAGATAGAGGATGTTCTCGATGAAGGCGAAGCCGATGCCCACCATGCCGGCATACACGACGCCGTCGAGAAGCCCGTCGAACTCTCCGCGCCGCCACCACATCAGCAGGACCAGGAAGAGCCCCTTGCTGAACTCCTCGGTGAAGGGAGCGACGATTGCCAGGGTCTGCTCGTCGGTGAAGCCCACGACGAAGCCGCCGATTCCCTGGAGGACGAGGGCGGCGGCCGTAGCCACGAAACCGCCCCACAGGAGACCCGATGCCAGCAGCCGCTTGGGCTCCGGCTCGTAGCGGTCGAGCCACAGGTATCCGGCGACCAGCGGGCCGACAGGAAGAGCGGCCAGACCCGTCGCGAGCACCATCGAACCGGGGGCGCCCGAGAGCGCGACGATCACCAGAATCGACAGCGCACCGAGGCACACCAGCACGGTCACGACGACCGTGAAGGCAATGCTGTCGCGGCGGCCGGTCGGCATGATGGGAAGCGTAGTCGTATCCGATCGGGCCCGATTCGGCGGCGTACAGTGGCCCCGTGACCGAAGACACGACCCCCGAGACCGTCCAGCCGCAAACTCAACCCAAGACCGAGTCGCACGACCCGAAGGTCCCCGAGGCCTGGCAGTCGTTCATGCGAACCGGATGGGGCGACCGTGACCTGGACCTGCCACCTCACCCCGTCTCCGATCCCGCCACACAGCGCCGTTCCCGCCTTGCAGAGGCGTTCCCCGGCGAACGCCTGGTGCTGCCCGCCGGCACGTACAAGGTGCGGTCCAACGACACCGACTACCGGTTCCGGCCGGACACCGCACACACCTACTTCTCGGGCAACCAGACCACCGACGCCGTGCTCGTGATCGATGACGGCGAGTCCGTGCTGTACGCGCGACCCCGGTCCTCCCGCGAGACCGACGAGTTCTTCAGGGACCGGCAGTACGGCGAGCTGTGGGCCGGGCGCCGACCCTCCCTGCACGAGATGTCATCCTCGCTCGGTCTCACCGTCCGCCACATCGACGAGCTCCCCCAGGCCCTGGCCGCATCGGGCAAGACGCGGGTGCACCGCGGCATCTCGTCCGTCGTGGACGACCTGGTCCCGGCCGACGAGTCCCGGGACGAGGACTTCGCCCGGGTGGTTTCGGAGATGCGACTGCTCAAGGACGAGTGGGAGGTCGGCGAGCTCCAGGAGGCGTGTGACATCACGACCCTCGGCTTCGAGGACTCCGTGCGCGAGTGGGACGCCGTACTCCAGTACGGCGAGCGCTGGATCGAGGGAACGTTCTTCCGGCGGGCACGAGCGATGGGCAACGACATCGGCTACGACTCCATCGTCGGTGGCGGCAGGCACGCCACGACGCTGCACTGGATCGACAACTCGGGCCCGATCACCCCGGGCGAGCTGGTGCTGCTCGACATGGGCGTCGAGGGGCGCAACCTCTACACCGCCGATGTGACCCGGACCCTGCCGGTCGACGGTCGCTTCACCGACGTGCAGCGCGAGCTCTACGACCTCGTGTATGCCGCACAGGACGCCGGCATCCAGGCCGTCCGGCCGGACGTGCCCTTCTCGGCCGCGCACGAGGCCGCGATGAAGGTGCTCGCCCACGGGCTCGATGACCTCGGCCTGCTGCCCGTCCCTGTCGACGAGGCACTGTCGCCGGACAGCAAGGTGTACTCGCGGTGGACCCTCCATGGCACCAGCCACATGCTGGGCATGGACGTCCACGACTGCGGCCGGGCATCGGAGGAGGCCTACCCGAAGGGCACCCTGGCCGAGGGCATGGTGCTCACGGTCGAGCCCGGCCTCTACTTCCAGGAGGACGACCTGCTGGTCCCCGAGGAGCTGCGCGGCATCGGGATCCGGATCGAGGACGACGTCCTCGTCACCGCTGAGGGCTGCCGCAACCTGTCCGCCGCGCTCCCCCGCACGTCGGCGGACGTCGAGGAGTGGATGGGCGCCCAGCGCCGCTGAGTAAACAACACCAGCTGGTATAGGCCGCCGCGAGTCGGAGCCAGAGGCGGCGGCACCTGCCACCTACCGTCCCCGGTATGAGCTGCCCTGAGTGTGGGGGCACGGACGGAGTGCGGCTCACCGCCGAGCTGTGGGAGTGCGCGGCCGTCCTGCCCGACGACCATCCGGCCGCAGGAGACGTCTGCGGTCACCGCCACCTCAACGGTCCCGGTGCGCCGCGAGTCCCGGGTGACGACTGCTCCTGTGGCGACCGTGCCCTGCTCGACTGCACGACGTGCGGCACCCCGCTGTGCGGGATGCACGTGCGAATGTTCCAGGACCGGGTGGTGTGCCAGCAGCACGAGATCCAGCGCCACCGCGACCTCGCCCGCAGGGAGGCACTGGCCGTCGCGTCGACGTACGAGACCGGCTTGCGCCGTGCCGCGACCTCGGCCGCAGCCGCCGACGATGTGGTCGAGCGGTTCGTGCGCTTCCACGCCGGCAGCCCGAGCGGCAGGCTGCCCGCACACTTCACGAACGGTCAGCGGTCCGTTGCCCGCGAGGCGATGGATGCCACGCTGCGATCCGTCAGCTCGTCCCTGTTCGGCTCCGCGCCGGCCGGCCTCCTCGACCTCACCGGCCCCGAACCCGGCACCTGGTACGTCGACAACCTGGCCTTCACGCACTGGGTGTTCTCACACCGGAACCGCGGGCCCGTGACCGTGGTCAGGCTGCTGCGCCGGGGATCGCTACCCCTGTCGACACTCTCGATCCCGCTGGGCTGGCGGAGTGGTGTCCTCGTGGATGCCGACCGCGGCCTCGACGGCCTGCCCTGGCCTCCAGCGCACCGGATCCATCGTTACCTTCTGCGCGACGGCCGCGTCGTGGAGACCCGCAGTCAGGCACCTCGCGTGCTGTTCGGCCGTCAGCCCGGTCGGCCCGCGAACCACTTCGTCCGGCAAGTGGCCCGGATGCTCGACATTCCGGTCACGACTGCTGCGGCACCGGCGACCGTCCGAGCCTGGTCTCGAGAACCGGCCGGTACCGGTCGTACGTCGACACGATCAGCGTGAGCAGCAGGATGAAGAAGGTGCCGTCCGCGGACTCGAAGTCGTCGCCGGCCCCGAGCAGCCACTCGGCCGCCCCGACGAAGGCGATGTTGAACCCGGCCAGGCCCACGAAGGTCCACAGCGCGGACTGGACGCCCCAGCCGCGGCGGGCCGTCAGCAGGGAGACGAAGCTGTTGACGATCACCAGAGCCGCCACGCCCGCGCTGATCTGAAGCACGCTTGCGTTCAGGCCGGGAAGGATCTGCACGAAGATCGAGCAGACGAGCGCGATGAGGACGATCTTCTCCAGCAGCCACCAGTCGAAGACCCGACCGTGCGCGACGCGGAAGGCCTGCCGCTCCTTGAGCTCGTCCATCTCCTCGGGCAACGGCGGGGCCGAGATCTGCCACGAGTGATCGGTCGGCTTGACTCGCTTCCGGCCCACGAGGAATGCCGTCACGATCAACGCCCCCAGGAGGAGGAAGACCAACAAGGACTGCACGGGGTAGTCCCTGACCGTGTCCGTCACGTCGAGCTTCGCGACGTGGATCCAGTACTCCTGCGGAAGCTTGATGAACACCCAGATCAGTGCGGCCGCCCAGAGCCAGAAGTGCCGCGAGATGCGGATCGGGTCCCAGCGGGAGCGGATCGCTTCGTAGCAGATGAAGAAGTACTCGAAGGTGTTCGGGAAGATCAGGAGCAGGACCCGGTGGGTGGCACCGCTGACCTCGAAGACGAACACGCCCGCGAGCCGGTAGAAGAAGAGGAACGCTCCGACTCCCCACGCCCCCGGGTTGACCCAGTTGCGCATGGTGGCGATGTAGGCCAGGGAGAGGTAGTAGACGTCGAGCGCCTTGTCGTAGGACTGGTAGCCGCTCAGGTCCAGGTCCGTGTACTTCTGGAAGATCGTCTGGTCGATGCCGTCCAGGACGAGGCAGATCATGATTCCGACGATCGGGAACCGGAAGATCAGGAGGGGTAGCAGCAGTCGGCCGACCACCACCAGTACGAAGATGGTGGCATCACTGCCGTCGCCCATGACGCCACCTCACTTCCCGTCGTGCCGTTCCGGCACAAGCGCATCTTGCACCCTCGGGAGCCCGACGCGCAGCAACGCGCCTGGGCGATCGGATCGCTCGATGGTGCACGTTGCCTGTCCCGCGAATTGATGATGACAGCGAGCGCCCGGCCGGTTGTGGTGGGTGGGAGGGACTTATCCGCTGAGACCGTATGGGGAGGCCGGCATGAGGAACCCAGTCAGGACGTTCGCAATCGCCACGGCAGGAGTGCTCGCACTCACCTTGTCGGTGACCCCGGCGTCGCTGGCTCGACACCACGGGTCCGGGAGTCCCGGGGCGCCGGGCGTGGGTGACCCGTACTTCCCGCTGGACGGCAACGGCGGGTACGACGTCGCACACTACGACCTCGACCTCCGCTACCAGCCCAGGACCGACGTGCTGGCCGGTCACGCGATGATCCACGCGCGCGCCACCAAGAACCTGAGCAGGTTCAACCTCGACCTCGTGGGCCTGAAGGTTCGCGGCGATCAAGGTGAACGGCACACCCGCCAACTGGTCGCGCACCGCCCACGAGCTCAAGGTCGTGCCCCGGCACGCGCTCCGCAAGCACCGTCAGTTCACGGTCAAGATCGTGTACGGCGGGGTGCCCCGGATGCTGGACGGCGCCGGCTTCATCGCGACGGACGACGGGTTCGACATCGCCGGCCAGCCGCACGTAGCGGCGAGCTGGTTCCCGGTGAACGACCACCCGACCGACAAGGCGTCGTACACCTTCCGGGTCACCGTGCCGAAGGGACGCGAGGTCGGTCGCCAACGGTGACCTGGTCGGCAAGCGCACCCGACACGGTTGGACGACGTGGACCTGGCGGGCCAAGGACCCGATGGCGAGCTACCTCACCACCGTGGACGTCGGCCAGTTCCGGATGGACCACTACCGGGCAGGCGGAATCCGCTACGTCGACGCCATCGACCCCGACCTCTTCCACCAGATCGCGCCGTCGACCGGCACCCGGTTCGCCGTCTCGCAGGCTGCGGACAGCTCGTACAAGCGGTTGACCCACGAGATCGACGTTCCCGCCGGCGGAGCGACCGCCAGCTTCGACATGAGCCGGGACACCGAGCCGGACTGGGACTTCGTCTTCGTCGAGGCGCACACCGTCGGCGCAGAACGACTGGACGACGCTGCGCGACGTCAACGGGCACACCACCCGGGCCACGGGCAACTCCTGCGTGCTGTGGCCGGACATGCACCCGTTCATCTCCGACCACTACCAGACCGTCGACCAGGCAGCCGGCACCTGCCGACCCACGGGCGACACCGGGGTCTGGTGGGCGGCCACCGGCGCCAGTGACGGAGTCGAGCGGTGGCGCGTCGACCTCGGTCGGGTTCGCCGGGGAGACCGTCGAGCTCTCCATCACGCTACGTCAGTGACGACGTGCGTCCAGGCTGGTGGGGTGTTCGTCGACGACGTCGTCGTGTCGACGGGTGAAGGCACCACGTCCTTCGAGTCGGGACTCGGAGGGTGGAGCGTCCCCGGAGCCCCGGCCGGGAGCCCCGGCAACGACAACGACTGGAGAGTCGGCACGGTCGCAGACGTGCCGACGCCACCGGGCGACATCGCCGCAGATTCCCTCGCCCGCCAGCCGGAGATCATCGACTTCCTCGAGGGCGTGGCCGGGCCGTACCCATGGCGCACCGCCGGCGGCATCGTCGACGACGTCCAGGGCCTCGGCTTCGCGCTCGAGACCCAGACCCGGCCGATCTACGCGCGGGACTTCTTCACCGACTCCGTGGACGGAGACTCAGTGGTCGTGCACGAGCTGGCACACCAGTGGTACGGCGACAGCCTGGCCCTGAAGCGCTGGAGCGACATCTGGGTCAACGAGGGCTTCGCGTACTACACCGAGTGGCTGTGGTCGGAGCGCGAGGGTCTCGGCACGGCGCAGGAGACCTTCGACTTCTTCTACAACGACTTCATCCCCGCTGACGACCCGTGGTGGGACATCACCATCGGTGATCCCGGGCCTGACCAGCTGTTCGAGTTCCCGGTCTACTTCCGCGGCGCCATGACCCTGCACGCGCTGCGGCTGGAGGTCGGGGACGCCGACTTCTTCAAGACCCTCCGGGTGTGGGCCCAGTCGCGGGCCGGGGACAACGTGACCATCGCGCAGTTCATCCGGCTGGCCGAGCGGATCTCCGGCGAGCAGCTCGACGCGCTGTTCGACGTCTGGCTCTTCACGCCGGGCCGACCCGAGCTTCCTGCCGGTGCCCGGTCCGATCGGTCGGCGCAGCGAGAGATGCCTGCCGGAGCGGCAGCGATGATCGCCATCGCGAAGAAGGAGGGGTTCCTCAAGCGGTAGGAGCGGGTCACCGCCGTGGGAGCGGCAGAACACCGCCAGCAGACCCCTGGCCGGGGAGCCTGACTCGGACGGCTCCTCCCACGGCAACAACTTCGGGCCAGCTTGTCCGAGGACGAGTGAGCGATTGCGGCATACTGACCGCGGGCTGGTGGATGGCGACGTGGTGACGACCGGGTCACCCGGCGACGAGCCGGCCCTGGCCCCTGTAGCTCAGCTGGATAGAGCAAGAGCCTTCTAATCTCTAGGTCGCAGGTTCGAGTCCTGCCGGGGGCGCACCTGTGCGTCGGGCCGCGCCCACACTGCCGGGAGCACCTCGGCCCGGGGCACCGCCCGCACATCCGACACGCAGCCAAATGCGAAGAATCTCAACCGGATCGGGATACAAATGGTGAGGCCCCGCAAAGTATGAGTTTGCGGGGCCTCGACGTCTTCCGGACCGAAGTCCTTCCGACGGGTCAGTTCTATCCCCGTCGATCACCCCAGCACAAGAGGCTGGCTTGACTATTTCGCGTACTCGTCGATCTCGGCTAGCAACGACCTCTGCAACGACTGCTCCGCGAACGACGAGCGGACGGCGTTCCGGGCCAGGTCGGCGACCCCGGCCTCGTCGAGATCGAGCAACTCCGCGGCGATCTCGTACTCGCGGTTCAGGGTGGTGCCGAACATCGGCGGGTCGTCGGAGTTCACGGTGATCGTCACCCCGGCGTCGCGGAAGGCGACGATCGGATGATCGCCGATCGCGGCGACAGCACGGGTGGCGACGTTCGAGGAGGGACAGACCTCGAGCGCGATCCCGGTCGTCGCCAGGTGCGCCACCAGGTCGGGGTCCTCGACCGCGGTCGTGCCGTGCCCGATCCGCTCCGCGCCCAGCAACCGCAGGGCGTCCCAGATCGTCCCGGGGCCTGTGGTCTCGCCGGCGTGCGGCACGCTGTGCAGTCCGGCCGCCCGTGCGGCGTCGAAGTGCGGCTTGAACTGGGTCCGGGCCACGCCGACCTCGGGCCCGCCGAGCCCGAACCCGACAAGGGCGTCGGGCGGGTGGTGGAGCGCGAAGTCCAAGGTGGCGTCGGCGGACGGGACGCCGGCCTCACCTGGGATGTCGTAGATCCAGCGCAGCACCAGCCCGAAGTCCCGCTCGGCCGCCACCCTCGCGTCCTCGATCGCCTCGGTATAGGCCTCGATCGGGATCCCACGACCGTCGTCGTGCGGGCGCACGGAGGTGTACGGCGTGCAAGTCAGCTCGGCGTACCGGATCTGCTGGCCAGCCATTTCGCGGGCCACCTCGTAGGTCAGCAGCCGCACGTCTTCGGGTGTTCGGATCAGGTCGACGACCGCCAGATAGACCTCGATGAAGTGCGCGAAGTCGCGGAACTCGTAGAACCTCCGCAGCTCCTCTGGGTCGCTGGGCACGACGCCGGGGTGTCGAGCGGCGAGCTCGCCGACGATCCGGGCGGAGGCCGACCCGACGTGGTGGACGTGCAGCTCGGCCTTCGGCAGGCCGGCGATGAACGCCGACAGGTTGTGCGTGTGGCTCACCCGGCGCAGTCTGTCAGGCCGCCTCGATCCGCTCGAACATCGAGTCGATCACGGCACCCGGATCGGCACCCTCGACCACTTCGTCGTTCACCACGACGGTCGGGGTGCCAACGACACCAGCCTTCGACGCCTGGTCGGTAGCGTTGACGACCCATTGCTCGAAGGACAGCTTGTGGATCGCGTCGGCCACCTCGGCCTCGTCCGCACCGGCCTCCACGGCAAGCGCGACCAGCTCGCTGTCTTCGGGAAAGGGTCCGGACTCCGGCGGCTGGGCGGCGAACAACCTGTCGTGGAACTCCATGGCGACCTCCGGGCCAGCCGCGTCGAGGACGGCGGCGAAGGCGTTGGTCGCCCGCAGTGAGTAGTCGCCCAGCTGACTGAGCAGGTTGAACGGGCGGTACTCGACCTGGACGTCGCCGTCGTCGGCGAGCTGCTGGAGCCGGTGGCGGGTCTCGCCCTCGAAGATCCCGCACACCGGGCACAGGAAGTCCTCGTAGACGACCACCTTCACTGGCGCATCGTCGGGGCCGATCGTCACGCCGTAGGTCTCGGTGCCGCCGGCGGGTGCGTCCGCCGTCTCTCCGGTCGTGTCCCTGTTGCTCTGGACCAGGAAGCCCACCACCACGATCGCGATGATCGCGAGCACGACGCCGCCGACCACCAGCAGCTGACGGACGCGCTCCCGGCGCTCGTGCTCGCGCCTGACGGCGGCCGCGCGTTCAGCCTTGGACAGCTGTGCGTTCTTCTTCGACATCGTCGTGCCCTTCGGGTCTGGGGAAGATCAGGTTGTCGAGCGCCAGCCGGGTGCGCGGCGACCAGACGAGATAGACGGACAGGAGGAACAGGCCGGCGTCGCGAGCGATCTCCCACGGGTACGCCGACGACGCACCCTCCTTCGCACCGCCTCCGCCGAAGCACCCACATTCGATCTCGATCCCACGGGCCCAGACCGACGCGATGGCCGCGATGAACGCCAGGTTGAGCAGCGCCGAGACCAGCCCGGCGCCGCGCGTCAGCACGCCCACTAGCAGACACGCGCCCAGCACCACCTCGAGCACCGGCAACAGGTGGCCGACCGCTGGGACGATCGACTCGGGCAG
The DNA here is from genome assembly GCA_963773355.1 of uncultured Actinomycetota bacterium. Classification (GTDB taxonomy): domain Bacteria; phylum Actinomycetota; class Actinomycetes; order Propionibacteriales; family Nocardioidaceae; genus Nocardioides. Next base: position 11,404 of record CAVZAZ010000009.1, on the reverse strand, counting down.
CAGGTCGTAGGCCCGAACCGCCCGGACGCTGGCCGCCGGGTCCGGCAGCTTGAGTAGTCCGGCGGCGAGCCACACCCCACCGGTGACCACGCGTGCCAGTAGCCCGAACCACTCCCTCACACGGTCGAGCCTAGACGCCCCGGCTGAGTCCAGCCTGAGAGTCCCGCCCCGGACAGTAGGGTGACGTGCGTGAACGAACGACTGGTCTGGATCGACTGCGAGATGACCGGCCTCGATCTGACCGCCGACGCGCTGATCGAGGTCGCGGCGCTCGTGACCGACTTCGACCTCAACGTCCTGGGCGAGGGCGTGGACCTGGTGGTCAAACCTCCCGCCGAGGCCCTGGACCAGATGAACGACTTCGTGCGCACCATGCACGAGACCTCCGGGTTGCTCGTCGAGCTCGACCAGGGGCTCACCCTCGAGGAGGCGGAGCGGCAGGTGCTGGAGTACGTCCAGGAGCACTGCCCCGAGAACAGCCGACCACCCCTCGCCGGCAACACCGTCGCCACCGACCGGTCGTTCCTCGCCAGGGACATGCCCCATCTCGAGTCGTTCCTGCACTACCGGATCGTCGACGTCTCCTCGATCAAGGAGCTGTCGCGGCGGTGGTTCCCGCGCGCTTACTTCCAGGCCCCGGCCAAGCGCGGCAACCACCGCGCCCTGGCCGACATCCGCGAGAGCATCGAGGAGCTGCGCTACTACCGGGAGGCCGTGTTCGTGCCCCCTCCGGGGCCCGACAGCGACACCGCCCGGATCCTCGCCGCCCGACACGGCGGGTCCCTCACCGGGAAGCCCGAGGACGACGCGCCCGATGCGGGCGCCGGCGCCTGATCCCGCTACAATTCTCAGCGGCTCCGGCACTCCCGGAGCCTCATGGTGGGTATAGCTCAGCTGGTAGAGCGCCGCGTTGTGGTCGCGGATGTCGCGGGTTCAAGTCCCGTTACTCACCCCGGCGCTCGAGCCCCTGACCCGCGCAAGCCTGGTCAGGGGCTCGATGCATTCTCGGCCGTTCAACCCGTCAATGCGTCAGCCGATTTCTCTGACTAAAGTCAGAGAATGTCGTACGACGTCCACACCAGCACCCTGCGCCGGTTCAACCGCAGCTACACCCAGCGGATCGGCGCCCTCGACGAGTCCTTCCTGGGCCTCGGCCTCCCGTTGGGCAGCGCCCGGTTGCTGTTCGAGGTCGGTGCCGAGCCGACCACCGTGCACCGGCTGCGGACCCGACTCGGTCTCGACTCGGGCTACCTCAGTCGGCTGCTCCGCCGACTGGAGGACACCGGACTGGTGGAGATCGGGCCCGATCCGGCCGACCGCCGGCGGCGGACAGTAGGGCTGACGAAGAAGGGTCATACGACCTGGCGCAACCTGGACGACCGATCCGAGCAGCTGGCCAAGCACCTCGTCGAGCCGCTCACCGAGCGCCAGCGGCAGCGGCTGACCGACGCGCTGGCCACGGCGGACCTCCTGGTCCGGGCCGCGACGGTGACCCTGGAGGGCGTCGATCCGTCGGCGCCCGAGGCCGTGGCCGCGCTCGGCAACTACTTCGCCGAGCTGGACCGTCGCTTCGAGAGCGGCTTCGACCCCGGTGACGCCTTCACCGCGGATGCGGCCGCGATGTCGGCCCCGCACGGTGTCTTCGTCGTCGCCGTCAGCGAGGGCGACCCCGTGGCGTGCGGTGGCGTCCAGCGGCTGGAGCCGGGCGTGTGCGAGATCAAGCGGATGTGGGTGCACGACCACTGGCGCGGCGCCGGCCTGGGCTCGCGGCTGCTGCGCCGGCTCGAGGACGAAGCGACCCGACTGGGCGCCAGGCGGGTCCGCCTCGACACCAACGGCACGCTGCTCGAGGCGATCGCGATGTACGAGAGAGCGGGCTACCAGGCCACCGGGCGGTACAACGACAACCCCTACGCGCAGGCGTGGTTCGAGAAGGACGTCAGTCCTGCTGCTCGGTGAGCCGGTCCCAGTCGGCGACGATCGGCACCAGGTCTCCGGCGACCCAGTAGGAAAGCTGGTCGTGATGGTGGGGATGGCCGGGGTCTCCGGCGGCACCGAGCGGCACCACCCACCCTCCCGCGGCCGGGTCGGCGAGGTCCCAGACGTAGCGTGCCACCGAGCCGCGGTAGGCCTCGTCGGTCACCCCCGGCAGGGACCCGGTGCATCGGACGCAGTCCGTGTCGCCGTCGACGGGTAGCTCCGGGATCGAGGGCGGCTGGAGATCAGCGTCCGCGACATCGAAGGCGTGGATCGCCGTCACGACGTGCGAGTCTCCCCAGGTCGCAGCGTGGTCCTCGACGTCGTCGAGTGCGGCGGTCGCCAACGCGCGCACGTCGATGCCGAACGGCCGGTCGACCGCGATGATGTGCTCCAGGGCCAGCCCGATCCGCGCGGTCACGTCGAACCACGGGTCGAGGACGAGGTCGTGGTCGTGGTCGGCGAGCGGTGCGAAGACCAGCTCTGCTGCGACCCGGCTGGCGAACGCGGAACGCCACGCCGCGAGCGCCGCCGCGCCGGTCGACGCGGCGTCCATCCGCCCATCCCAGTCGACGATGGTGTCTCGGACCCGAGCGCCGGTTGGTCCAGGCGAGAGTCCGCGCACGAGGTCCTGGAAGTCGGGCGCCGTGGCCAGCGCTGTGTCGTTGTGGAAGCGCGCGAAGTCATCGGGACCGAGATCGTCGCGGCCCTCGAGCAGTGCGTGCAGTCGGTCGGCCCGGTACGGCGGGGCGAAGACGGTGCCGATCGGCTCGCTCTCGGAGCCGCGGCGTTCATTCGCGGTCACGACCTGACCGTCCGCGCTCACCTCGGTGCGCGGCAGGGAGTCCAGCCAGCCGGACCAGGCGGTGGACGGGTCGGTCGCGTCGACGATGCCGCGCCGGTTTCCGTCGGCGCGCTGGGGGATCCGGCCGGCTACCCGGTAGCGGACCGTGCCCGCCCGATCGGCGATCACGACGTTGTTGACCGGCTCGACCCATCGGTCGAGCGCGCCGTCGACGTCGTCCGTGGTCCGGGCATGCAGGAGCGGGAGGAGCGCGTCGAAGCCGGCGTCGCCCAGGACCGTGGACGCGGCCCGCAGGCTGAGCCCCTCCCCTCGATCCGGACCGCCGTCGAACACCGGGCCGCGCTCGGTCGTGATGACCTCCACCGGCTCGGGCGCAGAGCCGCGAACACCGATCTCCTCGGAGTGCGCGTCGACCAGCTCCCATCCACCGGGACCCAGCGCCTCGATGCCGGCATCCGAGCGCCGCAGCCGCTCTGCGTACACATCCTGGTAGTCAGCCGCCGCGTTCGTGATCGCCCACGCCACGTCGCCGGCGTGGGCGAAGTGCTGCACCCCTGGCACGCCGGGGAAGGCGAACCCGACGACGTCGAACTGCGGACAGGCCAGACGCACCTGCTGGTAGACGCCGGGCGACTCGAAGTTCCGGTGGGGGTCACCGCCGATCAACGGCAGTCCCGAGGCGGTGCGGCCGCCACCGACCGCCCACGCGTTGCTTCCGCTGGTGAGTGGGCCTTCGTGAGACAGCAGCCACGCGTCGTCACCGAGCACGTCGCGGGCGTGGTGCGCCCAGAGCTTGCCGGGGAAGCTGCCGAAGAGCAGGTGCTGGGCGAGGAACACCCCGATCGGCGTCCAGTCCTGCCATGGTTCCGCGACGATCTCGAGTCGCGTGAGCTCCTCGGATCCGGATTCCCGGCAGGACTCGAGCCCGGCGTTGACGCCGCCGACGTACGACGCCACGAATGCGCGGGTCTCGGGTCGGAGCGAGTCGAAGTGCCCGGCGCGCGGTGTCGACGATCCGGGTCCGTCGAGCGAGCCGGTCCCACGCGACAGCCGGCCGGCCGAGCACCTCGGCGGTGGTGCCGGTCGCCCGGCGTCTCTGGTACTCCAGCTGCCAGGTCCGGTCCCGCGCCGTGACCCAGCCCTGAACGCGAGCGAGGTCGTCGACGTCGTCGGCCCGGAGATGCGGGATGCCGTGTGCGTCGCGGTTGATCCGGCCCATGGTGAGGCGACCCTACCGATCGACGTCCCAGGGACCGGACCGGACATGACCGGGTGCCCGGACGTCCACCCCGTGGAGCGGTGCAGGCGCCCGGGCACACACGTGCCCCTCAGCGGTTCACTGCTCGCAGCTGATCCGGATGTCGTCGGCGTCGGTGAAACACACGTCGGCGGAGCTTCCTCCGTCCGCGAAGTCACCCGCCAGGAACGGCGCGTCCCTGGTGTTGAGGATGTCGGCGCCTCCATTCCCCTTCAGCTTGTTCGGTTCGGCCTGGAACGACGTGGCGTTGAGGATGTCGTTCCCGCTGCCCCCGGAGACGTTCTCGACGTCGAGCCTGATGTCGTCCCCCTCGCCGAGGCCGCCGTCGTTGGCGACGTTGTTGATCGTGACCACCACCTGGAGAGCCCTGCCCTCGTACGACATGGTGTCCAGGCCGACCGAGCCCTCGAAGAAGTCCGCGCCGTCCGCGACGGCAGCGGCGATGGACGTGTCGTCACCCGCGTTGCCGAACATGAAGTCGTCGCCGGCGTTGCCGATGAGCTGGTCGTTGTCGTTGCCGCCGCTGATGGAGTCGTTGCCCACGTTGCCGCGGAGGTCGTCGTCACCGTTGCCACCGAACAGTCCGTTGCCGAACTCGCTGCCGACGATGAAGTCGTCCGCAGGGGTCCCGACGACATCCTCGACGGACAGCTCGACATCGTCCCGTTCACCCGTCTGGCCGTCGTTGGGAGCACCGTCGATCCGGACGTCCACGCCGACGGACCGCGCGGAGTACCTGACCACGTCGCGTCCGGCGTCGCCCACGAAGTTGTCCTGTCCGTCCAGAACGGCCTCGGAAGCGAACGTGTCGTCGCCGGCGCCGCCCTTGACGATGTCGCGGCCGGTGCCGAGGCAGACCGTGTCGTCGTCGCCGAGCGATCTGACCAGGTCGTTGCCCGCGCGGGCGTGGATGACATCTGGCCCTGCGGTCCCGTTGATGGTGTCGTTCCCGTTGGTGCCGACGATGGTCGCCGGCTTGAAGTTGCAGGTGACGGCCGCTGCGGCGGCCTGTCCCTCTTGTGCCTGAGTGCCGCCCGGATTCAGCACGACGAGCATCGTCGCAACTGCCGCGAGCATCACCAGGATGGTTGTGCGGCTCTTCATGTGACTGGTTCCTTTCGAGATGTACCCACCAGGTCGGTGGGCGCTCTCGACGCTAGGAACCGGGGGAGGGGGTCTCATCGGCTGAGGAGCCCTACGTCACAGGGGTTGCACCTCAGATCCGGGCGCGGGCGCCTTAGCCGGCGGCCCGGAGGTCACGGCAGTCCGACGACCAAGGAACCGGTCCTCAGTTCAGGCCGGGATGTGCCCGAACCGACCCTGCTGGAAGTCCTCGTAGGCCTGGATGACCTCGGACTTGCTGTTCATCACGAACGGGCCGGCCCAGGCCAGCGGCTCGCGGATCGGCCGACCGCCGACCACGATCACGTCGAGCTTGGGCGAACGCGCTTCTTGGGTGCCGTTCGCGGTCACGGAGAGATAGTCACCGGCGCCGAGGGCGGCGGTCTGCCCGGTGTGGATGGGGTGCGCATCGGTGCCGACGGTGCCCTGCCCGTTGAGGACGTAGACCAGTGCGTTGAAGTCGACGTTCCAGGGCAGGTCGAGGCGGGCGCCGGGCTCGACGGTGGCGTGCACGAGCGCCATCGGCGTGTGGGTCGACCCGGGACCTGCGTGACCACCGACCGCGCCGGCGATGACCCGCACCAGCGCCCCGGCGTCGTACGACGTCACCAGCGCGACCTCTCCGGAGTGGATGTCCTGGTACCTGGGCGCGGTCATCTTCGCGTCCCGCGGCAGGTTCACCCAGAGCTGGATGCCGTGGAACAGACCGCCGGCCTCGACGAGCCACTCCGGCGGTGTCTCGATGTGGAGGATGCCGGCCCCGGCGGTCATCCACTGGGTGTCGCCGTTGGTGATCGTGCCGCCGCCGCCGTGGGAGTCCTGGTGTTCGAAGACGCCGTCGATCATGTAGGTGACGGTCTCGAAGCCGCGGTGCGGGTGCCACGGTGTGCCCTTGGGCTCGCCGGGTGCGTAGTCCACCTCGCCCATCTGGTCCATCATGATGAACGGATCGAGGTGGGCGAGGTCGACGCCCGCAAAGGCGCGGCGGACCGGGAAGCCCTCCCCTTCGAAGCCCTCCGGTGCGGTGGTCACCTGCCAGACCGGGCGGGGCTGGTCGCCCAGGCCGGGCTGGGGCAGCCGGTCCAGGGTGGTCAGGTCCTCGACGGTGATCGCGGGCATGCGCGCTTCCTCTCCTCGCCCCCTCAACCGTAGTTGAATGTTGCATATTCCGCAGGCGCTTTTGAGTCCAGGACCGACGGCGAGGGCTGTGCCTCCGCAGCGCCGCCGTTGCAACGACGAACGTGCCGGACGAGGCATGGGTTCGGGTGAGTACTGCCAGGGAGCAGCTACGACGTGGTCGTGGTCGGAGGTGGGCACAACGGTCTCGTCGCCGCCGCCTACCTCGCGCGCGCCGGCCTCTCCGTGGTCGTGCTCGAGCGGCTGGGACACGTCGGAGGTGCGGCGGTGTCCGTCCAGGCGTTCAGCGGCCACGACGCCCGACTGTCGAGGTACGCCGACCTCGTGTCCCTGCTTCCCGACCGGATCGTCGAGGAGCTCGAGCTCGACATCGCCTTCAGCCTCGCGCACCACCGCGTCGTACACACCGACGCTGCGCGACGGCAAGCCGGGCGGCCTCTTGGTGGAGCACCCGGCGGGTCCGGCCACAGCGGCGTCGTTCGAGGCGCTGACAGGTGGGACGCAGGAGTACGACGCGTGGCGGGAGTTCCACGCCGACGTCGCTGACCTGGCCCACGTCGTGGCGCCGACGCTGCTCTCGCCACTGCCCACGGAGCGCGAGATCCGGGAGCGGGTGGACCCCGGGATCTGGCGCGACCTGGTCGCGACGCCGCTCGGCGAGACCATCGAGTCGCGGTTCACCGACGACACCGTTCGAGGTCTGGTGGCGGCCCCCGCGCTGATCGGCACCTTCGCGTCGATGCACGAGCCTTCACTCATCCAGAACCGCTGCCTGCTCTACCACCTGATCGGCAACGGCACCGGCGAGGAGCGGGTCCCCGTGGGCGGCATGGGGGCCGTGACCGCGAGCGTGGCCCGGGCGGCGCAGGAGGGCGGGGCCGAGATCGTCCTCGGCGCGGGGGTCAGCGCCATCCGGGGCGGCGACGACGGCGCCGAGGTGTCGTGGCACGACGGCACGACCACGCACACGATCTCCAGCCGATTCGTGCTGGGGAGCATCGCGCCCTGGGTGCTCCGGATCCTGATGGGCGAACCGGATGACCACTCCACCAAGCCCGCCGGCGCCCAGATCAAGATCAACTTCCTGCTCGACCCGCTGCCACGCGCTGAAGTCGGGCCTCGACCCGGCGGTCGCCTTCGCCGGCGACCTCCACCTGGGCGAGGACTACCCGCAGCTCGAGGCGGCGTACGCCGAGGCCGCGGCGGGCGAGGTGCCCACGGTGCTGCCCGGCGAGTTCCACTGCCACTCGCTGAGCGACCCCTCGATCCTCGGCGGGGCCGCCCTGGGGACGCACACCCTGACCTACTTCGGGCGGCACCTGCCGGCGGCGCTGTTCGACGCCGACCCCCTCGACACCAAGCGGCTGGCGGTGTCGCGAGTCATCGCCCAGCTCAACGAGCACCTGGTCGACCCGATCGAGACCTGCGTCGCCACCGACGCCGACGGCGAGCCCTGCATCGAGGCGAAGATCCCCCAGGAAGTCGAAGCCGACCTGGCCATGCCCGGCGGGCACATCTTCCACGGCGACCTCGACTGGCCATGGGCCCCCAACCGGGCACTCCTCGACACTCCGGCGCGCCAATGGGGGGTCCAGACCGACGTCCCGTCGGTGCTCGTCTGCGGCTCCGGTGCCCGCCGCGGCGGGGCCGTCTCCGGCATCGGCGGACACAACGCAGCCCAGGCCGTGCTCGCCACTCTCGGTGGTTGACCGAGGATCGCCAGCGACCGTCTCGAGACCCTCTCCGCCGATTTTCGAGGCTCCCGCCCGCTGATAGAGTTGGCGTCGCTTCACAACGCGCGCCATTAGCTCAATTGGCAGAGCAGCTGACTCTTAATCAGCGGGTTCGGGGTTCGAGTCCCTGATGGCGTACCAGTGTTATCGCAGGTGAGAGGCCCTTCCCGATCTGCTTCGGGTGGGGCCTTCGCCGTCCTTGCGATCCGATTGGTTACCGATTGGTCACGGGGCTGCGGTGCCCTGCCGTGACTGGCCGCGCTCAGCACGGTCATCCGGCCGCTTGACCCGGCGGGGATTGTTGTCAAACCCGCCACCCCGCGGGTGCACGCGGGTCCGGGAGGTAGGCGCAGTAGGTGCCGGTACGGATGGTACGGCTGAGGTGCTCGCCCAGTTCGGGATGGTGTTCACCGATCCGGGCTATCGCCTGGCGGACGGCGCGGGTCACGCTGGCTCGAGCGCGTTCCGAGGCGGACGCGGCTCGGCGCGCGACACCACTCAAGCCAAATGCGCGGGCAAGCTCGCGAATGAGGAACTCGCGTTCGGCGTCGGCCTGCGCGGCGCGCTCGGTGTCCCCGGTGGCGCGGGCTTGCTCGAGGTCGTCGTCGATCTCTGCGAGGCGTCTCCGGTAGGCATTCTTGGCTTTCGGGTCGAGGAGCTCGCCCGCGTCGCCGAAGACCGAGCGCGGCGGGGTGGCCCCTGCATGTCTGTCGGCGTGTGCATTGCCTGCCGTCTCGGCGGCAACGAGATCGAGCACGTGATACTCCCGTCCCGGATCGGCGAGAAGCCGGGCGAGGTATCGCATGCCCTTGAGGTCGCGTATCCGGTCGGTGTGCCCGTCGAAGGTCACGGTCCAGTAGTCCCCCTCGCGGTGAAAGGCGCTAAGGCTGGCACCCGGCTGGGCTGCGGGTGCATGAAGGTGCTCGACCAGTGGGGTCACCGACGGCGCGGCCTCGATGCCGTCGAGGATCGTGCGGGCCGCCTGGCGCTCCAGGGTCGCGCGGTGCTCGCTGCCGCTGGCAGCGTGGGCCGCGGCCAGGTCCAGGCGCGCGCGTGACGCCTCGTACGGCGCACCCACTTCGTTCCAGAGTCGCACCGCTTCCGACAATCGACTGTTCCGCGCCGGCCGAGTCGCCGTCGGCGAGCAACACCCGTCCGCGAGCGAGGGCGGCCCCGGCGACCAGGGCTTTGCTCGCGAACCGCGCGGCTATGAGGTCCAGCTCGTCTGCTGCCAATCGGGCGCCGGTCGATGTCGCCGGCCGTCGATCTCGATCTCGACCAGCGCCTCGAGCAGGGGAGCGCGCTGCAGATCGTTGTTCGGTGGCCGCTCCTTCGACGGCAGGCGCATCGGGCGTTCGAGGGCATCCCGGATGGATGCCGTCGCCGTGCCCGCGTCGCCTTGGGCCAGACGCACCAGCGCAAGACCCGGTTGCGGATCCCATCCTGCACGATGAGCGGCCAGCAGTGCTTCCTCCGCGCCCGCGATGTCGCCCATGTGAAGGCGGATCCGGCCGAGCTCGTTCAGCGGCCACCCGAGCTCACGTCGCAGGTGGACCCGGAGTTCCTCGCAAGCCATGAGTGCCTGACTCTCTGCCTCGTTGCACGCCCCGCGCAGCCTGAGGATCTCCGCGCGGTGGACGCGGCAGCGCCCGTGAAGGCTGCCGATGGCGTTGGTCTCGCACCACCGCTCCATTGCCTCGGTCCATTCCTCTGCGACGTCGTACTGGGCGAGGCCCTGCAGGGCGCACACGAGCTCGCAGTAGACGATCCCCGTCGAGAGCGGATCGAGGTTCCCGGAGAGCGCCGCCGCGCCGGCTTCATCGAGCAGCGCCAGGCCCGGCTGGACTTCGCCGTCCAGGATGAGCAGGCGGGCCTCTGCCACCCGACCGATGGCAGCGGCAGCCGGGGCACGTGTCGAACCCACGTCGATGGCTTGCCGCGCCCACTGGTGCGCGCCGGTCAGGTCGCCGGTCAGCATCCGCTCGTACGCACGGACGACCGCGAACCATGCGTGCTCCGGCGCCTCGTCGCGCCCTTCGAGTAGCCCCTCCGCTCGCGCCAACCACCCCCGCACGGGTGCCATCAGAGCCGTGTCGAAGAGCAGGTGCATCGCCACGCGAACGGCTGCTCCCGCGGCAGCGACCTGGTCATCGACCCTCAGGCATGCCGCGTGGGCGCGCTCCCACGCCTCGATGGTCACGTCGAGATGGCCGGCGGCGTAGGCGACCTCGGCCGAGCGCAGGTAGGTCGGCGGCTGAGAGGACGCCCGCCGCGTCCGCCTCCATGAGGAGGTCGAAGGCGTCCTGCCACTCGCCCCGGGCTGCCGCGGCATGGCCGCGTTCGACGAGGCCAGGACCAGCGCCGTCGCTCATCGCACGCCTCCCTGTCCTCGGCCGCACGTGGCCGGGTCGGCATCGACCGTAACCGTGCGAGTCACCGCCGTAACAGTCTCGCTCACGCATCTGGGTCAGCGACAAGAAGTCTCGACCCAACAAGTCAACCCTGAGGAGATCCCATGAACAGCGCAACCGCCACGTCGACCACGGAACAGACGTCCGCGAGCTCCACGCACGCCCCGCAGTCGGGAACCGTCCGCACCAACGGGCAGGACCTGTTCTACGAGATCCACGGAGACGGCCCGCCACTGGTCCTGGTGATGGGGATCGGATACGACTCGTCGTTGTGGACGTTGCAACAAGTCCCCGCTCTCTCCACCCGCTTCCGAGTCGTCCTTCTCGACAACCGCGATGCCGGCCGCAGCTCCCGGGCCGATCACCCCTACGACATCGCGGACATGGCAGACGACCTGGCCGGGCTCCTCGACGCGCTCGACATCCGCCGTACGCACCTGCTGGGCCTGTCGATGGGAAGCATGATCGGGATGGAGTTCGCGCTGCGGCATGCGGATCGTCTGGACCGGCTGGTGCTGGCGGGTCCGGGAGCGGCGCCTGCTCGCAGCACCGTCGACCCGATCTCCATCTGGAACTGGGTCAAGTCCCATGACCCCGGCGGCGAGATCTTCGGCAGTCAGCAGTTCACCTGGCTGTTCTCTTCGACCTTCCTTCGCAACCAGCAAGCGGTCCAGGAGACGGCCGCGCTGCTGGCCAGCAATCCGAACCCGGTCGAGCCCGAGGCCTACGACCGCCAGTCCCAGGCGTACCTGCATTTCGACGCCCTCGACCGGCTCGGCGACATCCAGGCCGCCACACTGGTGATCGTCGGTGAGCAGGATCTGCTGACTCCGCCGTGGATCGCGCGCGAGGTGGCCGCCGGGATCCCCGGCGCCCGGCTCGAGATCGTCACAGGCGACGGCTCATCACACGTGCTGCCGCTGGAGCGCCCAGACGATTTCAATCGGCTGGTGATGAAGTT
>CAVZAZ010000008.1:0-24779 GCA_963773355.1 uncultured Actinomycetota bacterium | reverse complement strand
ATACGCCCGAGATGGATCGCTATTATAGCGACAAGGCAGCGGAGGCATGAGGTACTCCCTGACCCCTGCCGTCTCGCGGGCCAGGGCGACGTACCCACCGCCCCGGTAGTCCTCCGGGAGGTCGGCGGTCGCGAGCCCGCCGATCAGGTATTCGGCGAGCTTGGCGGAGTCGAGGGACTCCAGGAACGCGCGGGTGTCGTCGACGAGACCGATGCCGACCTGGTTCGGGACGATCTTTCGGTCGAGCAGCCAGTCCCGGGCGCCGTCGATGTCCAGCGTCTCGGCCAGGAGGGCGTGGAGCTCGATCACCTCGACGCCGCGCTGGGTCATCTTGTTGACGAAGTCGGCGTGGTCGCGCTGGGCGTTCTCGACCCACATCACGTCGTCGAAGAGCAGGCTGTCGTTGTTGGTCGGCGTGAGCCGCCGGTGGGCGAGGCCGGGGGCACAGACCAGGACCCTGTGCAGCCGGCCCACCTCGGAGTGGACACCGTAGGTGGAGCTCACGTTGCTGTTGGTGGTGACCATGGCTTCCTCTCGGTGGTGTGGTATCCGGGTCAGATGACGATCCAGCCCGTGACGAGGGCGACGACGCCGGCCACGGCCCCGGCGATCGAGATCGCCAGGATGACCAGCTCGGGAGCCGAGAACAGCCTGCGACCCTGCTCGCGGCGCGCCATCACGAACAGGATCGATGCCGGGGCATAGATGATGAAAGAGAGCAGGAGGAACCGCGGTCCGGCCGCGAACAGCAAGAAGGCCGTGTAGATGGTCGCAAGCACGGCGACGATCAGCTCGCGGGCATAGCCCCGGGGTTGCTCGTCGTAGGTCTCGCGGGTCAGCACCAGCTTGAGCGCGTAGCCGGCCGCGAGCAGGAACGGGATCAGGGTCAAGGCACTGGTGAGGTCGAGCGCGAAGTTGAAGGCGTCCTCGGAGAACATCGTCACGACAAGGACGACCTGGACGAGGATGGTCGTCATCGAGCAGCGCCGCGCCTGGGACGTCGACGGCGCTGACCCGCTTGAGGAAGCGCGGCATGTCGTCGTCCTGCGCCGCGACGAAGAGCACCTCGGCGGCCATCAGCGTCCAGGCGAGATATGCGCCCAGGACCGAGACGATCAGGCCGACGCTGACGAACACCTTGCCCCACTCGCCGACAGCGGCTTCCAGGACTCCGGCCATCGACGGCTGGCGCAGCTCGGCGATCTCGTCGTACGGGAGGATCCCGTAGGACACGATCGTCACCGACGCGAAGATGCTGAAGACCATCAGGAACCCGAGCACGGTGGCGCGACCGACGTCCTCGCGGCGCCTCGCGTGCCGGGAGTAGACGCTGGCGCCCTCCACCCCGAGGAAGACGAAGACGGTGACCAGCATCGTGCCCTTGACCTGCTCGAACAGCGATCCGTAGTCACTCTCGCCGCTCCAGTTGTCCGCGAAAACCTGCGGATCCAGGGCGAAGAGCGTCAGCAGCACGAACACCAGGATCGGCACCACCTTGGCGACGGTGACGATCCGGTTGACGACCGCCGCGTCCTTCACGCCGCGCCGGATCAGCAGGTAGAACACCCAGATTCCAACCGTGGAGAACACCAGGGACAGAACCGTGTCGCCGTCGCCGAGCGCAGGTGCGATCGCGCCAACGGTCGACATGATGAGGACCCAGTAGGTCACGTTGCCGACGCACGCACTGGCCCAGTATCCGAACGCCGAGAAGAAGCCGAGGTACTCACCGAAACCTGCCTTGGCGTAGGCGTACACGCCTGCGTCGAGGTGCGGCTTGCGCATCGCCAGGGTCTGGAACACGAACGCGAGCATCAGCATGCCGGTACCGGCGATCACCCAGGCGATCAGCGCCCCGGCGATTCCCGTCTCCTGGGCGAAACGTCGCGGAAGCGAGAAGACTCCGGCACCGACCATGCCGCCGACGACCATCGCGGTCATGGTCAGGAACGTCAGCTTCTGGGCACCCGACTGCGTGGAGGCGGTGTCGGTCGAGGTCACCTGGCTCCTCCCGGGATACCGGCCCACGACAGCGCGGCCGCAGGCCGGATGACTGGATCCGTGCTCCCCCTGTCTAGCCGTCGGCGGATTCCGCCCCGCTCCCCCTATTCGGGTGAAAGGACGTGGGCCGGCGGTTTCGCAGTCGCCGGGCCACGTCGCGCCCTAGTGGCCGGCGGGTGCCGGTGGTTCGGGGCGCTCGGCGGGGATGTAGTCATCCCGGTAGATGTCCGGCTCGAGGTAGATCACGCTGGCCAGCGGCTCGACGTCGCGGACCGCGCGTTCGGCGGCGTCGATCGCCGACGCGATCTGGTCGGCGGTGACCCCCCGGGCAACGGCGATCTTGGCGGCGACGAGCAGTTCCTCCGGACCGAGGTGAAGGGTCTTCAGGTGGATGATCTGCTCGAACTCGTGGGTGCTCTCGATGGCCTCCCGGATCCTGGCCTGCGAGTCCTCGCTCGCCGACTCTCCGAGCAGCAGGCTCTTGGTCTCGATGGCCAGCGTGATCGCGACAACGACGAGTAGGACGCCGATCGCGGCCGTGCCGACCACGTCGAAGTACAGGTTCTCGGTGAGGATGGTGACCGACACCGCGACGAAGGCGAAGACGAGGCCCAGCAGCGCTGCGAGGTCCTCCAGGAGGATGACGGGCAGCTCCGGTTGCTTGGCCCGCCGGATGAACGTGGCGTACGACGCCTTCCCGCGGATCTTGTTGGTCTCGATGATGGCGGTCCGGAACGACAGCGACTCCAGGACGATCGCTACGGCCAGGACCACGAGCGGCAGGTAGAGCCGCCACCCTGACTCCAGGTGCGCGTGACCCTCCTGGATCTCGTGGAACTTGTGGTAGGCCTCGTACAGCGCGAACAGGCCACCGACGCTGAACAGCACGATCGCCACGATGAACGCGTAGATGTAGCGCTCCCGCCCGAAGCCGAACGGGTGCTCCGCGGTGGCCTCACGCTTGGCCCGCTTGCCCCCCAGCAGGAGCAGGCCCTGGTTGCCCGCATCGGCGACCGAGTGGATCGCCTCGGCCAGCATCGAGGAGATGCCGGACACGAAGAACGCCGCGAACTTCGTGATCGCGATGCCGGTGTTCGCGAGGAGTGCCGCGACGACTGCCTTGGTGCCACCATCCGCTGCCATGGGCCGCAGGCTATCCGGTCGTCCTGCGCCTGATCGCACCATAGGGGTCGACCAGATAGTTGAGCCGACGGGCGAGCGGATCCCAGGCGAGCAGCAGGGCCAGCGCGATGGCGAACACGGTCGTGAGCAGCAACGAGACCACGGCGTGGGCTGCTGCCCAGTCCGGGAAGGAGGAGTACTCGAGAGCCTTCACGACGAACCCGTGGTAGAGGTACACGACCAGCGTCCAGACCCCCATCCGGGTGAACCACCCACTGGTGCGCGGCACCAGAGCCAGGAACGCGAGAGTCCCGGCCGTTCCCACGGCCAGCAGCACCAGCCGCGTCAGCATGTTCCGGGCATCGCTGAACGCCAGCTCGTCGTACCGCGCCCGGTAGTACAGCCATTCGGTGTTGATCCACTCGTCGGTGAACCCGGCGAGCACGAACACGCCCAGCAGCACCGCGGTCCCGGCCGACCTTCGCGGCCCGGGCCTGGAGCCGGGCCAGCCGGTCCGGTGTGGCGTGCAGGCCGAGGACGAAGAACGGGAGCAGGCCGAGCACCCGCGCCGCGTCGAGCGTGTCACTGGCCGCGATGCCGGCCAGGAGGCTGATCGCGACCGACACAGCCACCGCGGCCGGGATGGCCTTGAAGATCGGGGTCATCAGTCGCCAGAAGAAGAGGGCGGAGAGATACCAGAGCGGCCAGTGCGGGTCGGCGAAGATGCCCTCGAGGTTCTCGTCCCCGACCCGCACCCGGAAGGCGGCCATCAGCGACTCGAAGATGACGTAGGGCACGACGACGGTCGTGACCAGGGACAGCAGCCGAGCGGGTGCCCACGTGAAGGACCTGGACAGGTAGCCGGTCACGAAGACGAAGGCCGGGATGTGCCACAGGTAGAGGAAGTCGTAGAGATGCCGGTCCAGGGTGGTCTCGGGCAGCAGCGTCCAGGCATGGCCGATCACGACGAGCGTGACCAGCGCCATCTTGGCGTTGTCGAGCCAGGGGTCGCGAGGGGACATCGCGCGTCAACCTATCGGCGGCGCACGGACGGGTGACCGGGCCTGCTCGTCCGCTACCCGTCGACAAGCTACTCGTCGACCAGACCCACCCGGAGGTACTCGGCTGCGTAGGACCCGCTCAAGAACAAGGAGGCGTAGCGGGCCACTTCGGTGGGTGCCTCGGTGGTCAGCTTCTCGACGCGAACTCCCCGGGCCTGCGCGGCCGCCTGGAGTCGCCCGCGCTCTTCGCGTACGACGGCCTCCTCGGCTCCGTCGTCGAGGACGAGGAGCATCGGGCGCAGCTCGCCGCCGCCATCGGAGAAGGGATCGTCGAACACGTCGCGCTGCCTGGTCGCCTCGATCACCGGCAGCAGGTGCTCGGCGTCGCCGGCGAGTGCCGTCCGCCCGCTGGCGCGGCGGATCGACTCGGCGACCCGGCGGGCCGCCCGGGCCGCGAGCACCGAGCCACCCCAGACGATCGGGTTGGTGTCGGCAAGGGCGATCGCGAGCATCTTGGCGGGATTGAGGGCCAGGTCGCGGTGCGGGGAGCAGGCGGTCGCCACCTCGTCGAGTGCGTCGGCGACACCTTCCGCGTCGGCGCGCGGGCCCAGGGACACCCGCTCGAGGTACTCCAGCATGACGACGGCGGTCGCGAGCTGGTCCCGGGTGACGGTCGGCAGGATGCTGCTGTAGCGCCCGCCGGCGTGCTCGGCCACCTGTGAGTTGGTGGGGCACGCCACGACCACCTGGCAGCCGCGGCGAACCGCTTCGGCCACGGCCGACGCCACACCGGCACCGACGCCGTCAGGCGCGAGGACGACGACGAGGTCGAGGCTGCCGGCCCAGCCGGGCAGGTTGGGCGACGGCCAGGCCACGAACGGGATCGGACACCAGGGTTCGAGGACCGCCCGGAGCAGTCGAGAGTCCGGCCCCGCGGCGATGATCGCCCGAGCCCGGGGGGAGTCCGCGCTGCGGGCCACCGCATCGTTGATGGCAGCCGTGGCCTCGCTGGCCTCGCGGCGGACCCGGGCACCGGACTCGGCCAGGAGGCGCAAGGCGCCGTCGCCGTCCATCAGGGCCGCCTGGTCGTCCAGGCGGGACTCGTCGAACCAGGTCACCACGGTGCGCTCCCGGTCAGGAAGGCTTGCGGGCCTCGTCGACCAGCAGGACGGGGATGTCGTCTCGGACGGGGTAAGCGAGACCGCACTTCGTGCACACCAGCTCCTCCCCCGTGACCTCGAGCGCGCCGTGGCAGTCCGGGCACACGATGATGTCGAGCAGGGCGGGGTCGAGATTCATTGGTTGCTCCTGATCAGGGCCAGCACGTCGTCGCGCACGCGGGACATGGTGTCGTGGTCCCGGCCCTCGGCGTTGAGCCGGAGCAGGGGTTCGGTGTTGGACGGCCGGACGTTGAACCACCAGTCCTCGCTGGTCACCGTCAACCCGTCGAGGTGGTCGATCTCCGCCCCGGAGTCGGCGTACGCCTTCTCGATCTCGGCGAGCACGTCGCCCTGGTCGGTCACCGTCGAGTTGATCTCCCCGCTGCCGACGTAGCGCTCGTACTCGCCCATCAGCTCCGACAACGGCCGGTCGGATTCGGCGAGCGCGGCGAGCGCGTGCAGCGCGGCCAGCATTCCCGAGTCGGCCCGCCAGAAGTCGCGGAAGTAGAAGTGTCCGCTGTGCTCGCCGCCGAAGATGGCGTCGGTCTCGGCCATCGTGGCCTTGATGTAGGAGTGGCCGACCCTGGAACGGACGGGGGTGCCGCCCAGCTCGGCAACCAGCTCGGGCACGGCGCGGCTGGTGATCAGGTTGTGGATCACGGTGGCCCCGGGCTCCTTCGCGAGCTCACGGGCAGCGATCAGAGCGGTCAGGGTGGACGGCGACACCGCCTCCCCGCGTTCGTCGACCAGGAAGCATCGGTCGGCATCACCGTCGAAGGCCAGCCCGACGTCGGCGGCCTCGTCGACCACGCGGCGCTGGAGGTCGGCGAGGTTCTCCGGCTCGATCGGGTTCGCCTCGTGGTTGGGGAACGTGCCGTCCAGCTCGAAGTACATCGGCACCAGGTCCACCCGGTCGGTGCCCAGCCGCTCGAACACCGCTGGCGCAGTCAGGCCGGCCATGCCGTTGCCCGGCGTCCACGACCACCTTGAGCCGCCGCCCCGTGACCGGCGCGAGCGTGAGCAGGTGCTCGGCGTAGTCGGCCAGGACGTCCTGGTCACGAACCTCGCCCCCACCGTCAGCCGATGAGGGTGAGTCATCCTCGAGGAGGAGGTCGCGGATGTCGGCCAGCCCGGTGTCCATGCCGACCGGCTGCGCGTGGGTGCGACAGAGCTTGATCCCGTTGTACTGGGCCGGGTTGTGGCTGGCCGTGAACATGGCTCCCGGGTGCCCGAGGTGCCCGGATGCGAAGTAGAGCTGGTCGGTCGAGGACAGCCCGATCATGATCACGTCTGCCCCGGCGGCCGCCGCACCCTGCGCGAACGCTCCGGCCAGGCCCGGGGAGCTCGGGCCGCATGTCGTAGCCGACCACGACGGTCTCGGCCTCGACGACCCGAACGAAGGCGGCGCCGGTGCGGCGCGCGAGCCCCTCGTCGATCTGGTCGGGCACGGTGCCGCGCACGTCGTACGCCTTGAAGATCGCAGCCAGGGACTCGCGATCGATATGCACGGCCATGGCGTGGAGCCTAACGCCGCGCTTGTCAGTCCGAGGTGAGCACCCGCAGGTGGCCGCGCCGCGCGACCTCGCGGCCGGTTTCCTCGGCCAGCACCGGCGTTGTCGGCGGAGCCGGTCGGGCGGCCTCGCGCACCGCATCGGCCAGCGCGAGCAGATCGTCGCTGGACGGGCCGTCGAGCTCAGGGTCCTGGGCGAGGCGCAACACCTCCCAGCCGCGCGGAGCCGACATCCGTTCGCTGTGGCCGTCGCACAGGTCGTAGGCATGTGGCTCGGCGTACGTCGCCAGCGGGCCGAGCACCGCCGTCTGGTCGGCGTACACGTAGGTCAGCGTCGTGACCGCGCTGCGGCCACACGCCGCGCGCGAGCAACGACGGACAGGACTCACGCCGCTGACGGTACCTGCCGATCCGGGTCCCGCCGATTAGGCTCGCTGCTGTGGAAGAGGCTTCGCGGCGACGGCACCGGGACCGGCGCGGGCGGGGGATGAGGGGCCCCGGCGTACTGCCCCGGCGCCCCGGGAGGCCGGAGGGTCGGACCCCCCGGGAGCGTTTCGACGACCTCGCGCTGGACATCGTGACCGATATCGACCGCCGCTGGCAGGACCGGCTCGGCCTGGTGGAGTACGCCGTCGAGGACGCGCCGCAGATCCCCGATGACTGGAGCTCCGACACGGTCCCGCTGTCGTCGCTCGTGCGCGGCGCCGGCGCCAACCCGACCCGTCTGGTGCTGTTCCGGCGCCCGATCGAGCACCGGTGCGAGACCCGATCCGACCTCGAGGCGATGGTGCTCACCGTCGTTGTCGAGCAGGTCGCCGAGCTCCTCGGCATCGACGCCGAGCTGGTCGATCCGCGGTACACCGCCGGCGACTGAGGCGGCTCAGGACAATCCGGGCCTCACGTCGGGGACCAGCTTGTCGCGGACCAGCTCGCGGAACCCCATGACCGTGGCCGCGCGGGGCTCGGTGACCAGGAGCGACGCGGAGACCGAGGTCCGCTTGGGGCTCACCTGGACGAGTGCGGCGCGTTCCGGGAGGTCGACGGTGCCGCCGGCACCCGGGGTCAGCTCCACCTCGCTGGGGCTCGAGCATGTCTCCCTCGGCCGTCCAGGCCTTCACGGTTGCCACCCCGACCGCCTGCGCGTCAGCCAGGACGACGGTGGCCTTGCCGGGAGGCACGAGGAGCGACATCGGCGTTTCGGCAGGTTGCACGGGCGCGGGGAAGGAGACGTCGTCGGCGATCACGGACCGCATCGTGGCGGTGACCGGCAAAGACGAGGTGACCTCGATCCCGATCGCATCCTCCTTGATCGCCGTACGCACGGCCTCGGTGAGCGAGACCTTCCGGACCTCGTCAGGCGGCACGCTGATGTCGCCCACGCCCTCCGGGGCGAACACGGCGTCCGCGGTCATGATCTTCACGGTGACGCGCGCCTCGTCCACCCCTGGATTCGTCACCGACAGCACGTCCGTGCCGGCGCCGGGCGCCAGTCCCAGCAGCACGCTGCGGGTGGCCGGTTCGGTCTGGGCAGGTAGCCAGTCGAGGGACTGCGGTCGGTCCCCGAGCTCGGGGATCTCGTCCTGGACCGACGAGGCCAGGCGGCCCCGCGCCACCGTCAGGTGCAGAGTGAGCTGTGTTCGCCGGGGAACCACCGAGCCCAGGTCCAGGCGGACGCTGTCGCCACCACCGACCGTCACTCCTCGTAGCTGAGGGACGTCGAGGACACCATCGGGCGAGTAGACCGTCACGTCCGCGACGGCCGGACCCTCGTCGGGGTTCACGAGCTCCAGGACGGAGTTGTGACTGGCGCCGGCGCCGACGCCCGTGAACCACGCCTCCGGTCGGGGCCCGGGACAGTCGGCGGCCGACAGGTCGCGGGAGCCGAACCTGGCGGCGAGCAACCCGGGAGCGAGGTCGCCGGTGCCCGTGACCACGACCGGTCCCGGCACGTCCTCGACGCTGGACACCTGGCCGGAACGCAGGGGAACCGTCTGCTCCTCCCCGTCGGAGAGTGCCGTGGCGTCGCCCTGCACGGACTCCTCGCCGGTGCCCACGAAGACCGTGCCGGTCGCTCCGGACGGGCAGATCACGGACGCCGAGCCGAGGGTGGTCGGTTCGGGTGGTCGCGGCGGATCCTCGGCGGCTTCGGACTGTGCCAGGAACAGTGCACCGAGGGTGAGCAGGGGCAGCAAGAGGGCGAGCACCACCGTGGGGCTGAGCCCGCGCCCGGTCGCGGCGGATCGACGTCCTGACTCGGTCACGAGGTCCTCCCTCGACGGATCGTCGGCGTCGCGAGGACCGCGACCACCACGATGGCGACGGCCTGAAGCGCCAGGAGCCCGACCCGCAGCCACGACCGGGGTCCGGCCACCGCGTCCTCGTCGACGGGGGTCTCGACCTGCCATGCCCTCGTCGATCGGTCCTCGGCACTGGCCTGGGTGAGGCCTCCCGTGGCATCCAGGACCGCCGCGACGGTGCCGTCCGCCGGCGCCGGCATCACGACGTACTCGATGCCGCTTGTCGCCAGCTGCGGGACCGTGTCGGGCGCCGGGCCCGATGCCAGTTTCTGGACGTCGCTGGTCAGCTCCTCGTCCTCGGCGGACAGCGCCACGACCTCGTCCTCACCGACCGTGATCCCGTCGTCGCGGAGCACCGAGTAGGTCAGCCCGTCGGCGACGTCTCCGCGGATGACGAGAATCCCGTTGGCTGGGCCGCGCATCGCGCTCTGCACCATGTACGCCGGGATGTCGCTGTCAGCGGTCGTCCTCGAGCTGGCCGCTGACGACGAACCAGCCCAGGCCGACCGCCGGGACGGCCACGGCGACGAGGGCGATCAGTGCAGCGCCGCCGCGCTGCCACGCCGCCGAGGTCGACGCGGCGCTCCGGAACCCGTAGGCGCCCAGAACCGCGCGCGACCAGGAAGACCGCCTGGAGGGCCACCACGAGGAAGCCCAGGCCGGCACCGGTGGTCACGGCGGCGAGGGTCGAACTCGACGAGGGTCAGTGCCGCGGCCAGGACGGCGGCGACCAGGGCGACGACCCAACACACCAGGACCGGGACCCGGGTCCGCAGCGGGCACGAGGGCCGCGACGGCGAGCACGACCAGGAGGACGCCGAGCCACCAGGGGGCGCCGCTGTCGCCGATCCTGCCCAGGGCCAGGTCCTCGGAACCCGACCTTCGACATCGGCAGGCGGCCGGCGTCGAACAGCAGCCCGGGTCCCGCCGAGTTCATGCAGCGCAGGCAGCCACCACGGCGCGAGCAGCAGCACCGGAACCGTGGCCAGGTGATCGCAGGCGGACCCCAGACCGAGCGATCGCGCATCGTCCGCGGCGCGATCAGGAACCCGGCACCGACCACGACGACCGCGAGTGCGACGCCGAGCCAGAACGCCAGCGGGGCGAAGGCGGCGCCCAGCGCGAAGAAGCAGTCCCGAGCGCCACGCGGCCCGCCAACGACGGTCGGGCTCGGGATCGGCGAAGCCGAGAGCGGCGTGAGCGAGCCAGGGCAAGACGGTCGCAGCGACGACGATGCCGAACCGCCCCAAGCCCCAGGCGCCGCTCACGACCGGGACCAGGGCGTAGGTGAGCGCGCCCCAGAGCAGTAGCCACCGCGGGAACCCCTGGGCGTCGATCAATCGCCCGACCACGCGCAGCAAGCGCCACGAGCCCCACAACGAGAGCGGAACCGCGAGCACCAGCAGCGCGCTGACCGTGCCGGTCGGGCTGCCGCCGAGCAGCGAGGCCAGCGGCGAGCGGCAGGAGGTACGCCGGGGCGGGGACCGGAGTGCCCTGCGCCGAGCGGGTGCTGGGAGACAGGCAGCTGCCACCAGTCCCCCGCCTCGTCCGGCGCGGGCGACAGCGCGCCTCCGGAGACCGTTCCGAACGCCTCGCGGGCGCCGATCACCGACAGCACCACGAAGAGCGTGACGACCAGCGCGACCGGGTTGGTGAAGAAGCGGGACCAGCCCTGCTCTCCTCGGTGCACTCGTCCTCCTCGTCGACGGCGAGGAGGAGCCCCGGCCTGCCGGAGGCGCGCCGACGCTCGGCGACGTCGGCCGCCTGGTTGGTGGCCGCGGCGGCGAGGTCGCTGACGAAGTCGAGGCCGTGCCGGTAGGGCACCCACCCCGGCGCCAGCAGGTGTCGTACGTCCTCCGGTCGGGCTCCGTCCCTTACCCAGCTGCGCCTTCCGCCTGCGCCGGGCGCCGTGGAGCTGGCGCGGGCTCGCGTAGAGCGAGACCAGCGCGGCGAGCTCGTCGAGTGCCTGCGCCGACCTGCCGGACCAGCAGCAAGCCGATCATCCGGACCAACGTCCCGAGCCCGAGCCGGAGCACCCGCCACGGCAACGATCGGCCGCTGGCGTTGACCAGCAGCGTGTAGAGGGCCGCGCGGCGCTCCTGGTAGTGGATGTGGCGTCCGGTCAGCGGAGTCCGCCGGCACGCCGCGGTGCGCGGCCTCGACGTGGAAGACCACCGCCTGCGGGACCACGATGGTCCGGTGGCCGGCGGCGGCGGCGCGCCAGCCGAAGTCGATGTCGTTGCCGAAGATCGGCAGCTGCTGGTCGAAGCCGCCGAGCTCGTCCAGCACCGACCGGCGGACCAGCATCCCGGCGGTGTTGACCGCGAGGACCGTGCGCACCTCGTCGTGCTGGCCCTGGTCGTACTCCCCGCGCTCGAGGCCGGTCTCGCGGCGGCCGGTGCCGCTGATCGTGACGCCGAGCTCGAGCAGCCGGCGCAGCGAGGGCCACTCGCGGAGCTTGGGGCCGAGGATGTCGACGTCGGGGTCGGCGCGGCTGCGGCCAGCAGCGCCTCGAGGGCGCCCGGGGTCCGGGCGGCGAGTCGTCGTGGAGCAGCCAGATCCACTCGCGTCGCCGACGTTCGGCCAGCCCGAGGCCGACCGCCGCGGGGAACGACGTCGACGCCGGGGGCGGTCGACGACCGGCCCGAAGGCCTCGCGTCAGCAGGGCTGCGCTGTCGTCGCTTGCTCCCGGTGTCGACGGCGACGACGCGGTCGACGGGGCGCCGTCTGTCCGCGGAGTCCCTCGATGACGGCCGGGAGCCAGCGGGCGCCGTCATGGCTGACGAGGAGGGCGGCGACCGAGGCTGTCACGGTCGATGACCCTAACGGCCGGCAGCTGCCGACCGTATGCGGCGGGCCGGGGTCCAGCCCGAGCCGGGTCCCGTCCTAGACCGCGCGCTTCTTCAGCTTGCGGCGCTCGCGCTCGGACAGACCGCCCCAGATGCCGAAGCGCTCGTCGTTCATCAAGCGCGTACTCGAGGCAGTCGCCGCGGACGTCGCAGGTCAGGCAGACCTTCTTGGCCTCCCGGGTGGATCCGCCCTTCTCGGGGAAGAACGCCTCCGGGTCGGTCTGCGCGCACAGTGCGCGCTCCTGCCAACCCGCTTCCTCGGCGTCTCCGTCGAGGAGAAGCAGTTCTCGCACGGCACTCGCCCTTTCGACCCGTGTTGACCTGCGACCCGTGTGCCCCTGGTGAGACTGCCGGTCCGCGCTCCTAGCGGGATGCGGCCCGCAACCCGAGTGAAGAACACTGTGGGAATTACACGCCTGTCGTACCCCGAAAGTCAAGCCTGGATCTGGTATGGCCGGACAACCACCCGATATCGGACTATTGTCTCGGGTGCGGCAGGGTGATCCGCGCATGCGGCAGATCACGGTGCTCTCCGGCGGCGTCGGGCGGCGCCCGGTTCCTCCAGGGCCTGCGGCACGGCATCGCGCACCGGCTCCCTGCCGGGAATCGCGCCCGACGCCGAGGTCACCGTCATCGCCAACACCGCCGACGACATGTGGCTCCACGGGCTCAAGGTCTGCCCCGACCTCGACACCGTGATGTACACGCTCGGCGACGGCATCGACGCCGAGCGCGGCTGGGGCCGGCGCGACGAGACCTGGCAGCGTCAAGGAGGAGCTGGCGGCGTACGGCGTCGAGCCGACCTGGTTCGGGCTCGGCGACCGCGACCTCGCCACCCACCTCGTCCGCACCCAGATGCTGGACGCCGGCTACCCGCTCTCCGAGGTCACCGAGGCGCTGTGCCAGCCGCTGGCTGCCCGGGGGTGCCGGCTGCTGCCGATGACCGACGACCGGGTCGAGACCCACGTCGCCGTCGACGACCCCGACGCGCCGAGCGGCCGTCGGGTCGTCCACTTCCAGGAGTACTGGGTGCGGCTGCGGGCCGAGGTGCCGGCCGAGACCGTGGTCGTCGTCGGGCTCGGACGACGGCGACGCCCGGCCCGGGCGTGGTCGAGGCGATCGCCGACGCCGACCTGGTCGTGCTGCCGCCGTCCAACCCGGTCGTCTCGGTCGGCACGATCCTCGGCGTGCCCGGCATCCGGGAGGCGGTGCGACCGCCACCGGGCGCCGGTGGTCGGGCTCTCCCCGATCGTCGGCGGCGCCCACGTGCGCGGCATGGCCGCAGCAGCTGCTCACCGCGATCGGCGTCGAGGTCGACGGCGGCGCGGTCGGGCGCCACTACGGCGCCCGCACGGCCGACGGCGTGCTCGACGGCTGGCTGGTCGACGAGGCCGACGCCGACCTGGTCGCCGAGGTCGAGCGGCCGGGCTCCGCTGCCGCGCCGTACCGCTGATGATGACCGACGACGACGCGACCGCCGCCATGGCGGCGGCCGCGATCGACCTGGTGCGTCGCGCCGTGATCTCGGTGCACGTCTGCCCGGACGGGGTCCCCGAGGTGCGCCGACGGCGACGACCTCGCCGACCTGGTCGCTCGCGGTCGCTCGAGCCCGACCGACGGCGACGTCGTGGTCGTGACCAGCAAGGTCGTCAGCAAGGCCGAGGGCCGGGTCCGCCGCGGCACCCGGGAGGACGCCCTGGCCGGCGAGACCGACCGGGTCGTCGCCCGCCGCGGGCCCGACCGCGATCGTGCGGACCCGGCACGGGCTGACGATGGCCGCCGCCGGGCATCGACGCCTCCAACGTCGCGCCGGGACAGGTCGTGCTGCTGCCCGAGGACCCCGACGCCTCGGCGCGCGCGCTGCGGGCCGGCTCCGCGACCGCACCGGCCGCAACGTCGGCGTCGTCGTCACCGACACCGCCGGCCGGGCCTGGCGCGAGGGCCAGACCGACATCGCCGTCGGGGCCGCCGGACTCCGGGTCCTCGACGACCTCGCCGGCCGCGTGCGACGCGCACGGCAACGAGCTCGTCGTCACCGCGCCCGCCGTCGCCGACGAGCTCGCCGGCGCCGCCGACCTGGTCCAGGGCAAGCTCGGCCGGCCGGCCGTTCGCCGTCGTCCGGGGCCGCGCCGACCTGGTGCTGCCCCGGACGAGGACGGGCCGGGCGCGCGGCGCGCTGGTCCGGCCCGACGGCGGCCGACATGTTCGGGTACGGCGCCCGCGAGGCCGTCGTCCGCGCCGTCCGCGGAGACGCCGACGACCGCGGGCCGTTCGGCGACCCCGGCCTCGGCGGACGAGCTGGCGGCCGCGCTCGATCCGCCGTCCCGGCGCTGGCGGCCCGGGTCGGATGCCGGCGAGGTCGTGGCGTCGTCGGTCACCGCCGCCCGGGTGAAGCTGCTCGACGCTGCTCGGCGTTCGCGCACGGGTGGACCGCTCCGGACACGCGCGGACTGATGGCCGGGCCGACGCACCGGAGACCGCCGACGTCCGGTTCCGACCGCGTACTCCGTAGACTCTGCCCTCGACACCGACCCAGCACGACCGAGGAACTCGACTCGTGGCCAAGCCCGCCAAGACCGACCGCCAGGCGAAGATCGATCAGATCCGCAGCCAGCAGAAGGGCGCCGAGAGGCGCCGCGGCTTCATGATCGTCGGCGTCTGCGCGGTGATCGCGCTGCTCATCGTCGGTAGCCGCGGCCTACCAGCCCATCAAGGACTGGTGGGAGCTGCGCGAGTTCGAGCGGCTCGACCTCGCCGCGATCGGCGCTCCCGCGTCCGTGTGCCAGGACGTCGAGACCAAGACCGGCGAGGGCAGCCAGGACCACGTCGAGCCGGGGACGCCGATCCCCTACGAGGACGCGCCGCCGGCCTTCGGCCCGCACTACGACGTCTGGGACGAGATCGAGCGCAAGCTCTACACCGCCGACGACCGTCCCGACGTGGGCGAGCTCGTCCACAACCTCGAGCACGGCTACACCATGCTCTGGTACGACGAGACCATCGCCGACGACGACGACGCCGATGCAGGAGCTGCGCGGCATCGCCTCGAAGTTCACCGACGACAGCAACTACCGCTCGAAGTTCAAGGCCGTCCCGTGGACCGAGGAGGACGGCGAGCCGTTCCCGGACGGCCAGCACGTCGCGATGACCCACTGGTCGGTCGGCGGCGAGGACGGCGACGAGGGCGACCAGGTCGGCGTCTGGCAGTACTGCTCGGAAGTCAGCGGCGAGGCGCTCGAGACGTTCATGATCGACTACCCCTACACCGACTCCCCCGAGCCGAACGCGATCTGACCAACCGCCGGACCGGGCAAGCGAGACCGGTCAGGTCAGGTCGGCTCCGCCCTCCTGCCGAAGCCCGTCGACGATCTTCTTGACGTCCTGTGCGCGCGCACGGCTGGTGACGAGAAGCGCGTCGGGTGTGTCGACGACGACGACGTCGTCGAGCCCGACCACGGAGATCACGCGACCGGTCCCGGCCACGACGAGGCCGGAGCTGTCCACCCCGCGCACCCGTCCCTCGTCGCCGAGCACGGTCAGGTGTCCGACGTCCTGCTCGAGCTGAGCGGCCAGCGAGTCGAAGTCGCCGATGTCATCCCAGTCGAACCCGGCCGGTACGACGGCCACCCGCCCGGCATCCGCCGCCGGCTCGGCCACGGCATGGTCGACAGCGATCCGTGGCAGCGTCGGCCACCGGGCGTCCAGGCGCGTCGGGTCGGCGGCGATCTCGCGCAGCCCCGCCGCGAACTCCGGGTGCCGCTGAGCGAGCAGGTCCAGCAGCACCCCCGGGCGGACGACGAACATGCCGGCGTTCCAGCGGTAGCGCCCCGAAGCGACGTACCGCTCCGCCACGTCGGCGGCCGGCTTCTCCACGAACTCGGCCACGGAGTGCGCCCCGGGGTGGCCGAGCGAGCTCCTCTGTCAGGTGGATGTACCCGAACGCCGTGGAGGCATGGGTCGGCACGATGCCCACCGTCACCAACCAGCCTGCAGCGGCGACTTCAGCGGCTGTCCGCACCGCCTCCGCGAAGGCCGCGTCGTCCGCGATGACATGGTCGGCCGCGAATGACCCCATCACCGCAGTCGGGTCACGCCGCTCCAGCACCGCGGCCGCGAGTCCGATCGCGGCCATGGAGTCGCGAGGCGATGGCTCCCCCAGCACGGACGCCTCGTCCAGCCCGTCCAGCTGGCGCAGCACCGCCTCGCGGTGCGCGGTACCCGTGACGACCAGGACCCGGTCGTCGACCAGCGGCGTGAGCCGGTCGACGGTCTGCTGCAGCAAGGTGCGCCCGGTGCCGGTCAGGTCGTGGAGGAACTTCGGTGACGACGACCGCGAAAGGGGCCAGAGCCGGGTGCCGGCGCCACCGGCCGGGATCACGGCCCACAGGCGCTCGATGGCTGGCATGGGCCAACCATAGGGTGGAGTCGATGACCACGTTCTCCACCGTCCTGGGCGGCCTGCTGCGCGGAGACGCAGCCCGGCCTCTGGTCACGTTCTACGACCATGCGAGCGGAGAGCGAACCGAGCTGTCGGTGACGACGTACGCGAACTGGGTCGCCAAGACCGCGGGCCTGCTCGCTGATGAGTACGACCTCGAGCGCGGCCAGAGGATCCGCATCGACCTCCCGACGCACTGGCTCGGCCCGGTGTTCCTCGGAGCAGCGTGGACAGTCGGCCTCGCGATCACCGGCGACGACGACGCCGATGCGTGCGTCTGCGGGCCGGACTCCCTGCAACGGCATGCCGGCCGGTACGCGGTCGTGCTGGCCACGGCCCTGCAGCCGCTCGGCACCCGGTTCGTCGATCCGGTGCCGCCCGACGTTCACGACTACGGGCTCGAGGTCTGGGCCCAGCCCGATGCATGGGCGCCGGTCGATCCGCCCGACCCGCACGATCTGGCCCTCAGTGGTACCAGCCACGAAGAGCTGTGGACCGCGGCCGCCGCCGGGAGTGTTCTCACCGACGGCGGCCGCGTCCTCAGCGAGGAGAACCCGGCTTCCCCGTCCGGGCTCCCCTCCTTCACCGAGCCACTCGTCCGACGCGGCTCGGTGGTCCTGGTCGCCCACGCCGACCCCGAACGTCTCCAGGCGACGTACGAGGCGGAGCGGGCCACGGCGCGCTTTCCTTGATCCGGTTCACAGCCTCTACCGGCTAACCGGCCAGGTCGTAGGCACCCATCCCTTCCCCGAGGAACAGGCGTGGGTGGAAGCCCCTGGCGTTTGCCCGCAGCACGAAGAGGTTCCCGCTGCTCCGGACGATCAGGTCGGCGTGACCGGTCAGGTTGATGTCGCTGACGCCGATGACCCAGCTGTACGGCGCCAGGTTCACGTCGAGTCGCTTCGGCTCGGTGAGGCCACCCGGTCCGTTGCCGCGGTACATCGTGAGGCGGTCGCCGTTGCGGAAGAGCGTGTCGGGTGCCCCGTCGGCGTCCCACCGCCCGACCGAGACCTGCCGACTGGCGGTGACCGCGCGGTGGGCGACGTAGCTCGCCCTCAGCCCGGCGAGGCCAAGCCCGGGATAGATGCGCAGGCTGCCGCCGCGCGGCTGGCCCATCAGGTCCGGCCGACCGTCCCCTGTCATGTCGCCCACGGCCGCGAGCAGTCGCACCGAGCCGAACCCTTTGGCGAGGTTCGTCGCGGACCCGAACCGCCCGTCCCCCTCGCCGCGTCGCAGCCAGAGGCTCCCGTCACTACCTCGTCGGTACAGGAGGTCCCCGTGACCGTCACGGTCCCAGTCACCTGGGTTGAGCACGAGATTGGCGCTGGAGATGTCGACGCCCGTGGCGACCGGCTTGCCGAGGTGGAAGGAGCCGCCATGCGGGAGCGTGACGAGGTCGCTCCCCCGGCGGGCGACCAGGTCCGGCGCGGCGTTGCCGGCGGTGTTGCCGACCCCGGAGATCGAGCCGTAGGCCTGCAGTCGCGTGAAGGGGCCCAGGCCGCGTCCGAAGGTTCCGTTCCCGCGACCCGGCTTGATGAAGCCGTTCGTCCCGGCCTGCCGCCGGACGATGAGGTCGGGGCGGCCGTCGCGAGTGAAGTCGCCGAAGCCCGTGATGGTGTCGAGGCGATCCCAGTTGCCGGGCACCTGCTTCGCGGCCGCGAAGCTGCGCCCACCGGTCCCGGCGTGCAGCCAGAGGCGGCCGCTGCCGTCCCGGGCCAGCAGGTCGACGTGGCCGTCACCGTTCACGTCACCGGTCGCGGCCAGCTTGTCGTACCCGCCCCATTCGCCGCTGACCGACTGGCGGGTGAACCCACCAGTGCCGTCACCCAGGTAGGCATTGAGGTGCTCGGTGGCGATGTTGCGCGCCACCAGGTCATTGAGGCCGTCTTCGTCGAGGTCGCCGACCGCCGTGATCAGGTCGCGGCCAGCGAATGCCTCCGTCGGCTTGATCGGTCCACCGAAACCGGACGCGGACCCGGGCCTGACCGTGGCTGCACCGTTCGCCGCACGAACGACCACATCGCCGTACGCGTCACCAGTCAAGTCCGGAGATCCGACGACCGCACTGGCGTCCGCCACGGCACCAGCGAGCGTGACCGCAGGGGCCCACTTGACCAGGCCACCGGTCGGGAGGATGAACGCCTGGCCGTCGCTGGCCCGGCGCACGATCAGATCCGGGTGCCGCGTCGAGGCAAGGTCCGACTCGAGCTCGCGGCCGGCCCAGCCCCGCTGGGCAGCTCCGGCGTACTGCCGGATGACCGAGAGCTTGGCGTAGAGGTGGCGTCCGGGGCAGGCCGTCGAGCCGGCGTCGCGGTGTCCGTTGATGGCCCGGAAGCTCCGCGACCCGACGAGCTGCCTGGTCGACTCGGCGTCGACGCCGTGCAGGGACAGCTTCCAGGCGAACAGCGCGCCGTACGCCTGGAGCATCGCGCTGGTCGGGCGGGCCGTTTCGAAGTTGCCGATGGCGGACATGGCGAACGAGTAGTCGTTGTAGCCGAGGGTGTGCGCACCGACAACCGGGCGGTCCACGCCGCCGGCCCGGCCCTCCCAGATCCGGCCGAACCTGTCGACCAGGAAGTTGTAGCCGACGTCGCTCCAGCCTCGTGACTGGGTGTGGTACGCGTAGATGCTGCGCAGGATCCCCGGCACCTCGGCGCGGCTGTAGTTGTTGGCGTTCACGGTGTGGTGCACGAAGCCCGCGTGCACCTCGAAGTAGCGCAGCGAGCCCTTGTCCCGCAGCCGCTCGTTGGCCCCCCACTGCTTGCGCGAGTAGATCTTGGGCTTCGGCGTGAAGGTCGCGGCCTGGAGGTCTAGGGCATCCTCCGACCCGGTGGCCCGCCCGGTGTCCGGCCCGGTGTCCGGCCCGGTGCCAGGCTCTGCCCCGGAGGTGGTCGACACGCCGTCGTCGCTGGTGACGATGGCGGCACGCTCCTTCTTCGTGCCCTCGGGCTCACCCGGGCTGATCACAGCCATCTGCATGTCTTCGGGCGGAGCGCCCTCAGGGCTCGACGAACGCACCTGCACCTGGTCGACCTTGCCGACCATGACCACGTCGGTCCCGGGGCGAACCTGCTTGGCCTCGGGGCTGCCGGGGTCCGGACCGTGATCGGCGTCGTAGGGGATCTCCGACCAGTCCGACCAGGCATCGTCCGTGCGCGTGCGCACCTCGAAGCTGATCTCCTCGGTCGGGGCCTCGGTGTCTCCGTCCCAGGTGACGCCGACCGCGCCGTATCCGGTGACGGGCTCGGGAACGCTGGTCACCTTCAGTGGCCCCGCGACGCGACTCGTCGATCCGACTGCGTACGGCGTCCGCGCGCTCGGCGGCTGCCGCGTCGGTGAGCGGGTACTCCTCGACCTCTGCCGTCACCGCCTTGTCGGGGAGCACCGACTCCCTTTGCATCTCGCGGAGGTACGGCGACAGCGCGACCGTTCCGGGAGGCGCGGCGGTGCCTTCGGGCGCCTGGCGAACGACGTCCAGGGAGACCACGCTGGCTGCCGGAGTGAGCACGGCGAGGACCACGCCCAGTGCCAGCAGTTGCTGGCAGGCGGTGACGAAACGGGCCTTGGTCGGACGCATGTTCGGCTACTCCAGTGCGGGGGAAGGTTCACACGAGTAGCAAGTGTCACACCAGTCACACTGGTCACCGCAAGCGTTTCTGAGTAACTACAGAACTGTAATTTCCACTCGACACGCCGTCGGTGCCGGGATTTGTCAAGCGGAACGAGGGAGCCGCTCCGGCCGCGGTCGCCTTGTCCAGACCAGCCGGCGGACCGTGCGCGTCAGATGTCGGCGCCGAGCTCGTCGTCCTCGTTCTCCTCGTCGGTGCGCGTCGTCGCTGTCGTACTTCAGGTACTTGATCCCCGCGTCGACCTCGCCGTCGAAGCCGAGCCCGGCCCTTCTCCAGCACGATGACCCGGTCGCACATCTTGCGCACCGAGCCGGGCGGAGTGGCTGACGTAGAAGAGGGTGCGACCGCTGTCGCGGACCTCCTGCATCCGCTGCGATGCACTTCCGCTTGAACGGCTTGTCCCCCACCGCCAGCACCTCGTCGGCCAGGAAGATGTCGGTGTCGACGTGGATGGCGACGGCGAACCCGAGCCGGGAGTACATGCCGGAGCTGTAGTGCCCGACCGGGCTGTCGAGATGCTTGCCGACGTCGGCGAACTCCACGATGTCGTCGAACTTCCGTCGGGTCTCGGCCTCGCTCATGCCGAGGATGGCAGCGTTGAGGAAGATGTTGTCTCGCCCGGTGAGCTGCGCGTGGAAGCCGGCCCCGGTCGCGATCAGCCCGGCGATCCGTCCACGCGTCCGAATGCTGCCGGAGTCCGGTCGCATGATCCCGTTGATCAGCTTGAGCAACGTGCTCTTGCCCGAGCCGTTCAGGCCCATCAGGCCGATCGACTCACCCTGCTGGACGGTGAACGACACGTCGTCGAGCGCCAGGAAGGTGTCACTGATCTCCTGGCGACGCATGGCCGCGAACGTCATCTGCTTCAGCGTGCGGTGGTAGCGCAGCGTGAACTGCTTGGAGACGTTCTGCGCGACGATGGACTCGGTCATCGTCGTCACAGGCGCTCCGCGATCTTGTTCTCCAGGCGGGAGAACACCAGCTGTGCGATGGCCAGGAAGATCAGACAGCAACCGAGAGAGATCAGGCCCAGGGTGAAGAGGTTGTCGGGCAAGTCGGTCGCGGCCGTCTCCTCCGGGTCGCTCGGTGGTGCCGACCCAGAAGCCGCGCTGCAGCAGGAGCACGGCGTTGGCGAGCGGGTTCAGCAGGTAGAACTCCGCGAACGAGCCGAACCGCTCCTCGACCAGTGCGTACGGGTAGATCATCGGCACCGCCGAAGCGTGACGCAGGTTGGTCAGGATGCTGACGACGTTCGAGAAGTCGCGGAAGAACACGTTGGCGGCGCTGAACAGCAGCGCGATCGCCGTACCCGCGCACATCGTGATCAGCGAAGGCGAGCAGCGCGGCGAGCATCCCCACCGGGTCCGGCGTCCAACCCACGAAGGCACAGGCGATCGTCAGGATCACCAGCTGCGGGCCGACGTGGAAGGCCGAGACCAGCATCGACGCGACCGGGAACATCTCCCGCGGCAGTCGCCATCTTCTGGACCAGATCGCCTTGTTGCGCACGATCGAGCGGGTGCCGGCGTTCGACGGTCTCGGTGAAGAAGTGGACGATGACCAGCCCGCAGAACATGTGGATGGCGAAGTTCTCCACGTCTTTGTGCAGCTCCATGATCACGCCGATCACGAAGAAGTAGATGAGCGAACTGCGACAGCGGGTTGACGTAGGACCAGAACATGCCGAGCAACGAGCCGCTGTAGCGGGCCTGAGATCTCCCTGCCGCACCAGCAGGCGCAGGAGGTAGCGGCGCCGGAAGACGTCCAGGAGCCCCGTCGTGCGACGACGGGGGTGTAACGCGGTGGTCAGGTCGTGGTCGACCCGGATCGACGGACGTCCGGATCAGTGTCAGTCATCGAGCCCCTCGAACGACGGCTTCCAGACCTCCGGGGACGTCAGCTCGCGCCAGCGCCTCCCTGTACCGGGCGCTGAGCCGCGGCCACTCGCGGTACAAGCGGGCGTGCAGCTCCGACGAGCGGCGCATCTGGTCCATGAACTGCCGCCGGTCGCGGCGGTACCACGACGGCGGACGTACCGTCGGCGGACGACACGATGGCCGAGTCGTAGTGCGCCAGCCGGCACCACCGCTGGTCGACGTGCGGGACGATGCCCTCCGGGTACTCGCTGGACAGCGTGCGCGGCGACGTGACCTGACGGACCAGCCCGGTTGCGGCCATCTTCAGCTTGCCCAGGCATGTGGGTCGGGTTCGGGACCCCCTTGCCCTGGCGCGGCGGCTTCTTCATGCGCGGCGTCGGGAAGAGGTCGAGGGCCGGCTTGGTCCGGGCGTCGGTCGTAGTCCTGCACGCAGCTGCCCGGAGCTGCGGGAGCCGGGTGGACATGTCGCGGTGCATCCGCTCAGGACCGTCGAGGACGTCGCTGCAGCGCCATCAGGATGATCTCGCCGGTGCCGTACTGCATCGAGACCAGGCGCTTGGCGTGGTTCTCAGGCTCTCGAGCACCAGCCGACCGCCGTGGTCGTACGGCGAGTGCAGCAGCGCCGGAGATGAGGCGGTTGCGCTCGTGGAAGTACGCCTGCCAGTCGAGCGTGTCGTCCTTCTCGGTCCACGGGACGTGCCAGACGGCCGACCCCCGGCAGGGTCACCGTCGGGTAGCCGGCCTCGCCGGCCCGCAGCCCGAACTCGGCGTCGTCCCACTTGATGAACATCGGCAGCGACAGGCCGATCTCGCGGATGACCGCGGTGGGGATCAGGCACATCCACCAGCCGTTGTAGTCGACGTCGATGCGCCGGTGCAGCCAGGTCGTCGACCGCAGCGGGCGGCGCGCGAAGTCGTGGCCGTGCGTCGGTGGCCGGCGCGGGGCCCCAGAACCACGTCCACTTCGCGATGCGCCTCGCCGTAGGCGTGCATGACCGAGCGGTCGTAGAGGCTGAACATCTGGCCGCCGACCAGCGTCGGTCGCTTCGCCAGGTCGGCGAAGGCGACCGCCCGCAGGATGCCCTCGAGCTCGCAGACGACGTCGTCGTCGAGCAGCAGGACGTAGTCGGAGTCACCTCGCTGACACGGTCTCGAACATGGCGCGGGAGAAGCCGCCCGACCCACCGAGGTTGGGCTGCTCGATGACCCGCAGCTTGGTCGCCGAGCGCCGCGGTCGCCTCGGTCGTACTCGTCGGTTGTCGACGACCTTCTGGGTGCCCTGGTCCACGACGATCACCTCGTCGAGGATCTCCAGGATCGGCGGGTCCTGCGCCAGGTTCACGCAGCTGGTCGACGCAGAAGTCGGGCCGGTTGAACGTGGTGATGCCGATCGTGACCCGGCCGGACTCGAGTCCGGTCGGTCTCGACACTCCACATCGGCCTCCTCGAGGACGAGCTCGCCGTCGCCGGCCTCGAGGTCGAACCAGTACCAGCCGCCGTCGATGAAGGGCTTGAGGGTCAGGTCGAGCGTGATGGTCGTGGCCGTCGTCGGTGTCGACGGCGACCGAGTCGGCGCGGAGCACGTGGCCCTTCGAGGTCGACCGGTAGACGATGAGCGAGCCCTCGCCGCGGACGCCGGACCACGAGCCGGACGGACGTGAAGTCGGTCCACCGCCGCCAGTAGCTGGCCGGGAACGCGTTGAAGTAGGTGCCGAACGTGACCCGACGGCCCGGTTCGACGACGGTGTTGTCGTCGTCGTCGACCCGGCCGTAGCCGATCATCCCGGTGTCGGCCGTGGGGGAAGAGTCGCGGCTGGAGTCGCGGGAGTCGTCGTCGCTGCGCCGGTCGGATCCGGAGCTGCCCCGAGGAAGCGTCGGCGCTGCTCGCCATGGAAGTCACCGCGCCCATGTAGAGGCCACGCACGTCGAGCTCCTGGTCGGCCCGCATGATGGTGCGCTGGACGACGCGGAACCCGTCGTTCGAGCCTTCTTCGGAGCGTGGCTCCGCCAGTGCTCCAGAGGGATTTCCCACGATCGAGATCCTTAACGTACGACGGCGAAAGACGCCGCGAACCCTACCAGCGCGGCCCTATGGGAGCGGCATCGGCGGATGGCTTGTGAGGCACCTCTCTGCGCCTTCCACAGCGCCTCAGGCGGCCGTTCGGACGTCTCGTACGGCCGTCACGAAGGCCGCCACCCGGGCGGCGGTCTGATCCTGGTCCAGGGCCAGGTGCTCGAGGATCGTGTAGCGGTCCGGCCGGGTCTGCGGCGCCGCGAGCACCGCCGTCGCGAACTGCTCCTCCGACAGGCCGACGTCGCTCGGGCAGGCAGGGCAGCCCGTGCCGAGTCAGGCACGTGATGACCTGCGCGAACCGCTCCGTCGTGGCCGCGGAGATAGGTCGCGAAGGCCGCCCCGAGCCCGGCGAGCTCGCCGTGGTTGGCCGTCCCGGGGAAGAGCTGGTCGACGGCGTGCAGGATCTCGTGGCAGGCCCCACTGCACGGCCGCGAGGTCCCGGCCACCGACATGGCCATTCCGGACAGGACCAGGGCCTCGGCCAGCACCACCAGGAACGGATCGTCGCGGATGGAGTCGGTGCGGTTGATCACGGCCTCGGCGGCGGTCCGGGCGAAAGCCAGCGCCAGCCCGTCGACCGGCTCGCCGCGCTCGCGCGCCGCCAGCAGCCAGTCCTCGATGGCCGAGAGGTTGCTCACCACGTCGCCGATCCCGGCGCGGCCACCAGCAGGGCTGGCGCCTCGCGCACGTAGTCGAGGTCGACCACGACCGCCAGCGGCATCGCCACCCCGAACGACCCCTTGCCGTGGGGGTGCTCGAGTGACGCGACGGGAGAGCACACACCGTCGTGGGCCAGGTTGGTGGCCACCGCGATCATCGGA
>CAVZAZ010000007.1:0-277866 GCA_963773355.1 uncultured Actinomycetota bacterium | reverse complement strand
GGTGCCTGCGGCGGCGACGACTTCAACGATTGCCGCGATGACAGCTCCTGTCCACCGGGCGACGCCAGCGCGGGAACCGGTGGAACCGGCGGCTCCGTCGGACGCGGCGGAACCGGCGGCGTCTCGGGCACCGGCGGCTCGCTCGGCCGTGGTGGCACCTCGGGCGCGACGGGAACGGGCGGAACCAATGGCAGCGGCGCGGACACCGGTTGCGACTTGAGCAATTCCCTCGCCGAGGACCCTTGCGCCATCGACGAAGCCTACGGCGTGTTCGTGAGCGCAGGGGCTGGCGATGCCGGCGACGGCACCCGTGGCGCACCGTATCGGACGATCGAAGAGGGGATGACCGCTGCGAAGCGCGCGGGCAAGCGTGTTTACGTCTGTGCCGACGGTCCGGCCTACCCCGCCCCTCTGACGATCGGGACCACGCTCGACGGCCTCGAGCTCTACGGCGGCTTTCGTTGCGCGGACTGGCACTACAGCGCTGCACTCAAAGCCGCGATCACGACTGCGACGCCCACCGCGGTCCGCGTGACGGGATTGCAAACGGGGCTCAAACTCGAAGACTTTGCAATCACTGCGGCGGACGCAACAGTGGATGGCGGATCGAGCTTCGGGATGATCGTCGCGAACAGAAGCAACGTGGTGTTGCGACGCGTAAACGTGACGGCGGGGGCGGGGAAAGCGGGTGCGAACGGAGCGGGCGGCTCACCCGGAGCCACTGGTGCGATGCCCGACATGGCGCAACGTGGCAAGCCGGTGAGTTGCGGTGATGCGGGCCCTTCCGAGGATGGTGGGAAGGGCCGGCCCCGAGTGCGTGCGGTTCCGAAGGAGGAATTGGAGGCATCGGGTACCGAAATGCCGGACTTTCCGGTGGCACCGGCCAGCGCGGAACTCCAATCGTCAATGTGACGAACCCGGCCGGCGTGGAGAACGGCGGTGCCGGCCAGGATACGCTCGATGCTCAGCCCGGCCGAAACGGCTCTCCGGGCAACTCCGGCACCAACGGTTCGGTTGCCTCTCCTTTCGGCACCTTCACCGCCACGGGCTTCACACCTGCAAACGGCAGCAACGGTACCGACGGCTTCCCAGGACAGGGCGGTGGCGGCGGCGGAGCCAGCAAAGGCGATGGCAGTTGCACCGGCGCGAGCGGTGGCGCGGGCGGCATGGGAGGCTGCGGCGGCACGAAGGGCCTCGGCGGTGGCGGCGGCGGCGCGAGCGTCGCGCTTCTCTCGTGGATGAGCAACGTCACCCTCGATGCGACCCAGCTGGTGGCAAAGAACGGCGGCGCGGGAGGCAAGGGTGGTAGCGCTGGCCCCGGAGGTGGGGTCGGGAGTGGCGCACCCGGCGGTGGCGATGGCGGAACTGCACTGGGCGTGGCGGGCCGCGGCGGCGACGGCGGCCGCGGCGGCCCCGGCGGTTCCGGATTCCGGTGGCACCGGTGGCCCCTCGCACGCGCTCGTGTTCCACGGCACGCAGCCGGTCAAGACCAATGCGCCGAACCTGATGGCTGCCGCGGGGGGAGCGAAGGGCGCTGGTGGCATGCTCACCGGCGGAACCGCAGCGCCTGAAGGCTCCGCGGGCGCATCGACACCGGAGTACTCACAGCCGTGAAACCGCGCAGGAGCGACCAGCAGCTGCCGCTCGGCCGCACGAGGCTCACGATTGGCCCCGTGCTTCTCGGAGCGTTGGGAGCGTTCCCTCTCGCGAGCTGCGGCGACGACTACGAGTCGTGCGAAAGGAGCCGCAGTTGCCCATCGGCCACGCCCGATTCGGGACCCGGGGGCGCGAGCGGATCGTCCGCCGGCGGATCATCGGGTTCTGCGGGCAGCGCACCTGGTGGAGCGGCTGGATCCGCGGCCGCGATGGGGACCGCCGGCACCGCGGGATTGGATGGATCGGCGGGAGCAGTTGGGTCGGCAGGAGCGGCGGGCACCGACGGCACCGATGCGGGGATCGACGGCGCGGACGCGCCGGCCCCCGACACCGTTGCTCCCACCGTCGTGTCGGTGTCGCCCGCTGACGGATCGACCGGCGTGCGAAAGGACGTCTCGATTTCGATCACATTCAGCGAACCAATGAATCGGGAACGGACGCAAGGAGCTTATTTGTCCGCGGATCTCGCACCAAACGCAGTCGCTTTCGCGTGGAATGCCGACGACACACAGCTCACGATCGACCCGATCAGCGATCTGACCTACGTCGCGGATACCGTACCGACGAGCGCAGCCGCCAGAAGGTATTCATTTGCGATTGCGACCAGCGCAACCGATCGCAGTGGAAACGCACTCGGAAGCGCATTCAACTCGAGTTTTACGACTTCTCGGCAAGTCACACAAACCCTGTTCGCGAATGTGTGGCAGCTGTTCGCTGTCGTCGGCTACGCTAACACCGCCACTCTGTTGGACTCGGGGAGTGTTTCGGTCGGCGATTCTGGCGAAACGGACGAGATCCGCTATGCCGCTATCGTCCAATTCGACCTCTCGGTCCTCGCGCCTGGCGTGCAGTCATTTACCGAAGCCACGATGAGCGCCCAGCAAGAGGAGAGCGTCGGCACTCCGTTTGGCTCAGGCCAACTCGGTAACGTAATGACCGATCACACGAACTTCGATCCGGTTGACGGAAGCGCCATGAGCGGCGCCGCACTGCGCAGCCTGGGCGTCTTCTCGAACACCCCAGCACCCGGCGTCCGATCGCTCAATGTGCTGGCATCAGTGACGGAAGATCACGAAAAACGCGTCGCGCGCTCCTATCGATCGCAATACCGGCTGGCCTTCACGCGACCGGCCAACACCAACGGCGCTTCAGACTCGACGTCCTTCAGCTACGATCAGGGCAAACGGCCGGCGCTTGCGTTGAAGTACCTGATCCCGTGACAGCGCGAGCGCTCTCCTGACCCTTTGAACCGAATCGTTCGAGCTTAGGCATTTATCAGCAGGGGAACATTTTTCATGAAACTCAGGACGCTTCCACGATATTCAAACTTTGGGGTACCGGGCACGCTGGCACTGCTTGCTCTCTGCTTCGCGATCACGCATTGCGGCAGCGACGATCCCGCGCCTGCAATCGGCAGCTCGGGCAAGGGCGGGAGCTCCGGTTCGTCAGGAATGTCTGGTAGCTCGGGCAGGTCGGGCAGCGCCGGATCGGGCGGCGCCTCGGGGGCCAGCGGTTCCGCGGGCAGCACGGCTGGCGGCTCCGCGGGTGCTATCGGTGCCGACGCCGGCAGCGACGTGGCGGATTCGGGCAGCGATACTTCCGAAGACGGCGGGACCCTCGACGCGAGCGACGCCGCCGAAGACGTGATCGTAGACCCCACCGTGCGCGGCACGCTCAAGACGCCGCGCGGGCTGCCGATCGAAGGGCTCACGATCTTGATCGGCCAGGGCACCGCCGTGAGCAATGCGCGCGGAGAGTTCACCTTCGAAAATGTGCCGCCGACTTACGATCTCATGATTCTTCCGAATGCGACGAAGGGAGCCGTTGGCACTCACGTCTACGTGGGACTCACGAGCCGTCGGCCAGTCGCGTACGTCGCCATGGGCGAGAGCTTCCTCCGCACCACCGTGCAGGGCACGCTTTCCACCCTGCACGGCCCCCCGGGATATCCGCAACAGCCGCTGCAAAGAACCGGCATCGGGTTCAAAGCGGCCAGTCAACAAAGCTCGGCCACGTTGATCCTGCGCGGTGATCAGGCGGCCGGTCAGGGCCCCAGCTATGGGCCGCTGAATCGACTGGACGACCGAGACGACGATCACGGGACAACTTTTTGCTCTTCAGTGGACCGTCGGCGCCACCGAGTTTCCAACGGGTTATCGGGGTTGGGTCGCACAGCCAACGAGTCTCACGAATGGTATGCCGGCGAGCGCCAATCTGGTTTTGGGCACGGTGTCGCAGCGAGAAGTCACGGGCACGGTTCGCTTTCCGCAGGGGACCGAATCTCTCAGCTCTCGTCTCTCCGTGGAGAATCTGACGGTGTTCAACAACTCAGTAGCCTTCGCCCCGGGAGCGACCTCCGTCCCCTATGTTTACCCGATTCCCACCCTGAGCAGCGTCGCACGGGTTCTGTCGTTTCGCGCCACGTCCAGCGGCGGCTATGGCGCAACTGAAGTGGAAGCCAAGGTGGTCGATACCAGCGACACGATGGACTTCGAGCTTCCCCCCGCGCCCAGCCTGGCTCTGCCGGTCGATCGCGCGACGAACGTGGACTTCAATACCGAGTTCGCGTGGACGGCCGTGCCGAATGCTGTTTATCGGCTGGTTATCCTGAGCTCGACTGGCACTCTCACCCTTCACACCGCATTCACGACCGGAAGGATACCCGATCTTGCCAGTAAAGGAGTACCTTTGGCGTCCGGCAGTCACGCTTGGACCGTCGAGGCATCGGGTCCTGCGAATAGCGTCGATGCCTTCGTCACCGGCTCGTCGATCCTCGAAGAGCGCGGTCGAAAGCTGAGCGCCGTTCCCCATACCGCAACTTCACCACGCGGACTCAGTAGGCCTGCTTCGCATCGTTCTTGGGGTTCTTCCGCGTGCGCTCCAGGTAGTGAGCACACTCGACGAGCATGCCGCCGGAGCCGCAGGTCGGGTCGCAGATGCGCATGCCTTCCTTCGGCTCCAGCAGCTCGACGATCAGCCGCACCACCATGTGCGGCGTGTAGAACTCGCCGCCCTTCTTCCCGGCGTCGTCGGCGAACTTCTCGATCAGGTACTCGTACGCGCGCCCGAGCATGTCCGGCTCGGAGAGGTCGGTCGTTGCGCAGGTTCGACCTTCGAGAAGTGCAGCACGAGCCGGTGCAGCACGTTGTCGCGGTTGCGCGCGTCGCCCGAGCTTGCGCTCGTCGTTGTAGTCGATGCCGGCGAGCACGCCTTCGAGCGGCTGCGTTCGCCTCTTCGAGCGCCGCGCGAGGCCTTGTTGAGCACCTCGCCGAGGTCCGGTGGCGGCCTTCTGGATCTCCGACCAGCGCGCCCGCTTCGGGACGAAGAACTGGTGCTCGTCGTGATCGCTCGGGGTCGAGCACCCTCGGCCACGAGCGGCTCGCACTCCTCGTCGAAGCGGTCGGAGAGCCGCTTCAGGAACAGCAGGCCGAAGATGAAGTTCTTGTAGTCGCTCGTCGATCGACCCGCGCAGGATGTCGGCCGCGCCCCAGAGGTACCGCTCCAGGCGGTCGATGCTGAGCTTCTCGCCAGGAGTCGAGCTCGCCGGCGTCGGATGCCGGCGCCGAGCCGTTGGAGCGCTTGCGCGGCGACTCGCGCAGTCGTCGAGCTCACGGCTTCTCGCGCGGCGGCCTTCCCGTTCACGAGGCGATCGACGATGGCGGCCTTCTCCTTCCCGGAGTCGTCTAGCTTGAACTCTCGGCAGAGCTCCTTGAGGCGGTCCCTGGACAGCGCCCCGAGGATCTCGTCGAGCTTGGCGCTCCTCGAGCGACCGACCGCCTCGACGAGCTGGTCCTTCACGCGGCGGTCCTCGACTTCGAGGGTCGTAGCGCTCGGCGGCTTGCTGAAGCTCGGGCCGCGTCAGAGCCCCGAGCACCTGAGTCTTGCTGGGCATGGTCGGAGCGGGATCATCGCCGGGTACGGAGCCCAGTCGAGGGGCAAGGGCACGCCAGGAGGAGGGCAGGCCATTTTGCTGCCACTTGGAGCTCGAGTCCTTTGCGTTGCACCCGGGCAGTGCCCGCTTATGCTCAAGCGGAGCGATACCCGCAGCCCATCGGGCACGTGCGTGCGGGCCGCTGATGAACTTCGAAAAATGGATCCAGACAAGGCGAACGCGAACGTCCGCAAACACGGCGTCTCGTTCGAGGAAGCGTCGACGGCGTTCGGCGACCCGCTCTCGAGCACCATCCACGATCCGGACCACTCGGAGGACGAGGATCGCTTCGTTCTCATCGGCACGACATATGCGGGTCGGCTCGTCGTCGTTGTCGATGTCGACTGCGGGGATGCGGTCCGATTGATCAGTGCTAGACTGGCTGAGCCACGTGAGCGCAGGGCCCATGAAGAAACCTGAGACATCGGATTCGGAGATGCGGGCTGAGTATGACTTCTCCGGCGGCGTTCGCGGGAAGTACGCCGAACGGTATGCGCGCGGGACGAACGTCGTGGTGCTCGATCCTGATGTGGCGGCCGCTTTCCGACAGCAGAAGCGGTCAACGAAGCGTTGCGCGAGCACCTTCAAGAGCATCGAGCAAAAACCGGGGGCTAGGCGCCGGCAGAACCGCGCCGCTCGGTCGAAGCCGCAATATCACGTCTGGCAGGTCGAGGCGTCGGGTCCGGCGGCAACGTCGATGCTTTCGTCACCGGTACCTGATTGCTCGAAGAGGGTGGTCGCGCGCTCAGCGCTGTTTCCCCTCA
Source organism: uncultured Actinomycetota bacterium (assembly GCA_963773355.1). GTDB lineage: Bacteria > Actinomycetota > Actinomycetes > Propionibacteriales > Nocardioidaceae > Nocardioides. Next base: position 271,515 of record CAVZAZ010000007.1, on the reverse strand, counting down.
GCGCAACTTCATTACGCGGACTCACTAGTCCTGCGGTTCGACACCGCCTGCTCACGGGACGACGTACGTCAGCGTCAACGTGAGAGCGGTAGCTGCGCAATCGAAAGTCACATAGCTCGGCGTGTGCAGGAGGTTCGGATTCAGAATGGTGAACGCAATCCGTAACTGCGTTTTGCTTCTGCGCGCTGCGCGCTGTTGGTAGTCTTCCCTTACGGCATTCACGATGTCGAGCGACCGAAGGACCGTCGTTGGCAGCCGCCGAAAGCGTACCCAGTCTTCGCACAGCGCCCCCCAGGAGTCCGGCGTTCGTCGGGGGATTGAAGGTCGTGTGGTCGCATACGATCACGCCCAGGAGATCGGGTCCGAAAGGATCCGCAGTGCTATAAGTACCAAAGTACTGAACGGCATCGAGTTGGGCCTTCTCGAAGAGTCGAACATCGGCAGGCAGAACGGAAAGGTCGAATTCGGTGAGCCCACCGAACCAGTAGTTTATATATGTACCGACAGTCAGGCCGATGCCCCGTAGAGCAGCCCTCCACATAGGCACCGGAAGGGTCGGCATTGATCGCGTAGTTCTCCGAATTGAGCTTCTGCACGACTCGCCGCAGCGTGCTGAACCTCGAAGTGAACGCCGTCGCCAGCGTATTTCCCGCACTATCCGCGGCACTGGTCGCAATCGAGAACGCGTACCTCTTGGCCTGCGCGGTCGAAGGCGCCGTATCGGCCTGGTACGTGAGGTCCGCCTTGGGATCGATCGTGAGCCTCGTGCCGTCGGTGCTCCACGTGAAGGTGACGCTCGCCGCGGGCAGATCCGTGGAGGAATACGCCGCCAGCGTTTTCGTCGGGTCCCATCCGCTCGCTGAAGGCGATGACTACGTTCGATTCTTTGGAGATCCCCTTGGCGCCGTTCGTCGGCGTTATGGACACGACGGTGGGAGTGGTGGACACCGCCAGCCCGAACGCGAGGTTGCCGGCCGCGGGCACGGTCGTCACCGAGATCAGGACGCCGACCATGGCCGACGCCTTCTCCGTGGACAGGGCGAGCACCCCGGCCATCCCGGCCACCAGGGCGACCACGAACGACCAGGGTTCTGGATGCCAGATGAATCCGGTCTGGGGGCGTGGCCGAGTGACCGCCTCGTTCGTGATCAGCCCGAGTGCGTGCGCGAGGACGCCGAGCAGCGTGACCACCCCGATGGCGAAGACGAACCCGAAGACCACCAGCTTGACCCCCGCCACGACGAGGTCTCGCCGGGCGAAGACCAGACCCACACACACCGCCGCGATCGCCCCGAACTCCGGCCCCACGACCATGGCTCCCACGACGAGGATCGAGGAGTCGGTGATGACCGCGATGGCGGCCAGGATGACCGCGAGCACCAGGAAGATGTGGTAGGAGACGGTGGGACGGCTCATGGCCTCCGCCTCGCTCTGCACCGACGCCCAGATCACGACATCGTCGGGATCACCGGGGGCCAGTTCCTCCAGCCGACGGGCCTCGTCGAAGGGCGCATCCGTCGGCGTCGTCACGATGATGCCGCCCCGTTCGCCCAGGCCGAGCCCGGCCAAGCTGTCGAGCAGGTCGTTGCCTGCTTCCCGGGCTACGTCGCACTCGATGAGGTCGCCGTGCGGCACGACTGAGACGCCTGGCTGGACCACGACGTTGGTCGTGCGGTCGTTCCCCTCGATCAGCGCGCGGACCTCGGCGGTCAGGTCCGGCGGCATGGTCAGGCGCAGGTGGAGCAGCACAGGCAGCAGCGTACGGCGACGGTTGCCGTGATCCCGTGCGCATCGCTTACGATTTGGGCGGCACACGTGAGGCTTGACGAACCTCGCCCCGGGGTGCACTGACCCGGAAGCATGCGTGGCCCGCGCGTCCGGCGTACCGACGAGAGGCCGGCCCCTCGACCAGGGGGACACTCGGCGAAGGTGTGGTGGCACCGCGATCTGGCCCCCGCCCACACCTCCAGGGCTTCCGCTACTGGAGGTGAACGACATGAACGACGACGTGGTCTCGACAAGCTCGACCACCAACGACCGATCGACCACCAACGAGGGTTCCACGCCGGGGCCGCGCATGCTTGCGGCGCAGCTGCCGGAAGCCGAGCCCGGCTCGACCGTGCGGCTGCAGGGCTGGGTCCACCGCCGCCGCGAGCTCGCGGCGCTGACCTTCCTCGTCATCCGCGACCGCAGCGGGCTGGCCCAGGTAGTCGTCCGCGAGCGCGACGTCCCACCCGAGGAGACCACCGTCGACGTGGTCGGTACGGCGACCGCGAACGCCCAGGCGCCGGGCGGCGTCGAGGTCACCGACCCGGTCATCACCTTGCTCACCGAGCCGGCTGCCACGCCGCCGGTCGAGCTGTGGCGGCCCAGGCTCAGCGCCGGCCTGCCGACGCTGCTCGACCACGCGCCTGTCACCTGGCGACACCCGGTGCAGCGGGCGAAGTGGGAGCTGGCCGCCGCGTCCCTGCGAGGCTTCCGGACCACCCTCGACGGCGCCGGGTTCACCGAGATCCAGACCCCCAAGTTCGTCGCGTCTGCCACCGAGTCCGGCGCCAACGTCTTCGAGGTCGACTACTTCGGCCGGCCCGCGTACCTCGCCCAGAGCCCGCAGTTCTACAAGCAACAGATGGTCGGCGTGTTCGAGCGGGTCTACGAGATCGGGCCGGTCTTCCGGGCCGAGCCGCACGACACCGTACGGCACCTTGCGGAGTACGTCTCGCTCGACGCGGAGCTCGGGTTCATCGAGGACCACCGTGACGTCCTGGCGTTGCTGCGGGACGTGGTGGCCGGGATGGTCGCGGGCGTTCACGAGTACGCCGCCCCGGCCGTCGAGCTGACGGGAGCCCGGGTGCCCGTCGTCCCGGACGAGATCCCGGTCCTGCACTTCCGCGACGCCCTGGCCCTGGTCGGCGCGTCCGAGGACGAGCCGGACCTCGCCCCCGAGCACGAACGCGCGCTCGGCGAGTGGGCGCTGGCCGAGCACGGCAGCGACTTCCTCGCGGTCGAGGGGTATCCGATGTCAAAGCGTCCCTTCTACACGCACCCGCAGCCGGGATCATCGCGCTGGTCGAACAGCTTCGACCTGCTGTTCCGGGGGCTGGAGCTGGTCACCGGCGGGCAGCGTCTGCACCGTCCGTCCGACTACGACGCCGCCATCCGGGCCAACGGCGAGGACCCGGCGTCGTACGCCGCCTACCTGCAGGCGTTCGTGCACGGCATGCCGCCGCACGGCGGTTTCGCCATCGGGCTGGAGCGCTGGACCAGCCGCCTGACCGGCGGCGCCAACATCCGCGAGGTCACACTGTTCCCGCGGGACCTCAACCGGCTCACCCCCTGACCGCCTTTAGTCGAGTGATTAAGTAGTATTAACCCATGTTGCGAGATCGCCTGAACCAGCCACTCGGAGAGGGGCTCATCCACCACGGCACCGACGTCGAGACCCACTGGGGACCCGACGTCGTCCCGGACCGGACCCCCAACGACCGGTTCTTCGTTCGCAACCACACCCGACCTGCCGTCGTCGACGCCCGGTCCTGGCGCCTGCTGGTGACCGGAGACGGTGTCATCGGGGACGCGACCTACTCCCTTGCCGACCTCCAGGCGTTCACGAGCCGGACCTATGAGCGGGCGCTCGAGTGCACCGGCAACGGCCGGCGCTACTTCGCCGAGCAGCAGGGCACGCCGCGGCCCGGAACCCAGTGGGGCATGGGGGCGATCGGGGTTGCCCGCTGGACAGGGGTGCCTCTGGCGACCGTGCTGCGGCACGCCGGCGTGCTGCCCAGCGCCGTCCAGGTGATGGCGGTCGGCCTGGACGAGCCATACGTCGTCGACGAGGTGAACCATGGCCGGGTGCGACGACCGCTCCCGATCGCCAAGGCCATGGACGACGTCCTGATCGCCTGGGCGATGAACGACGAGCCGCTGCCCCGCGACCACGGGTTCCCGGCGCGGTTGATCGTGCCCGGGTGGGTGGGCATCGCCAGCATCAAGTGGCTCGGTGAGCTCCGGGTGACGACCACTGCCGAGGACTCGCCCTGGAACACGACGTGGTACCGCATGCACGGTGTCGGCTGGTCCGAGGAGAACTCGGTGCTGGACCGGATGCCGGTCAAGAGCACCCTCGACTGCGCCGAGCCGCTCGTCCGCGGGCGCCCGGTGGTGCTGCGGGGGCGGGCCTGGTCCGGCGGCGCCGCCATTCGAAGGGTCGAGGTGAGCACCGATGGCGGATCGGCGTGGCGTCAGGCCACCCTCACCGGCAGCAACGAGCCCTCCGCCTGGACGGGCTGGGAGCTGTGCTGGACGCCCGAACGGGCGGGTGCACGCGACCTGCTGGTGCGCGCCGTCGACACCGACGGGCGTCAGCAGCCGGAGCGGGCGCCGGACAACGACGACGGCTATCTGTTCGACGCCGTTCTCAGGCGCCGGGTCGAGGTTGCCGACTGACCGCGTGCTTGGTGGAGGTCAGCAGGCCGCTCGGAACGACGGGTCCGCCGGTCCGGGCCGCTTGAAGGCATTCAGCGTGAGCGCGATCGCGGTGTTGCTCATCGGGATCTGGAGGTGCTCGGCAAGATCGGTCGGGCAGACGTCCTGGAGGGTCAGGTTCGTGGTCCGGGCGCCGGGCTCGAGGTACCCGGACGTGTGCGGCACGACCACGGTGTCGTAGCGCGTGGTCAGCTGCGTGTAGCTCACCCGGCCGGGGGTCTCGTCCCCGGCGTTCAGCCGGGTGAGGAACGCGGAGCCGGCCGCCTGCTGCTGGCACGCGGGACAGAAGCCGTCGAAGAGCGGGTTCGGGCCCGACGGGCCACCGGCGATCGAGGTCCCGTGGTTGGACGGGGCGAGCCCGACGAGGTCGTCGACTACTGCGGCGCCGCCGAGGACTCTGATGAAGTAGCGCGGCATCATGCCGCCCTGCGAGTGCCCCACCATCGAGACCCTCGCCGCGCCGGTGGCGCTGAGCACCTTGGTCGTGAACGACTTCAGCTGCCGCGCGGACTGCTCGATGGGGCCGGTGGCCCGGTTGCCGTAGTCGAGGGAGTAGACGCAGAAGCCCGCGTCGACCAGGGCCCGGGACAGCTTGTCGAGCAGCGACTTCTGGTCGCCGAACGTGCCGTGGACGATGACCACCGGCGTGGGTCGCTGCCGGGTGGGGCGACAGTCCCAGTCGTTCGCGCCGTCCGGCGCCTGGCCGAGGGTCGGGTACGGGAACGGTTGCTCCGGAGCGGCGGCGACAGGGGCCGAGCCGACCGTGACGCACAGCGCCAGTGTCGAGATAGCGGACAGGGTCGCAACGAGGAGTCGGCGCATGTCGGCACAACGAGGGGCGGTCGCCTCGGGTTACTGGTTGCGATCAGCGCGGCGGGCGGCAGATCACCGTGTCGGAGGGGATGTACGTCGTGTGGAACGACTCGCGGTGGTCCACCTCGGTCTGCCCGGCCCTGCGGAAGATGCGGGTGACATCCACGTCGAAGCCGCCGTACCCGTCGTTCGGATAGCAGTCCGGGGTGCGCAGGATCCGGGTCTGCTCCTGGGTGAAGTTGTAGCGGCCGGAGGTCTTCGACGTGATCTTCCAGTACTTCGTGGAGAACATCCGGACCGTCACCACACCCTGGCTCGAGGGGGTGCTGGGCGTGACCACAGCGTTGACCAGGACGCCGTACGGCGTGTCGTTCCGGAAGCGCAGGTCGACAGAACCCCACGCCACCGTGGCCTCGCGGCCCACCGGGTAGCGGTCGATGTAGAAGGAGTGGGTCTTGTGGTGGATGTCCTCCAGGCCGGCGAAGAACATGGCGTTGAACGTCGTCGTCGCCATCTGGGAGACGCCGCCGCCCAGGTCCTCCTTGAAGATGCCGCCGTCGATGACGAACCCTTCGGTGAAGCCGTTGGCCCGGGTGCGCTCGCCAACGACGCCGTTCAGCGAGAACGTGTCTCCCGGTTTCAGGACGGTGCCATTCACCAGCTCGGCGGCCCGGCCGATGTTGGTGTTGCGGTACTCCGCGTGCGGGAAGTACGTCGTGAACTCCGAGACCTGCTCGGTGATCCGCAGCTTTCGCGCGTCCTTCGTGGTGAAGTCCGCCTTGGCCACCGACGCCTTGACCTGGTGCTCCCGAGCACCGGCAGGCTGCAGGACCAGGTCGAGGAAGGTCTGCACTCACGTCTTCGGGTCGGTAGCTGACCCCCGGCTTCGCCGGGATGACCTTGGGTTGATCGTTCACGAGCCGGACGGTCGCGTCGACCGGATCTCCGTCGGTGCCGACGACGTCGTCGACGAGCCTGATCAGCTCCTCCTCGTCGAGGTCGGGTACCAGCTCGCCGTTCTCGGGCTTCATCCCGAGCGCGGACCCGAAGTCGCGCGGCTGGAGCCGGACCGGCGTCTCGTCGAAGACCAGGGTCACCGGGCCGGAGAGGGCGGGATTGGCGAAGGAGTCGAGGCCCTCCTGGACGTCGCTCTCGTCGATTTCCGGCTCGGACGAGGCCAGGGTGAGAACGGCGGGCGCGTCCTCCTCCAGGTAGGCGTCCACCAGGGCGCCCCGGCCCTCCTCGGGATCGATGGCCTCGCCGGTCCGCGGCTCGACCACTCTGACCCTGCTGCCCGCGAAGCGGATGTCGCCGTCCCTGGGCGTGGTGCCGACTGCCTCGGCGAGATCCTCGATCGTCTCGTCCATCGCGGCGTCGTCGACGTCGACCACCGGATCCAGGTCGTCGCCGCCGGTGAAGTAGTCCCAGATCCGGTCCGGGGCCCACGACCGTTCCCCGCCCGCAGCCTCGACCGACGCGAGCGCGTCGACGGAGAGGCCGGCTTGCTCGGGGCTCACCGACGTGGCGTCACCGTCCACGGTGACCTGGATCGGCTCGGACACCCGGTCCGCAAGCCCTTCCTCCAGGGCGCGGACCGCCGCTTCCTGACTGCGGCCGCCGACGTCGACGCCGGCGATGGTGGTGCCGCGCGGGACGTTGTCGCCGGCCGCGAAGAAGGCGGCGGTGTACGCCCCGCCGAAGAGCACGACCAGGCCCAGGAGCAGGAAGATGACCACCTTGCCGCCCGCGCGCTCGGGTTCCTGGCTCGTCACGCGGGTCATCCTAGGAGGGTGCCGGAGGAGCCGCTCGTCGCGAGCGGTGCGGTGCGCGTGCGATGGCGAGGCGGAGGAGCGAAGGCGGGTGAACACCCGTCGAGTCGACGACAACGAAGCCAGCGTGCGTGCAACGCGGCGCGCAGCAGAGCGGATCCTCCAGCAGTCTCCTAGGAGGGGTTGCCAGCGCTCCCTGGCCTGCCCCGCCGCGGCGGTGGGAGCGTGACGATCGAGTAGACGAGCACCACGACAGCGAGGGCGATCAGCGCGTAGCCGGCCGGGTCCGACGACACGGCGTAGTCACCCTCCTCCCGCGCCGGCGTGACCCAGGCGACGAACCCGACCCAACCCAGACCGAACGGCAGGCGGGTCCACCAGCCGCGTCCGAGGGCCACCAGGACGGCGATGGTGGCCAGCGCGGCCAGCGCCAGTGCCCATCCGATCTGGTGGACGGCGACGGAGGCCAGTCCCGTGACCGCCCCGGCCAGCAACAGAAGGGCTGCCGAGACGAGCTTCACCCCCGTGCCGCGATCAGACGCCGCCGAAGAGGTCCGGCTCGAGCCCGTCCTCGTCGAGCTCGCCGGGATCACCCTTGGCGATCCGGTAGTACTCGATGCCCCAGGCGGTGCTCCCGACGTTGTCCGAGAGCGCGAAGAACGGCCCGTCGGTCGTGATCTGGGTGGCGTGGGCGGTCATCGCGGCCAGCTTGCGGTCGACGTACTCCTGCGCGTCGACGGCCGCCGTGAGGTCGTCGTCGCTGATGGCGAAGTAGGGCAGCGGACCGTCGGGATCCATCCCCTCGAAGGAGGTCGTGTCGCCCGCGTCGCGCAGCGCCCGCAGACCGGCTCGCATGCGGCTCTCCGACATCGCACCCCAGTAGATCTTCGCGATGTCCCAGGCCTCGCCCAGCTCGTGACGGTACGACGGCACCGCGGCGAGCATGGCTGCGTACATCGCCACCCGGTGGGCCTGGATGTGGTCGGGGTGACCGTAGCCGCCGAACTGGTCGTAGGTCACGAGTACCTGCGGCCGGACCTCGCGGATCACCTCCACGAGGTGGTCAGCGGCCTCGGTGAGATCGGCGTGCCAGAAGGCGTTGTCGTGGACGTCGTCGGCTGCGACGGCATGGCCGTCCTCGTGCCACTTCATGCCAGAGTCGCGATAGGTGCCGAAGCCACCCAGGTAGCGGAAGTCGGTGACACCGAGCTCCGCCATCGCCGCCTCGAGCTCGCCGCGTCGGTGTGGTCCGAGCCCGTCGTCCTGGTCCGCCGCGAGGTGGGTCAGCTCGGGAACCAGGACTTCGCCCATCTCTCCCGCCGTGCAGGTGACGAGGGTGACCCCGCGTCCCTCGGCGGCATACTTCGCCATGGTCGCGCCCTGCCCGATCGACTCGTCGTCCGGATGGGCGTGCACGAGGAGCAGGCGGTGCTGGGGAGTCTCGGCCATGTCGAAAGCCTAGTTGGGCGGACGCATCCGCTCGCGAAGCGCCGCCAGGAACGGGCGGTCGGGCTCGAGCCAGTCGACATCGTGCAGCTCGTCGGCACCGAGCCACCGGACAGCGTCGTGCTCGCGCGGCTCCGGGTCTCCGGCGACGAGGCGGGCGACGGCCACGGTCAGGACATGGGTGGTGCCGATCGGCGCGGACCCGTCGAGCCAGCCGGTGACCTCGATCGTGCAGCCGAGCTCCTCCACGATCTCGCGGGCCAGGGCCGCCTCCGGGCTCTCCCCGGGCTCGACCTTGCCGCCCGGGAACTCCCAGCGGCCCGCGGCGAGGTCCGGGTAGCGGCGCCTGGCCGCCAGCACGCGGCCCTGCCGCAGGATCGCTGCGCCGACGACGGGATGCACGGACCGGACCGTAGCCGACACCCGGCAGCACTAGCGTGAAGCCATGGTCGACTACGTCGAGGGTGTGCGCCTGCACCGCACCGACGAGAACGTGGCGGAGATCGACGCCCTGGTCGCCATGGTCGGCGGTCGGGTCGGTCTCGCGACGCTGCTCGGCGACCTGAACCGCCGCGGCCGTCGCTCGTGGGCGCCCGGTCGCGCGGTCCACCGGGCCTACACGTGGGACCGCGAGGACCGTCGTACGACCCGGTGGTGGCCACAGGGCATCTCCACCTCTGCCGACGCCTCCGACAGCGAGAAGGTCGAGGGCCGACGGCTGCTGGTGGTCACGTGGTATGCCAAGGAGCTGGCCGACGGCAACCAGGGCTCCCGTGTCACGTTCGTTGACATCGACTCCCGGCGCTACCGCCACGTCCTGCTCGTCGTGCCCCGGCTCCTCGACGACGGCAGGGTGCAGGTCGAGCCGCTGCGGGTGCACGCGGGGGGTGTGGTGTGGAGCGGGCCGTTCCTGCACGTGGCAGCGACCGCACGCGGGTTCCACAGCTTCCGCCTCGACGACCTGCTCCGCATCCCCGACGACCGGCTGGGCACCGACCGGCTCGGCCTGGGCATCGAGGGTGACCGCCTCTCGGCCTACGGCTACCGCTACCTGTTGCCGGTGCGCTTCTCCTACCAGGCGTTCGCCGACGACGGCCACGAGCGGCTCCGCTACTCCTGCCTCTCACTCGACCGCCACTCCTCACCACCCCAGCTCGTGGTGGGCGAGTACGGCCGCGGGACCCAGACCCGGCGCCTCGCGCACTTCCCGCTCGACCCCGAGAGTCGGCTGCCGGCGGGCGGGGATGACGGCATCTCGCGACCGCTCCTGATCGACGAGGGCGGCGTGGTCCAGACCCAGGGGGTGGCCGTCGTCGACGGCGAGTACCACGTCACCGTCTCGCACGGACCCTGGATGCCTGGCTCGGTGTACGTCGGCCGGCCGGGCGCCTTCCGCCGGTACCGCTGGGCGACACCCATGGGCCCCGAGGACCTCGCGTGGTGGCCGTCGACCGACGAGCTCTGGTCGCTCAGTGAGCACCCGCGCCGCCGCTGGCTGTTCTCGATGCGGCGCCGGACGTTCGAGCGCTAGGAGCAGGCTCCTGACGCGGCACCCGGGCCAGCTGTCGGCTCTGGGCGACCAGCCGTCCGGCCGAGTCCCAGACCTCGCAGTCCTCCTCGAACATGCCGCCGGCGAGGTTGCGCGTCTCGTGTCGGATCTTCAGCCAGCCGGGCGCGGGTCGCGCGCGGACGTGGGCGGTCAGCTCGAGGGTGGGCGCCCAGCCCTGCAGCCCGAGATCCAGAGTGGTCGGCGGCAGGGCGTCGACCGTCATGAGCAGAGCGATCGGATCGGGCTCGCGCCCGTCGTTCAGCCGGAACCACGCCTGGAGCCATCCGTTGCCGCTCGGCTCGCCCAGCACCCAGCCGACGCAGGCCGGGTCGAAGCGCATGTCGAAGCGTTCCATCAGCGGCGCGAATCGGCGCACCTCGGGCGGCGCCATGGTGTTCGGCACGCACTCCTCGGGCGCGGGCAGATCAGGCTCCTGCGGCCGTGGTGTGTACGTCGTCCGGCAGGCCGCCGAGGTCGCCGTACGTCGCCAACGTGGTGATCCGGGGGTCCTCGCCCTGGCTGAGTTCGGCGGCGACCGTGGCGACGCTGCGCCCCTCACGCAGCGGCCGGACGGCCACCGTGGCCGGTCCGGGCAGGGACGGTGACAGGTAGTAGGCGCTGATCGAGATCGGGTCGGGCATGCCGGTGGGCAGGCTGGACCGGATCGCCTTGCCGATCACGGCCAGGAGGTATCCGCCGTTGACCCCGCCACCCACCACCCAGCCCGGGGCGAGGTCGGCCTTGAACTCGCCTTCGGCCGCGGCCTCGACGGCGGTCTGGGCGTCGAACTCGGGCGTCACTCCCACGTCTTGGCGTCCTTCTCGAAGTGCTCCCCGGTCTGGATGTCGACGACGCAGGAGTGGACGAGTCCGATGCGGGAGCGGTGCATGCGGCCAGCGTAGGACTCGGTGGGTGGCGCTCAGGCCGTGGCGTCGAGCGCCCGATCTTCAGGCGTGGCTCAGTGCCTGCGCAGGTACCTGAGCACGACCGCGGCCTGCGCTCGGGCACCAGCGCGGTTGGGATGAGCGGGGACGCCCACGGCCGGGTCGTTGACCGACGGGCCGTACGTCTCGCCGTACCGGATGTGCGGGAGCTGGCAGAGGTCATGGCCGATGGTCGGGGTGAACGTGTTCACGAACTCCGCGCCCCCCTTCCTGGCCGCCCGCCTGACCATGGCGTTCAGCTCGAGGAACTTGGCGTGGATGTAGGCCATGTCCTCGTCGGTGGCCGGCACCGTCGGGTAGCAGCCGTGGTCCGGGACCAGCGCCAGATAGTCGATCGCAAGGATCCGGGCCCGGGGCGCGAGCCGGTGGATGCGTTCGAAGGCCCGCACCAGCTTGGACTCGGACTGCCTGATGCGCTGCGAGAGCCGGTCCACCCCGTCGCCGGTGTACTTCTCCTTGCAGCCGCCCAGGGGCACCTCGTCGCCGATCAGCGGCACCGGGTTGTCCGGGAGCTCGGGGACGGTGCCGCCGGGAAGCGGGTTCTCGAAGGGCAGCGCGTTGAGGCAGTCCATGCCGGCGCCCGCGATGCCCGCGTCGTTGCCACCGATCCCGACGGTGACCAGGTCGGTCCTGCGGGTGATCCGGTCGAGCTGCGGCGGATTCTGGCCACCGGCCGGGAGGTCCTGCGGCGAGTAGAAGTCATCCGTGGTGGCGGAACCGCAGGTCGCGTCCCGGTGGACGGGGATGCCGAGTTGCGCGGCGACCAGCTTCGGGTAGTTCGCGTGGGACTGCGCGCAGTCGACGGGGACGTGCGTGGAGTCCGGCGGTCCGTCCTGGTCTGCCAGGACCACGTCGGCTGACCACGAGTCGCCCAGGGAGACGTACTGCCTGAATCGCGGCTGCTTCGTCGGGTGCTCGGCCTTGCCTGTCCGGTCGTGGTGGGTCTCGTTCGTCGTACGCCGCTCGCTCTCGGCGACGCCCAGCGCGGAGCTCGCGGTCAGGGCGATCGCGGTCAGTCCGACGGCAACAGGGAGGAGCACGCGGCGCAGGGACGTCATGTGTGGAGAACGCTCGATCGCCTCCGGGGTCACGCTCCCGCGAGTGTCTGGGCGGCCACCGCCAGGTCGTCCACGCCCCGGGTGAGCTCTTCGGGGCGGTCGGTGGCGAGGTCGAGGTGGAAGCCGTAGAGCGCGGAGTCCACGAGCGTCACGATGCGCGAGACCCTGCGGGTCGGGGCTCCGCTTCGGACCAGGTAGTCACGCATCGCCGCCGCCCAGCGCGCGTTGCTGGCCCGGGCGTCGCTGAGGTACGGCTCGTGCCCGATCAGGCCGGTGGCGGCGGCCTGGCAGTAGACGTCGAGGCAGCCGTTCAGCGGCTCGGTGAGGTACACCTCCCACAGCCGGTTCACGGCAGTACGCACGCTCGGCGCCGCGGGAAGCGACTGCACCACCGCCATCGCCCGCTCCGTCGCCCGGGCGACCACGGCGGAGACCAGGGCGTCCCGGTTGTCGAAGTGGTAGATCAGCATCCGGTCGCTGGTGCCGATGGCCGCCGCCACGGGACGCAGCGTGAGACCGATCAGGCCGTGCTCCAGGACGTGGTCGGTGACCTGGTCCACGAGTTCGTCTCGGCGGCTCACGCCAGCAATGTAGCAAGTGCTACAGTCTGGGAGGTGTAGCGGTCGCTACGCGTGTGGGAGAGGTGATCAGAGTGGCCGGGGCGATGGTCCTGCTGTTGGCGGCGATCGGGATCGAGGTGGTCGCGACGGCGTCACTGCCCAAGGCCGAGGGCTTCACCAATCCGTTCTGGAGCGGCTTCGTGGTCGTCGGGTACGCGGTCGCGATCTGGCTGCTCGCCCTGGTGGTGCGCACGGTGCCGGTCTCGGTCGCGTACGCCCTGTGGTCCGGCGTCGGCACAGCTCTCGTCGCGGTGGTCGGCTACCTCTTCCTCAGCGAGTCGATGGGCTGGGTCAAGGCGGTGTCGCTCGCGATGATCGTGCTGGGGGTCGTCGGCCTCAACCTGGCCGGGACGTGAGCACGGATCCCTGTCTCGCCGCCGGGTGCGCGCCTTTCGAGAGGGCGGCACGCTGTGAGGTCACGACGGCGGCCATGGCGGGCCGGGCGCCCCTGCTGAGGTAGGGGAAGCTGATGAAGCCGTGCGGCATCTGGTGGAAGTCCTCGACCGTGACGCGTACGCCGGCGTCGGCGAGCGCCTGCGGCGTACCGCACTCCAGAGTCGTGCAGCGGGTCCAGTCCAGCCACCACCACGACCGCCGGCGGCAGGCCCTCGAGCGTCGCCGGCGTGCAGTGGCGACAGCGGTAGTCCAAGGGGTCGGCGTCCTCGGGGAAGTAGTGGTCGCGGAAGACCTCGATGTCCTCGTTCGGAGAGCACGATGCCGCGGGTGTTGCCGACGTACGACGGGTCGCTGCTCGACCGCGTCGGTCATGTCGGTCACCGGGTAGATCAGCGCCTGGTGCCGCGACCGCGGGCCGCCGCCGTCGCGGGCCATGACCGCCGACGACGGCGGCGAGGTTGCCGCCGGCACTGTCGCCCATCACGCCGAGCCGGGTCGGAGTCGCCGCCGAGCTCCGCCGCGTGCGCCGCGGTCCACCGAGCGCGGCGTAGCAGTCCTCGACGGCCGCGGGGAACCGGTGGGTCGGCGCCAGCCGGTAGTCGACCGACACGACGACCGCGTCGAGGTCGCGGGCGACGATGCTGCAGCTCCAGTCGCCCTGCCGGGCGCTGCCGAGAGCGAAGCCGCCGCCGTGGAAGTTGACGACGACCGGGCGACCACCATCCCGGGCGACCGGCCTCCGGTGTGTAGATGCGAAGCGGCACGTCACCGTGGGGCGCCGGGAAACGAGCCGGTCGTGACATCGACGCCCTTCTGCAGCCGCCCGAGGAGGAGCGACGCGATGCCGCCGTCCGGGATCACGGTCTCCTGGAGCTTCAACAGCGCTGCCTGGTCCATCCGCGCGACCGAGGCGCTGGAACTGGAGCGCATCAGGGCGTCGATCACGCGGACGCCGGGGCGCAGCCTGGCGCCCGTCCTTGCGTCCCGCATGCTGCGGATTCTAGGTCTCAATTGCGTCCACAGGGAACGAGATCTGTCTTGTTGATCGAACGTGTGTTCGATAGAATCTGGCCATGGCCACCGCTCCTCTGCATCCGTCCCGCGACGACGTCGCCGCGGTGCCGGGCGCGCGGGCCTCCTGGATCGCCGGGCTGGCGGACCCGGACCAGTCCGACGCGGAGCGGGTCGACCGGATCCGGCTGCTGGAGGAGCTCAAGTCGCAAGCGGCCGCGGCGCAGGCGCGGCTCGCCGTCGATCTCGATGATTCTCTGCGGGCGCAGCACGCCGCCGCCAGGTTGCCGGCCGTGGAGCACGGTCGGGGCGTGGCGGCACAGGTGGCGCTCGCGCGAGGCGAGTCCCCCTCCCGCGGTTCGCGACACCTGGGTCTGGCGAGAGCACTGGTCGGGGAGATGCCGCGCACGCTGGCGGCGCTCGAGAGCGGGGTGCTCTCGGAGTACCGCGCCACGTTGGTGGCCAGGGAGACCGGCTGCCTGTCCCGTGCAGACCGGAGTCGGGTGGACGAAGCCCTGTGCGCCGCCACCGGTGACGGCGGTTACCGCTTCGAGGGGTGGGGCGACCGACGCCTTGTGGCCGAGACCCAGAAGCTCGCCTACCGGATCGACCCGCTCGCCGTGGTGAACCGGGCAGGCAGGGCCGAGTCCGAGCGTCGGGTCACGCTTCGTCCGGCTCCCGACACCATGTCCAGACTGACCGGCCTCCTGCCGGCAGCCGCGGGAGTCGCCGTCTGGGCGACCTTGAGCCGGCTCGCCGACCAGCTGACCGCCTCAGGCGATGGACGGAGCCGGGGTCAGATCATGGCGGACGCCCTGGTGGAACGGGTCACCGGGCAGTCCGAGGCCGACGCGGTCCCGGTCGCGGTCAACCTCACGGTGTCCGACGAGACGCTGCTCGCCGGCGGCCATGAGCCCGCGTGGCTCGAAGGTTTCGGCCCGATCCCACCCAACACGGTGCGTTCGCTCATCGGCACGGCACTCGCAGATGCCTGGGTAACGCTGCGACGGGTCTACGTGAGCCCGGAGTCCGGCCAGCTCGTGGCAGCCGACTCCAAGGCCCGTGACTTCCCGACTGGGCTCGGCCTCTTCATCGACCTTCGTGACCAGGTCTGCCGCACTCCGTGGTGCGACGCCCCGATCCGGCACAAGGACCACGTGCTCGCGTGGGCGGCTGGCGGCGAGACCTCACTGGCCAACGGGCAGGGCCTGTGCGAGCAGTGCAACTACGTCAAGCAGGCGCCAGGCTGGCGGTCAAGACCCGTGAACGGACCGCCCGATGGCCCGCACACGGTCGAGGTCACCACCCCGACCGGGCACGCCCACCTCTCCGCGTCGCCGGACCTCCCACGGCCAGCCAGGCTGGTGCCAGTCAGCCGGGTCGAGATGTACGCCGCCGAGCTCGTCCTGGCCGGCTGAGGCTGCCTCACCGCGACGAGGCAGCCGAGCTACCCCTTCGTCCGTGAGGTGGAACCAAAGCGGAACTCGACCACGTCCCCGTCGGCCATCAGGTAGTCCTTGCCCTCCATCCGCACCTGACCGAGCTCTTTGGCCTTGAGCATGGAGCCGGCGGCGATCAGGTCGTCGTACGACACGACCTCGGCCTTGATGAAGCCCTTCTGGAAGTCGGTGTGGATGACGCCTGCGGCCTCGGGGGCGGTGGCCCCCTTGCGGATGGTCCAGGCTCGGGACTCCTTGGGCCCTGCGGTGAGGTAGGTCTGCAGGCCGAGGGTGTCGAAGCCGACCCGGGCCAGCACCTCGAGGCCGGGCTCGTCGACGCCCATCTCGGCCAGCATCTCGCGGGCTTCTTCGTCGTCGTCGAGCTCGACCAGCTCGGCCTCGAACTTCGCGTCGAGGAAGATGGCCTCGGCCGGGGCGACGAGCTCCTGCATCCGCGACTTGAGCGCCTCGTCGGCCAGCTCGTCGGAGTCGCAGTTGAAGACGTAGATGTAGGGCTTGGCGGTGAGCAGCGAGAGCTCACGGACCAGGTCGCGGTCGACCGACGTTGCGATGATCGGCATACCCGCCTCGAGGTGCTCCTGCGCCTCGCGGGCGGCGGCGAGGTTGGCGACCAGCTCCTTCTTGCCGCGGGCCTCTTTCTCCAGGCGCGGGATCGCCTTCTCGACCGTCTGGAGGTCGGCCAGGATCAGCTCGGTCTGGATGGTGGAGATGTCGCTGGCCGGGTTCACCTCGCCGTCGACGTGTGTGACGTCCTCGTCGCGGAAGACCCGGGTCACCTGACAGATCGCTGCCGACTCACGAATGTGGGACAAGAACTTGTTGCCCAGACCCTCGCCCTCGGAGGCACCCCGGACGATGCCGGCGATGTCCACGAACTCTACGGTCGCCGGCATGACCCGGGCCGACCCGAACACCTCGGCGAGGCGTGGCAACCGGTCGTCGGGCACGCCGACCACCCCGACGTTGGGCTCGATCGTCGCGAACGGGTAGTTCGCCGCGAGCACGTCGTTCTTGGTCAGCGCGTTGAAGAGCGTCGACTTGCCCGCGTTGGGGAGACCGACGATGCCGATGGTGAGAGCCACGGGCCGGGATTGTACGGCGCAAGGACGTCCATCACCGCATCAGCCGGGCCACCCGTCCTCCCGAGCCACTGGCCCAGCAGGAGCCGTCCCGCAGGCACTGCACTGAGTCGAAACCGGTGTCGGAGAACGTCTGCCAGTGCCGCCCACCGTCGTACGTGACGTCGCTGCCGCTCGGACCGACGGCAACGGCGGTCGCGGGCCCGACGTGGCGGGTGCGAGGCAGCCAGTCGACTCCGGACCGGTAGCCCTCCAGGTCACCACCATTGGTCCAGGAGCGGCCCCTGTTGTTCGAGTACGCCGACATGTCCTCGCCGATGTCCGCCGCCTCGAAGTCTCCGCCCACTGCCAGTCCCTTCCACGGGTGCCGGAACGAGAGCGAGAACACACCGCCGGAAGGGGCGGCCGGAATGGTCGAGTCCCGCACCGTCCAGGTGTGCCCGAAGTCGCGAGAGTGGAAGATCCGGGACGCACTACCGCCCGAAGCCAGGAAGGCGTCGCGACTGCCCGACGTGACCAGGCAGGTGCCGCTCGCCGCGAATCCGAACTCACCGTCCACGGCGTCCGGCATTCCGGCCGGATCGACGACCGACCACGAGGCGCCGGCGTCCCGGGTCTCGATGATCCGGAACTTGCCGCCCACGGGGTCGCTCATCGCGATGCCCCGACGGCCGCCTGGCCACATCGCCACACAGTCGTAGAACGCGTCCGGATGGTCGTTGACGAACGGCTGGGTCCAGGTGCGCCCGCTGTCGGTTGTGCGGAAGATCCGGCTGTCCTCGCCCTCGCCGATCGCAAGCACGAGCACGTGTCCCGGACGGAGGATCTCGACGTCCCGGAGCGAGAGCCCAGTCGCCTCGGGGGGACTCACGTCGGTCCAGGAGCGTCCACCGTCGTCCGTCTTCCACACCCCGCCGGTGCTGCCGCTGACCCACGCGTGGTGGCGGCTGATCGCGTCGAGGCCGCGGAGGCCCTGGCTGGTGCCGACGTCGACGGACTGCCACTCGAACGAGTGATGTCGGACGTCGGGAGAGGCGGTCGGGGCGGGATGGGCGGTCGAGGGGCTCACGAGCAGCAGGAGCAGGCACGTGGCCGCAGTTCCGAGAACACTGCGCATGCCCTCACTCTCGCCGACGACCTCCGGGGGTGTCCAGCGGACGCACGGCCTAGGGTGACCGCGTGCGCATCGCGACCTGGAACGTGAACTCGCTCCGCTCCCGGATCGACCGGGTCGAGGCGTTCCTCGAACGCCACGACGTCGACGTCCTCGCCGTCCAGGAGACCAAGGCCAGGGAGGACCAACTGCCGCTGATGGGCCTGCAGGCATTGGGGTACGACGTCGCAGTCGCCGGCGTCAACCAGTGGAACGGTGTGGGCCTGATCAGCCGGGTCGGCCTCGACGACATCGAGATCGGGTTCCCCGGTCAGCCCGGCTGGGGAGAACCGGTCGCCACCGAGTCCCGCGCGATCGCGGCCACCTGTGCCGGCGTACGTATCTGGTCTCTGTACGTGCCCAACGGCCGCAAGCCGGACGACCCGCACTACGTCTACAAGCTGGACTGGTTGGCCCGCCTCCGCGACGCGGCCCACGGCTGGCTCACCGACGAGACCGTGCTGGCCGGAGACTGGAACATCGCGCCGCGGGACGAGGACGTGTTCGACATGGCGCAGTTCGCGAAGTCGACCCACGTCACGCCACCGGAGCGGGCAGCATTCCAGGGCTTCCTCGACGACGGCTACGTCGACGTGGCGCGGCCGCACACGCCCGGCCCTGACGTCTACACCTACTGGGACTACTACCGGCAGCGCTTCGAGCGGAACCGCGGTCTGCGGATCGACTTCCTGCTGGGTTCTCCCTCGTTCGCATCGCGGGTCTCGAACGCTCTCATCGACCGCGACGAGCGCGCCGGAACCGGCGCCTCCGACCACGCGCCGGTGCTCGTCGACCTGGAGGACCAGGCAGGGTGAACCGACTCGCCAGAGTGGACCCCCTCGGGCCACTTGCTGCTGCTGTCTCGCTCGTCGTCTTCCTGGCGCACGGGTTCGACGGCATCCTCAGCCGCGACCTGGCGCTCTACTCCTACGGCGCGCAGCAGGCCGCTGACGGCGTCCCTCCCTATGTCAGCGTGCTGAACCGGGCGGGTCCGCTTGCGCACCTCGTCCCGTCCCTTGGGGTGCTCGGCGCCCGCCTCGTCGGGATCGACGAGCTCTTCGGCATGCGCCTGCTGATGCTGATTCTCTCGGTGGCCATCGTCTGGTTGGCCTATGTCTACGTGCGCGACCTCCTGTCGTCACGGCCAGCCGGCCTGGCCGCGGTCGCGGTGCTGCTGCTGGCCCAGGGCTTCGTCGGGTACGCCACGGGAGGGCCACGGGAGAAGACCGCACTGCTCCTCTTCCTGTTGTGCGCCCTGTGGGCCCTGCTGAAGCAACGGTGGGCGCTCGCCGGCATCTTCGTCGCCCTGGCCACCCTCACGTGGCAACCTGTCCTGACCGCGGCCTGCGTGACAGCGCTGGTCTCGATGACGGCCCTGCGTGGGCGCGCCCTGGTGGGTGCGATGACCCGATACGCCGTCGGCGGGCTGGGGGCGGCGGCGGTCTTCCTGATCGGCTTCGCGCTCGCGGGAGCGCTCGAGGAGTTCCTGGACGGCTTCTTCCTGATCAACCTCCAGTACACCTACCAGACCGGCCTCCAGGAGGTGCTCGAGGAGAACAGGGAGGCCGTCCAGGACGGCTACGGCGCCGGCTTCTGGGTGATCGTCGTCGGCATCGCCGCCATCGTGCTGATCGCCCTGGTCCGTCTGGTGAGCGAGTTCCAGCGGCGTGCTCCCGCCGACATGGCCGTCGTCGCGGCCGGCGCGGGGTGCCTCACGGGACTCGTCTGGTCGTTCCGTGCCTTCAACGGGTGGCCCGACGCGTTCATGCTCCTGCCCTTCGCCGCCGCCGGCATCGGCGCCCTCCTCGAGGGGATCCGCACCAGGATGAGCGCGCGGGCCGGGCTGGCCCTCACGGCCGGCGGGTGCGTCATCGCGCTGGGGGTGTCGCTGAACAGCTCGATCGGGACCCGGGACCACCGGCTTGTCGAGCAACGGGAGTCCGTGTCGGACGTGCTCCGCGTCGCCGGGCCAGACGCCACCGTCTTGTCGGTCGGAGGCCCCCAACCCCTGGTCCTGGACCAGCGGACCAACCCCGTCCGACACCAGATGTTCCTCACGGGGCTCGGCCAGTACGTCGACGACACCTACCCGGGCGGCCTGATCGGGCTGGCTGACTGGATCGAGGCCGAGGAGCCGACGTTCATCACCGCGGACCACCCGACCTGGTACGCCTGGTTGCGTCCGACCCTCGAACGCGAGTACGTCCTCGTGGGCGAGGCGCCGGACTGGACGTGGTTCGTGCACAGATCGGTCGGTGAGGACATGATCCGCGAGCTACAAGCGACTACCGGGCTGGAGCCGACCGCCGGGCTGTCATGATGTCCGCGCGATGAGTGTGCCCAACCGTGTCCAGGAGCGCCTCACGACGATCGACCCCTGGTTGGTGGCGTGCTGTCTCACCGCCCTGGTGGTCTACCTGCTCCATGGGTTCGACGGTCGGCTGGCCCGGGATTCGGCCGTCTACGCGTACGGCGGCCAGCAGGTGGCCGAAGGCGTTCCGCCGTACGTCGCCATCGCCAACCGCGCCGGGCCGCTCGCCCACCTGATCCCAGGCTTCGGCGTCATCTTGTCGCGGGCCGTCGGCGTCGACGACCTGCTGGGCATGCGAGTGCTGTTCATGCTGATCGCCATTGCCGGCGTCGGAGTCGCGTACTTGCTCGGGCGCGACCTGTTCCGCTCCCGGCCCGCCGGCGTGGTTACCGCCGCCGTGCTCCTCTCCTTCCACGGGTTCATCACGTTTGCCACCTTCGGGCCGCGCGAGAAGACGGCGATGGTGGTGTTCCTGCTGGCAGCCCTCCTGGCCATGACCCACCAACGGTGGCTGACCACGGGGGTCCTGGTCAGCCTGGCCACCCTCACCTGGCAGCCCGTGTTCTTCGGAGTCATGGCCGGTGTCGTCGTGGCCGTGCTCCTCGGCGTGCCGCGCCGCGGCTGGCTGCGGGCCCTCGGCCGCGTGGTCGTCGGAGGGTGCATCCCGCTGCTGTTGACGGTCGGCGCCTATGCCGCGGTCGGGGAGCTGCGCACGTTCCTGGACTGCTTCTTGCTGATCAACGCCTCCTACACCCGGCAAGAGCCCTTCCTGAGTCATGCGTCGTTCGCCTGGGGCAACCTCGTCGACGGGTACGGCGCAACGTTCGTGCTGCTCCTCGGCGGCATCGTGGCCCTCCTGGTGGTCGCCGTCCTCGCCGCCCTGCGCCAGAGTCGGCGTGAGCGGCTGCCGGCCGCGCTGATCGGGACCGGGGTCTACGCCCTGGGGGCCGTCGCGTGGACCTTCCGGGCCTACAACTACTGGATGGACGCCTTCGTCCTTCTCCCGGGAGGGGCAGTCGGGGTCGCGGCCGTGGTCTCGGCCCTGGCCGTCCGGGTTCCGCGTGGCCTCGCCGTTGCGCTGCCGTTCGGGGTCGCGGCGGCATGCGTCGCCAGCGGTGTCGTCTTCTCGGTCACCACGAACCGCGACACCCTCGACACGCAGAAGGAGTCCGTGGCCGCCGTGCTCCGGGCGGCGCCGGGAGCGCAGATCTTCTCGGTTCAGGCACCTGAGCCACTTGTGCTGACCCAGCGGCGCAATGCCTCGCGGTACCAGTTGTTCGGGAACGGGTTCATCGACTACATCGACCACATCCATCCGGGCGGGCGTGCCGGCTTCGGCCGCTGGATCGGCAATCAGGAACCGGCCCTGATCGCAATGGGCCGGGGCCGGCCGCAGTGGCTGGCGCCGACGCTGGAGGACTACGAGCTCGTGGGGACCGCCCCTGGCTGGGAGTGGTACGCCCGTCGCGACCTCGGTGCGGGAGTACTCGAGGAGCTCCGCCAGTCGCTCGCCTCCGGCGGCTCGAATGCGCAACTGGTGCCCTCCCCGGAGATCGCCGGCACCTCTGGCACTCCGGGCTCATGACGACACACTCACTCGCCCACGGCAGGTCCTGGGCCCTCGACCCGTGGCTCGTCGTCAGCTGCCTCACCGCGCTGGTCGTCTACCTCCTGCACGGGTTCGACGGAGAGCTGACCCGGGACGTCGCGGTGTACGCGTACGGCGGGCAACAGTTCGCCGAGGGCGTCGCGCCGTACGTCTCCATCTCGAACCGGGTCGGGCCACTCGCCCACGTCATCCCGGGGATCGGGGTGATCGTGTCGCGCGGGATCGGGGTCGACGACCTGCTCGGCATCCGGGTGCTGTTCATGCTGATCTCCATCGCCGGAATCGGTGTTGCCTACCTGGTGGGTCGCGAGCTGTTCCGATCCCGGCTGGCGGGCGTCGCGACCGCGGCCACCCTGCTCTCCTTCCACGGCTTCATCGAGTACGCCACCTACGGGCCTCGTGAGAAGACCCCGATGGTGCTGCTCGTGCTGGCCGCGTTCCTCGCTGTGACCCGCCAGCGATGGCTGACCGCCGGCATCCTGGTGGGTCTCGCGACGCTGCTCTGGCAACCGGTCTTCTTCGGCTTGCTGCCGGCGGTCCTGGCGGCCGTCCTCATCGGCGTCCGGGCCCGCGAATGGTGGAGAGCGCTGGGCCGGTTCGCGCTCGGCGGCCTCATTCCCACGGCGTTGACGGTCGGCTTCTACGTGCGTGAGCCCGCGAGTGGCGTTGGGCGTGGCCATGACCGTGGTGGTCGCCACCGGGGCCACGGCGGTCAGCTACTCCGTGACCGGTCGTGACGACGACGGTCTCGACGACCAGCGGCGGTCCCTGGCGACCGTGATGGGTTCTCCCGGTCGCCCGGTCGCCCGGACGCCCGGATGCTCTCGATCTCGGCCGCCCGCCCCTCGTGCTGGCCCAGCAGCGCACGCATCTTGGTTCCAGCCCTTCGGTGCGGGAATAGGCGACTACACCTATCCGGGGGCCCGGCGGCTACGGCCGCTGGGTCGCCTCGAACGAGCCCACGATCATCGCGCTCGGAATGCGGCGCGTACCCTCATGGCTGGCTCCCTCATGGCTGGCTCCGACGATCGAGCGCAGCTACGAACGGGTGGGGGCAGCGCCCGGGTGGCGGTGGTACGTGCGCCGCGATGTCGGTTAAGCCAGGCTCGAGGAGCTCCGCCGCGAGCTCGACGCCCAATCGTGGTTGAGGAGAGGATGACAGGCATGACCGCACCGTCCGGTGAGACGGCACTGGATCGCGAGCAGTTCACGTACTCGATCGTCATCCCCGTCTTCAACAGCGAGGAGCTGGTCGGCACCACCGTGGACCAGGTCGTCGCAGTCTTCACCGAGCACGGCCTGAAGCACGAGGTGATCCTGGTCAACGACGGCAGCCACGACGACAGCTGGGAGAAGATCGCCGAGAAGGCGCGCACCGTCCCGAACGTCGTGGCCCTGGACATGCTGCGCAACTACGGCCAGCACCAGGCCAACCTGGCCGGGCTACGGGAGACGACCGGCGACTACGTCATCACCATGGACGACGACCTGCAGAACCCTCCCGACCAGGCGCTCGTGCTCATCGACGAGGCGATGACCGGCAAGGACGTGGTGTTCGGGAAGTTCGAGCGCAAGAAGGCGGCCGGCTACCGCCGCATCGGCAGCCGGATGATCAGCATGCTCAATCGTCGGATCTTCGGACAGCCGAGCTGGTTGACCGTGTCCAACTTCCGGATCCTCCGCCGCGACGTCGTCGACCGCATCTGCGCATCGCGCACGGCGCACCCCTACATCACGGGTCAGGCCCTGATCTACTCGCGCAAGCCGGGTCACGTGCCGGTCCGGCACGAGCCGCGACCCGTCGGCAAGAGCAACTACAGCCTGATCCGGATCCTTCGCCTGGTCCTGACCATCCTGTTCAGCTACTCGTCGTACCCGCTCCGCGCTCGCCGCGGCGGCCGGGTTCGTGATCTCGGGGCTGAGCCTCCTGCTCGGCGCGTTCTACCTCATCAGCGGGCTCTCCGGGCGCACCGAGGTCGAGGGCTGGACCACCCTGGTGGTCCTGCTCGCCGCCTTCAACGGGTTCACGATCGCGATGCTGTCCATGCTCGGCGAGTACGTCGTCCGCACCCTCAACGCGGTCAGCAGCCAGGAGAGCTATCACGTCATCACCAGGGTGCCGGGTTGACCCGGCACCTGCTGGTCGTGGGCGCCCAGCGCTGCGGGACGACGTACCTGCACGATCTCCTGGCCGCCCATCCCGAGATCGCGATGGCGCGCCCGGCGCGACCGGAGCCGAAGGTCTTCCTCTCCGACGACCTGGTCGGCCGCGGGCGCAACTGGTACCTCGACACCTTCTTCGCGCACGCCACCGACGAGCGGCTGTTGGGCGAGAAGAGCACCAGCTACCTCG
This sequence comes from uncultured Actinomycetota bacterium, assembly GCA_963773355.1. Taxonomy (GTDB): domain Bacteria; phylum Actinomycetota; class Actinomycetes; order Propionibacteriales; family Nocardioidaceae; genus Nocardioides. The sequence goes on along the minus strand of CAVZAZ010000007.1, from coordinate 247,459 downwards.
AGTACGCCGAGGCTGCCACGCGGGCGGCCGCGATGCTCGGTGACCCGCTGATCATCGTCCAGCTGCGCGACCCGGTGCAGCGCGCGATCTCCAACTGGGCCTTCAGCAGTGACTCGGGTCTGGAGACCAGGACTGTGGCGGAGGCACTCTCGGCCAACCTGGAGGGAACCCTGCCGTGGGACCCGGACCAGACGTCGGTCTCTCCGTTCGCCTACCTCGAGCGCGGTCGGTACGCCGACTACCTCGGCCCGTGGACGGCACACTTCGGGGACGACGTGAAGATCGTCTTCCTGGAGGAGCTCCGGTCCGAGCGCGGAGGCGGTCGGGGATCTCTACGCGAGCCTGGGCGTCGACCCGAGCGTCCGGCCCCCGGGACTCGGGGTGCCGGTCAACGAGAGCCGGGCCAGCGCCGACCTGGACCCCGACCTGCAGGCCCGGCTGCGTGACCACTACCGCGATGCCGACGAGAAGCTCGCCGAGATTCTCGGTCGGGAGCTGCCGTGGCGCGACCCGCGCCGACCACCGAGGAGACCCAGCCGTGACGGACACATCCGACATCGTCTTCAACCGTGCCAGCGTCGAGGGCAACGAGCTCGAGTACGTCCAGCAGTCGATCGAGAGCGGACACACGTCGTCGTCGGGGTCGTTCGCCGAGCGCGCCTCCGCCTCCTTCGGGAGGAGACCGGCGCCGCCGAGGTGCTCGCTGACGACGTCGTGCACGATCGGCGCTGGAGATGAGCGCGCTCCTCCTGCGACCTCCAGCCTGGCGACACCGTGATCGTGCCGTCGTTCACGTTCACGAGCTCGGCGCTGGCCTTCGCACGGGAGGGTGCCCGGATCCTCTTCTGCGACATCGAGCCGGAGACCCTCGGGCCGGATCCCGCGCCACGTCGCCGAGCTGCTCGACGACTCGGTGCGCGCGGTCGTCCTCGTCCACTACGGCGGGATCGCCTGCGACGTCGACGGGATCCGCGAGGTCCTCCGGCGACCGGCCCGACGTCGCCGTCATCGAGGACAACGCCCACGGCCTCTTCGGTCGCTGGCGTGGGCAGCCGCTCGGGCAGCCTCGGCCGGTTCGCCACCCTGAGCTTCCACGACACCAAGAACTTCGTCTGCGGTGAGGGCGGCGCGCTCGTCCTCAACGACCCGGACGACATCGCCGGGCGTGGGTCGTCCACGACAAGGGCACCGACCGCAAGGCGTTCTTCCAGGGTCTGGTCGACAAGTACACGTGGCGAGACACCGGGTCGTCCTTCGGGCTCTCCGACGTGCTCGCGGCCTACCTCTTCGGGCAGCTCGAACAGCGTGATCGCATCCAGTCGCAAGCGACGGGCGGTCTTCGAGGGCTACCAGGACGCCCTCTCCCCCGCCGCAGAGGCCGCTCGGCTCCGGCTGCCGATCGTTCCCGACCACTGCCTCCCGGGCTACCACCTGTTCTACGTGCTGCTGCCCGACCACGAGACCCGGACCAGAGTCATCGGCGAGCTCCGCGACCAGGGCATCCAGACCGTGTTCCACTACGTCCCGCTGCACGACTCCGTGGCCGGCAAGCGGTTCGCGGCCCGCTACACCGACTGCCCGGTCAGCGTGGACGTGAGCCGGCGCCTGCTGCGGCTGCCGTTCCACAACGGGCTGAGCACCGACGACACCCACCGGGTGGCCGAGGCCCTCCTGCGGTCCCTGGTGCCGGAGGAGGTGCGCCGGTGACCGACGTGACCCAGTCCGGGTCGTCGTCCATCGGCCAGCCCGACTACTGGTGGTACCGCGCCCGCACCGAGCTCCTCCACTCGGCTCTGGGGGACTTCCTCGGGACGCCACGGCGGCTCCTCGACGTCGGCAGCGCCGACGGACCCAGCGTGTCGTGGATGCAGGGCGACCACGAGCGGTTCGCGATCGACCTGGACCCTCGCGGGCTGGATGCCGGGACCGGTGTGTGTGCCTCCGCGCTGGCACTTCCTTTCCGAGACGGCACCTTCGACGTCGTCGGCGCCTTCGACGTCATCGAGCACTGCGAGCCCGAGGCCCGGGCGATCGAGGAGCTGGCCCGGGTGCTGGCGCCGGGTGGCCGGCTCCTTGCGTCCGTGCCGGCGTACCAGTGGGCGTGGTCGGACCACGACGAGCAGGCGGGCCACTACCGGAGCTACACCCGGCCACGGCTGCGCGCCGCGGTCGAGGCGGCCGGGTTCGTGGTCGACCGGTGCACCTACGGCTTCGCCGGCGTCTTCCCGGTGTTCGCCGCGGAGCGGGCCGTACGCCGGCTGCGGCGTCGGCCAGAGTGCACCCGCGGACGGCCTGCCCCAGGTCTCGCCTGCCCAGGACCGCGTGCTCATGGGTCTGTCCCGCGCGGAGCGCCGGGTGCTACGCCGCCGCGACCTGCCGTTCGGGTCATCGGTCTTCCTGGCTGCGCACCGGCCCGGCTGAGCCGCTCCGGACGTCCTCCAGGAGCAGCCAGCAGAACACGGCCGCCTCGACCACCACGAAGGTCCAGCAGGTGCGCTCGAGCACCGGAGCCCCCGATAGGCAGGAACAGCAGCGCGCCCGGCAGCGCTCCGATCAGCCAGCCGCGCACCAGGACCACGGGACGGCCGCGGGCCAGCATCGTGATCGTGAACACCAGGTTGGCGAGCGCGAAGGTGTTTCCGACGGCGAGCAGCAGGGTGAGTTCGCTGTCCAGCTCCACGCCCGCACCGAAGATGAGCGCCATCAGCGGCGGGCCGGCGACGGCGCCGAAGACGGCTGCCAGCACTGCCCCGCCGAGGGTCACCCCCACGACCCAGCCCCGGAACCGCCGCAGCGCATCACGGCGGTCCTGGACGACGAGCAGGGTCAGTCGCTCCGTGAGCTGGGTGACCACCCCGAGCGCGAGCGTGTACGGCGCTCGGAACAGCGCCAGTCCGGCGAACAGGGCGGTGATCTGCTGGGGAGCGCCGCCGGCGACGGCCAGCAGGACGGGGCCACCCGTGAGGACCGTCTGGCCGAGGAGCTGCGCGACCGACGCACCGCTCATGAACGCCAACGGCGAGTCGGAGGAGGTGCGCTCCCCACGCGTGTCCAGCCGGAGCGCCGAGGGCCAGAAGAAGCATCGCGAGGAACCCGACCAGGAGGCAGGCGCCGTACGCGACGGGGTCCTCGACCCCGGCCACGATCAGGGCCACCGCGGCGAGGCAGCGCAACGAGGTCTCGATCGCCAGGCCGGCCCCCACGACCACGAACCGACGCCGGGCGGTCAGCGTGCCGCGGGTGACGCCCATGAGGCCGGAGCACAAGGTGACCAGCACGACGAGGAGGGGGAAGGCGGCGCCGTCGGTGCGGAACAGCTGCTCGCGCGCCAGCCATGACACGAGGCCGGCGGCCAGGGCTACTCCGAGTATCACCAGGGCAGCTCCCGGGAGGGCGCGCCGGACCGCCCCCTCGCCCCGGTGCACGGTGACCGAGCGACTGATCCAGTGCTGGATAGGGAAGGTGAGGGCCGCGCCCGTGAAGCTCCAGTAGGCCCACAGCACGGACACGGGAGCTGCTGCCTCCGCACCCAGCGCCCGGGTGACCACGCCGAAGAAGACGTAGGCGATCACGCCATTGGCTGCGGAGCCCAGCGCCAGCGCCGACGTGTCCCGGACGCCACGCCCCGGCCGCTGTTCACTCATCGGGAGGGATTGTGCCCGATTCCGGCCCCGGCGGCGCGACCGCGCCCGACGCGTCTGCCGCGGGATGTCGGTGGCCTGGTCCATGCTCGGTGACATGGAGACGACCACGGTTGTCACGGCCGTCGCGACAGCCCTCGCGACCGGACTCGTGCTGGGCGGGTGCCTGGGGCTCCTGTGGGCACGCTCCCGCACGTCGTACGCCCGCACGGTCGGCCAGGGCATGGTCGAGCAGGCCGAGGTCATGCAGGGCCTCGACCGCCTCAGCGACCAGATGCGCGACCTCGACCGGCACCGCGCCTCGTGGCAGGGCGAGTTCCACCAGCAGGTCACCGACCTCGCCCGCGAGACCCGCTCCCTCTCCACGGCGCTGCGGCGCCCGCAGGTGCGCGGCCGGTGGGGAGAGCTGCACCTGCGCCGTGCGGTGGAGCTCGCCGGCCTGGTCGACCGCTGCGACTTCGACGAGCAGGTGGTCCTGGACGACGGCGCCCGACGGCCGGACCTGGTCGTGCACCTCGTGGGTCGGCGACACGTGGTGGTCGACGCCAAGGTGCCCCTCGACGCCTACCTGGACGCCACCTCCACCGATGACGAGGGCGTCAGGACGGAGGCGCTGGCCCGGCATGCCCGGCAGGTGCGCCAGCACGTCGACGCGTTGTCTGCGAAGGCCTACTGGCGCTCGCTCGCCACGACCCCGGAGTTCGTGGTGTTGTTCGTCCCGGCCGAGTCGTTCCTCGCTGCGGCCCTGGAGACCGACCCGGGGCTCATCGAGTACTCCGCCAGCCGCCAGATCGTGCTCGCCACGCCCACCACCCTGATCGCGCTGCTCCGCACCGTCGCGCAAGGCTGGAGCCACGAGGCCCTGGCCGACCAGGCGCGCGAGATCCATCGACTCGGTCGCGACCTGCACGATCGCCTGGGCACCCTGAGCAACCACCTCGACCGCGTCGGCCGCTCGTTGAACACCGCCGTCGGGCACTTCAACCAGGCGATCGGGTCCTACGAGTCCCGGGTGCTGGTCTCGGCCCGCCGGTTCACCGAGCTCTCGGTGGTCGACGACGCGCTGGACTCGCCACGTCAGGTGGAGTCGACCGGCCGGGCGCTGGAGCCGGTGGACCTGCCCTCCGCCTGGGCGGATTCTGCAGCAGTCTCCCGGGGTTCGGTCGACCGGCGCGCCGCGTCCGGGGAGGACTGACCGAGGCCTACCGTGGACGACGTGACCGAAGCCCGAACCCTCTGGGAGGAGGGGCGCGAACCTGGCCGTCAGGTCGTCGCCCTCGGGGTGGCGGTCGCGCTCAGCGTCGTCGTGGCCGACCTCGCGCTCGTGGGGCGGGTGAGCCTGTTCTTCGACCTGTGCTTCGTGTCGCTGTGCGTGGGCCTCGCGCTCGCGGTGCGGCCCTCCGACTTCTTCGTCGTCGGTGTGCTCCCCCCTTTGATCATGGTGGGCGTCTTCGCCCTCCTCGGCCTGAGCCGGCCCTCCGTGATCGCCCATCCGGAGGACGGCGTGATCCAGGCCGTCGTATCCGGCCTCTCCCACCACAGCACCGCCCTCGTGGCCGGCTACCTGCTGTGCCTGGTCACCCTCGCGATCCGGCACCGGGTCGCCGCGCGTCGGTAGGGAGACACGCCCCTAGGTGGAGGAGATCCCGGAGGCCTCGAACCGGTCCGGGTCGCCGGCGCCCCGCCGGACGACCTCGGGTGCGCCCTGCGACCAGTCGATGACCGTCGTCGGCTGCGCCGACGTCTCCCCTGCTTCGATCACGATGTCGACGTCCTGGTCGAGGTCCTCCTTGATCTCCCACCCCGACGTCCGCGCGTCGTCCTCCCCAGGAAGGATCAGGGTGCTGGTGAGCAGTGGCTCCCCGAAGGTGTCGAGCAGGGCCCGGACCAGGGTGTGGTCCGGGATCCGCACCCCGAGGGTGCGCTTCTTCGGGTGCAGCAGCCGACGGGGCACCTCGGGGGTCGCCGGGAGGATGAACGTGTAGGGCCCGGGGGTCACGGCCTTGATCGCCCGGAACGCCGAGTTGTCGACGTGCACGAAATGGCCGAGCTGCGCGAAGTCCCGGCAGACCAGGGTGAAGTGGTGGCGATGGTCCAGTCCGCGGATCCGCAGGATCCGCTCGCGGCCCTCACGGTTGCCGATCCGGCAGCCGAGGGCGTAGCCGGAGTCCGTCGGGTAGGCGATGAGGGCATCCCCGCGCAGGGCCTCGGCGATCTGGCTCAGCCGTCGCGGCTGCGGGGAATCCGGGTGCAGGTCGACGTACTGCGCCACGTCACGACGCAGACTCGTCCGCGGCGGCGTGCTGTGCCGCCTTCGCCTGGGCCGCCTTGAGGTCGCGGCGAAGCTCCTTGGGCAGGGCGAAGATCAGGGACTCCTCGGCGCTGTGCACGGCCTGGGCGTCGGGGTACCCGCGCTCCGCCAGGAAGGCCAGAACGCCCTGTACCAGCTCCTCGGGCACGCTGGCGCCGGAGGTGACGCTGACGGTGTCCACGTCGCGCAGCCACGCCTCGTCGATCTCGGAAGCGTCGTCGACGCGGTACGCCGAACGGGCACCCGCCTCCAGCGCGACCTCCACCAGCCGGACCGAGTTGGAGGAGTTGCCGGATCCCACGACGATCACCAGGTCGGCCTCGGCGGCGATCTCCTTCACCGCGAGCTGACGGTTCTGCGTGGCGTAGCAGATGTCGTCACTCGGCGGGTCGAGCAGCTCGGGGAAGCGCTCACGGATCGCGGCGACCGTCTCGAGGGTCTCGTCGACCGACAGCGTCGTCTGCGAGAGCCAGGCGACCCGGGCCGGATCGCGGACCACGATGTTCGCGACATCGTCGGGCCCCTGCACGAGCTGGATGTGGTCCGGCGCCTCTCCGGCCGTGCCTTCGACCTCCTCGTGGCCCTCGTGGCCGATCAGCAGGATGTCGTAGTCGTCGTTGGCGAACCGCTTGGCCTCGTGGTGCACCTTCGTGACCAGCGGGCAGGTCGCGTCGATGGTCTTCAGGCTGCGTTCCTCGGCCTGTCGGTGCACCTCCGGGGAGACCCCGTGCGCGGAGAAGACGACTGTCCTTCCCTCGGGCACCTCCGCGAGCTCCTCGACGAAGATCGCGCCCCGGGACTCCAGATCGGCCACCACGTGCTTGTTGTGCACGATCTGCTTGCGGACGTAGACCGGGGCGCCGTACAGGTCGAGGGCCTGCTCGACGGTGACCACGGCCCGGTCGACGCCGGCGCAGTAGCCGCGCGGCGCTGCGAGCAGCACGTTGCGCTCGGCCTCGTCAGGAGTAAGCACGGGCGGCGTGCCCAGATCGATCGACATGCCTCCCAGTGTATGGATGTCGGGTCCGTGTCCTAATCTCCCCGCATGGGCCTCGAGACCTCTCCCGAGTCCCCGGCACCGGTCCGGCAGATCGCGAGCGCGCTCGACGGCTGGATCAACCGGCTCGGAGCCGTGTGGGTGGAGGGCCAGATCGCGCAGATCAGTCGCCGTCCCGGCCTCGGCACGGTCTTCATGACGATGCGCGACGGTGTGGCGGACATCTCGATCCCGGTTACCTGTTCCCGGGTGCTCTTCGATGGGCTCAACCCCCCTCTGGTCGAAGGCGCCAGCGTCGTCGTGCACGCGAAGCCGTCGTACTACGCGAACCGGGGCACGCTGTCCCTGGCCGCCCGCGAGATCCGGATGGTCGGCCTCGGCGAGCTGCTCGCCCGGATCGAGCGACGCCGGCAGCTGCTGGCGGCCGAGGGGCTCTTCGACCCGGACCGGAAGCGCGCGCTGCCGTTCCTCCCGGGACGCGTCGGCCTGGTCACGGCGCCCGGGTCCGCCGCCGAGCACGACGTGCTCGAGAACGCGCGCCGACGCTGGCCGGCGGTGGCGTTCGAGGTGGCACATGCGGCGATGCAGGGGACCCGGGCGGCCACAGAGGTGATCGAGGCCGTCGAGCGCCTCGATCGCCACCCGGACGTCGACGTGATCGTCGTCGCCAGGGGTGGTGGATCGATCGAGGACCTGCTGCCGTTCTCCGACGAAGGGCTGATCCGCGCCGTGTCTGGGGTCCGCACCCCCGTGGTGTCGGCCATCGGCCACGAGCCGGACTCGCCACTGCTCGACCTCGTGGCCGACGTCCGGGCGTCCACGCCCACCGACGCCGCAAAGCTGGTGTCACCCGACGTCACGGAGGAGCAGCACCAGGTCGGCCGCGCCCGCGACCGGATCCGGGCGGCACTCGACGGGATGCTGGCTCGGGAACAGGCCGGCCTCGACAGTCTCCGCTCGCGGCCGGTCCTGGCCGACCCGCGCTCCCTGGTCGACGCCCGGGTGGACGAGGTGGCCCAGCTTCGGGAACGTGCCCGGCGGTGCCTCCGACACGGGCTCGAGCGCGCGACGGACGATGTCGCCCACCAGCGCGCCCGGGCACGGGCGCTCTCCCCGTTGGAGACGCTGCGCCGTGGCTACGCCGTCCTCCAGGACCAGGACGGCCACGTCGTCAGTTCCGTGGCCGACGTCAGCACCGGCGTCGGCGTCGCGGTCCGGGTCACCGACGGCCGCATCCACGCCACCACCACCGGGGTCGAGAAGCTGTCGACGGTCGAGCCGACCGAGGGTGCCATCGAGCCCGTCAACGTCACCGAGGAGCACCATGACTGAGCAGAAGCCCAGCTACGAGGCGGCCCGCGAGGAGCTGATCGAGGTGGTCCGCAGGCTGGAGGCGGGCGGGATCACCCTCGAGGAGTCCCTGGCGCTGTGGGAGCGCGGCGAGCAGCTCGCGAAGACCTGCCAGGAGTGGCTGGACGGAGCCCGCGAGCGCCTCGCTGCCGCCGTCGAGGCCGAGGGCGGCGGGCGGCCTCAGCCCGAGGGCTGAGCCACGGGCTGCGTGGTGAGGTCGCCGATGAGCTCGGTCAGGTCCGCTTCGTCGGCAGACCCGTAGACCAGCACCACGTCCCCGCCGACCTCGGCTGCGAAGGCGAGGTCGCCACCGGCGTCCTCGAACGCCTGCCAGTGAGGCGCCACCGAGCCCGCGACGTCGATGGCCGGCAGGACGGTGGTGACCTCGTCGACGTACGTCGCCAGCAGGTCCTCCAGCGAGGCGTCCTCCTGCCGGATCCCGGCGAACCGCTCGTCGTCGGTGAGCATGCCCAACCCCCACGCCCGGTGCTCGCCGGGCGTGAGCTCAACGCTCGTGGCGATCCAGTCCGGCGGAAGGGCGCGTGGGTACACCACGTCGACGCCGGCCTCCTGGGCGATCGCGGCCTGCTCCAGGTAGTCCACGGGCTCCGGCTGGGTCTCCAGCTCGTCCCGGTTGAGGGCCCGGAAGGCCACGAAGGCGCCGATCACCAGGAGGATGACAATCATCGCCCCGATCAGTCCCGACGTGGTCCGCTGGTAGCGCCCGCCCTGCTCACTCACGCGCCAATCTTCACAGCACGCCGGGAGCGAGCCGGCGATCGGGGGTCTGGTCGTGAGCCCTGATACCGTCGCCGCGATCATCCGAACGTGCGAACACAGGTGGCATTGGTGACCCAGCAACCCGAACCGCGACACCCCGAGTTCCAGCAGCTCGGCAACCTCGAGTTCGAGCCTGCGGCGTGTCCGGTCTGCGGTGGCCGGAAGACCCGCCGTCCCCTGCGCAAGGACTTCCAGGGGAGCGACCTCAGGTTCGCGACGTGCACGACCTGCGACACGCTCTACATGAACCCGCGCCTGACGGTCGACTCACTGCGAACGGTCTACGACTCCGAGGAGTTCTACGAGGGCCGCGAGAAGAACATCAACTACTACTCGTTCCTCAGCGGCGAGCGCTACCTGCGCCGCACCGCAGCCGGTCGGATCGGGCGCTTCCGGCCTTTCGCAAAGGGCCGCAAGCTGCTCGAGGTGGCCTCGGCCGCGGGCTTCTTCCTCGCCGAGGCCAAGGACGCGGGCTTCGACGCCGAGGGCATCGAGATCTCCAGGCCGATGGCGGCCTACGCCTCCAAGCGGTGGGACGTGCCGGTGCAGGGAGCGTCGATCGAGGAGACCGACCTGTCCCCGGAGACCTACGACGTGATCGCATCGTGGGGTGTGATGACGATCATCCGCGACCCGCGCGCGGTGATCGAGAAGTTCCACAGTGCCCTGAAGCCTGGCGGCGTCTGGGCCTTCAACACCTACGACAACCGGTCGCTGTGGGGCCGACTGTTCCGCGGCCACTGGTACATCCTGGTCGCGAACACCAGCCAGATCCACAACGACCGGACCCTGCGCCGGCTGCTCGACGAAGGCGGCTTCGACCTCGTTGCCCGCCGAAGGGATCGCCCCCATGCCAGCGTGGAGCGGCTGTTGTTCGTGCTGCTCTCCCACCTCAGCACCGGCGTGCGCGACAAGTTCTTCGAGCGGGTCCACTTCCTGAACCGATTGATCGTTCCCGTGGCGGCGCCGGACGCCTACGAATACATCTGCGTGAAGCGCTGACCATCGCCGACGGCGTGCTCGCCCTCGGCCTCGCCGTTGACCAACGCCGTTGACCGGGGCGTTGACCGGGGCGTCGCCCGATATCATGCGCCCATGAGCGACAGCCCGGGGGACCTCAACGCGACCACCGCCGACCGCAACCTCGCGATGGAGCTGGTCCGGGTCACCGAGGCGGCGGCCATGGCCGCCGGGCGCTGGGTGGGGCGCGGCGACAAGAACGGCGCTGACGGCGTGGCCGTCAACGCGATGCGGATCATGATCTCCACGATCGCCATGAACGGCACGGTCGTCATCGGTGAGGGCGAGAAGGACCAGGCGCCGATGCTCTACAACGGCGAGCAGGTCGGCGACGGCACCGGCCTGGAGTGCGACGTCGCGGTGGACCCGATCGACGGCACGACGCTCACCGCCAAGGGCATGAGCAACGCGATCTCCGTGCTCGCGGTCGCCCCGCGCGGTGCGATGTACGACCCGTCGGCCGTCTTCTACATGAGGAAGCTCGCCACCGGCCCGGAGGCAGCCGACGTGGTCGACATCCGCTATCCGGTGGCCGAGAACATCCATCAGGTGGCGAAAGCGAAGGGCTCCAAGCCCGCCGACGTCACGGTCGTCCTGCTCGACCGGCCCCGGCACGAAGGAATCGCCCAGGAGATCCGCGAGACCGGAGCCCGGATCAAGTTCATCACCGACGGTGACGTCGCCGGTGCGATCATGGCCGCCCGTCCCGACACCGGGATCGACCTCCTTCTCGGCATCGGCGGCACCCCCGAGGGCATCATCGCGGCCTGCGCCATGAAGTGCCTCGGCGGCGTGATCCAGGGCCAGCTGTGGCCCCAGGCGGACGACGAGCGGCAGCGCGCGCTGGACGCCGGGCACAACCTGGACGACGACTTCGTGCTCACCACCGAGGACCTGATCACCGGCGAGGACTGCTTCTTCGTCGCGAGCGGTATCACGGACGGAGAGCTGATGCGCGGCGTGCGCTACCGCGCGGGTGGCTGCACGACCCACTCCCTGGTGATGCGGGCCCGAAGCGGCACCATCCGGTCGATCACGTCGGAGCACAAGCTGCAGAAGCTACGCACTTTCGCCGCGATCGACTTCGAACGCTGACCCGGCTGCCTGCCCACGCAGGGCGGCAACGACGTGGTCGATCACCCGCGGGTCGACCGCCATCCCGACGTGCGACGTCGACACCTCCACCGCCACCGCCAGCGGGTCCAGGCACGCGCGCCAGTCCACGATCCCGTCCCGGCGGGAGTACATCGAGGTGAACGCCACCCCGGGGGGCACCGGGAGCCGGCTCTCGTCGAAGCTCTGCCGGGCGCAATCGCCCGAGACGCAGTCCTCGGACATCAGGCCGGGGACGCCGGCCCGGCTGAGCCGGACCAGCAGGTCGACGCTGCGGGTCAGGGACGCGTGGTGCGCACCGGGCGCGAGCATCGGGCTGCCCATGGTGACGATCCCCGACACCAGGTCGGGGCGGCGTACGACGAGCCCGCGCGCCAGCAGGCCGCCGAGGCTGTGGCCGACGACCTGTACCCGTCCCCCGCGACGCAGGGCGATGGACTCCAGCCTGCTCTCGAGCTGCGCGACGGCGTTCTGGGTGCATCCGACGTTGGCGTGGATGTGGGAGCGGTACGTGCGGAACCCCTCTCGCCGCAAGGCCGCCGACATCAGGCGCAGGGTCCCGTCGCCGGCCATGAAGCCCGGGACCAGCACCACCGGGTCTGCTGCTCGCACCGCGACCCGGCCCGCGTACGGCGTGCCCCAGCGGTTCCGTCGTTCTCCCGCCGAGCGGAGTGCGAAGCGCCCCGCCTCGGTGACGACGCTGCTCTCGCGCACGACAGCCGCGATCCCAGGCGACTCGAAGCCGTCGGGATGCAGGAACGAGGCCAGCCGGGACGTGCTCACGACTCGACGGTAGGGGTCGAGGCGGCACTGATCGGGGTCCACCACGCCATATGCCGCATATGCGCTACCCGATCGTGTCCGGCCCGCGACCTTGCTGTTGACTGGCCGCCATGCCAGCACGTGCGCGCCGTGGTCCCGACGTGGCGGTCTCGGAGGAGCTCTTCGCCCCGGTGAGCCAGGACATCGAGCTCTGTTACCAGACATTCGGGGCATCCGAGGACGAGCCGATGCTGCTCGTGATGGGCCTGGGCGGCCCGATGACCTGGTGGGACCCCGAGCTGTGCGAGATCCTCGCCGATCGCGGGTTCTTCGTGATCCGCTTCGACAACCGGGACACCGGCCGCTCCTCCCGGAGTCCCGGGCGGGTCACCCGCTCGATGCTCGTCCGCGCCTTCGCGGGTCGCCGGGTGCGCCCGCCGTACACCGTGGACGACCTGGCCGGCGACGCGTTCGGGCTGCTCGACCACCTCGGCCTCGACTCGGCACACCTCGTCGGGGTGTCGATGGGCGGCATGATCGCCCAGACCATGGCGATCACGCAGCCGCGCAGGGTGCTGTCGCTGGCCAGCATCATGTCGACGACGGGCAAGCGCTCGGTGGGGTGGCAGCACCCCACGCTGCTGCCCTCTCTGCTGACGGCGCGCGGACCGAGTCGTGAGGAGTACGTCGAGAGCAGCGCGGCCTTCTCGAGGCTGATCGGCTCGCCGGCGTATCCCGAGGGCCGGGACCGGGTAGTTGCGCGGGCCGGTGAGACGTTCGACCGCGGCATCAGCCGGAGCGGCGTGATGCGCCAGATGCTCGCCGTCCTCGCCCAGAGCAACCGTGGGGCAGAGGCTCCGCTCCCTCTCCGTGCCGACGGTGGTCATGCACGGCCTGGCCGACAAGATGGTCCACCCCTCGGGCGGTCGCGCCACCGCCGCCGCCGTCCCCGGAGCCGAGCTCCTGCTCATCGACGGCATGGGCCACGACCTGCCGCCAGCCCTGTTCTCGACATACGCGGACGCAATCGAGCGGACTGCTCGGAGAGCCTGAGCCGCATGGCGGTAGTGGACAAACTCCTCGAACAGGACTAGACGTGTGACTTAGACCACGAGGAGGGTGCATGAAGAAACCGCAGTACGACGGTCCGCAATCGGCATTCCGTCGTCGCCCAGCGATTGCAGCCGCAGCCGTCCTGGTGGCGTCCAGCCTGCTGGCCGCATGTTCGAGCGACGACTCGGGCCCTCCCGAGCTCGTCTGGTACATCAACCCGGATGCGGGCGGCCAGGACGCGGTGGCCAAGGAGTGCAGCACGGACGACTACACGATCACCACGCAGGTGCTTCCACAGGACGCCAGCCAGCAGCGCATCCAGCTGGCCCGACGGCTGGCCGCCGAAGACCCCACCATCGACCTGATGAGCCTCGACCCGCCCTTCACCGCGGAGTTCGCGGCCGCGGGCTATCTCGCCGACATCCCCTCCGACCTGCAGACGCAGTTCGCTGAACAGGCGTTTGAGGGCGCGACGGCTGCCGCCACCTGGGAGGACGAGCTCGTGGTCGCGCCCTTCTGGTCCAACACGCAGGTGCTCTGGTACCGCAAGTCCTTCGTCGACAAGGCCGGTCTCGACATGAGTCAGCCCGTGTCGTGGGACCAGATCATCCAGGCCGCATCGGACAACGGCGGCACGATCGGTGTCCAGGCGAACAAGTACGAGGGCTACTCCGTGTGGATCAACGCCCTGATCGCCGGCGCCGGCGGCGAGATCGCCACGAACACCGAGGCGGGGCCCGACGCCGACATCACCATCTCGTCGGAGGCCGGCCAGACCGCCGCGGGTGTCGTCGAGGAGCTGGCCGCCTCCGCGGCGGCGCCTGCCGACCTCTCGGTGTCCAACGAGGGAACGGCGGCCGCCAACTTCGGCGCCGAGGACGGCGCCTTCCAGGTGAACTGGACGTTCATCTGGGGCAACTACGGCGAAGAGCGACTCGGCGACGACATCGGCTACGCCCGGTACCCGCAGACGGTCGAGGGCGAGGAGTCCCGGCCGCCGTACGGCGGGATCGGGATCGGCGTCAGCGCCTACTACCGAGCACACCGAGGAGGCCATGGACGCCCTCGAGTGCATGACGAGCCCCGAGAACCAGGCCGTCAACGCCGAGCTGACCGGCAACATGCCCTCCAGCGCAGCGGGCTACGAGCGAGCCCGCGGTCCAGGAGCTGTTCCCGCCGGATCTGCTGGCCCTCTTCCAGGAGAGCGTCGAGACAGCCGTCCCGCGCACGGTGACGCCGTACTGGAGCGACATGTCAGGAGCGATCCAGAGCACCTGGCACCCGCCGGCCAACGTCGACAGCGACACCCCAGAAGAATCCAGCACCTTCATCGAGGACGTTCTCCAGGGAAGGAGCCTGCTGTGAGCACGACCGTTGCTCCCGACCCGGAGACCAGGACCAAGCGCGCCAAGGCCGCCACCAGCGACCGGTCGCGAGCGGAGAACCGGCTGGGCATGAGGCTGGTCGCCCCCGCCGTGATCATGATGCTGCTGGTGACCGGATGGCCGATGATCGCAGGCGCTCTACCAGTCGCTCTTCCGATATCGACTGACCGCACCCGATGACCGTGAGTTCGTCGGCCTGTCCAACTACGGCACCGTTCTGACCGACAGCCTCTTCTGGCAGGACACCTGGAACACCGTTCTGATCATGGTGGTGACCGTGGCCGTGGAGCTGGTGATCGGCTTCGCGTTCGCGATGGTGATGCACCGGGTCATCTTCGCCCGTGGCGCCATCCGGACCTCGATCCTGATCCCCTACGGCATCATCACCGTGGTCTCAGCCTATCGCCTGGCAGTTCGCGTTCAGCCTGACCAACGGCTTCGTCAACGGATGGCTGCCGTTCGTCCCCGACGACTACAACTGGTTCGGCGAACACTGGCCGGCGATGTTCGCGATCATGGTCTCGGAGATCTGGAAGACCACCCCGTTCATGTCGCTGCTGCTCCTCGCCGGGTTGTCCCAGATCTCGGAGGACATGCTCGAGGCCGCGAAGGTCGACGGCGCCACCTGGTGGCAGCGGCTGTGGAAGGTGATCCTCCCGAACATGCGGGCCGCGATCATGGTCGCGGTCCTGTTCCGGGCCCTGGACGCCTACCGGATCTTCGACAACATCTACGTAATGACCCGAGGGGCCCAGGACACCGAATCCATCTCGTTCCTGACCTACCGCCAGGTCATCGAGCAGGTGCAGCTCGGGCTCGGCTCTGCGCTGTCGGTGCTGCTCTTCCTGTCGGTCCTGCTGATCGCATGGCTGCTCGTGAAACTCTTCGGGGTCGACCTGGCCCAGGGCAAGGGGTGAAGGCTGATGAAGAACAAGACCACGATCGGGACCTGGATCGGCTTCCTGCTGATCCTGGTCTGGTGCCTGCTGCCCGTGGTGTGGATCATCTCCATGTCGTTCAAGGGCTCGAGGAGACCGCTGCCGGAAGTCCGCAGTTCCTGCCCGAGGACGCGACCTGGCAGAACTACCGGGACATCCTGGACAACCCGGACTTCACCGACGCCTTGCGCAACTCGTTCGGGATCTCGATCATCTCCACGGCGCTGGCGGTGATCCTTGCCACCCTCGCGGCGTACGCCATCGCGCGTCTGGAGTTCAAAGGGCAAGCGCCTGGTCCTGTCGCTCGCGCTCGCGATCGCGATGTTCCCGGTGGTCTCGCTGGTGAGCCCGCTGTTCGACCTGTGGCGCACCCTCGGGCTCTTCAACACCTGGCCCGGCCTGATCATCCCCTACATGTCGTTCACCCTGCCCCTGGCGATCTGGACACTGTCGGCGTTCTTCCGCGAGATCCCGTGGGAGATGGAACAGGCTGCCCAGGTCGACGGTGCGACGTCGTGGCAGGCGTTCCGCAAGGTGATCGTCCCGCTCGCGGCACCCGGCGTGTTCACCGCCGCGATCCTGACGTTCTTCTTCGCGTGGAACGAGTTCGTGCTCGCGATCTCGTTGACATCCACGACCCAGTCACGAACGGTCCCGGCCCAGCTGTCGTTCTTCGTCGGTCCGGATCCGTTCAACCCACCGTACGGTCAGCTCGCCACCGCGTCCGTGATCGTCACCATTCCGATCATCATCATCGTCCTGCTGTTCCAGCGAAAGATCGTCGCCGGTCTGACCTCCGGCGCAGTGAAGGGTTGAGTCCATGGCTGCCATCGACATGAAGAACATCGTCAAGCAGTACGGCGACGGGTTCGCCGCAGTGAACGACGTCAGCATCGACGTGCAGGACGGGGAGTTCATGATCCTCGTCGGCCCGTCCGGTTGCGGGAAGTCGACCCTGCTGCGGATGGTCGTCGGGCTCGAGGACATCACGTCCGGGGAGATGGTCATCGGCGACCGCACGGTCAACGACCTGGCGCCGCGCGACCGGAACCTCGCGATGGTGTTCCAGAACTACGCGCTCTATCCGCACCTGACCGTCTACGAGAACATCGCGTTCCCGCTGCGGCTGGCCGGCGCGCCGAACGACGAGGTCGACAAGAAGGTCCACGAGGCCAGCAAGACCCTGGAGCTCGACGAGCACCTCGATCGCAAGCCCGGCAACCTGTCCGGTGGACAGCGACAGCGGGTCGCGATGGGTCGCGCCATCGTCCGCGAGGCGGACGCGTTCCTCTTCGACGAACCGCTGTCGAACCTCGACGCCAAGCTGCGCGGCCAGATGCGCACCGAGATCTCCCGGATGCAGAGGCGGCTCGGGATCACCACGATCTACGTCACCCACGACCAGACCGAGGCGATGACGCTCGGTGACCGGGTCGCGGTGCTCAAGCGGGGCTTCCTTCAGCAGCTCGCGACGCCGCGGGAGCTCTACGAGAACCCGGGAAACCTCTTCGTCGCCGGCTTCATCGGCTCCCCGCCGATGAACTTCATGCCGGCCACGGTCGAGGGCAGCTCGGTGAAGCTGCCGTTCGGCACGCGTGCGAGATCCCGGCCGACAAGGCGGAGAAGGCGCCGGGCAAGGGCCTGCTCATCGCCGGCGTCCGCCCGGAGCACTTCGAGGACGCCTCCGTGGTCAGCGCCGACACCGTCAGGACGACACGTTCCGGGCCAACGTCGACGTCGTGGAGTGGCTCGGCAACGAGGCCTACGCCTACGTCCCGTTCGAGGCTCCGCCCGAGGTCCAGGCGCAGCTGGATCCAGCTGGAGCAAGGACACCGACGGCGAGTCGCATGCGGACCCAGCTGGTCATCTCGCTGGACGGCGCCAGCCGGATCAAGGAGGGCGACGAGGCCGAGATCTGGGTGGACGCGGCGCGGATGCACCTGTTCGACCCGGCACGGGCGAGAACCTCACGGTCGACCGGTCGAACGCCGGTCGGATTCCCGAGCAGGAGGACCCGGAGGCGACGGCCCAGGCCTGAGCGGAAGGCCGGCTCCGCCACGTGGTCGAGCGGCCGTCCGTGAGAACTGACCGGCCGCGGCTGCCGGGGATGCCCTATGCCCGGCCGAGTCGTTTGCGACTCGCGCCGGGCATGGGCCTGCGCTGGACGGTGACCCCGGCCATCAGGGCGACTCCCTTGACCCGGACCACCGGCGAGTCGGGCCCGATGTCCGGTGTGACCTTGTCGCGGGCCTGGTCGAAGCCGCCCATGATCCCGATCCCGTCGACGATCACGTGGGTGTGCTCGTTGACGATGATGTCGATGCCGGCCCAGATCGCGTTTGCGTAGATCACCGTTTCGCGACTCGTGAACCGTGCCTCCCGCAGGTCGAGGTCGATCCCCGCCCACATCGCAAACGCTGTGTGCTTCTCACCGACCTCCCAGAGCCCCTTGCGGCTCGAGCCGCCCATGACGGAGATGGTGCTCTCGTGACGGGGCGCCGGCAGGTTCGGCGACGAGTGCTGCGGTCGTGGCGCAGGGGGGCGGCTCTGGCCCCGGATCGGGAGGTCGGCCGTGATCGGGACCAGGTCGGCGTACGTGCGCGCGGCGAACGTCGACTCCAGGCGCTCGTCGAGCTCATCGATTTCCAGTCGGCCCTCGCCGGCGGCCTCGCGAAGGATCTCGGCCACCTTGTGGCGGTCCTGGTCCGAGATCCGCATCTGGGCCGGGTTGGATCGGTCGATCGGTCCTTCCATGGGGTCAGGGTAGTCGGCACCTCACGTGCCCACCCACCTCGGCGGGGCCGGGTCAAGAGCCGGCCCCACCAGGTGGTGAGCATCTCTGTGCTTGTGCCTGTCGCTGTCCCTGGCGCTGTCCGAGTCCGACCACACCTAGGGCAGAGGGACTCGGCCGTAGGCATCCATCCGAGACTGTGCCTCACGGCGCTCGTCAGCGCTGGCTGGCTGCGGCATGCAGGCTTTGGCGGCACGTTCCCATTGGTCGGCTGACATCAGCCGCTGGCCCAGGCAGGCGTCCGCGTCCTGCGTGCTGGACGTGGAATCGATCCTGCTGGATCGGGTCGCTGATGTTGGCGGGGGCGACCGCGGTCTCGGACCCACATGCGGCAGTGGCGGTCATGATGAAGCCGGCGAAGGCGATCCCCCACGCCGAGCGACGGTGAGTGGTGTTCATGATGGTTGTCCTTTCGTGACGGGCCGGTCCGGGCTGGACCAGCACCCCCACATTCGGGCCGTCGCGGGCCCGGTTGACGGCGCCTGACAGAACTGGACACGCGAAATCGCGGTGCACTGTGATCCGACAGAGGCCGCCGACCGAGGACGAAGTCGTCAGGGCCGCCAGCGGCGGTGCCGAGTGCCCGGCTCGCCCTCGCGGATGAGCTCGAGCCGTGGTCTCGGCCCGTCGGTGCGTCCGGTCTGCGGGCGCCGGCGACCGGCCTGCCACGGCAGGGGCCAGGTCACCCCCGGGCCGTCGTACTCCTGCTCCATCGCCGCATGCAGCGTCCAGGACGGGTCGTAGAGGTGCGCCCGGCCCAGCGCGCACAGGTCCGCACGCCCGGCCAACAGGATCGAGTTCACGTCGTCGTAGGACGAGATCACGCCGACCGCGATGGTGGGTACGCCGACCCGGTTGCGGATGGCGTCGGCGTACGGCGTCTGGTACGACCGGCCGAAGGCCGGGCGCTCGCGCGAGGTGACCTGGCCGGTCGACACGTCGATCGCGGCGGCGCCGGCATCCACGAACCCCCGCGCCACGGCGAGCGCTTCGTCGAGGGTCTGGCCGTCGTCGACCCAGTCGGTGGCGGAGATCCGCACGGTCATCGGGCGTTCAGCCGGCCACACCTCGCGCATCGCAGCGAACACCTCGAGCGGGAACCGCAGCCGGCCGGCGACGTCGCCGCCGTACGCGTCGGTGCGGCGGTTGGTGACCGGAGAGAGGAACGCCGAGAGGAGGTAGCCGTGGGCGCAGTGCAGCTCGAGCAGGTCGAACCCGGCCGCGGCACCGCGGCGCGCCGCTGCGACGAAGTCGTCGCGGATGGTGTCCATCTCGTCGCGGCTCAGCTCGCGCGGCACCTGGTTGACCCCCTCGCGGTAGGCCACCGGCGAGGGCGCGACCACCTCCCAGTTGTCCTCGTCGAGCGGCTCGTCGATGCCCTCCCACATCAGCTTGGTGGAGCCCTTGCCGCCGGAGTGGCCGAGCTGGAGGCCGATCCGCGCGGGGGTGTTGGTGTGCACGAAGTCGGTCACCCGCCGCCAGGCCGCCTGCTGCTCGTCGTCCCACAGGCCGGCGCAACCAGGGGTGATCCGGCCGTCGGGCGAGACGCAGACCATCTCGGTCATCACCAGTCCGGCGCCACCGAGGGCCTTGCCGCCCAGGTGCACGAGGTGGAAGTCGGAGGTCAGGCCGTCGTCGGCGACGTACATGTCCATCGGGGACACGACGACCCGGTTGACCAGGTCGAGACCGCCGATCCGGGCGGGCTGGAACATCGGCGGGCAGACGTCGGTGGCGCCGACGTGGGCGGCGTACCACTCGTCGCACCGGGCCACGAACTCCGGGTCGCGCAGCCGCAGGTTGTCGTAGGTGACCCGGCGGCTGCGGGTCATGATGTTGAACCCGAACTGGATCGGTTCCTGATGGACGTACTGGCCGAGGTTCTCGAACCACTCGAGGCTGGCCTGCGCGGCGCGCTGCGTGGACAGCACGACGGCCTTGCGCTCGGTCTCGTACGTCGCCAGGGCGGCCGGGAGCGTGGCCTCCTCGTGCAGGCAGGCCGCGAGGGCGAGCGCGTCCTCCATCGCGAGCTTGGTGCCCGAGCCGATCGAGAAGTGCGCGGTGTGGGCGGCGTCGCCGAGGATCACCACGTTGTCGTGGCACCCAGTGCTCGTTGCGGATCGTGGTGAAGCTGATCCACCGGGAGTTGTTGGCCATCACCTCGTGTCCCTCCAGCACGTCGGCGAAGAGCTCGCGGATCCGCTCGATCGACTTCTCGTCGGACTCGCCCGGCGCCCACGTGCGGTCGGCGAACTCGCCGAACCCGGCCTTCTCCCAGACGGCCGAGGTCATCTCGACGATGAAGGTGCTGCCGGTCGCGTCGTAGGGGTAGCCGTGGATCTGCATCACGCCGTGCGGCGTCTGCGCGATGTAGAACTTGAACGCGTCGAAGACCTTGTCGGTGCCGAGCCAGATGTACTTGCAGTCGCGGACCTCGAGGGTCGGCCGGAAGGTGTCGGCGTACCTCGCCCGGACCCCGGAGTTGAGACCGTCGCAGGCGACGACGAGGTCGTGCGTGCGGGCCAGCTCGTCGACGTCGGGCGCGTCGGTGCGGTAGTGCAGCCGGATCCCGAGCTCGCGGCAGCGGTCCTGGAGGATCTCCAGCAGTCGACGCCGCGACATCGCCGCGAAGCCGTGGCCACCGCTGGTGACGACCTCACCCTTGAAGTGCACGTCGATGTCGTCCCAGACCGCGAACTCCTGCTGCATCCGGGCGAACACGACCGGGTCGGCGTGCTCGATCCCACCGAGCGTCTCGTCGCTGAACACCACGCCGAAGCCGAACGTGTCGTCGGGAGCGTTGCGCTCCCAGACCGTGACGTCGTGGCCCACCCAAGGTTCTGCCCGGGTCCTGTCCCGCGCGCTGCGCGAGCTGCTGGGCGAGCGCGCTGAAGTAGAGCCCTCCGGGGCCGCCCCCGACCACCGCGATCCGCATGCCTCAACATATTGCGTTCTTGACGGAAGTTGTCAAGGCGCAATAGCGTCGCGCGCATGGCCGTCGGGCTGACGGCAGAGCAGCAGGAGTACGTCGCCCGGATCCGCGCCGTCGCCACCGACCACCTCGCCGGAGTACCACCCGTCCACGGCGCGGTGAACCGGCCGCTCGTCGCAGCGCTCGGCGAGCACGGGCTGCTGCGGGGACTCTTCGGCGGCGCGCCCGACGAGCCGTACCTCGGCGACGCCGCGGCCCTCCAGCTCTGCCTGCTCCGCGAGACCCTGGCGACGGTCAACACCGAGGCCGAGACGGCGCTGGCCCTGCAGGGTCTCGGCAGCTACCCGATCCTGCAGTCCGGATCCCGCTCGGCCGTCGATCGCTGGATCCCGGGCGTGGTCGCCGGCAGCGTCGTCGCGGCGTTCGCGCTGTCCGAGCCCGATGCCGGCTCGGACGCCGCCGCCCTCTCCCTGCCGCCGACCGCGACGGCGACGGGTCCTGGCGCCTGCACGGCGAGAAGACCTGGATCTCCAACGCCCCCGAGGCCGACGTCTACTCCGTCTTCGCCCGCACCACCGAGGCTGCGGGCGCGCGCGGCGTCACCGCGTTCGTGGTGCCCGGCGACGCCGACGGGCTCGGCGGCGAACGGCTCGACCTGCTGGCCCCGCACGCGATCGGCACGCCTGGTGTTCGACGGCGTCCGGGTCACCGCCGACGACGTGCTGGGCGAGGTCGACCACGGCTTCGCGGTGGCGATGCGGACGCTCGACCTGTTCCGCCCGAGCGTCGGAGCCTTCGCGGTCGGCATGGCCCAGGCGGCGCTCGACGCCGCTCTGGACTGGGCGCTGACGCGTGAGGTCTACGGCGACCTGCTGATCCGCCAGCAGTCGGTCGAGCACACCCTGGCCGAGATGGCGACGCGCACCGAGGCGGCGCGGCTGCTCGTGCGCGCCGCCGCCACGACGTACGACAGCGCGCGCGCCGGCCGCCGAGGTCACCCAGAGCGCCGCGATGGCCAAGCTCTTCGCGACCGAGACCGCGCAGTGGGTGGTCGACCAGGCGGTGCAGCTGCACGGCGCGCGGGGGCTGCAGCACGACCACCTGCTCGAGCGGCTCTATCGTGAGGTGCGCGCCCCGCGCATCTACGAGGGCGCATCCGAGGTGCAACGCACGATCATCGGCCGCGGGCTGGTGCGCAGCCGTCACCAGGAGGGGCAGTCGTGACCCGATACCGAGGCAGCGTGCCGATCACCGACGACTGGCAGCACTTCCGATTCTCGGTCGAGGACGGGGTCGCCACCGTGACCCTCGATCGGCCCGAGAAGATGAACCCGCTCACCTTCGAGTCGTACGCCGACCTGCGTGACCTGCTGCACGAGCTGCCGCACCGCGGCGACACCGATGTCCTGGTGATCCGCGGCGAGGGCAAGGGCTTCTGCGGCGGCGGCGACGTCAACGAGATCATCGGCGAGCTGATCGCGATGGACCCGCGCGACCTGATCGGCTTCACCCGGATGACCGGTGACGTGATCAAGGCGATGCGAGAGTGCCCGATCCCGATCGTGGCCGGCATCCAGGGCATCGCCGCTGGAGCCGGGTCGGTGATCGCGATCGCGAGCGACTTCCGGGTCTGCTCGACCTCGGCCCGGTTCGCGTTCCTGTTCACCAAGGTCGGGCTCTCCGGCGGCGACATGGGTGCGGCGTACCTGCTCCCCCGGGTGATCGGCGCCGGCCGCGCCACCGAGCTGCTGATGCTCGGCGACACCATCGACGCCGAGACCGCCGACCGCTACGGCCTGGTGACCCAGCTGGTGACGACGCCGAGCTCGACGATGCCGTGAGCGTGCTGGCGCGGCGGCTCGCCGACGGGCCGACCCTGGCCTACGCCCAGACGAAGTCCCTGATCACCCGCGAACTCGACATGCCGATCGGCGCGGCGATGGAGCTCGACGCGATGACCCAGGCGCTGCTGATGACCACGTCGGACCACGCGGAGTTCCATGCGGCGTTCAACGAGAAGCGGCCCCCGGAGTGGACCGGCCGATGAGCGAGCCCAGGACCGGGACGGGCCGGGTCGCGCTGGTCACGGGTGCCTCCCATGGCATCGGGCGGGCCTGTGCCCGCGCCCTGTCCGATGCCGGCCACCAGGTGGCCCTCGTGTCCCGGTCCGGATCGGCGCTGAAGGAGGTCGCCGACGAGCTGCCGGGCGAGGCGCTGGTCGTCCCCGCCGACGTGACCGACCCCGCCGCGCTGGAGGAGGCGTTCGCCGCCGTGGAGTCCACCTGGGGTCCGGTCGAGGTGCTGGTCGTCAACGCCGGCGCCGCGATGTCCGCGCCGCTGGTGAAGACCTCCGACGAGGACTGGCAGCGGATGCTCGACATCAACCTGACCGCGCCGTTCCGTTGCCTGCGTCGGGCGTTGCCCGCGATGACGGAGGCCGGCTACGGGCGGGTCGTGGTCATCGCCTCGATCGCCGGCAAGACCGGCGGCGCCCGGATCGCGGCGTACACCGCCAGCAAGCACGGTGTCCTCGGCCTGGTCCGCACCGCTGCCGCCGAGGTGGCGCGCACCGGGGTGACCGTCAACGCGGTCTGCCCGGGATACGTCGACACCCCGATGACCGACCAGTCGGTCGCCAACATCGCCGCCGGCACCGGTCGCAGCGCCGAGGACGCGCGCTCGATCCTCGCGAACATGCAGCCGATCGGTCGCCTGGTCACGCCCGGTGAGGTCGCTTCGACCGTGATGCTGTGCGTGGAGAACGGCGCCGTCAACGGGCAGGGGCTCAACGTCGACGGAGGCGCGGTCCAGTCATGAGCAGCCGTCATGAAACGGGTCAACCCTTCGTCGCTCGCCGCACCCTCCGGCTTCTCCCACGCCGTCGTGGCCACCGGTACGACCGTCTTCCTGGCCGGTCAGACCGGCATGGGCGCGGACGGCTCGATCGTGCCGGGCGGCGTGGTCGCGCAGTTCGAACAGGCGTTGTCGAACCTGCTCACCGCCCTCCGCGAGGCGGGCGGCACCCCCGCCACCCTGGCGTCGCTGACGATCTACATCGTCGACATGGACGACTACCGCGCCCACGGCCGCGAGGTCGGCGCGGTGTGGAAGCGGCTCGTCGGCAGCGACTACCCGGCCATGGCCGGCATCGGCGTGTCCCGATTGTGGGACGCCGACGCGTTGGTCGAGGTGCAGGGATTCGCCGTACTCCCCTGACCCTCCGTCAGCGCGCGGCGAAGTGCTGGTAGTCCTTGGAGGAGGACCACTCGCCGCCCCACGCCCAGCCGATCCTCGCGAAAGCCCTCACCACCACGTCGCCGGCCCGGATGGCACCCACCGGCGCAGCGCCCTGGCGTGACCGGTCGACGGCAGCGAACTGGCGGCCGGCGGGAGGTTGGACGGATGCCTGGGTGATGTAGGGGTTCTGCACGGGGTTGAGATCGATGGCGGCGCCGTGGGCGTGAGCCGACCAGTGCTGCTGCCCGCCGACCCGGCGGCAGTTGAAGCCGGAGGTGTTGTTCGCCGCCATGGACCGGTCGTCGTCACCGCGATAGTCGTCGACCAGGCGCATCCGCTGGATGGGCCACCCCGCGTCGTACAGCGTCCGGAACGCCCGGGTGACCGAGCGTGCGAGGTCTTCGTGCACGACCATCTCGCCGGTGTGGGGCTTCCCGTCGAAGCCGCGGTAGGTCATCCGGAGGTAACGCAGGTCCGAGAGCCCCACCGGGCAGCCCGGGCGGTGGCTCCAGCGCATCCGGGCGCGCAGCGCCGGGCCGATGCTCCGCACCGACGCGTGGTAGGCCGGCTCGGAGTCCTTGTGCGCATCGGCGCCACGCGGCCTGCCCGCGAGATCGGCACAACCGCGCAGCCGCCCCCAGTCGGCGGCCGCATCCTTCCTGGCGGCCCCGCGGACGGGGGCCGGGCGGCCAGAGGCGCGGATCCGGGCCGGCGTCCAGTCGTCCCGGACGACCTCCCCGTCCTCGATCCGGAGCCGGAGGACGCCGGTGTCGGGCCGATGACTGTGGTACCAGAGGAAGTTGCCTAGCCCGTAGTTCACGTAGGCGTCGCCGAGCCAGCCCGACCCCAGCAACACGTGGGCGTGGCTCCCGACGACCACGTCCGCACCGGCGGTGGCCAGAGCCAGGGCGAGGGTCCGTTGCCGCTCCGTGGGGCAGGGTTGGCCGTCGAGACCCCAGTGCAGATACACCACGACCACGTCGTCCCGCCTCGCGGCCGACCGCACGGCCTCGAGGAGGGCGTGGGGTCGACGCGCGCGGGCCGCGGCGACACCCGGCGTGGCGTCTCCGGCTGCCCAGAGGGGACTCGCGCTCTCCCGGAAGGAGGTGTCAGCGGCGAGGAGCGCGACGTCGGTGCCCCGGACGGATATCCGGTACGGCGTGAAGGCGGCTCGCTGGGTCCTGCCGACCCCGACGACCGGGATCGGGCTGCGACGGGCAGCACGCAGGGTGTCCCGGAAGCCGACCGACCCCCAGTCAGCGGCGTGGTTGTTCGCCATGCCGACGACGTCGACGCCGGCATCGGCCAGCAGGTCGAGCGCCTCCGGCGAGGTGCGGAAGTAGTACCGGGCGCCGGGCTGCTCGAGCTCCTTCGGGTCCGGGGTTCCCCGGTTCGTGATCGCGGTCTCGAGGTTGACCATCGTGACGTCGGCGTCCGCCAGGGTCCGCGTGATCGGTCCGAGGGCTGGGCGACGGCGCTCGAGCAGCGCGGCCAGGCGCAGCTCGAAATGGATGTCGCCCGCGAAAGCGAGCGTCAGCTCATCCGGGCCGCTGGCGAAGTCTTCGATGGGGCGTTCGGCGCGAGCTCCCTCGGACGCGCTCGGCGGGGACGGAGTCGATCCGTCGCAGCCCACGAGCACGGCCGCCAGCGCCAGTCCAGCCAGCGCCGGCGCAACCGTGGAACGCCTCATGTTCGGGACGATACGTCGGGAACGACGGTCATCGGCCCTCCTCCCGCCTGTCACCTGTCCCGAGCCCGGTGCAAGCTACCCGTGGACGATCGCGTGCGCGTGCCGGTGCGCGCCCTCGCGCAGTCGGGCGTCCAGCCGCGTGAACAGCTCACCCGCCTCGATGCCCGGCCAGTCCCGGGGCAGGTGCTCCAGCGGCAGGCCAGGGTCGAGGAAGGGAAGCCGACGCCATGAGGTGAGCATCGGCACGTAGGTCGCGAACGCCTGTGCGGGTGGCAGCGCTGAACGCCGGCGGGCCACCGGGCGCCAGACCTCGCAGAACCGTGCGTACAGGGTTGTGAGCGCGTCGATGTCCCACCACTCCCGCATGCGCGCGGCCACGTTGCCGGCGCCGAGGTAGTCGCCGCGGAAGAACTCGGTGTACGCGGTCAGGCCGCCGCGGTCCAGCGCCCGCACGGCCTCGTCGTACATCGTGCCCGGGGCCACCCACACGCCGGGAGCCGCCGTCCCGAAACCGAGCTTCACGAGGAGTGAGCGCAGGGCGTGCCGGCGCTCCCGCTCGGACTCCGGCACCGAGAAGACCAGCACCAGCCAGCCATCCGCCGCCGTGGCGCGAGGTTGAGACCAGATCCGCCCGTCCCCCTCGCTCAGCACCTCGAGAGAGGCGGCCGACAGCGCGTAGCCCGCGCGACCGTCCCGGCTCGCGGCCCAGAGGACCCCACGCCGCTTCAGCCGCGAAACCGAGGACCGGACGGCCGCGGAGTCGGTGCCGAGATCGGCCATCAACGAGATCAGGGACGCGACCGAGAGCCAGTTGCCCTCCTCGCGCGCGTAGAGGCCGTACAGCGACAGGATCAGCTGACGCGGCGTCGGGTCCACAGCTCTAGCCGTCATCGCGCAACCGGAACCGCTGCAGCTTGCCCGTGGCGGTGCGCGGCAGCGCGTCGACGAACTCGACGGCGCGGGGGTACTTGTACGGCGCGATCTCGGCCTTGGCGAAGTCCTGGAGCTCGCGCCTCTTGGCGGCCGACGCCGGGACGGCGTCGGCGAGCACGACGTAGGCCTTGACCAGGGAGCCGCGCGCCTCGTCGGGGACACCGACCACGGCGCACTCTGCGACGTCGGCGTGCTTGAGCAACGCCTCCTCGACCTCCGGGGCGGCGATGTTGTATCCGGAGGAGATGATCATGTCGTCGCTGCGGGCGTGGTACCAGAAGTAGCCGTCCTCGTCGCGACTGAACGTGTCACCGGTGACGTTCCAGCCGTCGTGCACGTAGCCGAGCTGCCGGGGATCGGAGAGGTACCGGCAGCCGGTCGGTCCCTTCACCGCGAGCCGCCCCGGCTCGTCGGGGGCCGCCTCTCCACCATCGTCGTCGAGCACGGTGGCGGTGTATCCGGGTACCGCCCTGCCGGTCGAGCCCGGGCGGATGTCGTCCCCGGCGGCCGAGATGAAGATGTGCAGCATCTCGGTGGCTCCGATGCCGTCGATGATCCGCACGCCTGTCGCTTCGCGGAACGACTCCCAGGTGGCTGCGGGCAGGTGCTCGCCCGCGGAGACGGCCGCCTTCAGGGACGGCAGAGTGGCACCCGCCGCGAGCATCGCCTTGTACGCCGTGGGCGCGGTGAAGCAGGTCGTCACACCGAACTCGTCGATGATCGAGGCCAGCTCGGCGGGGGTGGCCTTCTCGACCAGCACCGTCGACGCACCGGCGTGGAGCGGAAACAGCAACACTCCGCCGAGACCGAACGTGAAGGCGTAGGGCGGGGTCCCGGTGAACACGTCGTCCGGCGACGGGCGCAGCACGCGCCGGGAGAAGGTGTCGCAGATCGCCAGCACGTCGCGGTGGAAGTGCATGGTCGCCTTCGGCCGGCCGGTCGTGCCCGAGGTGAACGCGAGCAGCGCCACATCGTCGACGGAGGTGGCGACGTCGTCGTGGGTGGTGGGTTGGTCGGCCAGGAGGGCGTTGAGACCGGTCTCGGTGCCGAACTCCACCACTCGCACCCCCAGGTCACCGGACAGCGCTTCTGTCCCCTCGATGAACCGCGCGTCGACCAGCGCCAGGTCGAGCCGCGCGATCTCGTGGATCGTGGCCAGCTCGCCCGGTCGCAGCAACGGCATCGTGGTGACGGCAACGGCGCCCGCCTTGAGCACCCCGAACCAGCAGGCCGTCAACCACGGGTTGTTGGGGCCGCGCAACAGCACTCGGTTGCCGGGCACGATGCCGAGGTCGTGGACCAGCGCGTGGGCGACCCGGTTCGCGGCGACCAGCAGGTCGACGTACGACCAGGTCTCGGTGCCCGGCGAGTGCAGGCACGGACGGTCCCCGCCGTGTGCGGCGATCACGTCGTCGAGCAGCCTGGTCGCGCAGTTCAGGCGGTCGGGGTAGACCAGCTCCGGCAGGTCGAAGCTCAGCTCCGGCCACTGGTCGAACGGGGGCAGGTGCTCGCGGCAGAACGTGTCGACGTGGGCGGACGGCAGCAGGTCCATGCGGGCAACGTATGGCTCGAATCCAACGACCGTCAAGAGTGCGACATATGGGCTGCGCGCCGCCCGCCGGGCGCCGATGCCTACGGGGCGTTCTGGTCTGTCGACTGGTCCATGACGTAGATGGTCGCCCCGCCCGGGTCCTGGTAGGTGGCGAGGAAGCCGCCGGGGATCTCCGAGGGCTCTGCGACCACGCCGAGCGTGTCCGGGCGGCCGGCATGGAAGGCCTCGACGCTCTCGACGACGAACAGCGGTCCGCCCGGGGCGTCGGGGTCGTTGGCGTCGAGCATGAGCTGCACCTCGGTGCCCGGCAGGGCCAGCGCGACGGTCGCGTCGCCTTCGCGCCACACCTCGGTGAAGCCGAGGCCGTCGCGGTAGAGGGCGAGCGAGGCCTTCAGGTCGGTGGTGGGGGCGAGCAGGAACTCGAGCTTCATGGAGCAACCTTTCGTGTCGTAACTCGATTTGCGGAGAGCATAACGGCATTATGGGCGAGTGCGCGAGTGGATCCCGGTGTCGACCTCCCCGAAGGGCAGGCTCGTGCTCGCTGCGGTCAAGGAGTTCGGGGCGCGGCCCTTCGACGAGGTCACGGTCGCCGAGCTGGCGGTGGCGGCGGAGGTCACCACGGGCGCGCTCTACCACCACTTCGGCAGCAAGCTCGGGCTGTACGCCGTCGTGCGGGAGGACATCGAACGGCGCCTGCTGGACCGGATGGAAGGCGCCGTCGCGGCCTCGGGACCCGATTCGGATCGATCGGCGGCCGTGACGGCCGCATTGCTGGTCGGACTGGACTTCGCCGTCCGCGAGGGGTTCCTCCGGATCCTGGGGGACCCGCCCGCGGGTACGGAGCATGACCGGCTGGCCGAGATGCTCAGCGGGAGCGCCCTCCCTGAGACACCGCTTCTCGGCCAGGTGCTCGCGGCGGCATGGCGTTCGGCACTGGGAGCGATCGCCGCTGGGGCAGAGCCCGAGCACGCCCGCGTGGCCCTTGCGGCCCTACAGATCCAGGTGCCCGACGGCGAATGAGGACGAACTCCCGGACTAGCCTGATGTCGTGAACGCCGCTACGCCAGATCCGGACTTCCGCTACTCCGACCTCCTTCCGCTCGGCGCGGATGACACGCCGTACAGGCTGGTCAGCACTGAGGGGGTCTCCACCTTCCAGGCCGAGGGGCAGACCTTCCTCAGGGTCGACCCGGAGGCGATCCGGCGGCTGACCGCCGAGGCGATGCACGACATCTCCCACTACCTGCGGCCCGCGCACCTCGCCCAGCTGCGCAGGATCATCGACGATCCGGAGTCCTCCGGGAATGACCGATTCGTGGCGCTCGACCTGCTCAAGAACGTCAACATCTCCGCCGGCGGTGTTCTCCCGATGTGCCAGGACACCGGAACCGCGATCGTGATGGGCAAGAAGTCCGAGGGAGTGCTGACCGGGGGCGACGACGCCGAGGCAATCTCGCGCGGGGTCTACCACGCCTACACGAAGCTCAACCTGCGCTACTCCCAGCTCGCCCCGCTGACGACGTACGAGGAGAAGAACACCGGCACCAACCTGCCGGCACAGATCGAGCTGTACTCGACCCCGGCGGCCGACGGGACTCCGGCGTACAAGTTCCTGTTCATGGCTAAGGGCGGTGGGTCGGCCAACAAGTCGTTCCTGTTCCAGGAGACCAAGGCGATCCTCAACCCGAATCGGATGCTGACCTTCCTGGACGAGAAGATCCGTTCGCTCGGAACGGCCGCGTGCCCGCCGTACCACCTGGCCGTGGTCATCGGCGGCACCTCCGCGGAGTTCGCACTGAAGACGGCGAAGTACGCCTCGGCTCACTACCTGGACCACCTCCCGGGCGAGGGCTCGATGGCGGCGCACGGTTTCCGCGACCTCCAGCTCGAGGAGGAGGTCTTCAAGCTGACTCAGAGCTTCGGGATCGGCGCCCAGTTCGGCGGCAAGTACTTCTGTCACGACGTGCGCGTGGTCCGACTCCCCCGGCACGGCGCCTCCTGCCCGGTCGCGATCGCGGTGTCGTGCTCGGCGGACCGGCAGGCGCTGGGCAAGATCACGGCGGAGGGCGTGTTCCTGGAGCAGCTCGAGACCGACCCGGCGAGGTACCTCCCCGACCCGACGGAGGCCCACCTCGACTCCGACGACGACGTGGTGAAGATCGACCTCTCCCAGCCGATGAGCGGGATCCTCGCCGAGCTGTCGCGGCACCCGGTGAAGACGCGCCTGTCACTGACCGGCCCGCTGGTCGTGGCCCGCGACATCGCGCACGCGAAGATCAAGGAGCGCCTCGACGCCGGCGAGGAGATGCCGGCGTACCTGCAGGACCACGCCGTCTACTACGCCGGGCCCGCCAAGACTCCCGCCGGGATGCCGTCGGGCTCGTTCGGGCCGACCACGGCCGGCCGGATGGACTCCTACGTCGAGCAGTTCCAGGCGGCCGGGGGCTCGATGGTGATGCTGGCGAAGGGCAACCGCTCGAAGCAGGTCACCGAGGCGTGTGCCAGCCACGGCGGCTTCTACCTCGGCTCGATCGGCGGCCCGGCCGCTCGCCTCGCCCAGGACTGCATCAAGGCGGTCTCGGTGCTCGAGTACGAAGAGCTCGGGATGGAGGCGGTGTGGAAGATCGAGGTCGAAGACTTCCCGGCCTTCATCGTGGTCGACGACAAGGGCAACGACTTCTTCACCGACCCCTCCGGCGCGGTCACGGTCCCGATCACCGGGATCCGGGTGCGATCCGCCGAGTAGGAACCCTCCCCCGCACTCGCACGTTCACCGAAGAGACGACAGGAGACACAGCATGCAGTGCCCCACCGACGGAACCACGCTCACCATGAGTGAGCGAAGCGGGATCGAGATCGACTACTGCCCCACCTGCCGAGGCGTGTGGCTGGACCGTGGCGAGCTCGACAAGATCCTCGAGCGCTCCTTCAGCCAGGCCGCGCCCCAGGCGCCGCCGCCGCCCCCGCAGCAGTACGGCGGCCAGGGTGGCTACGAGCAGGGTCAACAGTCCAGCTACCAGCCCAGTCATCAGCCCAGTCATCAGCCCAGTCATCAGCAGGGTCATCAGCAGGGCTACAAGAAGAAGCGCAAGGAGAGCTGGCTCAGCGAGATCTTCGACTGAGCTCCTTCGGTTGCGATCCCCGGCTCACCGGGGATCGCTGCGCTTCCCGGCCGTTGCAACCCCCGAGAAGTGACGGGACTGACGGTTGGGTGTGACCCCTGGGGCACGTGGGACAGCTAGTGGGGTGCCGCGTCGCCAGCAGGGGTCACGACCAGCCAGAGCCCGCCGTACTCCTCGATGTCGTGGCACAGCACCTGGCCGGGCTCCTCGTGCGCGTAGAAGTACAGCGGGTGGCCGTCATAGGTCACCTGTAGTGAGCCGTCGCGGCGCTTCGTCGTGCCGAGCAGCGCGCCACTGGCGTCGCCGCGCGGGTCCGGCTCGCCCTTGCTGAGCACCGGCGGCCAGGCCGCCGCGCAGACGCCGTAGCACTCGGGGGTCGACGTCGTCTCGGTCTCGAACAGGTAGATCGCCTGTCCTCGTGCGTCGAACAGCATCGGACCGTAGTCACTCGGGCCAGTCGTGATCTCCGTCCCTTGAGGGGGCTTCGGGGAACGGGAGGGCGTCGGCACGACGGATGGTGCGGGCGACGGCGATGTCGTCGGTGAGTCCGTCGCGGCGTCGTCCGCCGACCCCCCGTCCGGTGAGGCCTCGGCACAGCCCGTGAGCACGACGACCAGTGCGAACGCCAGCCATCGGGACATGGGTCTATTGTGCCCTCTTCGTGGGCGACGGTGGCGGTCGCACCACGCGTGCAGCATTGGCGGGCGCTGCTCGGGGTACCTGCCCGGAACGTCATACGGTGGGCGCTGTCTGGGGCTCCGTCCGGATGACGACCGTCAGCAGCGAGGGGAACCCATGGAGTACGTCGAGGTCGCCCGCGCCGAGTCCGAGCGCGGCGAACTGGTGCTCCGCGAGCGCCGCGAAGAGGGGTCACCCACCTCGCTGGAGCTGCGCGCCAACGGGGTGTTCGTGATGGACAGCCAGGAGACCAGCACGGAGCAGGCCCTTGCCGACGCCGCCCTCGAGCTGGTCGAGGACCCCCGTGACGTCCTCGTGGGCGGACTGGGTCTGGGCTACACCATGCACCGGGTACTGGCCGACAGCCGGGTCGAGCGCTGCACCGTGGTCGAGATCGAGCAGGCGCTCGTGGAGTGGATGCGCGACGGCACGGTCCCGCACGGCCCCGGGCTGCTTGCCGACGAGCGGGCCAACGTGGTGGTCGCCGACGTCGCGGTGGCCGTGGGCGAGGGCGCGGCCGACAGCTACGACCTGGTGCTGCTCGACGTCGACAATGGGCCGGGATACCTGGTGCACGATCGGAATTCCGCGATCTACCAGGCGCCCTTCCTGACCGAGGTGCGCCGCCTGCTCCGGCCCGGCGGCGCACTGGTCATCTGGTCCGCCGACCCGTCCCCCGACCTCGAGACGACCCAGCGCGAGGTCTTCGGCAGCGCCGAGACTCGCGCCTACGACGTCCGGCTCCAAGAGCGGGACGAGAAGTACTGGCTGCACGTCGGCCGGATGGATCTCCGGCAGGAGCCGACGCTGCGCTAACCTCGCGAACGTGGACACCTCGGATACCGGCGAGTACCGAACCGAGCACGATTCCCTGGGCGAGGTGCGGGTGCCGGCCAGCGCGTTGTGGCGCGCACAGACCCAACGGGCCGTCGAGAACTTCCCGATCAGCGGCACCGGTCTGGAGTCGGCGCACATCCGCGCGCTCGCCCTGATCAAGGCGGCGGCGGCTCGCGTCAACGGCGAGCTGGAGGTCATCTCAACGGAGCAGGCGGACGCGATCGCGGCCGCTGCCGACGAGGTGGCGGCCGGCAAGTACGACGACCAGTTCCCCATCGACGTCTTCCAGACCGGATCCGGCACCAGCTCCAACATGAACATGAACGAGGTCATCGCCAGCCTCGCGACACAGGGCGGATTCGATGTCCACCCCAACGACCACGTCAACGCCAGCCAGTCGAGCAACGACACCTTCCCGACCTCCATCCACGTGGCCGCCACCCTGGCCGTGGTCGACGACCTGTTGCCTGCGCTGACCGTCCTGGAGTCCAGCCTGGCGGCCAAGGCGAAGGAGTTCGCCGAGCTGGTGAAGTCCGGCCGCACCCACCTGATGGACGCGACGCCGGTGATGCTCGGCCAGGAGTTCGGCGGCTATGCCGCGACGATCGGGTACGCGCGCGAGCGCCTGGCCGGCGTACTCCCCCGGGTCCGGGAGCTTCCGCTCGGAGGCACGGCCGTCGGTACCGGCATCAACACGCCGCCGGGCTTCGCGGCCTCGGTCATCGCGGTGTTGTCGGAGGTCACGGGGCAGGATTTCACCGAGGCACGCGACCACTTCGAGGCGCAGGGTACCCGCGACTCTCTGGTCGAGCTGAGCGGCGTGCTCCGCACGGTCGCGGTCGGGCTGACCAAGATCTGCAACGACCTGCGCTGGATGTCCAGCGGGCCAACGACCGGCCTCTCCGAGATCCACCTGCCGGACCTCCAGCCGGGATCGAGCATCATGCCCGGGAAGGTGAACCCGGTCCTTCCCGAGGCGACCCTGATGGTCTGCGCCCAGGTGGTCGGCAACGACGCGACAGTTGCCTGGGCGGGCGCGAGTGGCAACTTCGAGCTCAACGTCATGCTGCCCGTGATCGCCCGCAACGTCCTGGAGTCGATCCGGTTGCTGTCGACCTCGAGCACGCTGCTGGCGGGACGCTGCGTCGACGGGATCACCGCCGACGCCGAACGGATGCGGGCCTACGCCGCGTCGTCACCGTCGGTGGTGACACCCCTGAACAAGTACGTCGGCTACGAGAACGCCTCGAAGATCGCCAAGCGGGCCCTGGCCGACGGCGCCACCATCCGCGACACAGTGCTCGCGATGGGCTTCGTGGAGCGCGGCGACCTCACCGAGGAGCAACTCGACGAAGCCCTGGACCTGGCGCGCATGACGCGTCCCTGACCCCTGGCGCCCGGTCGCCCGGCGTCACCTGTCGAGCATCGTGTCGCAGTAGTCCTCGGGCTGGATGAGCCGTTCGCCGTTGTCGAACGCTTCGCGCTCCCTGTCCAGGCACGCTTGGTAGTTGCGCTCGGCGTCGGCGTCCTCGCGCGCCTGATAGGCCAGGACGGCCGCGATGACGATGAAGACGCCCGCCACAGTGGTCAGCAGCCACCCGATCCGGCGTTGCCCGGAACTCAGCTCACGCGCCATGCCCACAGCATGTCCACGACTGGACGACGGGAAACGTCAGTACCAGCCGTTGCCCTGCTTGAACGACCACGCGCCGCACGGTGAGCCGTACCGGTCCTCGATGTAGCCCAGGCCCCAGCGGATCTGGGTGACCGGGTTGGTGGCCCAGTCGGCGCCCGCCGAAGACATCTTCTCTCCGGGAAGCGCCTGCGGGATGCCGTAGGCGGAGGAGGTCGGGTTGTCCGCGTCGACGCGCCATCCGCTCTCGCTCTCGTAGAGCGAGTCGAGGCAGCCGAACTGGTCGGAGGAGAAACCGAACTCCGCCAGGAGCGCCATCCCGATGTCGCGGGGATCGCCGGCACCGAGGTCCTCGGTCCTGGTCACGGCCTGCCCGTCGGCCTGGGACAGCGCAGCTTCCTTCGCCGGGTCGGCAGCGTCGCGACGGTCCGACCGAGACACGGTCGTCGCCGCGCGCTCGTCGAGATCGGCCTCGGCGTCGGGCTGCACGCTGCTCTTCAACGACTGCGCAGCCGTGCTGACCACTGCCGGGCTGGAGACCACCCCGCTCGAGACCACGCCGGCGGTCGCCGCCACGGCGACCGACGAGAACATCACGGTCGTGCGCAGGACCTTCTTGGGCGCGCCTTTGGCAAGCGTCGACGCGCTGGGCGCGCGGTGCTTGGGACGGTACTTCTCACGCTGTGGCATACGGGCGAAACTCACGGGGTAGACGACTCGGGCGACTGCTCGGGGCGATCACGCGAACCCGGCAAGCCAACGCAGCCAGATCACGAAACGATCACGAGCCACCATGGCGAAGACGCGAGGCGCGTGCAAACCGAACTACACAATTCGTGGGGCGAGCCTGGTCACACGGTGTCTCAGTTGTCACACGAATCACACCAGTCCCATCCGCCACGGGTGGTCTGGATAGTTCAGAGCGTGACGTTCTCCAGCATCTTGGTCACCAGCGCTGCGATGGGCGACCGCTCGGAGCGGGTCAGCGTGACGTGGGCGAACAGCGGGTGCCCCTTGAGCTTCTCGACGACGGCGACGACGCCGTCGTGGCGTCCGACCCGAAGGTTGTCGCGCTGGGCGACGTCGTGGGTGAGGACGACCTTGGAGTTGGCGCCGATGCGGGAGAGCACGGTGAGCAGGACGTTGCGCTCCAGCGACTGCGCCTCGTCGACGATCACGAACGCGTCGTGCAGGGAGCGACCCCGGATGTGGGTCAGTGGGAGGACCTCGAGCATGCCCCGGTCGAGCACCTCGTCGATGACGTCGCGCGACGTCACTGCACCGAGGGTGTCGAAGACCGCCTGCGCCCAGGGCGACATCTTCTCCGACTCCGAACCCGGGAGGTAGCCGAGCTCCTGGCCGCCGACTGCGAAGAGGGGCCGGAACACGACGACCTTCTGGTGCTGGCGGCGTTCCATGACCGCCTCGAGCCCGGCGCAGAGCGCCATCGCCGACTTGCCGGTGCCGGCACGGCCACCGAGCGAGACGATCCCCACCTCGGGGTCGAGCAGCATCTCGAGTGCGATCCGCTGCTCGGCCGAGCGCCCGCGGATGCCGAACGCCTCACGGTCGCCCCGCACCAGGTGCACCTGCTTGTCCGGGCCGACGCGACCCAGAGCGGTGCCGCGGTCGGAGAGCAGGACCAGTCCGGTGTGGCAGGGCAGGTCGCGGGCGGCCTCGAGGTCGATCGTCCCGTCGTCGTACAGCTCGTCGAGATCTCCGGACGCGACGTCCAGCTCGGCCATCCCGGTGTAGCCGGTGTCGGAGTCGCTGATTGCCTCGGCGTGGTACTCCTCGGCGTCGAGGCCAACGGCGGACGCCTTGATCCGCAGCGGCAGGTCCTTGGACACCAACGTGACCGCGTGGCCCTCATTCGCCAGGTTGCGCGCGACCGCCAGGATGCGGGTGTCGTTGTCCCCCAGGCGGAAGCCGGACGGGAGCGAGTCCGCGTCGGTGTGGTTGAGCTCGACCCGCACCGACCCGCCCTCGTCCCCGACGGGGACCGGCTCGTCGAGCCGCCCATGGGTGATCCGTAGCTCGTCGAGCATGCGCAAGGCGGTACGGGCGAAGAACCCCAGCTCCGGATGATGCCGCTTGCCCTCGAGCTCGGTGATCACCACGACGGGCAGGACCACCTCGTGCTCGTGGAATCTCCGCAGTGCGCCGGGATCTGCCAGCAAGACGCTGGTGTCCAGCACGAAGGTGCGGGTGGCGGGTGTGGAAGTGGAGCGCTGGGTCTTCTTCGCCGTGGACGGCACGTTGCTTGGCACCTCCCGAAGTGGCGAGCTTCCCCACTCGCCGTTACTCCGGAAAGTACGCCGCTCCCTCCCCCGACACCGGACGACACGCCCGAACGTGGGGTGAACCCTCAGGAACCGAACCGGCGCTCGCGCTGGGCATACGCTCGGATCGCCCGCAGGAAGTCCACCCGGCGGAAGTCCGGCCAGTACGCCTCGCAGAAGTAGAACTCCGACTTGGCGCTCTGCCAGAGCAGGAACCCGCCCAGCCGCTGCTCGCCGGAGGTGCGGATGACCAGGTCCGGATCGGGCTGACCCTTGGTGTAGAGGTGCTCGGCGATGTGCTCGACGTCGATGATCCCGGCCAGCTCCTCGATCGACGTTCCCTGTCCTGCGGCCTCGTGGAGCAGGGAACGTACGGCGTCCGCGATCTCGCGGCGGCCGCCGTACCCGACCGCGACGTTGACCAGCATCCCGTCCACGTCGCGAGTCGCCTCCGCGGCCGCCTTCAGCTTCTCAGCGATCGACGCGGGGAGCAGGTCGAGTGCCCCCACGGGGTTGATCCGCCAACGGCGCTGGTCGGCCAGCGAGGCGACGGCCTCGCTGATGATGTCGAGCAGCGGTGCGAGCTCGCGCTCGGGCCGGTTGAGATTGTCGGTCGAGAGCAGCCACAGCGTGACCACCTCGATGCCGACCTCGTCGCACCAGCCGAGCAGGGGCTCGATGTTCGCCGCCCCGGCCCGGTGGCCGTGGGCGGTGTCCCGCCCGACGGCCTTGGCCCAGCGCCGGTTGCCGTCGAGCATGACCCCGATGTGCTTGGGAAGGTTCTCCGACGGCATCCGGCGCAACATCCGGGCCTCGTACGCCGGATACAGCACGCGGCGCAGCCCCCGCTTCCAGTCCGTCACGACGTCGATGCTACTGCCGGAAGGCTGTGACTTCGCCTTCCGCCGTTTGGGTGAGGTTCGCCGCGTTTGCCTCCCCCGTCACCCGCGCTCCGGTAGGTTCGATCACATGAACGACACCTTCCGCACCAGCCTCGACCACGTGGTCGACAGCGTCGCGGAGACGTTCGCCGAGGTGAAGCCGAAGCTCCGCGGCTGGCTGCACCTGGCCACGGCACCGCTCACCCTCGCGGCGGGCGTCGTGCTGATCGCGCTCTCGCCCACCGCCGCCACGCGGGTGGGTTCCGCACTGTTCGTGGGCAGCGCGCTCGTCCTGTTCACCGTCTCGGCGCTCTATCACCGCGGCACGTGGTCCCCGCGAACGTGGACGTTCCTCCGAAGGTTCGACCACTCCAACATCTTCGTGCTGATCGCCGGCTCCTACACCCCGTTCGCGCTCATCCTTCTCGAGGGCACGGCACGCGTTGCCCTGCTCTCGGTGGTGTGGGCCGGCGCCCTGCTCGGTGTCCTGTTCCGGGTGTTCTGGCTGGGAGCGCCACGCTGGCTGCACACGCCGATCTACCTCGCACTCGGCTGGTCCGCGGTGTTCTTCATCCCCAGCTTCGCCGCCGGTGCGGAGCGCCTGGGCGTCGGCGTCGGCACCGCCGTCCTGGTCCTGGTCATCGTCGGCGGCGCGCTCTACACGCTGGGTGCGGCCGTCTACGGCTTCCGGCGCCCCGACCCGTGGCCCCGGTTGTTCGGCTTCCACGAGGTGTTCCACTCGTTCACGATCCTGGCCTTCTTCACCCACTACGTCGGCGTCTCGCTCGCGACGTACTCCCTTCGCTGATCCCGCCCGATGAAGGCGGCGGCGAAGCGCATCCTCCTCGAGGTTCTCGGTTGGCTCCTGGTGGTCGCCGGCATCGCCGCGCTGGTGCTGCCGGGTCCCGGCCTGCTCATGCTCTTCGCTGGTCTGGCCGTGCTCTCACAGGAGTACGAATGGGCAGAGCGACGTGTCGAACCGGTGAAGGTCCGCGCCCTTCAGGCCGCCCGCGACGGAGTCCAGACCTGGCCGCGGATCGTGCTTTCGGCGCTCGGCGCCCTCTGGCTGGTGGGCGTCGGAATCGTCTGGGGCGTGCGCCCCGATGCCCCGGGCTGGTGGCCGGTCGAGGAGCACTGGTGGCTCCCCGGCGGCCTGGCCACCGGGGTCACCCTCGTCGCCTCGGGGTTCATCGCCGGAGGCCTGATCGTGTACTCCATCCGCACCTACCGCGTGCGGTCGTGACCCGGCCCTCGC
The DNA here is from genome assembly GCA_963773355.1 of uncultured Actinomycetota bacterium. GTDB lineage: Bacteria > Actinomycetota > Actinomycetes > Propionibacteriales > Nocardioidaceae > Nocardioides. The sequence continues at coordinate 208,286 of CAVZAZ010000007.1, read as the reverse complement.
GAGCCCACCCGGGTCAGTGCTCCTCGCGGCGCACGCGGCGGCGCAGCTGCCAGATCCGCAAGGTCCCGGCGATGACGGCGAGCAGCAGACCGCTGGTGGCCGCGATCAGCAGGACCGCGGCCAGCGGCGCCTCGCCCTCCCAGCCCAGGAACGAAACCTCGACGTCCTGAGTGTTCTGGAGGATGAAGACGGTCAACAGGATCAGGACCAGCACCAGGGCTCCGACGGCCAGCCAGATCGCACTGGTCCGGGAGCCGCGGAGGGGATCCTGCCGGCTGCGGGCAGGCGCAGGTGTCCGATCGCGTTCACGCGGTTGATCGGGCGCGGGCTCGGCAGGCTCCGCCGGGCCCTTGTCCTGTTCCGTCATCGCATCTCCTTCGGTCACGTCCGTGAGGTACCCACTGGGCTCCCGCTCAGGCGACGGGGCTCAGCCGACGAGGTCGGCGGCGTTGGTGACAGGGCGCTGGCACACATGGTTCCGGCAGACATAGGCCGCCGGGTGGCCATCGACCTCGTCGCGGCCGGCCAGCAGGGGGATGTCTTCGCGCTCCGCGTCGGCGACGACGACCACGGCCCCCGCGACCTGCCGTGCACGGTGCTCGAGTGCGTCTCGCGCGGCGCCGGGCCGGCCGACCACGGCGATCTCCCGGGGACCGTCGAGCATCGCCTCGGCGGCGGCCAGGGACCAGCCCGCGAAGCGTGGTGCCCGCTCGGCAAGAGCCCGGGTCGTCGACAACGCCTCTTCAGCAGCCTGGCGATGCCGGGCGGAGCCGGTGAGCGCGGCGTACTCCGCCAGGGCGTGCACCATCGCGGAGTGGCCGGAGGGGCTGGCGTTGTCGGAAGGGTCCCGGGGCCGCGCGACGAGCGCTTGGGCGTCGTCGGCCGTGTCGTGGAACCCGCCGTCATCGGCACGGAAGTGACCGAGCGCGACATCGAGCAGCGCCCCTGCCCGGGTCAGCCAGACCGGGTCTCCGGTCGCCTGCACCAGCGAGAGGAAGCCTGTGGCAACGCATCCGTAGTCCTCGAGGACTCCCGCATGCCCGCCGGCCGTACCGTCGCGGGAGACGCGCAGCAGACGATCCGCCCGCGCGTGCACCCGCATCAGCAGGTCGCCGGCCTCGACCGCGGCGTCGACGAGTCCGGGGCGCCGCAACAGCAGACCCGCGTCGCACAGACCCGAGATGGCGAGCCCGTTCCAGGCGGCCACAACTTTGTCGTCGCGGGAGGGGCGGATCCGTCGTGCACGAGCTGAGAGCAACCGGCTCCGCACCGCCTCCAGCCGCCCGGCGTCCTCCGGGTCGCGCAGCAGCTGGAGGGTGGAAGCGCCGTGCTCGAACGTGCCCGACTCCGTGACCGTGAACACGTCGGCCGCCCAGCCTGCGTCGTCGGGGCCGAGCGCGTCCGTCAACTGGTCGGGAGTCCAGGAGTAGAATTTCCCCTCCACGCCTTCGCTGTCCGCGTCCAGCGCCGACGCGAAGCCGCCCTCCTGGGTGCGCAGCTCCCGGAGCATGAACTCGGCCGTCTCGCCCGCGATCCGCTTCCCGAGCGGTCCGCCCCACCTGGCGTAGAGCCCGAGCAGCTGAGCGTTGTCGTACAGCATCTTCTCGAAGTGCGGCACCACCCAGCGCCGGTCGACGGCGTACCGGGCGAACCCGCCGCCGAGCTGGTCGTACAGACCGCCGCGGGCCATCGCCTCGCAGGTCGCGTCCAGCATCTGGCGGGCCCGGTCCTGGGAGGCTCCCTGCGCCCGCTCCCCGCCCTGCGAATGTCGGCGGAGGAACTCCAGCACCATCGACGGCGGGAACTTCGGAGCGTCACCGAACCCCGCTGCCTCCCCGTCGAACTCGCCCGCGAGCACCCGGACGGCGTCGTCGAGCACCTCCCGATCAAGGCTCCCCGGGGCTAGGTCGACCTCGCGCCGCAGGTGGTCTCGTAGCTGCGCGGCCACCTGGCGTACGTCATCGGCCCGGTTCTCCCACGCATCCACGATCGCGCCCAGCACCTGCCGGAAGGACGGCTGGCCGTGTCTCGGCTGGTCGGGAAAGTAGGTGCCCGCGAAGAACGGGTTCCCGTCGTGGTCGAGCACGCAGGTCATCGGCCAGCCACCGTGGCCGGTCATCGCGGTGGTGGCGTTCATGTAGACGGCGTCGACGTCGGGGCGCTCCTCACGATCCACCTTGATGCTCACGAAGTGCTCGTTGAGGTACGCCGCGGTCGCGTCGTCCTCGAACGACTCGTGGGCCATGACGTGGCACCAGTGGCACGCTGCGTAGCCAACGCTGAGCAACACGGGCACCTTGCGGCGCCGCGCCTCGGCGAAGGCGTCATCGCCCCACTCCCACCAGTCCACCGGGTTGTCCGCGTGCTGGAGGAGGTAGGGCGATGCGGCGGTTGCCAGCCGATTGGCCACTGCGGCTCCTCTCGTCACGGCCTCCCAGCGTATCGGCGCCGTGCCGACGCGACCTGATCAGCCAACGGGATGTCGTCGCCAGGGACCCGGGAGCACCACTGAGGTTCATCCGTTCCGGGGGAGGCCGCCGCGCCTGGAGCCACCCACGATGGCGTTGCCGAGAGGAGACGCAGCATGCCTGACTCAGTGTCCACGACCAGCGAGGGTTCGCCGCAGGATCCTCCCCCCGAAGCCGAGGTGGCTCCACGTCCGTCACGTGGCCGTTCGGTCGCCGCCATCGTCTGCGTGGTCCTGGCGGCGCTGCTGACCACGCCGGCTGCGGTCGCGTACTGGGGACAGCGCACTCTCAACGACGCCCAACGCTACGTGGACACCGTCGGACCCCTGGTGGAGTCACCAGAGGTGCAGGACGCCATCGCAACCAAAGTCACCGGCGCGATCCAGCAACAGATCGACATCGAGACGATCCTCAACAACGTCTTCGCGGGGGTCATCACCAACGCACCCCGTCTGCAACAGCTTGTCGGACCCCTCGGCGGCCGTGAACGGCCTGATCGAGCGCGAAGTGCGCGCCTTCATCGCCTCCGACGAGTTCGCCGATTTCTGGACCCGGGTCAACACCCGGGCTCAGGAGGCGCTCCAGCGGATCCTGAAGGGTGACGACTCCGGGGCGGTGTCGCTCCAGGATGACCAGGTTGTCCTCAACGTCGACGAGGTCATCGAAAGGGTCAAGGACCGACTGATCGCGCGCGGCCTGACCATCCTCGAGAATGCACCCATCCCGGAGACCGACAAGCAGATCGTCCTGATGGACGCACCGCAACTGAGGCAGATGCGCACCATCTACGCGTTCACGAACCCAGTCGCCAAATGGATGCTCCCCTTCGTCGGGGCACTCTTCCTGACCGCCTTCGTGCTGGCCCGCCGTCGCCCCCGGATGACCGTGGCGATCGGGGCGGCTCTCGTAGCCAATTCCCTGCTGGTCGCCTTTGTGCTGTCGGTCGGACGCCAGCTGTTCATCGACGAGCTGTCGGGCACGGATTTCGGCCCGGCAAGCAGAGCCTTCTACGACACCCTGCTCGCGTACCTTCATCGTGGACAGCAGGTCGTGCTCGGGCTCGGCGTGATCCTGGTGGTGGCCGGCTGGTTCGCGGGGGCGAACGAGTACGGCACGGCGACCCGCACGACAGTGGCCGGCGGCCTGGAACGCACCGGTGGAATGTTGGCCGACACCGGGGTCGGTGCGGGCGGGCGCTGGGTCGCGCCCAACGCAGGATGGCTGCGGGTCGCCGTGGTCGTGCTGGGTGCCGTGATTCTGTTCTGGGGCAACGACATCTCACCGGACCGGCTGTGGTGGTCCTTGGCGCTCGTAGTCGTCCTCCTGGCAGTGGTCCAGGTCCTGGTCGGGGCCGGCCGTGCGGAACGGGCGACGGGTCCGGCGACGCCACCAGCGATGGCGACAGGCACTACGACCTAGCGCGTAGACAGATTCCATCGGGACGGTTGGGCTCACACCAGCCATGCACCGTCGCGCATCAGGTCACGATCGGCAAGCTCGTTGACCTCGCGCCAGGTCTGGATCAACCGCGGCCGGATGCGGAAGTAGAGATAGCGCGTCTTCAGGGAGCGCGGGTCGAATCCCGCCTTCGCCGCGAACGCGTCGCCCTCCCCGTCCGCGAGCTCCTCGGGGCCGAGGACGTCGACCGTGCCTTCGACAAGGACGACGTCGCGGGTTGCCCCGAGGGCGATCCGGGTCTGCCGGGTTCGCTGCAGGTTCCGGCCGGTGGGGCTGGCTGCCGGCGTCGAGATCAGCACGGACTCCCCATCCCAGCGGAACGACAGCGGCACGAGGTAGGGCACGTCACCGGCGGCGCTGGAGACCCAGGCGTCGATGTCGTTCTCCAACCGGGCGAGCGTGTCGCGCTTGCGCTGTTCGGGGCTGCGTGCGGGATCGTTCACTCCGCCACCGTAGACGGGCCCGGCCGTCTGGCTAGGGTCGGTCCATGAGCCGCGGCGACCTGCACCTGCTGGATCGGGACACCGGGCGGACGGGCACCTGACATGGACGCGCGGGCATGGGACGAGCGGTACGCCGCCAGCGACCTGGTCTGGTCGGCCGGTCCCAACCAGTTCGTCGCGGCCGAGTGCGCCGACCTGACGCCGGGGAGGGCTCTCGACCTCGCCGCCGGCGAGGGCCGCAACGCCATCTGGCTCGCCGGCCGTGGCTGGCAGGTCACGGCGCTCGACTTCTCGCAGGTCGCCCTGGACAAGGGCCGGATCCTGGCCGGAGACAGGGACCTTGACGGTGGCATCGCCTGGGTCTGCGCGGATGCCACCCGCTGGCGCCGGACGACCTCCTTCGACCTGGTCGTCGTGGCCTACCTGCAACTGCCCGGACCGGAGCGTCGCGCTGCGCACCGCATCGGCTTCGACGCGCTGTCTCCCGGTGGGACGTTGCTGGTGGTCGGGCACGACACGACCAACCTGAGCGAGGGCACCGGCGGACCCCAGGACGCCTCGGTCCTGTTCACGGCCGACGACGTCCTCGTGGATCTCGCGGACCGGGATCACGAGGTGGTGCGGGCCGGCCGGGTGGCCCGCCGCGTCGACGACGGCGACGGGCACGGAAGCGAGCCGGCCCGGACGGCGTACGACTGCCTCGTGCGACTCCGACGCGCTTCCTGAGGGCCTGGGGAGCCGTCGAGGCTATGGAGACGCGGAGCCGTTCGCCCGGTCATCCGTGGGCTGGTCGGCCGTCGGCCGGTCCCGGGGCTCCTCGTCGGCGACGTCCCCGGACTCCTCGACGGGATCGCCGTACACCCCGGCCTTCCGGGCGGCTTCCGCCTTGCGCAGCTGCTTGACCAGGCTGAACCCGAGGAACACGACGGCCGCGATGAGCAGGAAGAACACCGCGAACGCGGTCCACCCTGCCTTGACGTCCTCGGGCGCGGGGGCCTCGTCGGTGAGGACGGTCAGCGACGCGGTGACGGCGGGCAGGATCGCGGGGAAAGCCATGCGGCCATTGTCTCAGGAGGGGTCCGGCACGCCCGCGAAGAGGTCGTCCTCCGGGGTCTCCGACTGGACATGGCTGACGACCAGCTCGAAGTCCTCGGTCGGCCACACCTGCTCCTGGATCTCGCGCGGGATCGCGAACCAATGACCGTCCGGGTCGATCTGCGTCGCGTGAGCCAGCAGCGCCTGGTCCCTGACCCCGAAGAAGTCGGAGCAGGGCACCTTCGTGGTGATCCGCTCGTCCCACTCCGGCTCGGGCGTCCACTCCTTCAGCCGTTCGCCCCACGGCGACTCGAGGCCGTGCTCGAGCATGGCGTCGTGCAGCGCCTGCATCCGCGGCCGGTTGAAGGAGTGGTGGTAGTAGAGCTTCAACGGCTGCCACGCGTCGCCGGCGTCGGGGTACCGCTCCGGGTCGCCCGCCGCCTCGAACGCCGCCATCGACACGAGGTGGCACATCACGTGGTCCGGGTGCGGGTAGCCGCCCCGCTCGTCGTACGTCGTGACGACGTGCGGCCGGAACTCCCGCATCAGCCGCACCAGCGGTTCGGCCGCCTCCTCCACCGGCAGGGCGGCGAAGCACCCGTCGGGCAGGGGTGGCTTCGGGTCCCCCTCGGGCCAGCCCGAGTCGACGAAGCCCAGCCAGTCCTGCCGGACGCCGAGGATGTCGCGTGCCCGCTCCATCTCCTGGCGGCGGACCTCCGTGATGTTGGCGAGGATCTCGGGCCGGTCCATCTTCGGGTTCAGGATCGATCCGCGCTCACCGCCGGTGCACGTCACGACGTGCACGTCCACTCCCTCCGCGACGTACATCGCCGTCGACGCGGCGCCCTTGCTCGACTCGTCATCTGGGTGGGCGTGCACGTGCATCAGTCGGTATCCGGCGCGGGGGTGCTTCGGCATGCGGCGAGTCTAGGACGTGCGGCGCGCAGCAGGCCCGGGATTGGGAGCGACGTGCTTGGGGGCGGAGAATGCGCACATGGCCCAGCAGGACGACCTCGCCGAGCGCTACGGCGCGCCGTCCCCGCTGCGGCGGCCGCTCGTGATCGTGGGATCGGTGCTGGTGGCGTCGATCTTCCTCGGTTGGCTGGCCTGGAGCGCGTTGGTGCACGCCGATCCGGACGTCAGCTCGGAGCTGGTGGGGTTCACCATCGACGACGAGCACACCGCCACCGCCCGGATGGACGTCCGCCTCAGCGACGACGACGTCGTCGCGACCTGCGTGCTCCGCGCAATCGCCGAGGACCACACGGTCGTCGGCGAGGTCTCCTTCGAGGTCGGCGCGTCGGATCTGGACGCCGGGAACGACGTCGTGCGGGAGATCAGGACCGAACGCCGCGCGACCAGCGTGGAGCGGGTCGGCTGCACCACCGAGGACCAGCGGCGCCCCCGCTGAGCGGCCACTCCGGTGGGCCGGCCGTCTCGACCTGCGATGTTGAGTCCGAGTTGTTAGACTTTCCCTTCTGACCCGTCCCGCAGGGCCGACCAGATCAAGGGTTGCGCACCCGACGACCGGGCGGGAAATGCACACCAACGAACGAGCAGACGGGTACGCCCCGGCGTACCCGTCGTCTCACTGCAGGAGTTACCCAATGACGCAGTCCAGCGAGCAGACCACCGTCTGGCTCACGCAAGAGGCTTTCGACAAGCTTCGCGCAGAGCTCGAGGACCGTACCGGTCCCCGACGGCAGGAGATCATCGACCGGATCAGCGCGTCCCGGGACGAGGGTGACCTGAAGGAGAACGGCGGGTACCACGCGGCCAAGGACGAGCAGGGCAAGAACGAAGCCCGCGTCCGGCAGCTGGAAGAGATGCTGCGTCACGCCGAGGTCGGCGAGACGCCCCCGGACGACGGCATCGTGGAGCCGGGAATGGTCGTGACCTACAAGTTCGTCGGTGACGACGACGACGAGGCCGAGACCTTCCTGCTGGGCGCCCGCGAGATCGAGAACGAGTCGCTCAAGGTCTACTCCCCGCAGTCCGCGATGGGATCGGCCATCATGGGCGCCCGCAAGGGCGACACCGTCTCCTACACGACCCCCAGCGGCCGTGAGGAGAAGGTCGAGATCGTCGACGCCAAGCCGTTCTCAGGCTGAGGCAGGGCCCTACTCGTACACCGCATAGCCCTTCTCGCGCAGCCGGGCCAGGACCCGCTCGGCGTGCGGTTCACCGCGCGTCTCCATCTGGATCCTGACCTCGACCTCGTCGAGGTGCAGGGCCGGCGAGATGCGTTCGTGAGCGACCTCGAGGATGTTGGCTCCGGCGTCGCCGAGCTCGGCCAGCAGCCTGGCGAGTCCGCCGGGCAGGTCGGGGATGCGCACGCGCAGGTAGAGGTAGCGACCGGCGGACGCGAGGCCGTGCCGGATCACCTTCCCGAGCAGGAGCGGGTCGATGTTGCCGCCCGAGAGCACCGCCACCGTCGGTGTGGAGTACGCCGTCGGGTCGTCCAGCAGGGCCGCCACCGCGGCGGCGCCGGCCGGCTCGACGACCATCTTGGCCCGTTCGACCAGCGCCAACAGTGCGCGGGAGAGGGACTCCTCCGAGACCGTCACGATGTCGTCGACGTGGTCACGCACGGCGGCGAAGGTGATCTCGCCGGGCAGTCCGACCGCGATGCCGTCGGCCATCGTCTTCATGGAGTCGAGCTTCACGGGAGCACCGGCACGCAGTGAGTCCGGGTAGCACGCGGCGTCCTCGGCCTGCACGCCCACAACGCGTACGTCCGGCCGCATTGCCTTGATCGCGATCGCCACGCCCGAGAGCAACCCGCCGCCACCGGTCGGCACCAGCACGGTCTCGGTCTCCGGCGCCTGCTCGAGGATCTCCAGACCGGCGGTGCCCTGGCCGGCCACGATGTCCACGTGGTCGAACGGGTGGATCAGCACAGCGTCGGTCTCGTCCGCGAACGCGCGGGCGGCGACCAGAGCGTCCTCCAGGTAGCGGCCCTGGAACACGACGTCGGCGCCGTACGCCCGGGTCGCCTTCTCCTTCGGGATCGGTGCCCCCTCGGGCATGAAGACCGTGGACTTGATGCCGAGCAGGCTCGCCGCGAGCGCGACGCCCTGCGCGTGGTTCCCTGCCGAGGCCGCCACCACGCCGTTGGCCCGCTCCTCCTCCGAGAGCCGGGAGATCCGCACGTAGGCGCCCCGGATCTTGAACGAACCGGTGCGCTGGAGGTTCTCGCACTTGAGGTTGACCGGACCGCCCGCGAGCGAGGAGAGCCAGCGCGACTCCTCCATCGGCGTGCGGATCGCCACGCCCTCGAGCAGCGCGGCCGCGGCCTCGATGTCGGCCAGGGCCACGCCCGGCACGTCAGTCACGAGACGCTCCTTCGTCCGAGCCGGTCGGGGCATCGTTGTCCGGCACGCGTGGGGCGCCCTCGTCGCCGACCTCGCCGACATCCTCCTCGAGCGCTTCTTCTGGTTCGTCCTCGCCGATCTCGGTGTCGCTGGCCAGGTGTTGCACCACGGCATTGAGCGTGGCGGCGATGGGCACCGCGATCAGCGCGCCGGCGATCCCCGCCACGAGGACGCCACAGCCGATCGCCACGATGACCCCGAGCGGGTGCACGGACACGAAGCGCCCCATGACGAACGGTTGGAGGACGTGCCCCTCGATCTGCTGGACCAGGATGACCCCGCCCAGCATCAACAGGGCGATGAGCACCCCCTCGTCCACCAGCGCCACCAAGACGGCCACCGTCCCCGCGATCGCGCCTCCGACCATGGGGATGAAGGCGCCGAGGAAGACCAGCACGCCGATGGCGAAGACGAAGGGGACGTCGAGGATCGCCGCCACGATCATGATCCCGAGAGCGTCGGCGGCGGCGACGATGACCGTGGCGCGGACGAACTGGGTCAGCGAGATCCACGCGACCCTGCCGGAGCTGTCGATCCGCGCCCGCGCGGCCCGGGGCGCCAGCCGGACCATCCACGCCCAGATCCGGGAGCCGTCGGCCAGGAAGAAGTACGACGCGAACAGAACGATGAAGAACCCGGCGAGGACGTGTCCGATCGCCGTCCCGACCTCGGTCACCTGGCTGAGGGTCTCGCCGTCCCGTGACTGCTCGGTGATCGCTTCCTGCACCCGGGCGATGACGTCGTTGATCTGGGAGTCGCTGGCGTTCAGCGGGCCGTCCTTGAGCCAGTTCGTGATGTCGTCGAGTCCCTTGACCACCTGGTCCGCGAGATCGTCGGCGCCGTTGGCGACCTGCTGGCCGGCGAAGGTGAGCAGTGCGCCCACGAGGGCGAGGAAGCCGACCACCACGACGATGGCGCCCAGTGCCTGGGGAACGCCGACCGAGGCCAGGCGGCGGACCAGGGGCCCCACGAGTGCCGTGATGAAGAGGGCGATGATCAGCGGGAGGGTCACGACGGCGAAGAAGGCCAGGACCCGGATGATGACGTAGCCGGCGACCGCGATCACCAGGAACCGCCACGCCCACGCGGCGGCGAGGTCGACCCCCCACGGGACATGAGCCGGGGAGACGTTGGTGGGCCCCGCCGGAATCGACGCCCTGAGGTCTTGCCGTTCCTGGAGCATGGCCTCCTGGCGCTCGGCAATCCGTGCCTGCAGCTGGTGGGTGAGCCGCTCGGTGCAGGCGCTCGCGGTGCTCGTCGCTCCCCTCGTCGGTTTCCGGAGCGGAAGCTCCCGCGTCGTCCTCGCCCTCGTGCGGCTGATCCTCGGTGGTCACGGCGACAGGCTATGTGAGAGACATCACGAGGCGCTGCGCCGCCTCGGGGTGGGTCGGCACGAGGAGCCCGGCGGCGGCGAGCACGTAGTCGGTGTCCACGACCACGACCGGGTCGGTTGGCAGCTGCCAGCCACCCTCGACGTCGTCGCCGATGCTGCCGGCGAGCACGCGGTGGACGACGCCCGGGCGCCCGTTGCGCAGGATGCCCCCGGATCCGACCACCACGCCGACCTCGCGCAGGTCCTTGCCGGTGCGTTCGACGACGCGACCCTCCGGACTCACGACAACCCGGGACCGACCGGCATGCCGGCGCAGGGCGATCCCCACCGCGGCGCGGGCGATCTCCTCGTCGATCTGCACCTCCTGGTCGCTGTCGGGCAGGTAGCCCGGGTCGTCCCGACGGCGTGAGGCGGCCGCCGCGAGGTCGGTGCGGCCGGCTTCGTCGACGGTGGAGAGTGCGGACCACCGCATGCCGAGGTCACCTTCGACGGTGCGGTTCACCGGCGTGGTGGCCACGACCTCGCGGGAGAGAGCGCCCTCCTCCGGGTCGACCTCGATGACGCTGTGCACGTCGGTCGTCGCGCCGCCGACGTCGACCACGACCACGTCGCCGGCACCCGGTCGTTCCGAATCCAGTCCCCTGGCGAGAAGCTCGACCCCCGTGAGCACGACGTCCGGGGTGGCGCCGCGCACCATGGCCGCGAAGTCCGCCCGCTCGCTCAGGTGCTTCCCGCCGATCACGTGGGCCAGGAACATCTCGCGGATCGCCGCCCGCGCGGACTCCGGCGCCAGGACGCCGATCCGGGGGACGACGTTGGCGGCGCGCACGTGGGGCAGCCCGGCCAGGATCTCCGCGACCTCGTCCTGGGCCTCGGTGTTGCCCGCCACGACGACCGGACCCCGCCAGCCGGAGCGGACCAGCGAGCGCGCCGAAGACAGGATGGGCTCCGCATTCCCGCCGTCCGTACCGCCGGTGAGGAGTACGACGTCCGGTTCCGCCTCGGCGATCCTGGTCGATGTCGTCGTCGCGGGCGAGGACCGCCACCACCTTGCCGCCGCTCGAGAGGGCGACGCGGCGACCGGCCTCGGCGGTCACCAGCTCCTCGTTCCCCAGCACCGCGATCCGAAGGCCACCACCGGCGCTGGAGCAGGCGAGGACCTCGGCGGTCGCAGCCCGCCGATCCTGGTCCGTCAGCGCGGTCAGGCACGCGTCGTACCCGTCGAGCACGTCAGTCCCGATCGTGGTCGGATGCGCCGCCGCGGCGACGATGCGCCCCTCGGCGAGGTCGACCAGCGCGGCCTTGGTGAACGTGGATCCGAAGTCGACGCAGATCACCACCCCGCCTGGCCCCAGGTCTTCGGCGGTCGAGCCTGCCGGGACCGTCACACGAGCACCGAGATGGCCGCGGCGACCAGGCAGATCACGACCGCCAAGGCGACCAGGTGGACGGCCGGGTTGGCGGGCAGCGGCCGTCCCGCCCGCAGGGCCCGGTCGACGGCGCGGAAGCGAAGGTAGCCGCCGACGGCGGCCACCGCGCCTGCGAGCAGCAGCAGTGCTCCGAGAACCTGCTCGGGCCACTCGGGCTCGAGCAGGTTGATGACGGCAAGGGCCGCCGCGACCAGGCCGATCGCGGTGCGCTCGTAGGCCAGGAAGGTGCGCTCGTTGGCGAGCGTGAAGCGATAGTCCGGCTCGATCTGATCTCCCGCCGGCTGATCGGGACGGTCAGCCGAGGGCATGGTCGAGGTCCGCGATCAGGTCGTCGGCGGTCTCGATCCCGACGCTCAGCCGGACCAGGTCGGCCGGGACCTCGAGCTCGGTGCCGGCGACGCTCGCGTGGGTCATCCGGCCCGGGTGCTCGATCAGCGACTCGACGCCGCCGAGCGACTCGCCGAGGATGAAGACCTCCGCGGTCTCGCACACCTGAAGCGCCTGCTTCTCACCGCCGGCGGCCCGGAACGACACCATGCCGCCGAACCGCTTCATCTGCTTGGCGGCGATGTCGTGCCCCGGGTGGTCGGGCAGGCCGGGGTAGTAGACCTGGGTCACCGACGGATGGCCGGTCAGGAACTCGACGACCCGCTCGGCGTTGTCGCAGTGCCGGTCCATGCGGACGCCGAGCGTCCGCAGCCCCCGCAGCACCAGCCAGGAGTCGAAGGCTCCGGCCACGCCGCCGATTGCGTTCTGGTGGAAGGTGATCTGCTCGGCCAGGCCGTGGTCGCGGACGACGACGGCTCCACCAATGACGTCGGAGTGTCCACCGCAGTACTTGGTGGTCGAGTGCAAGGTGACGTCCGCACCGAGTGCCAGCGGCTGCTGGAGGTAGGGCGAGGCGAAGGTGTTGTCGACGACGAGGAGCGCGCCGGCTTCGTGGGCCATCGCGGCCAGCGCCTCGATGTCGGCGATGTTCAGCAGCGGGTTCGTGGGCGTCTCCACCCACACCAGCCGGGTCTGGCCGGGCCGGATGGCGCTGCGGACCGCGTCGAGGTCGGACACGGCGACCGGTGTGTACTCCAGCCCCCATACCTGCTCGACCTTGTCGAACAGTCGGAATGTGCCGCCATACGCGTCGTCGGGGATGACCACGTGGTCACCGGGTCGGCAGGTCGAACGGATCACCGTGTCCTCGGCCGCCAGACCTGAGGCGAACGCGAATCCGGCCTCCCCTTCCTCGAGGGCGGCGATGTTGCCCTCGAGGGCGGTGCGGGTGGGATTGGCGGAGCGGCTGTACTCGTAGCCCCCACGCAGGCCGCCGACGCCGTCCTGCTTGTAGGTCGAGGTCGCGTAGATCGGCGGGATCACCGAGCCGGTCGTGGGATCGGGCTCGTAGCCCGCATGGATCGCTCGGGTCTCGAAGCCGCCCTTGCTCCTGTGCTGCTGGTGGGTCACGTGACGACCCTACTCAGGCAGGTCGTAGTCCAGGCTGATGTGGTGGGTGCCGTCGTCGTCGATGGTGAGCGCGCCCGTGCCGGTGATGCCGGCGAGGCCGCCGGTCCCACTGCCCGGGACGATGACGAACAGCTCGTGCTGACGGTCACGGCCACCGACCATGGTCGCGGAATGGACGAGGTTGAAAGTGCCCGCGCGGTCGTCGACAGTGCCCTCGAACGACTCCGTCGCGACGTAGGTGCCGGTCTGGCTTTCGTCGTCGAACGCGTAGCTGAACTGCGTGATCGCCCGGCCGGCGATCGCGCCGCGCAGCTCCTTGACCATGTGCGCATGGCCGACCCCGACGTTCGTGGTGATCTCGGGAGACCAGTCGACTGGGCTGAACTCGTCGACGGTGAAGGTGCAGGTCGCTTCCATGGCAGCGAGCCTAGGGCGTGTCGACGCCGGGAACGGAACGGTCACCGGCGTTGTTGCACACTGTAGAAGCCCCCGACCCGAGGAGCAGTGAATGTTCGGACGCCATCAGACTTCCATGCCTCAGCCCGGCACCGCCCTGTCCGGCCGCGAGACCCGCACCTTCCCGATCGCCGAGAAGCACCTCGTCCTCGACGCACCGGTGGTCAGCGAAGAGGTCCCGGACGGTCTCGAGGTCGCGATCTTCGGGCTCGGCTGCTTCTGGGGCGCCGAGGAGGTCTACTGGCAGATCCCCGGCGTCTGGTCGACGTCGGTCGGGTACGCCGGCGGCGAGACGCCGAACCCGACGTACGACGAGGTCTGCTCGGGCCGCACCGGCCACACCGAGGCGATCCGGATCGTCTTCGACCCCTCGGTGGTCTCGTACGCCGACCTGGTGAAGCGCTTCTTCGAGGTGCACGACCCGACCCAGGGGATGCGGCAGGGCAACGACATCGGCACCCAGTACCGGTCCGCGATCTACGTGACGTCCGCCGAACAGGAGGCGACCGCACGGGAGCTGACCGATGTCTACGGCGCGGAGCTCAAGCGCCGTCGGCTGGGTGACATCACCACCGAGGTCAGGCCGGCGCCGACGTACTACTACGCCGAGGACGTGCACCAGCAGTACCTCGCGAAGAACCCGTTCGGCTACCGCTGCCACGCCAACACGGGAGTCAAGTTCCCCGAGACCGCCTGACCCTGCGGTGGACTGCAGCGGTCAACCCTGGCGACGCGCTTGCCGCGCCAGACGCCGATCCGCAGGTCCGGCAGGCGGTGCTGCCTGCAGGGAGGGCGTCGGCCCTGTGACGAGTTGCGCACCGGGAACGCCGTCCTCGACGACGAAGGAGGCGAACGTCGACACCGGCGCGTCGCTCCGGGAGACCGTGCTGACCATGCGGAGGTCGGTCTCCCACACTTCGGGCGTGACCCGGCAGCGCACATAACCCCTGCGGTCGCCGTCGAAGAACTTGATGTGAGGGTTGTCGGGGACCATGGGGCCGTAGTACGGGCCGTAGACGATGCCATCGCCGTTGGAACTGATCGAGGTGCCGACGAACTCCGTTGCGACCGTCGCCGAGTCGGGGTCGCCGAAGTCGATCTTCAGGTCGTTGACGAACGTGGAGTGCCAGTCGCCCGTGATCACCATGGGGTTCTCGACACCCCGGCTGGCCACGTGTTGGAGGATCCGGGCACGCGCCGCCGGATAGGCATCCCAGGCGTCCTGCCAGAAGACCTCGTTGCCGTCGTAGTAGATCCGGTGGTCCAGCTCGCCCATCATCACCTGTTGCGCGATCACGTTCCACCGCGCCCTTGACGAGGCCAATCCGTCCAGCAGCCAGCGCTCCTGTGGCGGCCCGGTCATGGTCGTCGCGGGGTCGAGCGCGGCCGGGCATCGCGGCTGCTCGCCACGACCACACGGTGGAGCACTGCGGTACTGACGGGTGTCCAGGACGCTGAACTCGGCAAGGTCGCCGTAGGTGATGGAGCGGTAGAGAAGCATCCCGATCCCGCTGGGCAGCGAGGCCTGCCTCAATGGCAGGTGCTCGTAGTACGCCTGGTAGGCGGCGGCCCGACGGCGAATGAATCGTCTGCCGAACGGCGGGCCCTCGGCGTCGACGCCTGCGTAGTCGTTCTCCACCTCATGGTCGTCCCACGTCACCACCCAGGGGAACAGGCGATGGGCTTCCTGGAGGTCGGGATCGGTTCGGTACAGAGCGTGCTGCAGGCGATATCGACCGAGGTTCATCGTCTCGCTCGCGAAGCGGTCGGGAACCGGGACGTTGCGGAACCCGCCGGTGGGTCCGATCCCGTACTCGTAGATGTAGTCGCCGAGGTGGATCACCAGGTCGAGGTCCTCCTCGGCCATCCGTCGGTACGCCGAGTAGTACCCGTCGTCCCATTTCTGGCAGGAAGCGAACGCAAACCGCAGTTCCTTCACGTGCTGGCCCGGCCTCGGTGCCGTCATCGTGCGGCCGACAGGCGAGTGTTCCCCGCCCGCGCGGAACCTGTAGAAGTACTCACGCCGTGGCTGCAAACCGGCCACCTCGACGTGCACAGAGTGGGCCAGCTGGGCCGGGGCAAGCGCCTTGCCGGAGCGGACGACGTGCCTCATTCGCTCGTCGGTGGCGACCTGCCAGTCCACAGAGACCGACCTGCGAGGCATTCCGGTGTCATGTTTCAGCGGGCTCGGCGCCAACCGGGTCCACAGGACGAACCCGTCAGGTGCGGGATCGCCCGAGGCCACTCCCAGGGTGAAGGGGTACCTGCCGCGCGGCGCCGCCTGCGCCATCTCTCCGGGCAGCAGTGCCAGACCGATCGCGGCCGAGACACCGCCGCTGAGCTGGACAAACTGCCGCCGATCCAACGTCGTGGCCGACGTGGGGTCGTGATCAGTCTCGTGTTCCTGCATGTGAGCCTCCGTCACACAGTGACTCTCGCTGGTTTGTCGCTCACTCCTGCCGAACCCTCAGCGCCGCCGACTGGAGAGCTCGAACGCCTCCCCGTCCATGTCGGCAGGGTCGAACTCGATACCCATCGCGGTCAGGATCGTCGGGAGGGCGTCGACGAGGCGCATCCGCTCGGTCCGCGCCTTCGCCTTCAGCCCGGGCCAGGAGAAGACCATCGGGATCTCCTGGACCTGCTGCTGGTGGCCGCCGTGGTCACCCATCACGCCGTACGTCGTGTTGTTCCGCAGCAGGGCCACCACGTCGGGCCCGTACGGCGCCGCCATCGTGTCGACGAACGTCTCGCCATGCCGTCGGAACCACGACCGCTCCGGCCCGCTCGCCCTGTTCGTTCCGTGCAGCACGTAGTCGTCGCCGTCGTCGGCGAGCGTGAAGCTGGCGATCACCTCCGGCAGATCGAGGATCGCCTCCGCCGCCTCCTGCTTCCTCGCCTCCGAGGTGTCGTTCAGCCAGGCCGCGATGTGTCCGTCCTGATAGGAGAATCTCAGGTTGGTCTCGCCGTTCGGCGGTGTCAGGGCGTCCTTCAACTGCTGGATCGCCGGGCTCGGATCAAGGTAGGCCTCGTCCGCGAGTGGACCGCTCTCCTGGCCGTAGTACCAGTTGCAGTCCGAGCGCAGGGCGGCCGGCGACGTGGGTGTGGCGGGATCGCAGGCGTTGATGTTCGTGCCCACCGTGAACGTGTCGAACCGTCCGTGGAAGCGCCTGCCGGTCTGCGCGGCGTGATCGGCGGTGATGACGACGAGGGTTTCGTCGAGCAGACCCTGGTCCCGGAGCGCGTCCATCAACCTGCCGACCTGCTGGTCGGCCGTCTTGGCGATGAACGGCAGGTGCCGCATCTGCTGCTCGGACCCGGGCGCCCCACGCACGCTGTCCGTGGGCCCCCACATGTGACCCAGCTTGTCGATGCCGCCCAGGCTGACCATCATCCCGCGCCAATCGGGGTCGTTCTCGATCACGGTGATGGCCGCGTCGGTCGACCAGATGTCGCCGCCGAGGTGTGCCTGATCGAACCCGGGCACGAATCGGTTGCCGTCCAGACTGTAGATCCGCCCGGGCAGGATGGTCCCGGTCCCGTACGCGTTGGCGGCCTGCCAGGTCCACCAGCGGTTGCACGCCTGAGCCAGCCCGAAGTACGCCGGTGCCGAGTTGTTGCCGTCCTCGGGGCTGCGCCAGCCCGACTGCCCATCGCAGCTTGTCGCGGAGCTTCCTCGGCTCTGCAGAATGATGTCTTCCGGATCGGTCCCGGTCCCGTCGCCTGCTGACGAACTGGTGTGGCCCGCCGTGCACACGGCTGTCCGCTTCTGCGCGAGAGACACGAACTTCGAGGTCTCGCCGAACTCGTCATCCAGGTAGTCCTGGAGCTTCTTGTAGCCGCCGGCCTCGATCAATGCCTTGAACTGGCTGCACGACATGCTCGAGGTGATGTAGTACGCGCCCGCCGTTCCGAGCACGCCGTCGACATCCCGGTACACCTCGTTCGACCAGCCCAGGTGATTGGGCAACTGGCCGCTCGTGACCACGCCGTGGCTGATCACCGTCTCGGCCGCCATGTGCCCGACGACGGCATTCGGGAAGTTGACCCCTCTGCGCGTCAGCGCCTTCACGTTCTGCATCTTGTAGCGCTTGATCGTGTCCGGACCCGCCTGATCCAGGACGAGGATGAGCACGCGCGAAGGTCGGTCGGGTGGTGATTCCGCCACTGCGCCAGGTGCGCTGAGAAGGCCGGCCAGAACCCCGACCCCGATGAGAACTCCAACAATCCTGTGGTTGTCCACGGCGACCTCCTGCCCCGCGGGAGCTTGCCGGCCGGGAGCCGCGAACGTGGCGTCAGTAACCGCCGGAGCTTCGAGGAGTCATCTCTGTCTACCGAGGCGCCTCGCAATCGTCAAGCGCCCCGGCAGTACTGCTGCACGATCGGTCCGGGTCCGGCTTCCTCACCTCGCGAAACCCGCGGCGGACCGCCACTCGTCATCCGTGCGGCCGGCGGCCGTCATCGCCGACTGCGCCTGCTCGTCTGTGAGGGACTCGACGAGACAGAACTCGTTGCCGAAGGGGTCCTGCATGACCGCCCAGTCGATGGCCGGGGGCTCGTCGCCGTGGGACCCCGGTCGCGGATAGAGACTGGGGCGCTTCTTGACGGTTCCGCCCAGCCCGAGGATCTGCTCGATCGCGTTGTCGATCCCGTCGTTGGGCGTGATGTCGATGTGCACCGGGTTCGTCCGGGTGTGGCTCGGTTGGCCGACGGCCCCCGGTGCCGTCGTGACCTGTTGAAGAATGATCTCGTGCTTCCACGGGTCGTTGGTGCCCAGGAAGCCGAGCCACCCGTGCCAACCACGTTCGGAGCCGATGATCTCGAGTCCTGTCACCCCCGACCAGAACTCGTATCCGACTCTCAGGTCCGTGACGTTGATGACGACGCACCGCAATCTGCCAACGCCCACGATTCCCACCTCGCAACCCACGGACGATGAAGCGATTGTGCCCGACGAGCCCCGCGCATCCATTGCTGCCGTCGCTCCGGCTAGAGTCGGTTCCGGTCGTTCGGCTTCCGGATCGAGGAGGAGGGGTGCGTGCACGACGACTCGAGCCCCACGGCACGGGCGCTGATGGCGCTCGAGCTGATCCAGGGCAGGCCCGGCACCACCGCGGCTCGGCTCGCGGACAAGCTGGGCGTCTCCGAGCGGGCCGCCCGGCGCTACGTCGGCATCCTGCGCGAGGCAGGCATCCCGATCGACTCGATGCGTGGACCGTACGGCGGCTACCGGGTCGGCCGCGGCCTGCGGCTGCCACCCCTGATGTTCAGCGCCACAGAAGCCCTCGGGCTGGTGATGGCGGTGCTGGACGGCCACCACGACGTGAGCGATCCCACCGAGCCGGTGGGCAGCGCGATCGACAAGCTGATGCGCGCGCTGCCGGAGCCCGTCGCTGCCCAGGCCGAGGTGCTCCGGCGGACCGCGGCGCCTGCCCCGGACCGCGGTGCCGCCCGGCCCGACCCCGGTACGACGGCCGCGCTCGTGCAGTCCTGCTCGAACCTCCGGAGGTTGCGCCTCGGCTACCGCTCGGAGGCGGGGTCGGAATGGGTCATGGAGGTCGACCCCTGGGCCGTCGTCGTACGCCATGGCCGGTGGTACCTGCTGTGCCGGCACATCCGCAAGGACGCCGTCCGGGCCTACCGGATCGATCGGGTCCGCAGCGTGGAGGAGCTCGATGACACGTTCCGCGCACCTGCCGACCTCGACCCGATCGCCACGCTCGAGGATCACCTCGCCGTCGGCTGGGAGTACGACGTCGAGGTCGTCATCGACGCGGGCGTCGACATCGTGGCGGCGTGCGTCCCGCGGGTGATCGGACGGCTCGAACGCCTGGATGGCGAGACCAGCCGACTCGTCGGCAGCACCAGCAACCCGGCGTGGTACGCCGAGCAGCTCGCGCGGATCCCAGCGCCGTACCGGATCGTGAAGTGCCAGGAAGTGCGGGATGCTGCGCGCGTCCTGGGGGAGCGACTGCTGGCAGGCGCGGGCGACTAGCCCGATGGGGGGTCCGGCGTTGACCGCGTGCGCCCGGAGGCGGCTCCACCCAACGGCCATTCGCGAAGGAGTGCCGCGGCGAAGAGACACCCGAAGGCGAGCGTGCCTGCCGGGAACGGGTGCCCACCCAGCAGGAAGAAGGCGGCCAGCGCGGTGAAGATCCACTCGCTGCGCGGAGCGCCTCGGCGGCGGGCAGCGAGCGCGAGCGCACCCACGGCGACCAGCCATCCACCGGTCCCGATGATGCTCAGCGCGAACGGCCAGTCGAGACCGGGCCAGTCCTTGACCACGTTGAACACGCCCTCCTGCTGCTCCGGGGTGAGGTCTCGCGCACCGCGCATGGCCAGCCCGGTCCCGATCCCCGCGATGGTGTCGTAGGCGCTGAAGAACACCAGGAACACCCCGATGCCGATCCGCGTCGTCCACGCTGACGCATACCCGTAGCTGTCCGCGAGCAGGATGACGGACAGGGCGACCATGCCGATCAGCACGAGCTGGATGGCGTGGAAGACGGCGAACCAGGTGGCCGCGTCCAAGAGACCCTCGACCGTCGCATCCGGATTGGGATGCAGCACCTCGAGGATGGCGAGGAGCAGCGGAGGCAGCAGGAGCAGGGGGAGTCTCAGTCCGCGGGGCAGCAGCCAGGTCTGGTCACCTGTGGGCCGGACCCCGGATTGGACGCTGTCGGATTGACTGCCGGGTTGCTGGTGCTCCATGCACCTCACCTCGCGAGTGATGCTACTCCGGTGCAGCCGGTGCGGACGGTCGGCGGAGCGCTCACAGAGGCAGGTACATCACGTGCATACCGACGAACCCGCGGGTCGGTGAGCGGAAGGCGCCCGGGACGGTGCCGACGATCTCGAAGCCGAGCGACTGCCACAGTCGTACGGCGGCCTCGTTGGTCTCGACGACGGCGTTGAACTGGATGCCGCGGTAACCCTCGTCGCGGTGCCACTGGACGACGTACTCGGCCAGGGCGCGGCCGACACCGCGGCCACGCGCGTCGGTGGCGACCATGAACGACGCAGTGCCGATGTGGTCGCCGTGCCCTGGTCGGTTGGGACCCATCTTGGCGGTGCCCAGGACCTCGCCACCGGCCTCCAGGACGACGGTCAGGCCAGGAGGTTGCTCCATCCAGAGGCCCCGCGCCGCGTCGGGAGAGAGAGTCCATCGGGTAGGCGTAGGTCTCCCCCTCCTGCACCGTGGCATCGAAGATCCGCCAGACCGCCGGCCAGTCCTCATCGGTGGCCGCGCGGATCACCCTGCTGCTGCGGGACCCGTTGCTCACTCGCCGGTTGTTCCGTCGATGGCTTCGCGCAGGAGGTCGGCGTGTCCGTTGTGGCGGGCGTACTCCTCGATCATGTGCACGATGATCCAGCGCAGGCTGAACTTCCCTTCGTCCGGCCGCCGGCTGTCCCGGGCCGACAACCGGTCCAGTCCGTCCTCGGCGAGCACCTGCTGGGTGATCCGGCTGGAGGCGTCGACCGCGTCGTCAAAGAGTGCCCGCAGCTCCTCCGGACTGTCATCGGCGGCCGTGCGCCACTCCCAGTCGGGGTCACCCTCCCAGTCGACGGACCGCCACGGCTCGCCGTCGTCATTGCCCATCAGCACCACGCTGAACCAGTCGTCCTCGACGAGCGCGAGGTGCTTGAGCAGGCCGCCAAGCGTCATCGTGGACGGCGCCAGGGGCCGGGCGAGCTGCTCCTGATCGAGCCCCTCGGTCTTCATCCGCAAGGTGTCGCGGTGGTAGTCGAGGAAGGCGACCAGGGTCTCGGCCTCGGTGCCGGCCAGAGGCGGGTCGATGCGCTGTATGGAGGTCATGGCGCCACGCTAGCCAGCGCCCGACCCCGGACGCGACCGAGTTCCGCGGTCGCGCGGCCTGGAGAGGTCAGCCATCCTCTTCGGGTCGCCGGTCGGTGATGCAGTAGGCCGACCCGACGGGGCCACGCATGACCGTCCAGTGCGGGAACACTTCGACGACCTCGGCGCCGGCGTCGCGATGCCGCGCGGCCTCGGCGACCCGGTCCGTCGTGGCCCAGTCGAGGTGGGCGCTCACCGCTCCGTCCGACTCGCCCACGAGCTGGAACAGCACCCGCAGGTGCTGGTCAGCGGGCCGCACGAGGCGCGAGAACTCCGGCAGGCTCGACCGCCTGGTCGTGCCGCACTCGGTGACGTAGCTCCAGAACCTCCGCTCGCTGTCGTGGAGCGCGGGCGGGATGTCGAGGCAGACCTGGTCGACGTACGACGCGTGCCCGCCGGGCCAGGTGGTTGGCGCCGGCAGGTCCCGGGGCGAGTGGGAGACGAGGCAGAACGTCAGTCCTCCCGGGGATGCCAGGGGCACGACGTCGGAATGCACCTGCTCGAGCCGTCGCGCCCCGGCGGTCACGGCTGCATCTGCAGCTGCCGCGGCGTCCTCGGCGTGGAGGTCGAGATGGAGCCGGGCGGACCCTTCTCCGAGCCGCTGCAGTCGCAGGAAGTCACCGCCGGTGGGAGGGATCAGGGTCACGAACTCCCCATCGTCCCCACGCGGGGAGGAGAGCGGGTAGCCCGTCACCCGCTGCCAGAAGGCCACGCCCCGGTCGAACTCGTCGGCCGGGAAGTCCAGGAACGCCGTCATCCAGTTCATGTCAGCCCCACACTCCCACGACCTCCCCGCCGATCCGGACGATGAACGCGGACACCACGACGATGAAGAACGCCCGCACGAACCGCGAGCCGCGGGCGACCGCCGTCCGCGCGCCCAGGTACCCGCCCGCGAAGTTGCAGACGCCCATGACGAGGCCGACCGTCCACAGCACCGCTCCCTGCGGCACGAAGATGCAGAGCGCCGCGAGGTTGGTGGCCCAGTTCGCGAGCCTGGCCTTGGCCGAGGCATCGAGGAAGTTGTAGCCGAGCAGTCCGACCAGGGTGAAGACGAAGAAGCTCCCGGTGCCCGGGCCCAGCGCGCCGTCGTAGAAGCCGATTGCGAGCCCGGTCCCCATCGCGGCCGCGGTGTGCCGGTGTCCGGCGAACCGCAGCGCGGTCTCCTCGCCCAGCTCGGCTTGAACAGCGACGTAGGCCCCGACGACCACCAGCACGACGAGCACGATCGGGTCGAACGCCGACTCCGGGATCCGCGATGCCACCAGGGCGCCCAGGGCGGAGCCGATGAACGCAAGCAGCATCAGGGGCCCGAAGGTCTTCGGGTCCGGCCGGACCCGGCGGTAGTACGTCGCGCTGCTCACCGTCGTACCGCAGATCGACGCCAGCTTGTTGGTCGCCAGCACCTGGACCGGGCTGGCGCCCGGGAGGCCGAGCAGCAGCGCCGGGAGCTGGATCAGGCCGCCGCCACCGACGACCGCGTCCACGAAGCCTGCCGCCAGGGCCGCGAGCGCCAGCAGCGCCAGCACGGTCAGGGTCGGGTCGTCCACGGTCGCGAGCCTAGGGCGTGAGACACACGCCTAAGGTGGCCACCGTGCGCATCGTGTCCCTGCTCCCGTCGACGACCGAGATCCTCTTCGCGATCGGTGCCGGCGACGACGTCGTCGGGGTCACCTTCGAGTGCGACCACCCGGCCGAGGCCCGCACTCGGACCATCGTCTCGACCTCGGCGATGCCGGAGGGCCTGCGCCGGCCGAGATCGACGCGTTCGTTGCTTCGGCGATGGCGCGCGGCGACGACCTCTACCACCTGGCGGAGGACGCGCTGGCCGGCCTCGACGCCGACCTCGTCGTGACCCAGGACCTGTGCGCGGTGTGCGCCGTCGACGTGTCGATCGTCGACGACGCTCTTGCGCACCTGGGGTGTACGGCGGAGGTCCTCACCATCGACCCGCACACCCTGGACGAGGTGTTCGACTCGATCCTCGTCCTCGGCCGGACGACCGGTCACGACCAGCGGGCGGCCGAGCTCGTCGGCTCGCTCCGGGATCGGCTCGAGAGCGTTCGCTCCCGCGTGGCCGGGCGGTCGCGGCCTCGGGTGATGCTGCTGGAGTGGACCGATCCGCCGTTCGCGCCGGGTCACTGGGTTCCGGAGATGATCGAGGCCGCAGGTGGCGAGCCGTTGCTGGGGACCCCGGGAGCGCGGTCGGAGCGGGTGTCCTGGGAGGCGATCCACCGGGCCCTGCCCGAGGTGATCGTGGTGGCCCCCTGCGGCTACGACCTGGCCGGAGCGGAGGCGCTCGCCGGCGAGCTGAGAGCGTCCGACCAGCTGCCACCCGGCGTACCCGTGCACGCCGTGGACGCCAACGCCGCGTGGGCGCGGCCCGGGACCCGGCTGGTGGACGGCGTCGAGGTGCTGGCGGACCTCCTGCATCCGGCCCGGTGATCACGAATCATTGTCAAGATCCTGTCAAGATTGCGGAATCCGCAATTTCCGGTAGGTATTTACTACTCATTCCATTGCCGGGGCGCCGATAAGCCGTAGACTCACCCCCGTGCAGAAGGGCGAGGTGGGCTCCCTACCGCACTTGCACGCGGTGGACTTCTACGACCACGAGCATGAGCTCGTGGACATCATCGCGCGCTTCGTCGCCGAGGGACTTGCCCTCGGCGAGCGGAGCATCATCGTCGCCACCGGCCCGCATCGCGCGGGACTCGACGCCGCGCTCGCCGGACTCGGCCACGATCCCGCACGAGCATCGAGCCGCAGGCGACCTGGTGACCCTCGACGCTGCTGCAACTCTCGACACGATCCTGGTGGACGTCGCCGGATCCTGGATTCGACGGGAGCACGGTGTCGACGATCCTCACCGAGGCCGCTCGCCGACGGGAGGCCGGTGCGGGTCTTCGGCGAGATGGTGGCCCTGCTCTGGGATGCCGGGCACGTCCCGGCCGCCATCGAGCTCGAGGCGCTCTGGAACAGGCTCCAGGAGGAGCACCAGTTCTCATTGCTGTGCGCCTACCCGACATCCGCCCTCGGTGCGGCCCGGCTCGGCGAGGTCAGCGATGTCTGCGCCCTGCACACCGACGTGCACGCACCGGCGAGCTACGCCCGGCGCGGCTCTCCCGCTGCGGCCACGACCGGGTCTCTCCGAGGTGTTCCTCCCCGTGGCCGAGGCGGTCCCGGCGACCCGCCGGTTCGTCTCCGAAGTGCTGGCCAGACTGGCAGGAGGATGCGCTGGTGCCGGACGCCACCGTCATCGTCTCCGAGCTCGCCAGCAACGCGGTCCTCCATGCCCACTCACCCTTCCGGGTGTCGATCGACCGAGTCGGTCGGCATGGTCTGCATCTCGATCCAGGACATCGCGGCCGATCTCGCCCAGCAGCAACCGGAGAGCATCGAGCCAGGCGGTCGCGGCATGGTCATCGTGGAGGCACTGTCCCGCCGCTGGGGTTGTGACACGCTCCCCGGCGGCAAGGTCGTGTGGGCCGAGTTGAGCGCGACCGGCACCGAGTTCTGAGCCGGCTCAGTCGCCGACCCAGAACCCGCGCCCGCCGAACCAGTCGCCGTACTGCCCACCGTCCGGAGCCCGGGCCCCGAGGTAGGAGCCGACGACGGCCGCCCCCAGGTCGTCCAGCTCGGGGGCCACGACCCGGCCGTCCACCCGGCGGGCCATCGAGTCGACGAACCGGGCCAGGCCCGGGTCCTCGCCGAGTCTGAAGAACGTGGTCTGCGCCCCCAGCCGGCCGGCGTTGTCGAGCTCCCGCACGGCGTACGCGATCGTCAGCGGGTGCGGGGGATAGGAGAACATCACCTCGCCGTCGGGCTCGAGGTGTGAGGTCGGCTCGCCGTCCGTGACGACGAGCAGGACCGGTTGCGCGTGCGGGTGCTTGCGGAAGTGGCGGTTGGCGAGCAGCAGCGCGTGGTGCAGGTTCGTGCCCTTGTCCCACATCGCGTCCAACGCGGTGAGCTGCTCGATCTCCATCACCTGCGGCGTGCCGCCCGAAACCGATCAGCTGCAGGTGGTCGCCCCGGAACCGCGAGCGGATCAACGTGTGCAACGCGAGCGCGGTCCGCTTCATGGGCACCCAGCGGCCGTCCATGGCCATGGAGAAGCTGGTGTCGACGAGCAGCGCCACGGCCGCCTGGGTGCGCGACTCGGTCTCGGCAACCTCGATGTCGCCAAGACGTACCTTCGGGTCGCCTTGTCCGTGCGTCGCGGTCGGCGTTGTTGGACGCCCTCGCCGCATTCGCGGATGCCGTTGAGCACCGTGCGCGTGGTGTCCCACGGTTCGGTGTCGCCGAACGCCCACTCGCGGGTGGCGCCGCTCAGCTCGCCGGCCGACCCGGCCAGCCGGAGGTCGCGCTGGCCCTGGCGCCCGGACATCCGGTTGGCGACGTCGCGCAGCAGGGCCTTGCCGAGCTGTCGCATCGCCTTCGGGCTCAGCCGGAGCTGACCGTCGGACCCCCGCTTGAGGTAGCCGGAGTCCCGCAGGGCCTGCTCGAGCTCCTGCAGAGTCCGGGCGTCGATCGCGGCCTCGTTGCCCAGCTGGCGGGCCAGCTTGTCCAGGTCGACGTCGTCGAGCCGGGCGCCGCCGTACGACTGTGAGAGCTGGTCGGCCAGGTCGTCGAGATCGGCGAGGTCCTGGAGGACGCCGGTGCCGTCGCCGAGGCCCAGTCCCTGCTCACCGTCGAAGCGCTCGGACCCACCCCAGTCCTCCCCGGGGCGCAGCGCCTGCAGGTTGGCGTCGAGCTGGCCGAGCTGCCTGCATCAGCTGCGGCGACCCGAACGCCTGCGTCGAGAGCTGCATCAGCTCCTCGCGTTGCTCGGGAGTCATCGAGTTGAGCATCCGCTGCGCGGCGGCCGCGCGCTGGGCGAGGGAGTCGAGGAGCTCCTCGATGGTGCGCGGGCGTTCGGGGAAGAAGTCGCCGTGCTTGTCCATGAACCGGTCGAAGTCGGCCTGCGTGTCCTCGCCGCGGCGATGCTGCTCGAGCAGCTCGTTGAGGTCCTCGAGCATCTCGTTGATGGCCGCCCGGTCCGCATCGGTGGCGTTCTCGAGTGCCTGCTTCATGCCGGCGAACCGCTGGTCGAGCAGCTCCCGCCCGAGCAGGTCCTTGATCCGCTCGTAGTCCTCTCGGGCCGATCGCGACGTCCAGTCGTAGTCGGACAGCTCGCTCACCGCGGCGGCGGTGGAGGACGGAAGGTTCTCGAGCTGCATCTCGCGGAACGCCCGATCGGCGTCGTCCAGGTCCACGTCGCGGGCGAGCTGCTTGCGCTCCTCCAGCAGGGCGCGGTCGAGCAGCTCCTTGACCTCCTGCAGCGTCCCGTCGAGGTCGTGCCGCTGGAGCAGCTCCCGGCGCCTGTTCGGCGACCCGTCGCGCGAGGTCGTCGAGGCCGCGCTGGTCGCGCCCTCCGCGGCGCAGGAACTCCCGCATCGCCCGCTCGGGCGAGTAGCCGGCCATCACGTCCTGGCCGATCGCGTCCAGGGCCTCGGCGATGTCGACCGGTGGGGCAAGTGGGTCCGGACCGCCGTCGTACCGGCGGTAGCGGGACCGAGCGCTGGTCACACCGGCCGCCTCATCCACACCTGGTCTGGAGACGGCGGGTCAGGCTCCCGGCGCTGCTCCGCTAGCCCGGGGCTTCCGGGCCGGATGAGGACCTCATCCATACACGGTCTCCCCGCCGCCGGACTCCTTGCTCACCTTGCGAGCGAGGTAGAGCCCCTCGAGGGCGAGCTCGATCGCGCTGGCCCGGGTGCCGTCGGTGGTTGCCTCGAGCCGATCGCACACCTCGTCGTACAGCTCGGACTCGCCGAGGACCGGCAGCCCGGACAGGAAGTCGCGGGCCGTCGACCTGGTCGCCGGTCGTGATCATCGCGCCCTCGTCGATGGCCTCCACGAGCAGGGCGAAGTCGATCCCCCGGAAGTGGCGGCGCACCGTCTCGGCGGTGGCGGTCCGGAGCAGGTGGTCGAGGATCTCCCGCTCACGACCCTCCTCGCCGGTCTCGAACTCGACCTTGCCGCCGAGCACGTCGACCGCCGTCTCGAGGTCGACGACGCGGGCCACCGCCTCGGGCTCGCCCTGGACGGTCGCCCGGTGCAGCGCGGCGGCCGCGATGGTCTCGGCTCCGGCGATCGCGAACCGGGCGCTGACGCCCGAGCGCTGGTCGACGCTGTTGGACTCGCGCAGGTTGCGGGTGTAGCGGGCGAGGATCTCGACGAGGTACGGCGGGACCTCGGACGCGAGCTGCGCCTCCTGGCGGATCACCGCCATCTCGTCCTCGAGCTCGGTCGGGTAGTGGGTGCGGATCTCGGCGCCGAACCGGTCCTGGAGCGGTGTGATGATGCGGCCGCGGTTCGTGTAGTCCTCCGGGTTCGCGCTGGCGACCACCAGCACGTCGAGCGGCAACCGCAGCAGGTAGCCGCGGATCTGGATGTCGCGTTCCTCCATCACGTTGAGCATCGCGACCTGGATCCGCTCGGCGAGGTCGGGCAGCTCGTTGATCGCGACGATGCCCCGGTGGCTGCGCGGAATCAGGCCGTAGTGGATGGTCTCCGGGTCGCCGAGGGTCCGGCCCTCGGCCACCTTCATCGGGTCGACGTCCCCGATCAGATCGGCGACCGACGTGTCCGGCGTCGCCAGCTTCTCGGCGTACCGCTCCTCGCGGTGGCGCCAGGCGATCGGCAGGTCGTCACCCAGCTCAGCCGCCCGGCGGCGGCTGCCCACGATCACCGGATCGTAGGGGTGCTCGCCGAGGTCCGAGCCAGCGATCACCGGCGTCCACTCGTCGAGCAGCCCCGACCAGGGTGCGCAGGACCCGGGTCTTGCCCTGCCCGCGCTCGCCGAGGAGGACGACGTCGTGGCCGGCGATCAGCGCCCGCTCCAGCTGCGGGATGACCGTCTCGCTGAAGCCGTGCAGTCCGGGCCACGGGTCTTCGCCGGCCGCGAGCCTGGCCAGGAGGTTGTCGCGGATCTCCTCGCGCAGGTGCTTCTGGACGTGTCCGCTCGCGCGGAGCTCGCCGACGGTCTTCAGGTTCGGTGCGGGGCGTGGTGGCAGGGTCGGTAGCTGGCACGCTTTCACGCTAGCCGACGGCCCGAAGGGCATCGCTGGGTCTAGGTGCTCAGCACGACCGAGGAGCCGTGCCCGAACAGTCCCTGGTTGGCCGTGATCCCGACCCGGGCACCGTCGACCTGACGGCCGACCGCCTGGCCGCGCAGCTGCCAGGTCACCTCGCACACCTGGGCGAGCGCCTGGGCGGGGACCGCCTCGCCGAAGCAGGCGAGGCCTCCGGACGGGTTGACCGGGAGCCGGCCCCCGACCGTGGTCTCCCCGGCCCGGAGCAGCGACTCGGCCTCGCCCGGCTTGCAGAGCCCGAGGTCCTCCATCCAGTCCAGCTCGAGCGCGGTGGACAGGTCGTAGACCTCGGCCCGGATCGATGTCGGCCGGGTCGATGCCGCCCTCCTCGTACGCCGCCTGAGCGATCGACTCCTTGAAGGTCGACTCCGGAGCCCCGGCCGCCGTCCTGGCGTCGGTGGCGAGGTTCGGTATGTCCAGCACCGCGTCGGGGAAGGTGGGAGACACGGTGGCCACGCCTCGCACCCTGACCGGTGACGTCGCACCATGCCTCCGGGCGTAGTCCTCCGAGGTGAGTACGACGGCGGCCGCGCCGTCCGAGGTCGCACAGACGTCGAGCAGGTGCAGCGGGTCGGCGACGACCGCCGACTCCAGCACGTCTTCTACGCTGGAGTGGCCGAGACGATGCTCCGAAACTAGAACAGGTTCTGATTCTAGCCGGTCCGGTGGTTGAGGTGCGAGCGGTACCAACCTCGAACCCTCGAACCGCCGCTCAGCCCCGGGCCAGGAACGCCAGCAGATCCTGCCGGGTCACGACGCCGACCGGCTTGCCGTCCTCCTGGACGAGGACGGCGTCCGCGGTCTCGAGGACCGGCACGGCCTCGCGGGCCGGCTCGGAGGAGCCGATGGTCGGCAGCGGCGCGGACATGTGCTGCTCCACGGAGTCGGTGAGCAGTGCCTTGCCGGCGAACAGCGCGTCGAGCAGGGTCCGTTCCGACACCGACCCGGCAACCTCGGCGGCCACGATCGGCGGCTCGGCGCGGACCACGGGCATCTGGGACACGCCGTACTCCTGCAGGATCGCGACGGCCTCCGCGATGGTCTCGCCGGGGTGGGTGTGCACGAGGTCGGGCAGCCTTCCCGACTTCCCCCGGAGCACCTCGCCCACGGTCTGCTGGTCGCGCTCCGCGCCCTCGACGGCGAAGCCGTACTGCGCCAGCCACTCGTCGTTGAAGACCTTCGTCAGGTAGCCGCGGCCGGAGTCCGGCAGCAGCACCACGATCACGGCGTTCTCCCCCTCGGGAGCGCCGGCGAGCTCCGCGGCCAGCTGCTTGGCGGCGTAGGCCGCCATGCCGGACGATCCTCCGACCAGGAGTGCCTCCTCCCGTGCCAGCCGGCGCGTGTAGGCGAAGGAGTCGGCGTCGGAGACCTCGATGATCCGGTCCGCGATGTCCCGGTCGTAGCAGTCCGGCCAGAAGTCCTCTCCGACGCCCTCGACCAGGTAGGGGCGGCCGGTGCCGCCGGAGTAGACCGAGCCCGCCGGGTCGGCGCCGACGATCTGGACGTCGGGATTCTGCTCCTTGAGGTAGCGCCCGATACCGCTGATGGTGCCGCCGGTGCCGACGCCCGCGACGAAGTGGGTGACCTTCCCCTCCGTCTGCTCCCAGATCTCCGGGCCCGTCGTCTCGTAGTGGGACCGCGGGTTGTGCATGTTGGAGTACTGGTCGGGCTTCCAGGCGCCGGGCTCGGACGAGAGCCGGTCGGAGACGCTGTAGTAGCTGTCCGGGTGCTCAGGATCTACTGCCGTCGGGCACACGACCACCTCGGCGCCGTACGCCTTGAGCACGTTCCGCTTGTCCTCCGACACCTTGTCCGGGCAGACGAAGACGCAGCGGTAGCCCTTGGCCTGGGCGACCATGGCGAGTCCGACACCGGTGTTGCCGGACGTCGGTTCCACGATCGTGCCGCCGGGCTGGAGCTCCCCGGACGCCTCGGCCGCCTCGATCATCCGGGTCGCGATCCGGTCCTTCACCGAGCCGCCGGGGTTGAGGTACTCGATCTTCCCCAGCACGATCGGGCCGCCCTCGCCCACGTCGGGGTCGAGCTCGGGGGCGAGCGAGCGGGACAGCCTCAGAAGCGGAGTGTTGCCGATGAGGTCGAGGAGAGAGTTCACGTACTGCACCACGCCAATCTAGTTGGGAGGGTCCCGATCCGAGCAACTCGGGCACCCTGCTCGTCCCGACTTCGTAGAGTGAGGGAATGGGGAAGGCCGGAGCCGCGCGCAAGCTTGCCGCTGCCGCCGCCTACGGGGGCGGCGGCCTGTCGTTGCTCGGTGGTGCGTTGTACGGCGTGCTGGACGTGGAGGCACGCCTGGCCCGGCGCACCATCGGCGAGGCGAGCGACGAGCCGACCCCGGACAGCACCGGGTGGTACGGACGCGGCCGTCCCGGGCCGGCGATCCGGGTGGCGCTGCTCGGGGACTCCGGCGCAGCGGGGTACGGCGTGGACCGGGTCGAGGACACGCCCGGGGCCCGGCTGGCCAGCGGCCTCGCGGAGCGTGCCGACCGTCGGGTGCACCTCAGGGAGTACGCCGTCGTGGGCGCGGAGTCCTCGGACCTGAGCACCCAGATCGACCGGACGATCGCCACGCGTCCCGATGTCGCGGTGATCCTGATCGGCGCCAACGACGTCACGCACAGGGTCCGCCCCTCGCAGTCCGTCCGGCACCTGGCCACCGGTGTGCTGCGCCTGCGGGAGGCAGACATCGAGGTCGTGGTCGGGACCTGTCCCGACCTCGGGACGCTCAAGCCGATCGCGCCCCCGCTCAAGCAGGTGGCCCGGGCCTGGTCCCGGCGGCTGGCCGCGGCGCAGACCATCACGGTCGTCGAGCACGGCGGCCGGACGGTCTCGCTCGGCTCCGATCCTCGGGCCGGAGTTCGCGGCGGCTCCCGCGCTGTTGTTCGGGCCCGACCAGTTCCACCCGTCCGCGGACGGCTACCGCCAGCTGGCCGCCGTACTCCTGCCGACGACCCTGGCGGCCCTGGGCCTGGTCCCGGAGGACGAGGAGCAGCCCGAGGTCCGGCGCGGCGAGGGCGTGCTCCCGATCGCGACCGCAGCGGTCGAGGCCGTCAAGACCCCCGGCACCGAGCTGGGCGGCACGGAGGTGGGCGGCTCCCGGCGCGGGGTCCGCGGCCTCTGGGTCGAGATACGCCATCGGCGCCGGGCGCCGCAGGCCGAAGCCCAGGCACCCGACGCCGATGAGGCTGTGGGAGTCAGTCCCAGCGTCAGTCCTGACTGAAGATCGCGAGGATCCGCAGCAGGTTGGTGTAGATCCAGACCAGGCTGACGGTCAGCGCGAACGCCGCCCGCCACGACTCGCGCTCGTCGATGCCGGCTGCCACGCCCTTCTCGACGAAGTCGAAGTCGAGGATCAGCATGAAGACGCCGAGCACCAGGCCGACGATCGCGAACAGCAGGCCCGCGCCGCCGAAGCCGAAGAGACCCAGCTGGCTTCCGAACATGCCGAGCACGATCTCCAGCAGGCTGAGGCCGACCATGCCGAACATGGCGGCGATCACGAAGGTGCGGAACTTGCTGCCGACCTGGATGTTGAAGAACTTGTACGCCGCGAGGGTTCCGGCGAACGCCGCGAAGGTACCGATCACCGCCTGGGTGACGATGCCGTCACCGAAGTAGGTGTCGAAGTACTTGCTCAGGGCGCCCATCGCCACGCCCTCGAGGGCGGCGAAGGCCAACACGAGCGGCGGGCTGATGACCCGCTTGAAGGAGTTCACCATCGAAAGCGCGAACGCGCCGAGCGAGCCGATCGTGAGGGCCGCGAACAGCGGGCCGAGGTCCGGGTCACCCTCGGTCGGGTCGATGTCGGGGGTCAGCCACCACGTGAGCGCCGCGAAGACGATCACGAGGCCCAGGGAGATGCCGGTCTTCTGGACGACCGAGTCGATCGTCATCGGCCGGCCGGTGGTGGTGGGCGCGCCGTACTGGGGCTGGTCGTAGCCGGGGGCGGGCTGGGTCTGGCCATAGCCCTGGTAGGCGGCGCCGTTGCCCGGGTAGGTCTGGTTGCCCTGGGCGTTCGTGGACGCCCCGTTGAAGGCATCCGAACGTCGGAACACCGGGTTGTTGCTCTGCATGGTCTCCTCCTTGGAGGCCGAGGGTGGCCGTCCATCTGACGGCGCACCGTGTGCCCCACAGTCTAGGCGGGTCACACAGATACAACGTGTGAGCGGGGTGTGCTGTTCCTGAAATGCGACGGGATCGTCACGCGGTTCGGTCGCTATTTGCAGCCGAACCGCATGACGTCCCGTTCAGGTCAGGGCACCGAGACGGTCACCGTCCTGGTCGCCGTGGAGGAGTTCCCCCAGCCGTCGGTGACGGTCAGGGAGACCTGATAGGTGCCGGCCGCGACGAAGGTGCGCGACGGGCTGGCCGAGGTGCTGGTGCCGCCGTCGCCGAAGCTCCACAGGTAGCTCCTGGTGTCCCCGTCGTCGGGGTCACTCGAGGTGGCGCCGCTGAAGTTGCAGACGAGACCGACGCACGTGGGCTGTGTGATCACGGCCGTCGGCGCCT
Organism: uncultured Actinomycetota bacterium; assembly: GCA_963773355.1. GTDB lineage: Bacteria > Actinomycetota > Actinomycetes > Propionibacteriales > Nocardioidaceae > Nocardioides. The sequence continues at coordinate 175,316 of CAVZAZ010000007.1, read as the reverse complement.
GGTTGCCGGCCGGCATGGTGATGGTCACGGGGTCCATGGTCACCGAGTGCGTCAGGCCCCACTCGTCCTCGACCGTCAGGATCGGCGTGAATGTGCCGGGCGACGTGTACGTCTCCGAGGTGAGCGCGTTGTCGTCGTCGTCGCCGTTCCCGAAGTCCCACTCGTACGACAACGTCGGCTTGCTCTCGTCGGAGCTGGCCCGGGCGTCGAACGTACACACGTTCTGGTTACAGCTGACCGTGCCCACGGCGACCGGCTCGACGTTGCTCGACGGGGTCGTCACCGTGACGTTGACCTCCCGCGGCTCCGGCATCAGGTCGTGGGTGTCGATCGGGCGGACCAGGACCCGGTACGCCCCTGCAGGGATGAGCGGGGTCGTGTACGAGTAGTTCGACCCCTCGGATCCCGGGACTGTTGAGGAACGCGGAGGTCCAGCGTTCCGAGGTGTCGAAGTCACCGTTGCTGCGCATCCACAGGCCGGCCTCGTTGACGATGGCGACCTCCACCTCGGCGATGGCGCCGCCCGGGTCCTCCGCCCGACCGCTGACGAAGATCCGCGCGTCGGTGAACTGCGCCCCGTCCAGGGGCGAGGCCAGGGTCGGATTCAGGACCGGCAGGGCGTCGCCCGGGTAGACCGCAAACCGGGCGGTGGCGCCCGTAGTCGACGGGTCGAGCTGGTTCGACGAGTCGACGGCGTACGCCGTGATCGAGTAGTCGCCGTTCATCGGCAGGTCCCGCGACAGGGTCCATGCGGTGCTCGTGGAACCAGGCGCGGCGAGGACGGCGTTCACCGTGCCGAAGCCGGCTGCCAGCGACCCGTCGGCCCGCAGGTAGCGATCGGTGTCGTTCTCCAGGATCGCCACCCGGACCCCGGCGACGCCGAAGTCGTCTGTCGCGGTGCCGGTCAGGTCGAGATGACGCGGGGCGCTGATCCCGCTGGTGGTCGCGTCGAGCGCGCCGTTCGGCGGCAGGTCGCCCGCCACGTTGACGTTGATGTTGATCCGACCCTGCATGCTCGACGAGGTCGTGAGGTCCTGCTTGTCGGTGGCCCGGACCTGGAAGCTGTAGCTCCCGGGCACCAGGGCCTCGGGCGTCTCGAACTCCCAGTCGAGCGAGGTGGTGTTCAGGTTCGGCGGGGAGATCTGGTGCCAACCGGAGATCACCTCGGTCCCCCAGGTGCCGTCGGCGCCGAGGTTCTCCCGGGTGGTGCTGTTGCGCAGGCTGACCTCGACCGTGGCGAGACCCTCGTCGTCGGTCGCCGTGCCGCTGAAGGTGAGCGGTTGGCCCGGCGCCATCGTGAGCGTCGGCGACGTGACGGGCGGGGTGACCTCGACCGGTGCGTCGATGGTGAGGGTCGGCGACTGGGCTGACGAGTCGACGGTGACGTCCTGCGTCTCCCAGCGTGCGGCGGACTGGCCGGCCGTGTCCCTCGCGAGGGCCCCGATCTTCCAGTTGCCCTCGTCGGGCAGCGTCACCTGGTGCTGCCAGGTGGTCTCGGTGGCGCCCGGCAGGTCCGGCTCGACCCCGAACGTCGTGTAGCCGTTGACCACTTCGCCGTCTTCGTTGAGGTACCGGTCCTCGTCGAGGTCGCGGATGTAGACGGACACGCCGGTGACACCGAAGTCGTCCTCGGCGCTGCCCTGGATCAGGAAGGTCGTCGTGTCGATCAGGCCACCCGGCTCCGAGATGCCGGTCTCCGGAGGCAGGTCGTCGAAGCTGAAGGACTCGATCTTCTTCAACGCCTTGGTCGGGTCCGTGCCACCGGTGCTGACGGCGCGCGCCCTCAGGGTGATCTCGGCGGAGTCGTCGATCGTGACCGGGAGGGACCACGGCGTACTGCCGCCTGTCGGCGTACCTGGCACCACAGGGATGGCATTGAAGCCGCTGCCCCAGCTGGTGCCGTCGTCCTGGAGGAACTGGCTGCCGCGCTGGACCTCGACGTCCACCCTCTCAACGGTCCCCGTGGCCGTCGCGGTGCCCTCGATGACGAACTCCTCGTCGCTCTTGACCACACGCCCCTCGATCGGGGTGTCGATCGTCGTGTCGGGGTCGGTCTCCGCGGGGAGACCGTCGAACGGGAAGAAAGCGACCCGGCCGACCTCGCCGCCGCCCTGGCGCATGGTGTCACCGCCGGTGAGGAGGCCGTGCGGCGTCGCCAGCATCGCCTTGTTGCCCTCGACCGACCTCGAACCCGGGTGCCACTCCAGCGCCTTTCCGTCGGCGGGGTTGAGCGCTCCGAGGTGGTCGCGCCGCACGACGGCGTCACCCAGGCTGTAGCCCGAGAGACCCTGGCCGGTGCCGTATCCCTGGTCGTCCAAGCCCGGCCACGGGTCGGGTGCCGTCGGTGACTCGTTCCACTGGAAGTGGCCACCGATGTAGATCGCCTTCTCGGTGATCGCGAGCGAGTAGATGCTGTCGAACGCGCGGGAGATCCACCGCGGCTGCACGTTGTCTCCGCCATGCATCGGGAAGGCGACGGCGGTGTCGTTGATCGGGGGCCGGTCGCCGCCGGAGCCGCTCGACACCACGAACCAGCCGTCGCTCGGGGCGATGTCGCCCGCGTAGATACGCTGGATGCCGCCGACGTACTGCAGGTTGTCCTCCCAGAGGCGGGTGCGCCAGGGCAGGAGCTGCTTGGTGGCGGTGTCGATCAGGCCGACGCCGTAGCGGTCCTGCCCGTCGATCTTCCGCGCGGTGTGCACGACCAGGAGCTTGGAGTTGTCGTGGGTGAGCTTGAGCTGTTGCACCTGCAGCGTGCCGTTGGTGCCGATGCCGCCGGCGAGCTGGTTGTCGAAGCCAAGGTCGAGCACTCCCGTTTGCGCGTTCAGCGCAGCCAGCCCGACCATGTTCTGACCCTTGATGGTTGCGAACCGACCGCCGACGTACACCGTGCTGTTCGTGACCGCGAGCGCGGTCGCCTTGGCATTGGCGGTCATCCCGAAGCCCGCGACGGGCGCCCCGGTCTCGAGGTCCAGGGAGGCGACCCTCCGGATGGTGGTGTCGCCGTTGACGCTGTTGAAGTCACCCGCGGCGAACAGCTTGGTCCCGTCCGGCGATGCCTCGACCGCGAGAACCTCGCGGTCGACCCCGAAGTCGGGACGGAACGTTCGGTCGATCAGGCCGGTCTCGAGGTCGAACGCGAGCAGGTCCGCCTGCGCGACGGCGTCGCCGGCACCCGCCACGTCGATCGCCTCGGAGAAGCCGCCGGCTACGAAGGCGCGGTCACCGATCACTGCCATGTCCCAGATCTCGCCTTCCTCGATCAACGGCATCTGCCGGTCCGCGGCGTCGGGCACCATCCGGTCGTGTCCTGGCCGAGGCTGCGCTCCCGCCGAGGGAGGAGGAACGGTCGGCGAAACCTGCCTGGTCGCCTCGTCGCTGAGCTCGCCATCGCTGACTGTCAGCGTGACCGTCTGCTGGCCGGGCTCGAAGTACCCGTGCGTGTTCGTCGGCTCGACGCCCTCGCCGGTGTCACCGTCGCCGAACTCCCAGTGGTAGGTGAGCGAGTCACCGTCGGCATCCCTCGACCCCGACGCGTCGAACGAGCAGAGCAGTCCCGCACAGTCGGGGACCGCGAGCGCGGCCGTCGGCGCGGTGTTGACCCCGGGGCTCACGACGACCGAGAAGGTCGCGGAACGCGCGACCTGGATGTTGGTCCGGGCGGTGCGGCGAGCGGCGGTCCCGGTGGGCACCGGGCCACGCGAGTCTCCCACCACCATGCTGACCTTGCCCTTGCCCGCTGTCGACATGGTGCGGCGTGCGACGTTGTTGGCAGGCATTCTCCAGACCGGCTTCTTCGTCGACGTGCCGCTCCACAGGTTCACCAGCCACGAGTTCTTGTCCGCGACCCGGACTGCAGGGGCGATGTGCTTGCGCGAACCCGAGTTCGAGCCGCCCGCGGCCGAAGCGGTTGCCCGTGTGGCGCCGCTCGTGCTCCGGTAGGCCACCACGGTGAACACCGCCTTGGCCTTCTTCTTTGTCGTGGCCTTGACCAGCCTGCCTGCGTCCGAGCTCTTGGCGACCCGCGTCCAGGCCCTGCTGCGGATGTCCTTGCCGTTGCGAGCCTTCAGCTGGGTCCAGCCCGCGCCGGGCCTGCCCACGGGGACCTGGCGGTTCCAGGTCAGGAACAGCACGAGGCGGTCCCCGGCCTTGACCGACCGGGGGATGCGGACCCGATGACCCGCCCGGTTGTCCTGGCTCGTGGCCGACCCGACGTAGCTCAGCTGCGGGACCACCGCGCTGGCGGCTGGCGCCGTCGCCACTGTGACAGCCAGCAGGGACAAGACCCCGACCGCGAGAGTGGCGATGATGGCGACGAATCGACGCCCGGACGTGAGTTCACTGACGATTCTCGACACGGCTTTCCCCAAACCCGGAAATTGACTACGGGATCTCCCCCTGGGACGCCTGCGATGCTCGCACCGGCGATGACGGTCTGGAGCCGCTCGACGAGAGGTCCCCCCAAAATTGGGCATGGTGGCTAGTCGAGGGATGGTCTGGGCTTGGTCCGGTGCCCCCGCTGGGAGTCGAACCCAGACTGAATCGCTTTTAAGGCGACTTCCTCTGCCGGTTGGGATACGGGGGCCGCAGGACGTCATGCGGACCGGTCGCTCCACAGTCGGTGGAGCCGCCGAATCGGATGACGTCCGGGCAGGTCAGTCTGCCAGTGCGCGGGCCCGGTTGAAGACGTCGTCGAGCATGTCGGGAGTGAGCCGGCCGGTGAACGTGTTGTGCTGGCTGGGGTGGTAGCAGCCCATGAGGGTGACCCCACCACTGACGGGCCCATTGCCGGGCCCATTGTCGGGGCCGTTGTCGTGATGGCCGAGCTCGACGGTCGCGGCGTGGGCGAACTTCGGACGCGGCCTGGGGACGGCGTAGCCGGCACGGCCGTAGGCCGCGAGCGCGGCTCCCCAGCCGTAGCCGCCCAGCGCGACGACGACCCGCACCGACGACCTGAGCAAGGCGATCTCGGCGTCGAGCCAGGGTGCGCAGGTGTCGCGCTCGACCGGGGTCGGCTTGTTGGCCGGCGGCGCGCACCGGACCGTGGCCACCATCCGGGTGTCGATCAGCTGCTGGCCATCGCCGGCGTGGACCGAGGTGGGCCGGGTGGCGAGGCCGACCCGGTGCAGGCTGGCGAACAGCCAGTCACCGGAGCTGTCGCCGGTGAACACCCGGCCGGTCCGGTTGCCGCCGTTCGCGGCCGGGGCCAGTCCCACGATGAGGATCCGCGGCGTCGAGGATCCCCAGCCGGCGATCGGGCGGCCCCAGTACGGCTGGTCCGCGAAGGACGCCCGCTTGTCGCGCGCCACGTCCCTACGCCACCGGACCAGGCGCGGGCAGGCCCGGCAGACCGAGACCCGGGCCTCCAGCTCCGCCAGGTCGTCGATGGCGGCGAGCCGCCGGACGCGGGCTGCTGTGGTAGCCGATGGGGTGTCGACCGCTGCCGGGTCCTCGGGCCAACCGCTCCCGGGCGGCACCGGGGAGTCGAACGGCTCCCCGGTGAGCGGGTGTGGCAGCGGCGGGCGCATCGGCCCATCCTGCCGTCTGGGCGACGGACGCTACGAGCGCGGCGCCGGGTCGGCGTGGGCGCCGCCGTCGGAGCGCCGTACCTTGTCGGCGGCCGCGGAGGCGGTCACCTTGGCCTTGTCGGCCACGACCGAACCCGCGGCCGAAGCCTGCTCCGCGAGCGTGTCCTGTGCCTGCTGCCGGGCAGCCTGCACCTTCGGGTTGCCCATGAACTTGCGGGTGCCGGTGGCGATCTGCTCGTACCTCTCGCGGCCGGCGCGGGCTCCGAGGACGTAGCCGATGGCGCCGGCGGCGAGGATGGTCAGCTTGCTCATCTGTGGTGCTCCTTCTCGAGGGGTCAGCGGGTTCGGCGCCACACGACGAAGCCGATGGCGGCCGCCAGCGCGACGAGTCCGACTGCCGCCAGGTCTGGTCGCGGCTTACCGGAGTCCGTGGTCGCCCGGTCCTTCAGCTCGGCGGCCTTGTCCTTGGCACGGGCCTTGACGTCCAGCCGCTCCTGCAGGGCCGAGACGGTGTCCGCGATCTCGTCTCGTTGGCGCTCGATGTCGGCCTCGATCTCATCGGGGGTCGAGCCGTTGACGTGGGAACCGGGGTTCACGGGTGGCCTCCCTTCACGGTGGCGACGTCCTCCTTGACGCTCGCGATGGTCCGCTCCGGCGCGGGCGGCGTCGCCTCCTGGACTTCCTTCTTCCCGACCATCGCCGCAACGACCGCGGCGACGAAGAGCGCGACCGCCACGATCAGGGCGGCTGCCCAGGCCGGAAGGGCAAGGTTGAGCGCGAGGACGGCCGTGGCCACGAGGGTGGCGACGCCCAGGAACGCAAGCAGTCCGGCAGCGCTGAACATGCCGACGCCGAGGCCGGCCCGTTTGCCCTTGGCCGTGAGCTCTGCCTGCGCCAACCGCAGCTCGCTGCGCACCAGCTCAGGGATCTGCTCGGACAGCCGATGCACGAGGGCGCCGACGGGTTCGTCGGCGGGAGTCCTGCTCGGATCGTTCATGGATCCCCGTGCCCGCCACCGACCGGCCCAAACGGGTCAGTCGGCGAGGACTCGGCGATCGACCAGGCGATCCCGTCGAGGATGTCGGCCTCGGAGGCGACCATCGTCGAGGCCCGGGCGCGGCGCAGCACCCGGGACAGGATCAGCGCGCCGGCGCCGATGACGTCGGCCCGGCCCGGGTGCATCCAGGGCAGCGCGAGCCGGTCGCTGACGGTCATCGCCACCAGCCGGTCGACGAACCCGTTCACGTCGCCGACAGGCACAACGGCCTGGTCGATCCGATCGCGGTCGTACGCCGGCAGGTCCAGGACGCCGGCCACGACGGACAGGATCGTCCCGGCCACACCCACCACGGTGCCCGCGGCGGCCGGATCGACGGGGCAGGCGTCGAGCGCGGCTTCCACGTCAGCGACGCATGCCGCCACCTCGGCCGCGCTGGGTGGGTCGGAGTGCAGGTGGCGTTCGTGCATCCGGACCGAGCCGATGTCCATCGAATGCGTTGCGTCAGGTTCGCGGCCGCCCAGGATCAGCTCGGTGGAGCCGCCACCGATGTCGATGACCAGCACCGGCTCCTCCGGGGTCGTGCGGAGATGGCGCACCGCGCCGGCGAACGCGAGGGTCGCCTCCTGGGACCCGGTCAGCACCTCCGGCCGGACGCCGAGCCGCTGCTCGACACCTCTCGCGAAGACGTCGCCGTTCGCGGCGTCGCGGGTGGCCGAGGTGGCGCAGAACCGGATCCGGTCCACGCCATTCTCCGCGACCAGCACGGCGTACTCGTCGATGGCCTCGAAGGCCCGGGTCAGCGCCTCGTCGGCGAGCCGGCCGGTCCTGTCGACTCCCTGCCCCAGCCGGACGATGCGGGACTCACGGACGGCCACCTCGGGCAGGTCGCCGATCAACAGCTTGATCGTGTTGGTGCCGCAGTCGACGGCGGCGACGGTGGTCACGAGTCGCCGGTCTCGACGCACGGACCGGTGCGCCACCAGTCCCCCAGCAGGTCGAGCACCTCGTCGCCGAGGGGATTCACGCCTCGCCCCTGGGCGAGGGACTGCGCCGCAAGCACGTGCAGGCACTTGACCCGGTCCGGCATGCCGCCCGCGGAGATGCCCTCGATCTCGGGCACCGAGCCGAGCCGTGCCCGGGCCTCGAGGTAGCGCCGATGGGCAGCGGCGTACGCGGTGGCCAGCTCCGGGTCGTGGCCGAGGCGGTCCTGCATCTCCTTCATCAGCCCCGAGCCCTCGAGGGTGCCGATCCGCGATGCGGCGCGCGGGCAGGTCAGGTAGAAAGTCGTGGGGAACGGCGTCCCGTTGGGCAGCCGCGGCTCCGTGGTCACCACGTCGGGATGGCCGCACTGGCACCGGTGCCCGACCTCGTGGATCGCTCGTGGCTCTCGACCGAGCTGCTGGGCAATGGCCGCCTCGTCGGCGGGGTCGATCACCGCTCCCGTCCCTCCGGCGGCGTGATGTCGGTGGCGGGCGGCGCCTGGTGCCGGGGCGGGTCACCCGCGAGCAGCACCGACTCCCAGGCAGGGGCCCACCAGGCCTCCGGCTGTTCCTCGGGCAGCTCCGAGCGATCGGGGAGGTTCGTGTCGCTCTCGAGCGGCTTGCCGTCCTCGCCCAGCACGACGTACGACGTCTGGCCGGGCATCAGGTACCCGAACCGCTCCCGGGCCTGGGCCCGGACGTAGGCCGGGTCGTGCCAGCGCCGCTTCTCGCGCTCGAGCTCGTCGATGCTCGCGGCGCGCTCGGCGATCTGTTCCTTGAGGTCGGCGATGTGCGAACGCTGCTGCAGGTAGGCCCGCATCGAGGACGCGTAGGACACGGTCAGGACCGCGATCACCAGCACCAGCACCGCTGCCCGGCCGGTGAACCGGGGGCGGCGTGACTCGGTGTCCGCAGACTGGCTACCCACAGACGACCCGTTGCCGGCCGATGCGCCGCGGTCCGGCGGGCGGGATCGCGGTGGTGCGCCGCGGCGTCGGGGCCGCCGGCTGCCGCCGAGGCCGCCCCGGGGGTCACCCCGTGGGTCGCGGCGCGGTGTCGAGCTCGGGGCCATGGCTCCGGGTCAGCTCCCGAACCGGGGGAACGCGCCGGCCCCGGCGTAGCGCGCGGCGTCACCCAGCTCTTCCTCGATCCGGAGCAGCTGGTTGTACTTCGCCACCCGCTCGGACCGAGCCGGGGCGCCGGTCTTGATCTGGCCACAGTTGGTGGCCACCGCCAGGTCGGCGATGGTGGTGTCCTCTGTCTCTCCCGAGCGGTGGCTCATCATGCAGCGGAACCCGCTCCGGTGGGCGAGGTCGACCGAGTCGAGGGTCTCCGTCAGCGACCCGATCTGGTTGACCTTGACCAGGAGCGCGTTCGCCTGGCCCTCCGCGATACCGCGGGCGAGCCGCTCGACGTTGGTCACGAACAGGTCGTCTCCGACCAGCTGGGTGCGGGTGCCGAGCTCGTCGGTGATCGCCTTCCAGCCGTCCCAGTCGTCCTCGTCGAGCGGGTCCTCGATCGAGACGATGGGGTACGACGCCACCAGGTCCGCGTAGTACGAGGTCATGTCGTCGGCGGACTTCGTCTGGCCCTCGAAGTTGTAGCTGTTCTGCTCGCAGAACTCGCTGGCGGCGACGTCCAGCGCGAGCACGACGTCGCGGCCCAGGGCCAGCCCGGCCTGCCCGACCGCCTCGGCGATCAGGTCGAGCGCAGCGCGGTTGCTCTTCAGGTCGGGTGCGAAGCCGCCCTCGTCACCGACTCCGGTGGCCAGGCCCTTCTTCTTCAGCACCGACTTCAGGGCGTGGTAGACCTCGGCCCCCTCCTGCAGCGCCTCCCGGAAGGTGGGCGCACCGAGCGGCGCGACCATGAACTCCTGGACGTCGACGTTGGTGTCGGCGTGCGCACCGCCGTTGAGGATGTTCATCATCGGCACCGGAAGCAGGTGGGCGTTGGGGCCGCCCGACGTAGCGGTAGAGCGGCAGGCCGGCGGAGTCCGCGGCAGCCCTGGCCACCGCCAGCGAGGCACCGAGGATGGCATTGGCCCCGAGCTTGGCCTTGTTGGGCGTGGCGTCGAGCTCGAGCATGGTCTGGTCGACCAGCCGCTGGTCGTCCGCAGCCAGACCCTCGATGGCCGGACCCACCTGCTGGATCACGGCCGTCACCGCCTGGGTGACGCCCTTCCCGAGATACCGGTCGCCGCCGTCCCGCAGCTCCACCGCCTCGAACGCCCCCGTTGACGCACCGCTCGGCACCGCCGCCCGGGCGAACGCACCGTCGTCGAGCAACACCTCGACCTCGACGGTGGGGTTGCCGCGCGAGTCGAGGATCTCGCGGGCGCCGACGGCCTCGATTGCTGCCACGTGCACTGCTCCTGAAGGGTCGAAGAACTACGGCTTCAGCCTAACGGCGTGGGACCTGCCTTCCCGGCACGGCTCGCCCCGGCGCAGGCGGCGATCGGAACCGGGTCAGCCCGCGCCGAGGTCGGCGGCGAATGCCGAGGCGGCGCCGGTCAGGGCGGGTACGGCGCGATCCACCAGGTCCTCGGTCATCCGCGGCGCGGGTCCCGAGATCGACAGTCCGAGCGGCAGGGTGGATCCGGTCAGGGCGACCGCGACACAGCGCACCCCGATCTCCTGCTCTCCGTCGTCGACGGCGTACCCGAGGACCCTGATCTGGCCGAGCGCGGCGGCCAGGGCGGCCCGGGTGGTGATCGTGTGCTCGGTGTGGGCCGGGAGTCCGGTCCGACCGACCATGGCGTCGACCTCGTCGTCGGGGAGCCTGGCCAGCAGCGCCTTCCCCACGGCCGTGCAGTGGGGCAGCACCCGGCGACCGACCTCGGTGAACATCCGCATCGAGTGCCGCGACGGCACCTGGGCGACGTACACGATCCGGTCGCCGTCGAGCATCGCGAGGTTGGCGGTCTCCCCGAGCTCGTCCACGAGCCCGGTCAGGTGCGGGATCGCCCACCGCGACAGCATCCGGCTGGACCGCTCCCCGAGGTGGATCAACCGGGGCGCGAGCGAGTACTCCTTGGCGTCGGCTCGCACGTAGCCGAGTGCGGACAGGGTGCCGACCAACCGATGGATGGTGCTCAGCGGGAGCCCCGCGGCGGCCGCCAGCCGGGACAGGCTGAGCGGACCGTGCTCGGCGAGCACCTCGAGGACCTCGAACGCCCGGGCGATGGACTGCACCCCACCCCGCGCGTCGGCGCCGTCGACCGCGTCCTTCCATCCGGCCCTCCCCCGAGTGTCGACCGATCTCTCCGACCGTCCCCCCTGTCTGGATCCGGCGTCCGGATCGGATGTCCGGGACCTGTTGACCGGCGGGACCAATCGGAATAACGTGCCGAATTGTAGAAGATCCCTTCCGCATCGTGGAAGGTGTCCGGGCTACCAAGGAGATCTGCCATGAGCGACGCGACTGGCGCGCGCGGCGACAGCGGACGACCCAGGCGACGGAGATCCCGGACCGGCACCTGCCGGCGGTCCAGTACACCGATCTCCCCGAACCGCTGCCGATGAAGAAGGTGATCGGCCCCAGCGTGCTGCTGCTGGCCGGCGCGATCGGGTCCGGCGAGTTCGTGCTGTGGCCCAACATCACCGCACAGGTCGGGCTGGTCCTGGTCTGGCTGATCGTCCTCGGCGTGCTGACCCAGTACTTCCTCAACATGGAGATCGAGCGCTACACCCTCGCCACCGGCGAGACCGCGGTCACCGGGTTCACCCGGCTCTGGAAGCCGTGGGGCGTGCTCTTCATCGTGATGGCCGTCGGCGCCTGGATGTGGCCGGGCTGGGCGACCGGCGGCACCACGACCCTGAGCTTCGCCCTCGGGCTTCTCCGAGGACCTGATCCCCTACATCACCATCGGCGTGCTGGTCCTGATCGGCATCGTGCTGACCGTCTCGCCGATCGTCTACCGCACCGTGGAGAAGATCCAGTTCTTCATGGTCGCGCTGATCGTCCTGTTCGTGCTCTACGCGATCTTGTTCCTGCTCGGCGGCACCGGCTACGAGGCGCTCGGCAAGGGCTTCGTCGAGGTGGACAAGATCCCCGACGGCATCTCCGACATCCCGGCCGCGGCATTGCTGGGTGCCATCGCGTTCGCCGGTGCCGGTGGCGTGATGAACCTGGTGCAGTCCAACTGGGTGCGCGACAAGGGGCTCGGCATGGGCGCCAAGATGCCCCGCGTGGTCTCGCCGTTCACCGGCGAGGAGGTCGCCGCCCCGACCACGGGCTACTTCTTCCGCCGCGACGAGGAGAACATGCGGCGCTGGAACGAGTGGTGGAAGGTCGCCAACCGCGAGCAGTTCGTCACCTTCTTCGTCATCGGCGCGGTCGCGCTGCTGACGTTCATGACCCTGACCTTCGTCACGATCGGGACGACCGGCGAGGAGAGCTTCGACTTCATCAAGGTCCAGGGCGAGGCGCTCAAGGTGACCGAGGGCGACTGGCTGGGCACGGCCTTCTGGCTGATCGGCAGCGTCGTGCTCTACTCCACCAACCTGACGGTGCTCGACATGGTCGGCCGGCTCACCGCCGACGTCCTCAAGACCGGCGCACTGCGCGACAACGACACGTGGAGCGAGAGCCGGCTCTACTTCATCACCGTCTGGGGATGATCGTCGTCGGATCCGTGATCCTGCTCGTCGGGCGTCGACCAGCCACTGGTGCTGCTCGTCATCGCGTCCGCGCTCAACGGAGTGGTGATGTTCATCTACTCGGTGCTGCTGATCCAGCTGAACCGGGGCGTGCTGCCGCGCGAGATCGGGCTCAAGGGCGGACGCTTCGCGGCGCTGATCTGGGCGGTCGCCTTCTACGGCTTCTTCTCGGTCGTCCTGCTGATCGACCAGGGCAAGCAGCTCTTCGGCTGAGGCCCGTCGGGCGAGGTCCGTCAGATCAGTCTGTCGTACGGCGTCGCGCAGGGCCTGCTCGGGATCCACCCCGGCTTCCCGGGCTTCGGCCACCAGTGCCAGCAGCCGATCGCCGATGTCTCCCGACGGTTCCGACGCGCCCCGCGCGGACCGACCCTGGTCCTCGGCCACCGATGAGCCGGCTCGCGCCAGCCGATCGAGCACCTTGTCCGCGTACAGCAGCGCGGGCAGGCCGGGCGGAAGTCCGTCCTCGACCGAGACCCGCGACTTCTCCGTGGCCTTGATCGACTCCCACACCTCGTTGATGGACCTCGCGTCCCCGGCCGGGGCCCGCTGCTCACCCGGCGGTGCGAAGACGTGGGGATTGCGCCTCCGCATCTTGTCGATGATGTCCGCGGCGACGTCGTCCAGCGTGAACTCGCCGGCTTCCTCGGCGATCACCGCGTGGAAGTAGACCTGGAGCAGCAGGTCACCGAGCTCTTCGCGCAGGTGGTCCCAGTCACCCGTCCGGTCGCCGGTGTCGATGGCCTCGAGCGTCTCGTGGGTCTCCTCGAGCAGGTAACGCGACAGGGATCGATGCGTCTGCTCCCGCTTCCAGCCGCACTCGACACGCAACTGACGCATGACCTCGAGGAACTCGGTCATCCGGTCGGCCCCGACGGGATCACTCTGGCCACGTCGAGGGGCCATACCTGCCACCTCGGGATCAGCCGCAGCGTTGGGAGGCCGGGAGGGCGGCGGCGTAAGCCGGGTCCGGGTCCTCGGCGGCACCGGCCTGGGCGGTGTCACCCCAGGCATGGGAGACAGATGTGTCCACCTGCTGGATCTCGCCGTCCACCAACTCGATGCCGAGCTGCGGGTCGAAGCTGACCCCGTGCTCGGCGATCCAGTCGTTGTAGGCGGTGGCGCCGCGGGCGCGCTGCTCGGAGTACCTGGCGTCGGTGACCCCCTCCTCGGCAAGCAGGACCTGGCCGACCGCGACCTGGACGGCCTCGACGTACGTCCCGGCCAGCTCGGCCTGGATCACCGCCTCCTGCACGCCCTCGTCGAGTGTCGCCGTGCTCTCCTCGAGCGAGGCGACCCGATCGTCGTAGCGATCTCCGGCCTCGACGCCGTAGTCCTCCGCCAGCTGGTCGGCGACCGACCGTCGGGCCAGCTCCCCGGCCAGTCCACCGCGGAAGAACCGCTGCGGCACGGACTGCTCGTTGCCCTCGAGCTGGGGTTCGATCGCCTGGCAGTAGTTCTCGGTCAGGTCGTCGACTTCGGAGATGGAGAATGTCTCTTCCCCCACCTCGATGGCGACCCCCGGCGAGGAGACCGAGCCGCAGCCGCTCAACACGAGGGCGGCAAGAACCAGAATGAGGGGGGCGGCCGCCGGACCGAGGGGGCCTGGCCGGGTCTTGCTCACGAGGACTCCTTCTTCACGGACGGGTCGATCACGCCGTCGATGATCGTCCGCGCCCATTCAAGCAGGGCGATGCCAGCGAGCGGACGGCCCCCGACCACGGCCGTCTGCGGGCGCGGTACCAGGATCGTGTCGACCGGCGCCTTCACCACGCTCTTCGGGTGCAGCCGCTGGAGGCGTACGACGCGTGACTCGGGAAGGCTCACGGGTGCGAACCGCACGTACTTGCCCGAGATGGTGACTTCCCCGATCCCGGCCTGCCGGGCCCGGGCCCGGAACCTCGCGACGAACAGCAACGACGCCACCTGCTCGGGAGGGTTGCCGTAGCGGTCCTCGAGCTCCCCCTGCAGCAGGTCGATGTCCTCGTCGGCGCGGACCTCCGCCAGCCGCTTGTACATCTCCAGCCGGAGCCGCTCGCTGGGGATGTAGTCGTGCGGCAGGTGGGCGTCGACAGGCAGCTCGATCCGCACCTCGCGCAGCTCGGGCTCGGTGTCGCCCCGGAACTCCTGCACCGCCTCCCCCACCAACCGGACGTAGAGGTCGAAGCCGACGTCGGCGATGTGGCCAGACTGCTCCCCGCCGAGCAGGTTGCCGGCGCCCCGTATCTCCAGGTCCTTCATGGCGATCGCCATCCCGCCGCCGAGGTCGGAGTGCTGGGCCAGGGTTGCGAGCCGCTCGTGCGCGGTCTCGGTGATCGGCTTCTCCTGCGGGTAGAGGAAGTAGCCGTAGGCCCGCTCGCGTGACCGCCCGACCCGGCCGCGGAGCTGGTGGAGCTGGCTCAGCCCGAGGGTGTCGGCGCGCTCGATGATCATGGTGTTGGCGTTGGACACGTCGAGCCCGGACTCGACGATCGTCGTGCACACCAGCACGTCGAAGCGCTTCTCCCAGAAGTCGAGCATCACCCGCTCGAGCTGGTGCTCGCCCATCTGCCCGTGCGCGGTGGCGACCCGTGCCTCCGGGACCAGCTCCCGGAGCCGGGCCGCCGCCTTCTCGATCGACTGCACCCGGTTGTGGATGTAGAACACCTGACCCTCGCGCAGCAGCTCGCGCCGGATCGCGGCCACCACCTGTCGGTCCTCGTAGCCACCGACGTAGGTGAGGACCGGGTGCCGTTCCTCCGGTGGGGTGGTGATCGTGGACATCTCGCGGATCCCGGTGATCGCCATCTCGAGCGTGCGCGGGATCGGGGTGGCGCTCATGCTCAGCACGTCGACCGACGTCCGCAGCCGCTTCATCTGCTCCTTGTGCTCGACGCCGAACCGCTGTTCCTCGTCGACGACGATGAGGCCGAGGTCCTTCATCCTGATGTCGGGGTTGAGCAGCCGGTGGGTGCCGATGACGATGTCGACACTGCCTGCGGCCAGCCCCTCGACGACCTCGCGCGCCTCCCTGTCGGTCTGGAACCGGGACAGGCTGCGCAGCTCCACCGGGAAGCCGCTCATCCGTTCGGCGAAGGTGGAGTGGTGCTGGGTGACGAGCAGCGTGGTCGGCACCAGCACGGCGACCTGCTTGCCGTCCTGGATCGCCTTGAATGCTGCCCGGACGGCGATCTCGGTCTTTCCGTAGCCCACGTCGCCGCACACGAGCCGGTCCATCGGGACGGTCTGCATCATGTCGCCCTTGACCTCGTCGACGGTGCTCAGCTGGTCGGGGGTCTCGGTGAACGGGAACGCGTCCTCGAGCTCGCGCTGCCAAGGCGTGTCCGGGCCGAAGGCGTGTCCCTTGGTGGCCTGGCGGGCGGCGTACAGCTTGATCAGCTCGGCCGCGATCTCGCGCACCGCCTTGCGGGCGCGGCCCTTGCGCCGGGCCCAGTCGGCACCTCCGAGCCGGTCCAGGCTGGGCTGCTCGCCGCCGACGTAACGTGTCACCTGGTCGAGCGCGTCGGCCGGGACGTAGAGCCGGTCCGGTGGCCCCCCACGCTTGGAGGCGCCGTAGTCCAGGACGAGGTACTCGCGCACCGCACCCCCGACCTCGCGCTGCCTCATCTCCACGAACCGGCCCACGCCGTGCTGCTCGTGCACGACGTAGTCGCCGGCCGCCAGCTCGAGCGGGTCGATCTGCCGCTTGCGCCGGGTCGGCATCCGCCGCATGTCGCGGGTGGAGGCCCGCTGACCCGAGAGGTCGTCAGCGGTGAGCAGCGCGAGCCGGTTGACCGGGTCCACGAAACCGTGCTCGAGGGATGCGGTGGTCACGGTCACCACGCTCGTCGCCACCTCGTCGAGACCCTCCGCCAGCCGCGCCGGGACGTCGTGCTCGGAGAGGACCTCGACCGTGCGCTGCGCCGGACCGTGTCCGGGGTGGACGACGAACACCCGGAAGCCCTCGGCCCGCCACTGCTCGATGTCCTTGACCGCCCGTTCGATGTCGCCGCGGTACGCCTCCGCAGGCCGGGCCGGCAGGGTTCGGCTCTCGACCGCGCCCGCCTCGGGGTCGATCGGTTGCCCAGTGGTCGAGCTCCTCGAGACGATCAGCTCTCCGAGCTCGTCCCTCAAGGGAGCCGGCTCGACACCATCCGCGTCGGGATCATCCAGCCCGAAGGGGCTCATGGTCCACCACGGCTTGCCCTGGCCCAGGGTGTGCTCGCGGACGTCCGCGATGGAGCGGTACGACGCCGCACCCAGGTCGATCGGGGCGGTGCCGCCGCCGGCCGCGGCCGCCCAGCTGGCACCGAGGAACTCCTCGCTGGTCTCGACCAGGTCGTGGGCACGAGACCGGGCCCGCTCGGGGTCGACCACCAGCACGTGGGTGTCGCTCGGCATCAGGTCGACGAGCAGCTCCATCTCGTCCACCAGCACCGGCGTCAGAGACTCCATGCCCTCCACGGCGATGCCGGCCGCGATCTTGTCGGTGAGCTCGACCAGCTGGGGGTGGGCCTCGCCGAGCTCGGCCGCTCGCCTGCGGACCTCCTCGGTGAGCAGGAGCTCGCGACAGGGCGGCGCCCAGAGCCGCTCGACGGGGGCGAGGGTCCGCTGGTCGGCGACCGCGAAGCTCCGGATCTCGTCCACGTCGTCGCCCCAGAACTCCACCCGCACGGGATGTTCCTCGGTGGGCGGAAAGACGTCGACGATCCCGCCACGGACCGCGAACTCACCGCGTCTCTCGACCAGGTCGACGCGGGAGTACGCCGCGTCCGCGAGCCGTCTTACGACCTCCTCCAGCGGTGCGGTCTGCCCCGGCGAGAGCTCGACCGGCTCGAGGTCCCCGAGGCCGCGCACCTGCGGCTGCAGAACCGAACGCACCGGCGCCACGACGACGCGCAGCGGCCCGTTGCTGGCGTCCTGGCCGGGATGACGCAGTCGGCGGAGCACCGCCAGCCGGCGTCCGACGGTGTCGCTGCGAGGGCTCAGCCGCTCGTGCGGCAAGGTCTCCCAGCTCGGGTAGTAGCCCACCAGTCCGGGGTCGACCAGGTCGCCGAGCGCCTCGACCAGGTCCTCGGCCTCGCGCGCGGTCGGGGCCACGGCCAGGACGGTGCGGCCGGCGTCGACGAGGGCCTTCGCCACGAACGGCCGCAGAGCCGCGGGGCCGGTCAGGTCGAGGGCGGGCAGGGTGCCACTACGGGCGTCCTCGACGGCGCGCGCGAGGGTGGGGTCGGCAAGGACGGCGTCGGCCAGGCCGCTCAGGGTCACAGGTCTCCTCGGGTGGGCGCAGCACGAGAGCCCCCGCCGGGACGGCGGGGGGTGTGGGAGGCAGTCTACGGGCGGGTCAGGACAACCAGTTCCCGAGCGTGGGTTGCTCGACCTGGCCCACGGCGCGGGCGTAGGCGGTCAGGGCGGTCTCACCCCTGGCCTGCTCGAGGGCATGCATCCGGCCGAACGCGAGACCGTCATCGACGGTCAGGTCTGCCCGGGCGCGGAGGCGACGCAGGACCGGAGTGGTGAGCAGGGTGTCCCGGTGGTCGCCCAGTGCCTGCTGGACCCCCTGGGCCGCATCGACCAGGCGCTCGGCGCGTGGACCGAACATGGGCGTCAGCGTCTCGCCGGCGTACCGCGCCCGCTTCGCCGCCTTGCGTACGTCGTGCAGCGCCGCCTCGCGTGCCGAGGCGCCACCTGGCGAACCGTCCGCGAGCGCGATCCTGCGGCGGAGCCGACACCAGTCCTTGCGCAGCCGCCACCGCATCATGTCGGGTGGCGGATCCTCGACCGGGACTTCCGTGGGCAGCCGGTCGAGGTCTTCGAGGAGGCCGCGAAACCGCTCACCCGTGCGCATCGTCGCGACCAGCGAGGACGCCTGGCGACGGGCCGACCGCGCCTCGTCCTGGACGAGCACCACGGCGGCGCCGGACACGTGCCCGACCCCCTCCTCGCCGAGCAGTGCCTCCAGTTGGTCGTAGACCACCTCCACGTCGCGTGGGCCGCCCAGCTCGCGTCCCGCCCACCGGAGCCCGCACCGCAGCCGTTCCGCCTCAGGGTGGGCCAGGGTCGGGCCGAAGGTGACCAACAGGCTCCTGGTCCGCCGCAGGGCTACGCGCAGGTCGTGCACGCCGTCGGCCGCGCCGGCGGCGACCATCCGGTCCGCCTCGTGCATCGCCTCGACGAGCACGACCAGCCGGTCCCGCAGCACCTCACCATCTTCTCAGGAGGCCCCAGGACGGATGCGACCGCGTCACAGGATGGACGTGCTCCGGTCCGAGTAGGCGTCGATCGCGTCCTCGCGGAACGAGGCGTACGCCGCCACGGCCGCCAGCTGGGAGTTCACGTTGAGCTTGCGCAGAACGGCCCGCACCTGGGACCGGACCGTGGCCTCGGACACCTCGTACAGCTCGGCGATCGTCCGCACCGAGTCGCCGGCGTACAGCAGGCCAAGGACCGACCGCTCACGCGGGGTCAGGGAGCCCATCCGGGCCATCAGGGTCTCCTGCTCGGACCGATAGGTCTGCCACGACTGGTGCAGGTCCTGGCGGAGTCTGAGAGGCAGCACGTCGCGTTCGCGCGGCAACCCATCGAGGACCAGGACCAGCTCGTCCAGGGTGGTCGAGCTCGACAGGATCGTCTCCACGCCGGCCTCGACCATCGCGCCCCACAGAGGGCCCTGCGGCGCACTGGTCAACAACAACCACTGGGTCGGCAGCAGCTCCACCACGCTCAGGGCGGTGCGCAGCCGGCGCGGTGGTTCGAGCTCGCACAGGAGCAGACCCGCGTCCGGGAGCGGAGCCCGCGCCCGGGGCAGGGCGACACCCGGCACGCCGGGCCAGGAGACCGAGGTGACCTCGAACCCATGGCTGGACAGGGCGGCACACACCGCCTCTGAGATAAGCGAGTGGTCCGACGCGACGGCGAGCCGGTGGACCCTGGGCCGAGACGGGGTCATTTCCAGCGCCCGACCCTCCGGCCGCACGTCCGCCCGGCCATCTTGTTTAAGCAACATGGCTCATTGACTTTCTGTGTCATCTTCGAGCCGATCCTTCCCGAGCGCGAGCCGCAACGGCTTTGTGCACCCTTCACTCACCTACATTTGGGGATGAGCGGCAGGTCACCGTGCACGATTGTTGGGTCCAGGTCCTCACGGACCCCCGGACGGCTCACCAGTCGCAGTGTCCACACCGGGGAGGGAACTCTGGCGACTGTCCTGCCACCCCCGCAGGGCAGTCTCCAGACCCGCTACTTTCGCCGGCCCGCTGCCCGGCGGAGGCCGGTCGGACGACTGTGACTGGTGGGCCTCCGGTGTGTCTACCGGTCTAGTCCCCGAAAATGTGGTAACGCCCAAACTATCCACAAGTCGTCCGCGATGGTGCACTCTACGTTCTAGTGGACCGATCCGGTGGGTTCAAATCGGTCCGACAACAGCCACGTCCGTGGGGGACGCGACGTCGCCCGGTTCTGCCACTGGGTCAGCAGGTCTGGCTATTGGTGAGCACTGGGGGAGGGCAAGCCAGATGAGGGTGGGGCAGATCCCGCACGACGTGTGGGGCTGGCGGTCGACGACTGTCGTAGTGATGTTCGTCGTGCTGCCACAGATCGCGATCATGCAGATGGTGCCGGAGGCCAGGAGCCTGACCGGCGCCGCAATCGTCAGCGGGTTCGTGGTGTTCCCGGTCATCGGGCTCACCGCGGTGCTGCTGTACCTGCATTGGCGGATCACCAGCTCCCAAGGCACCGCATGGGTTTCCGCGTGCCTGGCCATCATCGCCGTCAACGGCTTCACGTTCGCCGCGCTGCGCACCGTGGCCGGCGACGAGTTCCATGCCCGACCCGGATGGATGCTTCTCCTCGATCTCGCCCTCGCCGCGGGACTTCTCGTTCTCCTGATCCTGGCCGAGCGGATCACCATGCCGGCCGATCCCATCTTCGTCGGTCTGGCGGTCGGCATGTGCGTCACCGAGGTCGATCTCATCGTCGGCAAGACGGCGTCGCCGCTGGGCGCGTCCGACGCGATCATGAGCGCCGGGGACGTCCTGCTGCTGGCGATCGGGATCGGCATCGCCTTCGCGATCACCCGGCTCACCACCATCCCGCACTGGGCCGCCAGCCGCCTCGCGCTGAGCGTGGTGGCCCTGTGCGTCAACCGGGCGGTGACCGGATACGACTCGTCGTACGGCGTCCTGCTCGACGGCATTGCTCTGGCGACCGGCGTACTCGGCGCGGTCCTGCTCTGCATGACGGCCCTCTCCCTGGTACGCCAGGCCATCCGCGACGACCGCCGCGAGGTGCGGTCGCTGCACAACCAGCTGGCCACCCTGGAAGCCGAGGGCCGGGCGGATCGGGAGAAGCTGCACGAGATCAAGGGCACCATCGCCGGCATCGCCTCCGCCTCCCGCCTGATCCGACACGCGGACGGCCTGCCCTCGAACGGGCGGAACCGGCTCGAGGAAATGCTCGAGTCCGAGTCGCTTCGGCTCGAGCGACTCGTACGCACCGGAGACGGCGCGGACGACGACGACCTCCCGGAGACCAGTGTCGACCTGGACCAGGCGATCGGTCCGGTCGTGCAGGCCCACCGGGCCCAGGGACGGACCGTGCACTGGCAGCCGAGCGGACAGACCGCGCACGGCCGCCGCGACGACATCGCCGAGGTCGTCAACATCCTGCTCGACAACGCCGCGAAGCACGCCCCGGCCGCGCCCGCCGGTGTCGACGTGAGTCGACAGAACGGGACGATCGAGATCGTCGTCTTCGACGAGGGTCCCGGCGTCTCGGCCGACGTGGGGCGAGCGCTCTTCGACTGGGGTGCTCGCGGGCCGGACTCGAACGGACAGGGGATCGGGCTCAACATCGCCCATCGACTGATGGACACCGATGGAACCTACCTTCGCCTGGCGGACTCCGCCGCCCCGGGCGCCACCTTCGTCGTCGGGCTTAGAGCAGTAGGAGACAGTCGTGACTCAGCCGACGGCCGCGCGTAGCAGCGTTCGGGTCCTCATCATCGAGGACCACGAACTCTTCGCCGAATCCCTGGAGCTCGCCTTGTCGCTGGAGGGGTACGACGTGCGACGGCTCACGGTGTCCGACGGGGACGTGTCGGCGGCCCAGCTGCTCGCCACCGTCGCCCGCCAGCGCCCCCGCATCGTTCTCCTGGACCTCGACCTCGGCCGGTTCGGCGACGGCGTACGCCTCATCAATCCGATGGCCCGTGGCGGTGCCAACGTCGTCGTGGTGACGGCGTCGGTGGACCGGGCCAGGTGGGGCGAGTGCATCAGAAATGGCGCCCGGAAGGCGATGGCCAAGACCCGCCCGCTCAACGAGATCCTGTCGACCGTGCGCCGGATCAGCCAGGGCCTGCCGGTCATGGGTCCGGAGGAGCGCGAGGAGCTGCTCCGGCTGTGGCACACGCAGCGTCAGGAGCAGCAGGAGCTGCGGAGTCGCCTCGAGAGCCTCACCGTCCGCGAGCGTGAGGTGCTCGGACACCTCATGGAGGGCCATCAGGTGCGCGACATCGCGCGGCTGAGCGTCGTGTCGGAGGCCACCGTGCGCACCCAGGTGAAGTCGATCCTGGCCAAGCTCCAGGTCTCCTCACAGCTGGCCGCTGTCGGGCTCGCCCATCACGTCGACTGGCAGGCACCGCGCCCCTGAGTGCCAAGGAGCGGGGGACTCACCAGCCGCTCTCAGGGCCGTAGCACCAAGGTCTGACCTCGCGGCCAGCATTGAGGCGCGTGGCGCCGTCTTCCGCGCGGGGGACGCCAGAGGACGGGCACCACGCGCTCCCTCCCCTGATTCGGCCAGAACGGCTGGTGAGCCGATCGCCGGCCCCGAGAGGCCTGGTTCCGACCATGACCGGTGCCCGCACCGGCCCGGCAATCCCCAATTCTGGGGGCGGCCGAACGGCCTCAGGCGTTCACCCGAAGACGCGGTAGAGCACCCGGTCCACGCTGCCGTTGAACTGGTCGGTCGACGTCGGGAGGATGTGCCGTCCTCGGCGAGCTTGCCGCCGACCGAGAGCGGGGTCTGGGGTGGCATGATGACGGTCCCGATCGGCGCGCTCTGCGAGATCGTCGTCCACTCGACACGCCCGATGCTCCGGGATCTTCCCGACGTCGAGCGTCACGGTGTTGACGTGGCGCGTGCAGCGAACGCGGTACCACTCCCCGGGGTCGACCCGGGCCTTCGCGGTCACGATCACCTCGCCGCGTCAGGCCGGCGATCCGGCACGACAGCTTGCCGTTGTCGATCTGGATCTTGTACTGACTGGACCCCTCGAACAGGCCCCGCTGGAACAGGTTGTCGCCGTCGTCGGCCGAGGTGCCCGGTGCTGACCCGGTCGATCGAGAAGTCGGCACCGAAGATGAAGTCCCGGTCGCCGGGGCTCATGAGGTCGTCAGTCCCCTTGTTCACGACGCTCAGAATCGCGAACCTCGGATACGTCGCGGAGAAGGCCGGGAACCTCTGGACTCCTCCCGAAGGGTGAGGTCGCGGCGATCAGCCTGCCGTCGTTGGTCGCCACGACGGCGTGTACGTCCACGGGCAGGTCCCCGGAGTTCTCGAATGTCCTCCACGGGCTGACCCTGCTTGGCGTGCTGAAGTGAGGCCGATCGCCCGCTCCCGCTCCCCGGCGTCCGAGTCCGGGTTCGGCGAGGCATCGTCCTCCGAGCTCGTGGCGTGTGATCGGGGACGCTCGCTGTCGCTCCTCGCCCCGGCAACCGGCGAGAGCCAGTGCCGCGGCGAGGGCCAAGAGGGCGTGGACCGTGCCATCGAGTTCCCCCCACGGTGTACCCTCAGACAGTTCTCTCCCAGTGGCGAACGCGCCGGCCTAGACGCCGGTCGTTCGATCGTGACCCAGTCGACGGCACCGGCGAAGTAGTCACAGGTGACCGTCCCGCCGTCGCAGTCGAGCTTGCCGCCGAGGTACAGCGGCCGCGTGTTGTTGATCTTGCCGATCGTGCCCTTGATGAACTTGGTGATCGCGCCGGCCTCGCCGTAGTCGATCGTCGCGCGGACACCGGTAGTCGTCTTCTCGCAACGCAGGTGTGCCACTCATTGTCGGCGACCTTGGTCTCCGGCCGCGGCGTCGTCGACGAACCCGATCGCCTGGTGTTGTGCCGTTCCCGTCCCGGAAGTGGCAGCGCGGCTAGCCCTTCTTGAGCGCGAACTTGCAGTAGCCGCCGGTCTGGTTGTCCTGGCCCTTCTGGATGATGTTCGGGTCGACGGCGCCGGTCTTGAAGCGGATCGTCACGGCGTAGGGCTGGGTGCCCGGATCGAGCCGGTTGTCGTCCTGCCAGGTGACGAGCCGGTTCGTGTTGACCATCCACCAGTCGCCCTTGAAGCGATAGCCGCAGCCGCGTCGGCGTTGGCCTCGTGGAGCTCGACGTCCGAGCCGATGTGCCGTGCAGGCCGTTGCCCGAGCTGTCCATCATCTGGGTGCTACCGGCGGTCTCGTCCATCTGCCAGTCGCCGATGACGTACGCGAACGCGCTTCCGACATCATCCAGGTGAGCCCCAGCGTCATCACCCCGACCACCGCTGCTCGTACGCGCATCGCGTGTTCCCTCCCGTCTGGCCGCACGCGGGCACGTCGCTCGTCGCCGACGTCGATCCAAGCGCCAACTCCGGCCGGACGCTCGCCGATGCGTGGCGTGGGAGGTTCCCTCATTTTGATGATCTGGTGCCGGATGCGCCCGACGCAACCCGAGCCCGGCGAGACGATCGCCTTGACCTCACGGACAGTCGAGGGCGCCCTCCGCCGGGTGCGACAGCAGAGGGGACTGGACGTGGACGATAGTCGCGACGGTCACGAGTCCTGCTCATCGGCGCGACGGGACGCAGCGGCAGCACGCTCGTCTCGCGGGTCCTCGGCAGCCTGCCGGGCGCCTTCTCGGTCGGTGAGCTCTGCTGGATGTGGACGTACGGCGTCCTGCGCAACCGCCCGTGCGGATGCGGTCGCCGTTCCTCGAGTGTCCGTTCTGGACCGGGGTCGGAAAGCGCGCGTTCGGCGGCTGGGACCAGGTCGACGCCGACCGGGCCAACGTCCTTCGGCGCCAGGTGACCCGCAATCGCCGGATCCCCGAGCTGCTCACCCGGCCGATGGGCGGCGCTCGCAGACGACGTCGACGAGTACGTCACCCTGCTCGCACCCCTCTACGCCGGCATCACCGCCGAGAGCGGCGGGCGCCGTGATCATCGACAACTCCAAGCAGCCCGAGATCGCGCTGCTGGCGCGGCGGACACCCGGGGTCGACCTGTCCGTCCTGCACCTCGTCCGCCGCAGCCACGGCGTCGCGTACTCCTGGACCAAGCACGTCAAGCGCAGTCCGACAAGGCCGGCCGCGAGATGCTGCGCAAGCCCCCGAGCCGGACCGCAGCCGCCTGGCTGCTCGACAACGCTCTGTTCGAGACTCATCGGCCGGACCGGGACGCCGCGCCTCCAGATGCGCTACGAGGACTTCGTCGCCGGCGCCGCTCGCGCGCACCCGCGAGGTCGTGGACTTCCTCGACCTCGACATCCCCGACGAGCAGATGCCGTTCGTCGGACCGACCGAGGTGCGGCTCGCGACCGATCACAGCGTGTGGGGCAACCCCATGCGGCTGCAGACCGGCGTCATCCCGATGCGGCCCGACGAGGCATGGCGCGACGGGCCTGCCGGCCGGAGCCCGACGGAAGGTCTCGGCCATCACCTGGCCGGGGCTGCTGAGGTACGGCTACCGCGCTGACGTCGGCGCAGCACCGCGCGGAGCGCGGCCATGCTCGAGCACCGCGAACCGGCGACTGCACCAGGCCCACGAAGACGCCGCCGCGAGCAGCCCGGCCACCAGCAACGACACCAGGTCCGTCGCCGAGCAGGAGTCGGCACCCGCCGGCCACCACGCCGAAGCTGACCAGGCAGATCGCCATCGCGGTCAGCGTCCCGGTCCCCAGTGGGTGCATCCGACTCACCCGGTTGACCTGCCAGAGCGGGAGCAGGTTGTTCACGAAGATGCCGCCGGCCCACCCGAGTGCCGCACCGGTGACGCCGTACTCCGGCACCAGGAGCAGATCGAGGCCGACGTTCGTGGCCAGCGCCAGCGCCGTGTTGAACAGGCTGAGCATGCTGCGGCCGCCCATCAGCAGCATCGGAGTCGACCGGGCCGCACGCAGTCGCCACCAGCATCGCGGCGCACAGGATGACGACCGCGGTCGCGCCCGCGCTCGTAGCCGCGGGCCGAAGATCCCCAGCAGCAAGGGTGCGTAGAGCATCGCCATCAGGTAGATCGGCCAGGACACGAGCGTGAGCCAGACGGTGGTGGTGCGGTAGATCATCTCCGCGCGGCGCTCGTCATCGAGGGCCAGGCACTCGCTGATCTTCGGGGTCATCACCTGCTGGATCGCCTGGACGAACATCAGCCCGAGGACGAGGAACCTCG
Source organism: uncultured Actinomycetota bacterium (assembly GCA_963773355.1). Classification (GTDB taxonomy): domain Bacteria; phylum Actinomycetota; class Actinomycetes; order Propionibacteriales; family Nocardioidaceae; genus Nocardioides. The sequence goes on along the minus strand of CAVZAZ010000007.1, from coordinate 149,764 downwards.
TGGCCGCCGCGTAGACCGCTGCGTCGGCCGGTCCACGCAGCGCGCCGACCACGAGGATGTCGAAGCGCTGCAGCGCCACCGACGCACACCCGCGACGCCGCCCGCGGAGCGGAGAACCGCCAGAACTCCGAAGCCCAGCTCCCGCCACGGGGCCGGGTCGGCGCCTGCTGGTCCGGGTCCTTGGCCCGCACCCGCCGAAGGCGGCGCAGCACCCAGACCGCCACCACGATCAGCATCGCGACGTACGGCGCCACCCAGGCCGTCACGATGAGCGCGAGCGAGGTGGTGAGGGTGGCGGCCAGCCCGGCAGCTCCGGTCTCGAGTGCGTTCCGGCCGATCTTCTCCACGAACACCAGGGGCGCACCGAGTCCGAGGCCCCGGCTCGACGGACATGGTGATCACGTAGACCACCGCGACCGGCATCCACACCGCGAGAACGACGAGCGCCTGTCGGAAGCTGTCCGCCGACGCCGCGTCGTCGGTCAGCAGCTGTGACATCGGTCCGGCCGCAAGGATCAGCATCCCCGGTCAGCAGCAGGCTGAACACCACCGCCGGGACGATCGCCGAGCACGAGGTAGCGGCGCAGGTCGTGACGGTCGATGCAGCACCAGGGCCTGTGGGAGGGAGCGCAGGACGCCGGTGTCTGCGCCCGCGGTGCCGACGTTGATCAGGATGGCGAAAATGGCCGTCGCCTGGAAGAAGAGGCCGGCGTCCTCCTGGGTCAGGCTCCTCGTGATGATGACCGGCAGCACCAGGTTGAGCGACGCGGCGATGAAGCTGCCGGCCAGGTTGAGAGCGCTCCCGCGGGCGAGCCGACGCAGGTCGGCCTCGTGTCCGTCCGGCCTCAGCGGCGCATCCGGGACGTCGACGGACGTCACGTCATCGTCCCCCTTCACACGCTGTGCCCCTCACGCTGCTCTCACGCTGCCCTCACGCTGCCCGCATCCTGCTGGCGCGGTGCTGGCCATGCCGCCTTCGGCATGGCCAGCATCCATCATCCGCCTTGTCGCCCCCAGGCGGGGCGGAATCGTGAGGTCAGGTGCGGCTCAACCCTTCTCAACCCGGACGTAGTCGAGGTCTCCCTTGAAGAAGTCGCAGGTGACGCCCTCGGCCTGGCAGAACGCCTTGCCGCCGATCATGAACGGGTTGCTGTTGTTGATGCTGCCGATCGCCCCGCGCTTGAACTTGGTCACCTCGTCCGGCGTGCCCGCGTCCTGGGTGACCCGCACACCGGTGAGGGTCCGCTCACACCGGAGCGTGTGCCACTGCCCGTCGTCCAGCTTGTACTGCGCGAAGCCCGCCGACGAACCCGATCGCGCTCGATCCGCCGCTTCTGTCCTCGAAGTGGCACCGCGCCCACCCGTTCTTGAGCACCAGCTTCCAGAAGCCGCCGCCCACGTTGTTCTGACCCTTCTGCACGATGTTCGGCTTCTCGGCCGTGGTCCGGAACCGGATCGTCACGGCGTACGGACGAGGTCCCGGGGTCGAGGCGTGCCCGTTGGCTCGGGTCGTCCGGGACCAGCACCAGCTTCTCGGGGTTGTACGGCGCGAAGTGCGGGTCCGGGGAAGTTGTAGGCCGGTCCGGTCGCCCGTCGAATCCCGGCCGTCACCTCGTTGCCGATGTCACCGGTGAAGCCGTTGCCGGAGGAGTCCGGCATCGAGCCCGCTCGCCCTGGGTCTCGTTCATCTGCCAGTCCGCCATCACCTCGGCGTTGGCGGCGGCTGGCAAGGCCACAGGCCAGAGACCGCCGCTGCCGGCACGATCAAACCCCACGCTGCTTTTCTCACGGCACTCCCATCCGAGCTGCTTCAGGTCTGTTTCAACCAATCTCCGCCACACCCGGTTCGCGAGCATCGCCCCATTTGGGGATAGGACCGTCAGAGGCCGATCCGGGCCGTCCGCGCCTACCTACGATGACGTAGACCGGCCAGCAAGCGGCCCGCACCGAGGAGATCACGTGACCCACCGACCGACCCCAGGGGTGAGCGTCGTCATCGCCACCCGGGACCGGCCCGAGCTGCTGGCCAAGGCCGTGTCCGCCGCGCTCGCGCAGGACTACGACGGCCCGATCGAGGTGATCGCGGTCTTCGACCGCACCGAGCCGGTCATGGAGCTCGAGCACAGACGGGGAGCACCGCTCCGTGCGCGTCACCCGCAACACCCGCACGCCGGGCCTGCCCGGGGCACGCAACACCGGCATCGCGCTGGCCCGGTACCCGCTGATCGGCCTTCTGCGACGACGACGACTTCTGGCTCCCGGCCAAGGTGCGGGCCCAGACGGCCGCCATGGCGCGCCGCCGGCGCCCGACGCGTCGGTCACCGGCATCCGGATCCACTACGGCGACAAGGTCCGGCACCGCAGCTGCGCGTCCCCGATCCTGCGCCACGCCGACCTGGTCCGTGACCGGGTCACCGCCGCGCACCCGTCCAGCTACCTCGTCGAGAAGGCCGTCGCGGACGTCGCCGGGCCCGTGGACGAGACGATCCCCGGCGGCTACGGCGAGGACTACGACTGGCTGCTGCGCGTCGCGCGGCACACCGACATCGCCTGCGTCACCGAGCCGATGGTGGAGGTGCTCTGGCACCCCGGCTCGTTCTTCACCCGGCGCTGGGACACCATCACCGAGGCCCTCGCCTACGTGCTGGACAAGCACCCGGAGATCGCCGTGACCCCCGCGGCGCGGCCCGGATCCACGGTCAGCAGGCCTTCGCCTTCGCGGCACAGCGGAAGCGGCGCCAGGCCTGGTCGCACTGGCGGACCACGGTGCGGGAGAACCCCCGCGAACGCCGCGCCCTGGCGACGCTGGTCGTCCTCACCGGTCTGCTCAGCGCCGACCGGGTCCTTCACATCGCCAACCGGTTCGGGCGAGGCATCTGACGGCCATCCGAGCCTGGCCGGCCTGCCGACCGTCCGGGCGGGGCTCAGGCTGTCCGGGAGTCGTAGTGCCGCATGAGGCGTCCGCAGACCAGCGACGCCAGTCGCTGCCGTGACCTCGGGAGCTCCTGCCGCCACTTCTCGTCGAGCCTCAGCGGCATCGGGCCCGTGCGGAACCGGACCCGGCCACCGGTCGGGGCGTGGCTCACCGCGCGATTGACCCCGTCCGGGCCGATGAACCCCAGGTCGTCCTCGCTCGCCGGCCTCCCGGAGAGGTCCATCACGGCCCGCATCGCCGCGCGCGGGTCGGTCACCAGGTCCTCGTACCGCAGCCGCAGGAGCGGAACGCCACGTTGCTCGAGACGGCCGATCATGAGGTTCACGGTGACCCACCGGCGGAGAATCTGGCGTGCTGGCCGCCGCTTCAGGTGGTCGCGCGGCCCGGCACCCTCGGGGAGGGGCACCTCGCGGCTCCACGAGTTCAACACGCCGCGCGGGTCGCGGACCATGTGCACGACCCGCAGCCGGACCCCGGGGTCCGATGCCAGGAGGTAGGCGGTGGACGGCCTCTTGGTCGAGTCGACCACGATCGGCGAGCCGGAGACGTCGGCCACGGCCCGGTAGACGCGACGGGTGAGCTCCAGGTAGCGCGCCGTGCGGGCCCGGTGGCCCGGCATCAGGCGAGCGGCGGGGCGAAGCATCATTCGAGTGGTGCTGTCGACCGACCGCTGCAGGCGCAGCACCTCATCGATGTCGACCTGGTCCCAGCCGCCGAAGGCGCGCTGTCCCGACCGCTGTCCAGAACGGGCACCGGGAGAAGTGCTCTCCGCAGGCGCAGCGCTGGTCGCGCTTCGCACCGCCTTGCCACATGTAGAAGAGCTCCCCGACGTCGCAGTGCCCGGGCAGCTGGCCGATGAGCAGGTCGAGCAGCGTCGAGCCGCTCCGCGGCATTCCGCCGACGAAGACGACGTCCACGGGGCCATCCGAGCCGGTGTCCGTCCTCTGCCTCTCTGCCACCTCGGTGCCAGTCACCGACGGCCCCCGTGCCCGAGCCGTCGCCACGACGGCGCGTGGTCCCACCACTCGGCCAGCTCGGCGTCGTACGGCGCGAAGTGCTGCTCGAGGCGGGTCCGGAGCTCCGGTCGAGAGCGGTGACCTCTGGCGCGCGTTGTGCTGCTCGAAGGCGATGTCGGCGCAGGGCTCCAGACCGAGGAAGCGGCGGACCTCATCGAAGGCCGGCTCGGGGTCGGCGAAGAAGTCCCCGCTGTCCACCACGCACATCCGCTCGCGGCCGACCAGGTTCTCCAGGGCGCGCACCTGCTCGATGTACTGACCGCGCGTGACGTAGGCGTGGTGCTGCCAGTGGAAGCTGTCGTAGCCCGGCTCGGCCATCAGCCGCTCCCGCTCCCCCGCGAGGCGCTCCGGCTCGGCGGCCAGTGCGGCCTCGAAGCCGAGATCCTCGAAGCCGCGCGCCTTCTCGTGGCTGTGCGCGGAGTAGGCGCGGATGACCGGGTCCCGCAGCAGCACGATCAGCTTCACCCCGGGAAGATCGGCCGGCCAGGCGCTGTCGGGCGAGGGGATGGAACATGTAGTAGGGGCTCGACTCACCGGTGATCAGGCGGTGCCCACGCCCACGGAGCCGGCTCGTGACGGCCAGCGGGAAGTGTCCGCGGTACCACCGCTCGCCCCGGTCGTAGGACTTGTCGAAGTAGTGGATGCCCTTGCGCAGGAACGGGCGGACCACGTCGGGATGCTGCATGAGCGTCTTGAACATCGTGGTCGTGCCGCACCGCTGCGCGCCGACGATCAGGAAGTCGGGCCGCACCCGCGCCGGTCCACTGAGCTCCAGGGTGGCGTCGGAGAGCCGCTCGCGCCTGGCGTCGTGCCAGTCGCGCGGGCGTGCTGTGCTCGGGCCTGTTCATCACGTCAGTCACCGCTGGTTCCCCCTGCCAGGATGCCGGATCGAGACGGGTGAGCTTGAAGTTCTGGTTTCCCGGCGCCGGAGCCGTGTTGCCGTTGTCCTGGCACACGAACAAGCCCTCCGGGGAAGGACGGGCCGAGGTCGCCGACGTACGCCGTGATGCCATCGGTGCGCTCGCACCCGTCGGCCTGCGCGCCACCGGCGATCCGGAAGGACCAGAGATACTCGTTGGTCTCCCGGTCGTAGACCGCGAAGTACGACTCGTCGGGGCTGCGCGCCGTTCTGCGCCGAGACGATGAGGTAGCCGGAGTCGGTCCCGGTCTTGGCCAGGGTCACCCCCTCGACGTCGAACGCGAGGTTGCCCGTCCGGCTGGACGCTGTCGACCAGGACGCGCGCGTCACCGGGACCGGTCACGGCCGGGCTCGGCGGCGTACCGCCACAGGCCGACGTCCTCCTCCGACACGTAGAGCTCGCCCGCTCTGGTCGTCAGCCACGCAGCCCTCGGCCTCCGAACCGACCACGAACTCCCGTACGCAGCGTGCCCTGGAGCAGACCGTCACCGTCGCTGTCGTGCATCCGGTACTGCCGTAGCCGCCGGCGCCGGGTGATCACCATGACGTACAGGTCGCCGGTCACGGCGCTGTGGTAGGCGCACAGGCCCTCGCCACCGCCGGTCGGCACCGTACCCGACCCGTCGCCGATGGCGGAGAGCTGCCGGGTGTCGGGGTCGACGGTGTAGGTCCGGATGCCGGCGTTGTAGCCGACGACCACGTCCATCGTCGTGCCGTCGATCGTCACGTCCTGGCGCACGTCGACGTTGCCCCAGAAGGAGGTGGATGTGGTGATCCGCTGGATGCGGGTGCCGTCGAGGCCGTACACCTCGAGAGCACCCTTCTTGTCGTTGCCGATGACCAGCGAGTCGCCGGGAGTGGTCGGGTGCACCCAGATCGCCGGGTCGTCCGCGGCGTCGCCGGAGAGGTTCACCGGCGTCGTCTCGCGATCCGCTGCGATGGGAACTCACGGGGTCGGGATCCGTCGCCTCACGCTGTGGGTGATCGAGCCGGTCGCTCCGTCGGCGTCGGTGACGGTGAGCTCGACCTCATAGGTGCCGGCGTCCGTCGTAGCCGTGCTCGACGGTGAGCCCGGTGTCGCTCTCATCGTCGCCGAAGTCCAGTCGTACGACGCGATCTCGCCCGAGCGTCCGAGGACGTCGTGGCGTCGAACGAGCAGTCGAGGGCGTCGCAGGTGTGCGTGAAGGCGGCCACCGGCGGCTCGTTGGACCCGTCGGGAACGCGGCGCCAGGACCACCGTCCACGTCGTCGCGGACCCGGTGGACGCGTTCGACGTCGCGGCCAGATTTCCGTAGTTTCCGGCCGGGACGGCGGATCCGCTGTCCGCGAGCGCGCTCGTGATGTGGCCGGACCCGGTGTTGGCGGCGGTGCCTCCGGGGGTCACGGAGGCCGGCAGGCTCCAGGAGGTCGCCGACGCGGACTTGCCGGCCCAGTAGGACAACACCCAGGCGCCTGCGGGTGCGACCGCCGTCGGGGTCGTGCGGACCGTCCTCGTGTTCACTTCAGCCTTCGACACGACCGTCGGCGCGGTGGGATCGACACCCCGGTACGCAGCCACCTGCACGGTGGTCTTCACCGAGCCGTTGAGCGGGATGTTGACCCGCTTGCCCGCATCACCTGCAGCCGCGTCCTTCGACCAGAGCACCGTCCGCATCGAGGTGCCGGCGGCCAGGTTGCCTGCCTGGGACCAGCCGGTCACGCCCGTCGGCGCGGAGACCTGACGGCTGGTGGAGGCGAGCGACAGGACCAGCACCACCCTGTCGCCGGCTTGCACCGACGCCGGGAGCACGATCCACGGGGTGGCGACGTTTCGGCTCGCCGCAGCCTGGGCGACGAACTGCACCGGCGCGGCGGCCACGGCCGTCGCTGCAACGGCGAGGCGGCCGTTCGGACCGGATGCCGGCTCCGCGTGCCCCGCACCGGGCGCCACCAGGCCGAGCGCGGCAAGCAGTGCCCCGACGAGCATCGCGCGCATGTCTGTCCCCCATCTGCCGCTGCCAGGTGGCCGGAATTCGACGGTAGTTGCGCAGCGGCTCGGGTGGATCATCGAATTCGATGATGTTGGTCGAGGCGCCCGAAGGACGCCCTCAGCGCACGTCGTCCGTCACCCGGTCGAGGATGCAGTTGAACGGGGTCAGCGTTGGACGACGGCCCGCCAGGCCCGGCGCGAGGCGCCGTCGCGCAGGCGGTAGTCGAAGCCCACGTGGCTGTCGAAATAGGTCGCGAACGCACCGCCGTGCTTGCGCACATACCTGGCGTAGCGACGCAGCCACGCGGCCCGGCCGGCCTTTCCGCCGTCCGACCGCACGATCGTGCTGCCGAACTCGGCGATGGCCCAGGGCTTGCGCACAGAGCGGGCCACCCTGACCACGGGCCGCAGGATCTTTGCCGGGGCGCGGTAGACGCCCTGCTTGCGACCGGTGTTGTAGCAGTCGAAGCCCATGACGTCGATGACGCCGCGGCCTGCGTAGTAGTGGCGCCATCTGCGACCCGAGTTGGGTGAGAGCGTCCAGCACATCAAGATGAGGGTCGCGCGGAGCTTCGGGTTCGACGCCTTCACGGCGAGGCGGTTGACGTGCCGCCAGGCCCGGCGGTAGTTGGCCCGGTTGACCGAGTCGTCCTCAGGCTCGTGCCAGTAGTTCCAGTAGGTCCTGCGAGTGGTCGGGGCGTCGGAGAACCACCTGCGCAGAGCAGTGTCGTGGCGGCCCGAGAGGATGGCGCCCGGAGCGACCTTGAAGGAGGCGACGATGGGAGTGTTGTCGACCTTCTGGGTGATGCTCGACCACGACTGTGGCATCCGCGGGAAGAACATGCGGACGGCGTCGATGGATCCGCCGTAGGCCCTGGTGACTCGCTGGTACGCCTCTCGGTAGCTCTCCCCGGGCCGTTCGAAGATCGTGCCGCCGAATCGCGGCGCCTTGCCCGGATGGTTCGCCCGCTCGCTGGGGGCCGCCTTGCCTTGCTGGACCGTGGGAGCGGAGGACGCGCCCGTGATCGTCCCGGCGGCGAGGGCCACCGTGAGGACCAGCGCGAGAGACCGGGTCCAGGCCCGGAGATTCGAATAGCGCATGAGTATGCGGCACTCCCTGAACTCATTCACTTGTCCTGGCGCACCCCGCGCAGTTGGCAAGAGTTAACCAAGGGTGGTCTAGACCGCCAAGGCGGCGCGGGCCAGATCATCGGATCGGTGGCGAACATACCCAAAAAAGGGCATGCGCGGGCCCAGAATGCGCCTCGGGCGTGGCGTGGACGGGGTCGGCGGTACCCGGTACCAGGCTGGTGGTCAGCGGTACCGGTAGCGGTGGCGCAGGCCCGCTGTCAGCAGTCCGATGGTGCGTCGGTCCCGTGGCGACAGCTGCTGCCGCCAGGCTTCGTCGGGGCGCAACCTGCACCTCTCCCGTGCGGAATCGCATCGGGTTCCCCGCGACCTGGTGGTTGGTCTCGAGCAGGATGCGATCTCCCTCGATGTGCGCGAGGTCTGCCGGGGAGACCGGCGCTCCTGCGAAGTCGAGCACCGTGCTCCACGGTCGCCGCCGGATCGGCCACGAAGTCCTCGTACCGGACGGTGGTGAACGGCACGCCTCCGAGCGTGCGGAGCAGGCCGGCTGCCATGTCGAACGCCGACCACCACAGGGCCGATCTCGGCCACGCCCGTCCGGTGCATGAAGTCGTCTCCTGCCGTCACCTCGGGGCGGAGGACCGACTTGCGCATCGAGTTCGCCACGCCGCGCGGGTCACGCACGACGTGCACGCACCGAGGTCGACGTCGGCGCCCATCAGCAGCGCGGCGTACGCCGGCATCTTGCTCGAGTCGACGACCACCCGCGCGCCGGACTCGGCCTGGGCGGCCGCGAGTACCGCGCCGACGTCGCCGGCGAGACGATCACGCTGCGCCCGCCAGCTCGGCGAGGGGCTTGTCGTCAGGAGCTGAGGGACGCGTCGGGTGCGCACGACCAGGTGGCGGCGTCGTACCAGCTCGTCGGCGTCGACCTGGTCCCACCCGCCGAACGCGCGGCGGCCCACTGCAGTCCAGAACGGACAGCCGCCGAACGACGACCGCAGGCGCAGAGCTCGTCGTCGCGGACGGACCGGTCCCACATGTGCACGACCTCGCCCAGGGCTGCCACCCCGGTCACGCCACCGAGGGCACGTTCCACGAGGGTCGAGCCGCTCCGTCCGGACCCGACGATGAGCAGGACCCGGGGCCGCGTCATCCGAGTCGGGGTCCTGCCGTGGTCCACCAGCACCTGGCTCACGCCCCCTTCCCTCCGCTGTGACGGTCCCCGACCCGACGCGGGGCGGACCGCACCAGTGCTGGCCCAGGCCCGGATGGACGGCTCGTCGGTGAGCTGGAACGCGCCGCCGATCGGAGCGTCGAACCAGGTCACGAAGACGGCACCGTGCGTGGCGCCGCGTAGTCGCCGACCTGCCTCCATCCAGGCCGCCCGGTCGGTGCCGGTCCCGGGCTGGATCCGGGCGCCCAGCTCCGCGATCGCCCAGTCGGCTCCGACCTCGCTCGACGCCACCCGAGCGGGCTCCAGGAGCTCGGCCGGGTCGGCATAGGAATGTGCGTCTGCACCCTTGGCGTAGCAGTCCCACGCAAGCACGTCGACTTCGCCCGACGTCGGGACGTAGTCGTGCCAGTCACGCCCGGACGTCTCGTTCACGGTCCAGCACATGAGGATCATCGTGGCCCGCAACCGCGGATTGTCGACGGAGGCGGCCAGGCGCGCGACATGGCTCCACGCATCGGAGAACTCCTGGGCGGTGAAGTCGCCCCGCTCGACGTTGTCCTCGGGTTCGTGGAAGTAGACCCAGTAGGTGTCCCTGTCGACCGGAGCGTTCCGGAACCACGCGAGCAGCTCGATCGTCGAACGCCCCGGAGAGGACCCGCGACGGCGGGACCCGGAACGAGACCACGACCGGGCGCCGGCCGAGGTCGCTCTCGAGATCGCCCCACCTGGGCGGCAACCAGTCGGAGAAGACACGAGCGATCCCGATCGGTCCGTAGGTGTCGTCGATGCGGGCGATGGCGGCCCGGCGATCCTCCCCGGGCGCCTGCCAGACGTTGCTGCCGAACACCGTGTCGTGCGGCGCGTGTTCGGGTGGCCCGGGCACGCTGTCCGGGTGCCCTTCCGCCCGCCCCGCAGCCGAGTCGGAGCACGCTTCGGCGATCCCGATCGCGAGGAGCGACAGGATGGCGATGAGGGTCAGCCTCACGGCGCCGTCACGACGGAGTGCGGTCAACATCTCGAGCCAGCTCGTCCAGGAGGTCCAGCACGCCCGGGGTGCGGATCGTGTCGACCTTGCGTGCGAAGTAGTCCCCGCGGCCGCCCATGGCTGCCACGTCGTCCGGTGTCAGCAGCTCCGGGTTCGGGCGGCCTTCGACCCAGCGGATGTAGCGACGGCGCTCGGGCACGATCCGCAGGTGATCGGCGTCGTTGAGCAGCAGCGTGGGCAGCAGGGCCTCGTCGGGTACCGAGCACCGGGACAGGTATCGCTCGACATGCTGCAGCCGCGCACGCTGCTCGAGCACGTGGTGCACCGCCGGTGCACGGAGGTTGGCCCACATGTCCCCGATGAACAGTCCGGTGCCGTTGCGGAACGGGTGACGACGGGGAAACGGCACCGACCGGTGGTCACCCGGGATGCGCAGCCGCTGCAGGTAACGGGCCCGGCAGCGGGTCTGCCACGGGTGCTCGTCCTTCGTCGGGTCGTCGGGCACCGGGAACCAGCGCAGCAGCGCGTCGGCGTCCTGGGTCGCCAGGTCCCGCTCGGTCAGGCGCAGGTGCTGCGCGGGGTAGTCCTGGCCGGAGGTCAGCAGGAGCCACTCGAGGTCGGGAACGGCGTCGAGTCCGGCCTGCAGGCAGCGCAGCACCGCCTGCGCCAGGTTCATCCGTCCCCAGTCGCACGGCTGGGCGTCGGGCACGACGACGCAGCCGGTCGTTCGGAGTGAGACCGTGCGGCTCGCCCCGCGGGTCGTGGTGCACGAGCGCCACCGTGTTCTCGCCCTCGAGGATGCGCCCGACCAAGCGATGCAGCAGGGTTGGGTCGCGGTGCGAGAGCACCGCCACCACCACGGGACCCGCGGTCACGAGCGCACCTCCTCGAGTGCGGGCAGCAGCCACTCGTCCACCCGGCCCAGGTGCCCCGCCCGCGCCGCGCTGGTCGTCCGCCAGGTAGCGGCACGCCAGGGTCAGCAGGTAGCTGCGGGCCACTGCGTCCGCCGTGTCGGGATCGACACCCAGCGGTGAAAGGGTCGGAGTCGCGGTGCGCAGGAGCCTCGAAGCGGCCAGACGGGCCGGCACGCCCCGCGTCGTGATCGACTCGTGCAGGTCGTGGTGGAGCAGGTCGAAGCCGACCGGAACGTCGGACTCGAAGCGCTCCCAGTCCCAGACCGGGCAGCTCCCGGTCAGCAGTGCCACATTGCCGGAGTTGAGGTCGCCGTGCCACGAGCCGGTCGCCAGCGCAACACCGGGGCTGATCCGGCCGACCTCGTGCCGCAGCCGCGCGGCCTGGTCGCCGCACTCCTCGCTCCGGGCGAGCAGGGCGGCACGCAGGGGATGCTGCGCCCACGAGACGGGTCCACGGCCGCCGATGGCGGCGATCTCGAGCACTACTGACAGGAGGCGTCTGCGTCCTGCCTCACCGGTCAGCCGGCGAGACGGGATGTCGAGGGGCTCGAGGACCAGGACGTCGTACCCCGACCACTCCAGGGCTGCCACAACGCGCGGGATGCGCACGCCGTGGAGCGGGACGCTCTCGCAGGGCGCGAAGCGCATCGCCCTCCTGTCTGACCAAGCGCTGGGTCAACGGGTTGTGCCCGACCTTGGCGAACGCGAGGACATGTCCGGACCCGTCGGTCACCTGCAGCACCGGCTTGCGGTTGGACCGCGGCGGCCCGACCGGCATCGTCAGTCGCACGTCGTCGACGCCGAGCACCTCGCGCAGGGGATCCTCGATGCTCGGCGCGTCGCTCGGACCAGCGACGGCGATCCGGAGTCGCGGCATCCGCATCAGGGCACCAGTTCCCGTCGCAAGGGTCAGTCCGGCCCTGGCCATCCGGGTGCGCAGACGGCGCCCGTTGAGCTGACGACGCATGGTGCGGATCGACGCCGACCGGCTGCCGAGCGGCACCAGCAGCTTGGGGTTCTCGACAGACGGGATCGCGGCCCAGGCGGCCTTGGTGACCGTCGGTGCCGCTCCGAATCGGCCCGCCCCGGCCTGCACGGCGAACGGCGGTGGGTACAGCGCAGCCAGCAGATCGACGGCCGCGCCTTCCCCTTGCATGGGCGGGTGTGGTCGCACGGTCATGTCGCCTCCGCGGCTCGACGCAGCTCGTCGTTGCGCCACAGCAGCCCGATGGAGAGGAACGTGATCGCCAGCGGCATGGTCAACGCGGAGTAGAACCCCGCGTAGAACAGTCTCCAGGCCCACCACCAGGGTGCCGGCGATGCCGAGCGCCGAATGATCCCGTGCGTAGCGCCAGATGATGCGGAACAGGAACCCGCCGTACAGCAGGACTCCCAGGAAGCCCTGCGAGATGAGCAGCAGGGTCAGCTGCCCCGTGCTCCCGATGTTGCGCGACCCGCACCTCGGGCACGCCTCGGACGGGCCGATCGCGATCGAGGCATCGCTGCCGAGAGTCTTCCGGGTGCTCCCGAAGCCGATCACCGGCGACTGCTGCGGCCGCGTCGACCGCCGATCCCAGCAGGGAGCCTCGGACGTCGTTGCTGTGCCCGGTGTCGAGACGCTCCTGACGCGATCGACTCCAGCGGCGAGGCGGCGAACACGAGCGCCCCCACGGTGACCAGGAGGACGATCGCACCCAGGATCTTCAGCCGCCCGCGGAAGGCGAGCCTGAGTGCGACGACCAGGAGGGACAGGGCGATGCCGATCCACATCCCGCGGTTGAGCGAGAAGACGACCGGGACCACGGCGACGAGCGAGCAGGCACCACAGGGCCGTGCGCTTGCGCTTGGACCCCAGGACACCCCAGCCGACGACCAGCCAGACGAGCAGGAGCGAGAGGTTGTGGCCCCAGGCGTTCGTGAACGCGAACGGCGCCGACGGTCGAGGCGCCGGGTCTCCCAGGACCGGCTGGTACTGGGCAAGCTTCACCAGACCACTTCCCTCGTCGCGCAGCGCGCCAGGCAGCACGTACGACGCCGGGGTCGTGAAGCCGAACTCGGGCAGGAACAGCGACACCACCGCGAGGGCGATCGCCGACACGCCCAGAGCGCAGATCCACTTGATCACCGTCGGCGCGGAAGCTCGGCCTCGCTCATGTTGCCGACGAAGAGCAGCATCACCGTGACGGCGAGGTAGTTGAGCACGCGGAAGCCGAACGCGAAGTAGCGACCGATCCCCTCGGATGTGGCCGCGCCCAGCAACATCGACGTCGATCGCGAACCCGCTGAAGACCACCAGCATCAGGAACAGGATCCAGATCCAGAAGCCCGGGAGGCACCCGAACGCTGCCGTCGCTGCGCGAGCTGCCAGGCCAGGAGGATCGCGCAGAACGGGAACACCAGGTTGGTGACGCCGAGTGCCCACCACACCGGCCACCCGGCGACTGCCAGCGGCGATCGGCCACCCGCGGGGAGCCGACGGGTCGCGGCGAGGCACGGGCCACGTCCCGCGAGCCGGCCTGCGCTCCACCGGCTCGACCGGGACGCGTACGACGAGGCGGTTGTCGACGTCCGAGGCCAGCGGGTCGCGGACCCACTCCTCGCTGCCGCGACGTCCGGCCGGTCGTTCGGTCGATGATGGTCATGATGCGCGCCTCATCGGTAGCCGTACCTCCGCCGCACCGGCGCGGTCATCAGCTCCGACGAGACGCCGGGACCGGGCGGGCATGTCGCGTTGCCACTGCTCGTCGAGCCGCAACGGCATCGTGCCGCTGGCCAACCGGATCCGGCCGCCGGCCACCACGTGGGTCCGGGGAACGGTGACGCCCGTCGTCGGTGACGTATCCGAGGACCTCTTCCGATGTGTCCGCCGTTCGTGAGCTCGAGCACCTTGCGCAGCTCCCGCTGCGGGCTCCGCCACCAGGTCCTCGTAGCGCACCCGCGTGACCGGCACACCGAGCTGGCGCAGTCCGGCGATGAGGAGGTTCACCGATCACCCATCGGCGGCTGACCTTGCGCGTCGTGCTGCGCGGCATCTCGGAGCGCAGTGCAGCTCCGTCGGCAACGCGACGTGCTTGGCGAACGAGAAGGCGACGCCCGCGTGGGTCGCGCACCACGTGCACGACACTGAGGTCGACGTCCGGCATCGTGCGCAGGATGTAGGCCAGGGACGGGCGCTTGGAGGAGTCCACGACGACGCTCTGGCCGGAGACGGTCACGATGCCCGAGTAGAGGCGCCTCAGGATCTCCGAGTACTCCTCGAGCTGCGCCGCGAACCGCCTGGGCCGGATCGGTGAGATCAGCAGCGGGAGCCGTGAGGTGCGGTCGACCTGCTCCTGGAGTCGCATGACGTGGTCGGGGTCGGTCCGGTCCCAGCCCCCGAAGGCGACCCGGCCCACCTCCGACCAGAACGGGCACTCCGAGAAGCTCGCCGAGCAGGCGCAGAGGCCGTCGTGGGCCAGCCCGTTGCGCCAGAGGTAGAACAGCTCGCCGATCCCGATGTGGTCCGGCAGCTGGTGCAGCATCAGGTCGGTCAGCGTCGATCCACTGCGCGGCATGCCGCCGACGTAAAGGACGCTCAGCGGTGACTGCAGGCACTCCGGGGTCGGTCGTCCGGGCCGGAAAGTCCTCGACCTGCTCGAGATCGTCGAAGTCGTACCCGAAGGCCCGCACCCGGTCGGCGAAGCGCCCGCGCAGGCGTGCCACGCGTCGTCGGGTCAGCGGCGAACGGGCGTGGGTGAGCGCCGCCCAGCGGCTGACGTAGGCGTCGCTCCGGTGCCCGTCGAGCGCGTCGGCGTCGATCGGTCCGCGACAGGCCGAGGAAGTCGGCAACGCCGGCCAGGGTGCCGGCAGGGTCGTCGACCAGTCGCTCGTACTTGACGACGTGCACATTGCGCAGGTGCTCGACATCGGCGAGGAAGGTCTCGTGCGCCCGGATCCAGTGCTCCAGCAGCGGCGCCAGGCCGGCCAGGGGTCCCGCCCACTTCTGGGTCGAGAACGCGACCACGACCGGGTGCCGGACCACCACGACGAACCTGGCGTCCGGGAAGAGGGCCTGCAGGAAGCGGGTGCGGACCAGGTTGGGCGGCGACTTCTCCAGCAGCAGCCGTCGGTCCAGGTCCCAGTGCGAGGACCACTGGTCCACCAGCCGTCGGGCGTTGTCCTGCGGTGACGAGCTCGGACTCCTCGGTCAGGTGCGAGCGCGGATCCATGGCGAACCGTCCGGCACCGCCGTACTCGCCGGGCCGCCGGATACACGTCCTGCAGGTGCTGTCCCTCGTCCTCCTTGACGCCGGTGGCGTGAAAGCCGCTGATCTCCGGGTGCGCAGCGAGCAGCCTCGAGCAGCGGCGTCGTGCCGCTGCGGTGCAGGCCCGCTACGAAGACCAGGCGACTCGAGTCCACCGCCGCCTCGAGCGTCGTGGTCATCGCTGACGTCTGGAGGAGGCTGCTCGGGGGCTCTCGTCACGCCCGGTCCGGGGCTCGTGCCGCTGGCCGTTGCTGCTCCCGTTTACCCCCTTCGGTGGGCGTGGCCGCTCAGACCTCTCGGTCGCCTCCCCCACGATCGTGATCTGCTGGTCCCGCTTCGAACGGAGCCGGTGGTCCTCGACGGCGTCTGCGAACGCGTCGGGGACCCGGAGGCTGCGACCGAAGTGCATGGAGCGGCGGAGGTCCACGGTGACCGCGAAGACCCTGGTCACGCCCGACTTGCTCAGGTCGGCGAGAACGTCGCTCACGCTCTCTCGCGTGGTCACCCCGAGCTGGACGACCACGACTGCCATGTTGACGTGTCGGCCGAGGATCGGGAGGTCCACGGTCGGGTCGTCGTTCGGCAGCCCGAGGATGAGGAAGTCGTGCGTGGCGGCGAGGCCCCGCAGCTCCTCCCGCAGGTTCGGCGAGCGGATCTCCCCATCGATGACCACACCGAGCTGCTCGTAGTCGGGCAGCTGCAGCGCCCCGATCTTCTCGACGTCGGACCGCAGACGAGCCTCGAGGACCGGCGAACGGGGGCGGGTGACGTACGCCGTGTCCGAACCCGAGCGGGCCGCGATCAGGGCGAGCGAGTAGGACAGGTGCTCGGCAGTGTCTGGAGCGTCGGGTCCGACGAGCAGCACCACCTCGCTGGCGTAGGGGCCGTTTGCGCGCAGCGTGTGGTACAGCGCGCGGACGTCGTGGATCACCCGGGCGCTCCGGCCTCGACCCACGGCGGTGACAGTCGACAACGGAACGATCCCGAACAGTCGCTCGATCTCGGCTGCACTGTGGATCCGCTTGTCGATGCGTTCCCTCCAGGCAGCCAGCGCGAGTCCGACCACGAGTCCGGCCATCAGCCCGGCCGGGATGATCAGGAACGGGTTCGGGTCGACCGGCCCGGCCGGGAGCTGGGCCTCGAGGATGAGCTTGCCGGGGTTCACCACCGTTCCGTCAAGCGGGGCCAGCTCGGCGTTGTACGACGCCAGCTGGGTGTTCAGGGTGGTCCGCCGGGCCACCAGGAACGCCCGGTCCGTGACCTCCTTGGGCCCGTCGAGGCGCGAGATGGCCACGCTGAGGTCCTGGATGTCCGCGGTCGTCTCTTCGATCTGTCCGTTGAGGCGGTCGACGTCAGCGCTGACCTTGTCCTGCGCCGACTCTTCACGGTTCTCCAGGTAGGCCTGGGCGAACATCGCGGCACCGCGCTGCGCGTCCTCGGCCGTAGAAGCTGTGAACGCAATGGCCATGACCGTGGTGTTGGGAGGCACAGTGACCGTCACCCGGTTGGACAGCGTCACGGGTGACAATGAGGATTCCAGCAGCTCCGCCGCCCGCGCCGAGACCGGCTCGGACTTCACCAGCTGGGCCTCGGTGTCGAGGTTGATGGCGTCGTTCGTCCGCGCTCCGACGGTCGTTGACTCCGTCGTGCCGGTCGACTCCACCAGGACCTTCGCCGTGGACTCGTAGGTTTCCTGGGCGACGCCCAGGTAGATGTACGAAACCGCGATCCCCGCGACCACGCAGCCCACGATCCACGCCCAGCGGCGCCGCGCGAGCGCCACGTAGTCGCCCAGGTCGCGGGCATGTGCGGCAGTCGGTTCAGACATTCTGAGGTCCCCCCTCGGTGTTGGCGGCGTCGGGCGGCGAGCCCGGCACCGTGTTTCTCAGGTGCGGTAGGTCATGGCGCGACCGTGACCGGCATGGTCGCCGTGTGTGACTTGCCCCAACCGTCGGTCACGGTCAGGGAGACGGTGTAGGTGTCGCCTGTGGCGAAGGTGCGTGATGGTGCCGACGAGGTGCTCGTTGGTCCGCCATCCCCGAAGTTCCACAGGTAGGTGAACGAGTCCCCGGTGTTCGGATCGCTCGAAGTGGCCCCGCTGAAGGTGCAGACGAGCCCGACACAAGAGGGCGTCGTGATCCTCGCGGTGGGCGGCACGTTGCCCGTGGGTTCGGTGATCGTGACCGGAGCCAGCGTCACCACGGAGGTCAGGCCGTACTCGTCCCTGACGGTCATGGTCGGCGTGAACGTGCCGGCCGTGGTGTAGGTGTGGATCGGAAGCCCGCCAGTCCCGGTGCGTCCGTTCCCGAAGTTCCACGCGTACGTCAGGGTCGACGGGTTCTCGTCGGTGCTGCCTCGGCCGTCGAACGTGCAGACGTTCTGGCTGCAGCTCACAGTGGCGTTCGCGACCGGCGGGGCGTTGCCGGCCGGAGCGGTCACCGTCACCGTGACCTCGCGGTAGACCGGGAACTGGCGGTGGTTGTCGATCGGCCGCACCCGGACCCGATACGTTCCGTCCGGGATCACGGGCGTGGTGTAGGAGTAGTTCGATCCCAGGGATCCCGGGCTGTTGATGAACGCGTTGATCCACCGCTCGGTCGTGCTGAAGGTCCCGGTGCTGCTCATGTACTGACCGGCGGCGTTGACGATCGCCACCTCGACCCTGGCGATGGAGATGTCGTCCTCCGCGCGACCGCTCACGAAGATCCGCGAGTCGGGGAAGGCCGTTCCATCGGTGGGCGAGGCCAGGTTGGGCAGCAGGGTCGGTGCCGCGTCACCGGGGTAGACGGCGTACCGCGCGGTCGCCCCCGACGATGACGGGTCCCACTGACCGCTCGAGTCGACCGAGATGGCGGTCACGGAGTAGTCCCCGTTGTTCGGCAGATCGACCGGCAGCGTCCAGGTCGTGCTCGTCGCATCAGGTGAGGCGAGGACGGCGTCCAGCGTTCCGAAGCCGGTGGCCAGTGACCCGTTCGCCCGCAGGTAGCGGTCGGAGTCGTTCTCATACACCGCCACCCGGACGCCGTCGACACCGAAGTCGTCGGTGGCCGTGCCCGCCAGGTCCAGGTGCGGGACGCTGGAGATCTGGTTGCCGGTGACGTTCAGCAGTGCGTTCGGCGGAGCGTCACCCGGGACCACCACGTTGAAGAGCTGGACCGCCCACAGGTTGGTGGGCGTGGCCAGATCCTGCTTGTCGGTTGCCCGCACCGCGAAGGTGTAAGCACCGGGCACCAGGTCCGCCGGCGACGTGAACGTCCAGTTGTACGACGCCTGGTTCAGGTTGGCCGGAGAGATCTTGTGCCAGTTCAGGATGGAGCCGGTGCCCCAGGTGCCGTCCGCGGCCATGTTCTCCCGCGTGGTGGCGTTGAGCATGGCCACCTCGACCGTCGCCAGGGCCTGGTCGTCCGTGGCCGTCCCGGAGAACGTGACCCGACCGCCAGGGGTCATCGTGAGCGTGGGTGGGACTACTGGTGGCGTCACCGCGACCGGCTGGGCGATCGTCACCGTCGGCGGCTGTCCGGACGAGTCCACGGTGTACTCCGCCGTGACCCACCGGTCGTCGGACTGCCCGATGGTGTCGACCGCCATGGCGCCGATCTTCCAGTTGCCCTCGTGGGGCAGGTCCACCGCGTGTTGCCAGGTGGTGCTGGTCGCGCCGACGACGTCGGGCTCGATCCGGAACGTGGTGTAGTCGTCGACGAGCGTGCCGTCCTCCGTCAGGAACTGGTCGGTCACGACGTCGCGGATGTAGAGCGACACGGCGTTGACACCCTTGTCGTCCGAAGCGTTGCCACGCAGGACGAACGAGGTCGAGGCCTGGAGCGCCGAGCTGGGCGAAGTGATGCTGGTGGCCGGCGGCAGGTCGTCGAAGCTGAACGACTCGATCTTCTTGGTCGCCTTGACCGGGTCCTGGTTGCCGTTGGTGGCGATCGCCCGGGCCCGGATCGTCATCTCGCGGGCAGTCGCGATGGACACCGGCAGGGACCACGGCCTTTGGCCGGCCGGGCCTGTGCCCAGCGACGCGTCGATCGTGTTGAAGGCACCCCAGGTGGTGAGGTTGTCCTGCAAGTACTGGCTGCCGCTCTGGATCTCGACCTGGACGCGAGCGATCGTGCCGGTCGTCCGGGCGGTCCCTTCGATCACGAACTGCTGGTTGGTCGGCACGACCCGACCCATGATCGGGTTCGTGATCGTGGTGTCTGTCGTGCTGGCTGCGGGCAGCTGGTCGAAGTCGAAGAACGCGACGCGACCGACGTTCCCGCCTCCCTGGCGGTTGGTGTCGCCACCGGTCAGTAGCCCGTGCGGGGTCGCGAGCATGGCCTTGTTGCCCTCGAAGGAGTTGGAGCCGGGGTGCCACTCGAGAGCCTTGCCGTCGGTTGGGTTCAGGGCGCCCAGGTGGTCGCGCCGGACGACGGCGTCACCCAAGCCGTACCCGGACAGGCCCTGGCCGGTGCCGTAGCCGACATCGTCGAGGCCGGGCCACGGGTCGGGCGCGGTGGGCGACTCGTTCCACTGGAAGTGGCCGCCGATGTAGACCGCGCGCTCGGTGATCGCGAGGGAGTAGATGCTGTCGAAGGCTCGAGAGACCCACAGCGGCTCCTGGTTGGCACCACCGTCGATGTCGAAGGCGATGGCCGTGTCGTTGATCGGTGGTCGGTCTCCGCCGGACCCGCTGCCGACGACGAAGAACGAGTCGTCGGGGGCGATGTCACCGGCGTAGATGCGCTGGATGCCGCCGACGTACTGGAGGTTGTCCTCCCACAGCTTGGTGTGCCAGGGCAGGAGCTGCTTGGTGGCGGTGTCGATCAGGCCGACGCCGTACCGGTCCTGTCCGTCGATCCTGCGAGCGGTGTGCACGACCAGCAGCTTGGAGCTGTCGTGGGTGAGCTTGAGCTGCTGCACCTGCATGGTGCCGTTGGTTCCGATCCCGCCGGCGAGCTGGTTGTCGAACGCCATGTCGACCTCGCCGGTGGCGGCATCGACGGCTGCGAGACCCACGCGGGCCCGGCCGTTGATGGCGCTGAACCGGCCGCCGACGTAAACGGTCGTGTTGGTGGCCTCGAGAGCGGTGCCGCGGCTGTCGCCGTTGGCCTGGAAGCCGGCGATCGGGGCCCCGGTGGTGAGGTTCAGGGAGGCGAACTTCCGCTTGGCGACGCCGTTGACGGTGTTGAACTCGCCGGCGACGAACAGCTTGGTGCCGTCCGGCGACGCCTCGACCGCATTGACGCCGCTGCGTCGAACGAGGGGCGGAACGTGGTGTCGATCAGGCCGGTGTTGATGTTGAAGGCCATCAGGTTCGGCTGGGTCACGGTGGCCCCGTTGCCCGCCACGTTGACGGCGGAGGTGAAGCCGCCGACGACGAAGGCACGGTTGCCGACCACCTCGATGTCCCAGATCTCCCCGCCCGCTGATCCGGGGCATCTGCGTGTTCGCGGTATCGGGCACCACGCTGGTGTGGCCGGGCCTCGGCTGGTTGCCCGGCGGGGCCGGGGCTGCGGTGACCGTGACCGACTCGGTCGCGGTGTCGGTGTCGCTGCCGTCGTCGACGGTCAGGGTCACGGTCCGGGTGCCGCCGCTGGCGTAGGTGTGGGACGGGGCGACGCCGCTGCCGTCCTGGCCGTCGCCGAAGTCCCAGTCATAGGTGAGGGCGTCACCGTCGGCGTCGTCGGAGTCGACGGCGTCGAAGTCGCACTCGAGCGAGGCGCAGGAGAACGTGAACTCCGCCGTGGGTGGCGTGTTCGGAACCACGTCGCCCACCCCGGGGCTGACCACGACCGAGTAGAGCATGGAGCGCGAGACCGACGTGCTGGTCGTGGCGGTGCGGCCGGCAGCCGTTCCGGTCGGGACGCCGCCGTTGGAGTCCGCCACCACCATGCTGATCTTGCCCGCGCCGGTCGCCGACCTGCTGTCTCGCGACGTGACGGTGGCCGGCAGGTTCCAGGTCGGCGTCGTGGCTGACTTCTCACTCCAGGCGCTCACCAGCCACGAGTTGGGATCCGCGACAGCGGCGGCCGGAGTGGTGTGACTGCTGGTCGGCGCGTTCGCGCCTCCGACGGCCGAGGCCGTCACCGGGACGTCGTTGCCGGTGCTGCGGTAGGCCACCACGGTGAACACCGACTTGGCGGCCGATGAGGTGGTCACCCTGACCATGGCGTTCACGTCAGCGGCGACCGCTTCCTTCGTCCAGACCCGGCCGCTGATGCCGCTCCCGGTGCGGGCCTGCAACTGGGTCCAGCCGGCTCCCGGACTTCCCGCCGTCACCTGCGAGTTCCAGGTCAGGAACAGGACCAGGCGGTCGCCTGCCTGCACGGTGGTCGGGATCCGGACCGAATGGGTGGATCGATTCCCGGCGGTGCTGATGTCGGTGACGTGGCTGAGTACCGGCGGCGCGGCGCTCGCTGACGGTGCCGTCGCGACGACTGCCGCGAGCACGGACCCGACTCCGATCACCAGGGCGAGCGCCACGGAGGCCGAGCGACGGGGGCGGTGGGGACGGTGAGGACGGCGAGCAACGCCGTTCAAGATGATAGACACTGCGGTTCCCCAACCCCCGGCTGACATGACGCGGCTCCACGTGGAGCCGGTTGTGATGCTGGCACTGGTGATCGCCCTCGACGCCGGGTCCGTGGCGACGTCCCCCAAATTGGGCACTGCACCCCACCTGCGAGACGGTGAGGCTCCGCCCGGAGGCATCAGCGAGTGCTGCCCGCGACCGGCAGCGACGCGGCCCCACCGGGGGCCGCGTGGCCGCGGGATCATGAGCTGGTCGAGCTCGTGCGCCAGGCTTTCGCGGGCCGCCTCGGTGGCGGAGCTGGTCGGCCGAGCGGACGCCCTTCCTTCAACAGATTTGGCGAGCACCTCGTCCAGGGCCGCGTGGAAGTCGACCACGGTCTCGGCCCGCGTCACCACGCCGGCACGGTGGACCAGTGCAGCGAAGCGCTGCTGGTGGCCGTCGACGTGCTCTCCGAGCGCCGGATCGCGCGGTACACAGATCGGCACGTGCCCGGCATCGCGAGCATCCATGATGGTCCCGGGCCCGCCGTGACAGACGGCGCCAGCCGCCTCTGCCAGGAGCTCGCCAATCCGTCGGTGGGGCAGGAAGCTGTGGCCCTCCGCCACCCGCGGCGCCTTGCTGTCGCCGTGCTGGACCACGAACCTGGTGTCCGGGCGTCGTCGCGCGGCGTCGTCGACCCAGTCGACAAGGCGGTCGAACGGGTGGTGGTCGGTCCCGACCATGACGAAGACGAGGGCGCTCACAGCAGTGGTCCCACCAGGCGTGCGTCGGGGTAGAAGTCGAGCTGCTGGTCCCACTGGACGATTCGACGGGTGGTGAACGGACCACACAGGCGGCCGGTCATCGTCGGCGAGTCGACGCGGTCGTAGACCTCGATGAAGACCGTGGGGATGCGCAGCAGCCAGGCCACGAGGAAGAAGGGCACCGCGACCCCGGCCCCGGCGCTGACCACCATCTGGGGCCGCTCGCGCACGACCACCCGGATCGCCAGCCACAGGTTGCGCAGCGTGTTGGGAAGGTTGCGGGTCGTGGGCGAGTACGACGTGATCACGCGCTCCCCCTGCAGCCGGTCGACGACGTCCGGCGTGTCCGGGCACACCCACAGCCGGGGCCGGTCGCGCCACCAGGACTCGAGCACGAGCAACTGGGTCAGGTGCCCACCCTGGGTGCTCACCATCAGCACCGGCCCGGTCGTTGGCCGGGCTGGCGACTTGGTCATCAGTACGCCCCTTTGCCGCTGGTGACGGCTCCGACCGTGCGCAGGCAGATCCGCAGGTCCTCGGCGATGGTGATGTTGTCGGTGTAGTGCAGGTCCAGATTGACGGTGGTGTCCCAGTCGAGGTCCGAGCGACCGCTGACCTGCCAGAGACCGGTCATGCCGGGCCGGACGGCGAGTCGGCGGCGCACGATCTCGTCGTACTGGGCGACTTCCTCCGGCAGGGCCGGCCGCGGCCCCACGAGCGACATCTCTCCGCGCACCACATTGATCAGCTGGGGCAGCTCGTCCAGCGACGTCCGGCGCAGCACGCCCCCGAAGCGCGTGATCCGGGGATCCCGCCGCACCTTGAACAGGACGCCGTTGCCTTCGTCCACGTCGTCGAGCCGGTCCTTCAGGGCCTCGGCCTCAGCGCACATCGTCCGCATCTTGTAGAGCCGGAACGGGCGACCACCCTGACCGACCCGGATCTGGGTGAAGAGGCCGGGGCCGGACGACTCGAGCCGGATCACCACGATCATCGCCGCCAGCACCGGGGCCAGCAGGACCAGCAGCAGCGCACCGCCCACCCGGTCGATGGCGGCCTTCAGTCCGCGGACGAGCATCGAGGGACGGCTCGGGCTGATCTCGGCGACGGTGCAGCCGGCCAGCGCGGTAACGGCCACTCGGTGCGGCGCCACGCCGCACAGCTCGGTCTTGACCGCCAGCGTCACGCCGGTGCCCTCGAGTGCCCAACCGAGCCGGCGGATGTCGGAGAAGGCGATGCCCGGCGAGGGCAGGACAACGACGGCGTCGGCTCCCAGCCGCGCCGCCCGCGCCGCCACGTCGTCCATGCCCTGAACCGTGGGCAGTCCGAAGCTCTCGTAGTCCAGGTCCGCGTCGGCACCGTCGGACTGGTCGCCCACGAGCAGAGCACCCACGAGCGTCAGGTCCTTGCGCTGTGTCCATCCTGTCGCCGCCTGGCCGACGCTCGAGCGATCGCCTGCGATGAGGAGCCGCACCGGGGTCCGGCGGCCGCGCTGCGCCAGGGCGGTGAGGAGCATCGTGCCGGTCGCCACCGACGTGACCAGGAGGGCGCGGGTGAGAGAGCGCTCCGGCGCCAGGCCGACGACGACGGCCAGTGCGGCCAACGCGAACGGGAGGGCCAGCTGCCGGGTGTACGTCGCGAGGCTGGGCAACCCCGGACGGAGCCGGGTTCCCTCGGCGCTGAGGTGGACGACGACCCACGCGGCCAGTACTACCAGGGCGACGACCGGTCGCAATCCGAGCACGGCCGCGGCCGCGGCGCCGGCGAGCACCGGCATCCACAGTCGGACCTGGGCATCGAGGTTCCTGTGGAATGCGCGAGAGATCGTCCATGCCGTGCGGTCGCGACTGGATACGGTTGCGATGTCGGTCGCCAGTCCGTTGACCGCCCGGCCGTTGACCCCGATCGTCTCGTCCTCGGGGGTGAGGGCACCGTCGCGTGCGTCGACGAATGCGTTCAGCGTCACGGCGCGTACCTGTCCTGTAGTGGTTGCGGTCGGCGCTGTCCCCGTTGGCGGAGCACACCCTCCTGAGCTCAGCGTCCGGACAGCGTGCCCCGCCGGATCGGGGCAGCCGTGGGCTCGGTAACCGTTTTCGTCGATATTGGGGATCGACCCGTCGCGGGGCCCAAATCCCCCACCGGAGC
Source organism: uncultured Actinomycetota bacterium (assembly GCA_963773355.1). Taxonomy (GTDB): domain Bacteria; phylum Actinomycetota; class Actinomycetes; order Propionibacteriales; family Nocardioidaceae; genus Nocardioides. Next base: position 125,114 of record CAVZAZ010000007.1, on the reverse strand, counting down.
TGGGCTTTCGCCGTCTTCCGTCACTCGCCCGTGCCCCATATGGGGCAAGTCCTGACACCGGTCGCCGGGCCGCGGCGTCGACCTTCCTAGGGTGACGTTCGCCGCGACATGCGCAAGGGGGGAGCATTGGTCGTGAACGAGCTGACGACTGCCCAACGGTCTCCGGAACCGGTCGCGCCGGTGAACATCGTGGTGACCCCACGACGCCGGCACCCGGTCCGCAAGGCCCTGCTCGGACTGTTGGCGTGCACGCTGTTCCTCGCCCTGGCCGCCGTCGCCGGGGTCTTCTATCTCCAGAACCGGCTGGACAGTCAGATCCAGCGGATCGACAACGTCTTCACGGGCCTGGACAACCGACCCGCGAAGCCCACCACCGGCACGGCGGCCAGCTCGCTCAACATCCTGGTGATGGGCACCGACCGTCGCGCCGAGGGTTCCGCGACCGGCCTCGACGGGACCGGGGAGGAGTGGATCCCCGGCGCCCAGCGCACCGACGCGATCATGATCCTGCACATCGACGGCGACCGGGAGGGCGCGTCGCTGATCTCGATCCCGCGCGACTCCTGGGTCGACGTACCCGGCTACGGGACCAACAAGATCAACGCCGCGTTCTCGTTCTCCGGTCCGTCCCTGGCCATCGAGACGGTGGAGCAGTACACCGGGGTCCGGATCGACCACCTTGCCGTCATCGACATGATCGGGTTCGAGGCGCTCACCGACACCCTGGGCGGGGTGGACATCAAGGTTCCGCAGACCGTCGAGGACACGGCGCGCAACGTGGTGTGGGCCAAGGGCGAACACCACCTGGACGGAGAGGAGGCGCTCCTCTACGTGCGGCAACGCTACGGGCTGCCGCGCGGCGACTTCGACCGGGTCCAGCGACAGCAGGCCTTCGTGCGCAGTCTCATGCGCTCGACCCTCCAGTCCCTGCGCAACGACGGACCGCGCACGGCGTACGACGTCCTCGACACCCTGAGCCGGCACGTCTCGGTGGACTCCGGATGGTCCGTCGGAGACCTGCGCAGCCTCGCCTTCGACCTGCGTGGCATGTCCACCGGCGACGTCGACTTCATGACCGTCCCCGTCTTGGGGACCGGGATGGAGGGCGACCAGAGCGTCGTCTACCTGGACGCGTCCGCCAACCGGAGCCTGTGGGAGGCCGTGCGCAACGACCGGGTGACGCGTTGGCTGTCGATGCACGCCACCGACGTCGTGACCGGCCCGGTGCGCTGAGGGCGACAAACTCGGTTGCCGGACGAGTGACGTCGTACCCAGACTGAGGCGAAGCGCACCGACCACCACCCCGGTGCGGCACCGACAGTGAAGGGTGAGCATGTCCGAGACCCTCGAGCGGATCCCGGCGCGGCTCCGGCAGTTCGCCGCCGGTGCGGTCACCGCGGCTTGCGAGGACGACCGACTTCTGGCGGTCATCGTCGGAGGATCGGTTGCCAGCGGCACCGCGGACGAGTACTCCGACCTGGACCTGGTGCTCGTGAGCACCGCCGAGGCCCATCGTCACCTCGTGGCCGAGGCCATGGACTTCGCCAGCCGGCTGGGGCCGTTGCTGGTCGCGTTCACCGGCGAGCACGTCGGTGAACCACGGCTCCTGATCACCCTGTACGGGCCACCTGCGACGCACGTCGACCTGAAGTTCGTCTCCGTGGACGACCTCGACACGCGGGTCGAGGACGGGCTGGTCCTCTGGCAGCGGGACGACCGGATCCGCGATGCACTCGCGCGCACCACGCCGACGTGGCCGAGCGCCGACGCGCAGTGGATCGAGGATCGGTTCTGGGTCTGGGTCCACTACGTGGCTGCGAAGGTCGGTCGGGGCGAGCTGTTCGAGGCCGTGGATGGCCTCAGCGACGCTCCGGGGGGCCGCCTTGGCACCGCTGCTGACGGCTGGCAGGACGGAGAAGCCGAGCGGCCTTCGTCGTGTCGAGCAGCTCGCGCCCGAGCACCTGGGCGCCCTGGCGGCCACAGTGGCCCGGCCGGACCGTGCCGACTGCCTACGCGCGGTGCAGGCCACGGTTGATCTCTACCGGCAGCTCCGGGCGGATCTCGACCTCGAGCGGCGGACCGAGGCCGAGGCTGCGGTTCTCGCGTACCTGCGCGACGTCAGCTAGGCGAGCCGGTGCCCGGGCCTCCCAGTCCCTGCCGTTCAGTCCCTGCCGTTCAGTCCCTGCCGTTCAGTCCCTGCCGTCCAGTCCGTGCCGCTCAGTCCAGGACCGCTCAGTCCGTGCCGTGCCGCTTGACGAAGTCGACGATCCGGTCCGCCAGCTCGGGGCGGCAGACGATCAGGTCGGGAAGGGACACGTCCTGCTGGTTGTAGGCCAGCTTCGAGCCATCGACCCGGGAGCAGAACAGTCCCGCCGCGCGGGCGACCGCCACGGGGGCGGCGTTGTCCCACTCGTACTGCCCGCCGGCGTGGACGTAGGCGTCCGCGACGTCGCGGACCACCGACATCACCTTCACCCCGGCGGATCCCATCGGCACCAGTTCTGCGTCCAGCTCGGCGCCGAGCGCCTCCACGAAGGACGGCGGACGGGTGCGGGACACGGCGATCCGCGGGCGCTCGGAGCTCCGTGGAGGCACGACGGGCGGCCGGCCGGTGCTGAACGTCTCGCCCAGGGCGGGCTGGGCCACGGCCCCGGCGACGAGGTCGCCGTCCTGCCACAGCGCCACGTGGACCGCCCAGTCGTCGCGGGGAACCTCGGAGAACTCGCGGGTTCCGTCCAGGGGATCGATGATCCACACCCTCGAGGCAGAGTGCCGGTCGACCCTGTCGACTCGCTCGTCCGGCCCCTCCTCGGAGAGCACGGCATCGGCCGGGCGGAGCTCCGCGAGAAGCCGCATCAGCAACTCGTGGGCGGCGGCGTCGCCGGCATCCTTGAGCTCGCGGCCCTCGAGGCCTTCGCCCCGTACCTGGAGCAGGCGTTCGCCGGCAACGGTGGCGAGCCAGGCGGCGAGGACGTGGTCGTTGTCGGCGTCTGCGAGCGGGGTGCCGGGTTCGAAGGTCACGGGCGACACCCTATGCCCGTCCAGACCGTCAGGAGTTGTACCGCTGCTGGGTCGCGGACAGACCCTCCGTCAGCAGGCACTCCACCGCGTCGGCCGCTCGGTCGACCTGGAACGGAAGCTCCTTGCGCTCGACAGCGGAGAAGTCCGACAACAGGAAGTCGGCGACCTCCTGGCGGCCGTGCGGTCGGCCGACGCCGACCCGCACCCGATGGAAGTCCCCCGTGCCCAGCGAGGACCGCAGCGACCGCAGCCCGTTGTGCCCGTTGTCGCCGCCACCGAGCTTGACCCGAAGGGTCCCGAACGGGATGTCCAGCTCGTCGTGGACGGCCACGATCCGGTCGGGCGCGATCTTGTAGAACGAGGCCAGTGCCTTCACCGGGCCGCCGGACTCGTTCATGTAGCCGCGGGGGCGGGCCAGGACGACCCGGGGGGCGTCCGTCCCGGGAGCGCCGAACCTGCCCTCGATCACTTCGGCGCGTCCGGACTTGTGCGCGCGCCACCGGACCGATCCGATCCGGTCGGCGAGCTCGTCGGCGACGTGGTAGCCGACGTTGTGCCGGTGGCCGGCGTAGGTCGGGCCGGGGTTCCCCAGCCCGACCACGAGCCACATGTTCACGGGGTCGAGCAGAGCCCGAGGATCACTCCTCGTCGCCACCCTCGGCAGGTGCCTCGGTCTCCTCGCCCTCCGCGGCCTCGCCCTCCGTGGCAGCCGCCTCGGCCTCCTCGCGCTCGGCGATGTCGGCGTCGGACTCCTCGCGCTCGATGCCGGCCTCGGCCTCGGCCTCCTCCAGCTCCGCCTCGAGCTCTTCCTGGGTCGGCGCGTTGGTCACGTTGACGATCAGAGTCTCGTCATCGGTGAGGAGCAGGGAACCGGTGGGCAGGTCCAGCTGGGACGCCAGGATCTGGGTGCCGATCGCGGCGCCCTCGATGCTGACCTCGATGTACTCGGGGATGTGCGTGGCCTCGGCCTCGAGCGAGATCGTTGAGTTCTCGCGTGACGACCAAGGTCTCCGGGGCGGCCTCTCCCACGAGGTGGATCGGGACGTTCACGGTGACCTTCTCGCCCTTGCGGACGGCGACGAAGTCGATGTGCTCGAGGTGCCGCGTGATCGGGTCGATCTGCACCTGCTTGGTCAGGCCGAGCTGGGTCGAGCCGTCGATCTCCAGCTCGAGCAGGGCGTTCGCGCCACCGTGCTTGAGCGCCATCATCGTGTCGTGGCCCGGGAGGGTGATGTGGATCGGATCCTTGCCATGGCCGTAGACGACGGCGGGCACCTTGTCCAAGCGCCGGATCCGGCGTGCGGCGCCCTTGCCGAACTCGGTACGGGACTCGGCAGTGATCTTCTCGGGCGGCATGCGGCTTCTCCTCGTGTGGGTTTCGTCCTGGTGCCCGGGCCGGAAACGACGAACGCCGCGCGACAGCGCGGCGTTTCAACCCGCCCTGTCGATCACGGAGCCCCCTGAGATGTTCAGAGCCGCTCCCTCGCCGAGGCAACGCCTCGATCCTATCCGTGCGGCACGTCTGGTGCGAATCCGCGCCGGCCCCAGGCCGATCGGCATCCGGCGAGGGATAACGTCGGCCCGTGTCCCTGACCCTCGACGAGGCCCGCACCAGGGCCGCCCAGATCACCGACGTCGCCTACGACATCGAGCTCGACCTCACCGAACGGGAGACCTTCGGGTGCCGGACGACGGTCCGCTTCACCTGCACGGTCCCGGGGTCGAGCACGTTCCTCGAGCTGGCCCGAGCCACAGACGTCACCGTCGACGGTGTCAGCGCCGGCCCGTACGACGGGCAGCGAATCGGTCTGCACGACCTCGCCGAGCAGAACGAGGTCGTGGTCGAAGCGCGGGTTCCGTATGTCACCGACGGCGACGGCATGCACACCTTCACCGATCCCGCCGACGGCGAGACCTACGTGTCGGCGTACGTCGGCATGGACATCGCCCAGCGTGTCTTCCCCTGCTTCGACCAGAACGACCTCAAAGGCCCGGTGTCCCTCGCGGTCACCGCGCCGAAAGAGTGGACGGTGATCGCGAACGGCCGGGTGAGCGCCCGCGACGGTGAGCGCTGGCGGTTCGCGACCACACCGCCGATCCCACCCGCGATGTTCGTGGTGTGCGCGGGGCCGTGGCAATCTGTGACGTGGGAGCACGCGGGACTGCCGTTCGGCTGGCACGCCCGTCGCTCCCTGTCGGCCGAGCTCGACCGGGACGCCGAGGAGCTCCGGCAGATCACGACCAAGTGCTTCGACCACTACGCGTCGATGTTCGACGAGCCGTACGCGTTCGACTCCTACGACCAGATGTTCGTGCCCGGCCAGAACTGGGGTGCGCTGGAGACACCGGGCTGCGTCACCTATCGCGACGAGTACCTGCCGATCGGGCGGGTGACCGAGGGTGAGCGCCGACAGCGGGGCATGGTCATCGCCCACGAGATGGCGCACATGTGGTTCGGCGACCTGGTGACGATGCGCTGGTGGGAGGACACCTGGCTGCAGGAGTCCTTCGCCGACTACATGGGCTTCCGGGTGGCGCAGGACGCCGCGGGCTTCGCGGGCACCTTCGTCGACTTCACGGTCGGCCGCAAGACCAGCGCGTACGCCGCCGACGAACGCCGCTCGACCCATCCGGTCGCAGGTGTGGCCGAGGACGTGGTCGACGTGGACCATGCCGCGGGCAACTTCGACATGATTTCCTACGCGAAGGGCCACTCGGTGATCCGGCAGTTGGTGACCTGGCTGGGAGACGACGAGTTCCTGGCCGGCGTCAACGCCTACCTGACGCGACACCGGTTCGGCAACGCCACGCTCGCCGACTTCGTCGACGCCCTGGACGGAGCCACGGACCGCGACGTGCGCGTTTGGGTCGAGGCCTGGTTGCGGACGACGGGCTTCGACACCCTCCGGGTCTCTCGCGACGCGGACGGTCCCGTGCTCCGCCGCGAGGGCAGCCGGCCGCACCGGATCCGGGTCATTTCCTACGACGAGTCCCTCACCGCCCTGGACTCCGTCGTGCTCGACATCGACGAGGAGCCGGTGCGCCTCGACGACGCCGCCGTGATCGTGCCGAACGGCGCCGGCGAGACGTTCGCCCGGATCCGGCCGGACCAGCGGTCGTGGGACCGCGTGACGCAGGATCTGGCATCCATCGCTGATGACGACGTCCGCGCGATCCTGTGGAGCACCGCCATCGACCTCGTTCGCTGCGGAGAGCTCGCCGCAGCCGACTACCTGGAGCTGCTGACGCGACACATCCCGCGCGACCCGCACGTGGGCATCGTCGACGCCGTGCTGAGCTGGACCCGCAGGGTGCTGATCCCACGTCATCTCGAGCCGGACGAGGTGGCCGACGCCGTTGCCCGGGTGGCGGCAGCCTGCGAGAGCGGCCTGGCATCCGGGCCTGCCCCTGAGATCGCCGTCTCGCTCAGCCGGTCCCTCGCCGGCACCACGCCCGACGCCGTCCTCCTCGAAGGCTGGCTCGTCGACCGCGTCACTCACACCGGGATCGAGCTCGATCCCCAGCTGCGCTGGGCCGCGATCACACCGGCTCGCATCCCTCGGCGCCATGGCCACCGACGCGGTCGAGGAGGAACGGGTAGGCGACGGCACCGTGGTGGGTGACCTGGGCGCCGCGACCGCCCTGGCAGCGATCCCCGACCCGGACTCCAAGGCAGCGGCGTGGTCCTGGATGTTCGAGGACCGCGAGCGTCTCCAACCGTCGCTTCGTTGCGCTCGCGGAGGGATTCTGGAACCCCGAGCAGTGGGCCCTCGTGCACCCGTACGTCGCCCGCTACCTCGCCGAGGCACCGGCGGTCGCCGGCGCCCGGGGGCAGGCGTTCTCCCAGCTGGTCGGTCGGGCGGCCTTCCCGAGGATCCCGCTCACGGCGCCCGACCTCGCCGCCCTGGAGGCCGCGCTCGCGGGTGACGTGCCGACCGTCCTGCGCCGGGAGTGGGACGATGCACTGGACGACGTGCGGAGGCGAAGGTGACCGGCACCGCCCGGCAGGTGGCCGAGGAGGTACGAGCCCGGGTCGAGGAGCTCATGACCACCGACCGGAGAGACCCGGCGGAGCACACCGTCCTCCGGGAGCGGCTGGATGCGGTCCCGGGCGAGCGCCGCGGCCGCCACTGGCGGGAGGCGAGCGTGCTCACCGACCTGCTGTTCCGGCAACGAGCCCCGGCGTGTGTTCGGTCAGCTCGGCCGGATGCGTGAGCGGAACCGCGCCAACGGCACCATGGCCGACTTCGACCGCTTCTGGGAGACCTGCCGCAAGGCCCTGGGACCGGACACGCTGGGACCGCACGGGTACCACCGCGCGCTCGGCGCGCGACGACGGCAAGCGCGGTCTGGCACGAGGTCGCGGCGATCATCGAGGCGATCGCCGGGCTGGGCTACCGGTGCTTCGTCAACTCCGGCACCCTGCTCGGACTGGTCCGAGACGGTGGCCTGATCGACCATGACGACGACGTCGACCTCGCGGTGATCCTGTCCGCGGGAGACCAGGTGGACGCGGCTGCGGAGTGGACTGCCCTGCGGGCACGGCTTGCCGAGGCGGGGCTGCTCGACCTCGAGTTCGAGAAGCTCCGCAGGAGGCACAGCAAGGTGCGCGTGCACGGCGGGGTCAGGGTCGACCTCTTTCCCGGCATGGATGGCACCCGACGGCGTGTACGTGTGGCCCCACACCCACGGCCAGGTGGCGCGGGAGGACCTGCTCCCGCTGGTCCCCCGGCAGGTCTCGGGGGTCCAGGTCATGCTCCCGCGCCGCCCGGAGCCTCTGCTCGAGTCCAACTACGGCCCGGACTGGCGCATCCCCGACCCCACGTTCAGGTTCGACTGGACAACCGCCCCGGGGCACTTCGCAGATTTCGTCGCACACCTCGGCGGGCCCGATGACGGCCAGGAAAATTCATGACACCGCGACCTGTGGCTGCACTGCGGCACGTTCAAGTCGGGCTCGTCGCGCATTCAGAACGTGGCCTGGGCGCGCCGTGCTTACCTACTCGATCGAGTCTTCGTCCTCGAGACCGCGCGGGCGTACGACAGATCCTGGCGACCCTGCGTCGCCGCTGGCAGCCTCGCACCTGACCCGGCCGGTCAGCCGTCAGACGTGCCTCATGCGTGGCCGTCGAACATCGAGGTAACCGATCCGTCCTCGAAGACCTCCTTGATCGCGCGCGAGATGAGCGGCGCGATCGAGAGGCAGGTCAGCTTGTCGAACATCCGGTCGTCGCTGAGCGGCAAGGTATCGGTGACGATCACCTCTGCCGCCGGGCTGTTCTTGAGTCGATCGACGGCGGGCTCGGAGAGCAGTGCATGGGTCGCGGCGATGATCACCCCGGCGGCCCCGTCGGCCATCAGTGCCTCGGCGGCCTTCACGATCGTGCCACCGGTGTCGATCATGTCGTCCACGAGCACGCACATCCGGCCCTCGACCTGTCCGACGACCCGGTTGGCGACGGTCTCGTTGGGCCGGTCCTCGCGCCGCGTCTTGTGGATGAAGGCCAGGGGAACCCCACCGAGCTTCGCCGACCAGCGCTCGGCCACCTTGATCCGACCGGCGTCGGGCGAGACGACCGCCATCCGCTGGTCGCCGTACTTCTCGCGGACGTAGTCGGCGAGGATGGGCAGCGCCATCAGGTGGTCGACCGGGCCGTCGAAGAAGCCCTGGATCTGGTCGGCGTGCAGGTCGACCACGATCAGTCGGTCGGCGCCGGCGGTCTTGAACAGGTCGGCCATCAACCGGGCGGAGATCGGCTCACGGCCGCGGTGCTTCTTGTCCTGGCGGGCGTAGCCGTAGAACGGCTGGACCACCGTGATCCGCTTGGCCGAGGCCCGCTTGAGGGCGTCGACCATGATCAGGTGCTCCATGATCCACTCGTTGATCGGCGCCGTGTGGCTCTGGATCACGAAGGCGTCGCAGCCGCGGACGGACTCGTCGTAGCGGATGTAGATCTCGGAGTTCGCGAACTCGTACGCCTGGGTCGGGACCAGCCCGGTGCCGAGCTGCTTGGCGACCTCCTGGGCGAGCTCGGGGTGCGCCCGGCCACTGAAGACCATCAGGTTCTTCTCGGTGGTTTTTTTCATTCCGCTCACGGTGGGTGACTCCTCGATCGCCGGTCGGGCGGGAACACTCAGGATTCTTCCCCACCCGAGGGGGTCTGCCCAACTCCTGGACCACTCTCCGACGACGTGTCGCTCTGAGCGTCCGTCTTCCGGTGGGCCTCGGTCGCCGCGTCGGCCTGCGGGGTGCCCGCCCGGCTGCGCTGGGCCCAGTCCTCGATGTTGCGCTGCGGTCCGCTCGAGACCGCGAGGGCGCCGGGCGGCACGTTGCGTCGTACGACGGTCCCACCGGCCGTCCCGGCGCCGTCTCCGATGTCGACGGGGGCGACGAACGTGTTGTTGGACCCGGTCTTCGCGTGCCTCCCGACGGTGGTCCGGTGCTTGGCCACGCCGTCGTAGTTGGCGAAGATCGTGCCGGCACCGATGTTGGTGCCCTCCCCGATCTCCGCGTCGCCGACGTAGGACAGGTGCGGCACCTTGGCGCCGTCCCCGATCCGCGCGTTCTTGGTCTCCACGAAGCCGCCGATCTTTCCCTCGATCCCGAGCTGCGTCCCCGGCCGCAGGTAGGAGAAGGGCCCGACGCTGGCACGGTCACCGACGACGGCCAGCTCGCCATGGGCACGGACCACCCGGGCCCCGGCCCCGATCTCACAGTCCTTCAGCGTCGTGTCCGGGCCGATCACGGCGTCCTCGGCCACGACCGTGGCACCGAGGAGCTGGGTGCCGGGCAAGAGTGTCACGTCCGGTGCGAGCACCACGTCGGCGTCGACCCAGGTGGTGGCCGGGTCCATGACGGTGACCCCGTCGCGCATCCACCGGGTCACGATCCGGCGGTTCAGCTCCTGGCCGAGCGTTGCGAGCTGGGCCCGGTCGTTCGCGCCCTCGGTCTGCATCACGTCGTCGATGACGTGGGCACCGACGGTCAGGCCGGCGTCGCGGGCGAGCTGGACGACGTCCGTCAGGTAGTACTCCCCCTTGGCGTTGTCGTTGCTGAGCTTCGGCAGCGCCTCCACCAGGAACTCGACGTCGAGCGCCAGGATCCCGGAGTTGATCTCGGTGATCTCCCGCTGCTCCGTTGTCGCGTCCTTCTCCTCGATGATCGCCTCGACGTCACCGTTCTCGTCGCGGACCACGCGGCCGTAGCCGAAGGGGTCCGTGACCACGCCGCTGAGGATGCTGACCGCACGCTGGGCCGCCTCGTGCTCCGCGGCGAACTCCCGCATGCTCTCCCCCTCGAGGAGCGGGGTGTCGCCGTACGCGACGACGACGGTGCCGCTCGTCGTGCCCGCCGACTCCATGGCGATCCGCACCGCGTGACCGGTGCCCTGCTGGGTCTCCTGGACGGCCAGCACCACGTCGGGGATCAACGCCTCGATGTGCGGGCCGACCTGCTCGCGCTGGTTGCCCACCACTGCCACGATCCGCTGCGGCTCCATCGCCTGCACCGCCGCCAGGACGTGCCCGATCATGCTTCGGCCGCAGACCTCGTGGAGCACCTTCTGGGTCTTCGACTTCATGCGGGTGCCGCCGCCGGCGGCCAGCACGATGACCGTGAGGTTGTTCAACGCCATGCTCGCAGTCTCGCATTGGTGGCTCGGCCCCGCGCTCGGACCTCGCTTCGGGCTGTCGCTCCCCGGGTAGGAGTCGAACCTACGTCGCTAGTCCTGATTCAAAGTCAGGCGGGCCCTGCCGGCAGACCAACCGGGGATTGTTGCGGGTTCAGGTTACGGGGCCGCTGTGGTTGCGGTTCAGACCAACCCTCTCTGGTTGCGGTCGCGCATGCTCGCTGCGCTCGCGGCGCCGGCAGTCGGGTTGCGGGGCACGGTCGGGGTCGCCGACCCGTCGGAAGTTGTCTCCCCCGCTTCGCTCCTCCGACAACTTCCGACGGGTCGGCTCCTTTGCTGCGGGGCTGGTGTGTGCTGGTTGATGGCCTCTGCCTCTGTCACTGGCTCTGTCACTGGGTGCACTCAACCGGGGCGGGGCATGCTGCGTAGGGACGGGTAGAAGCGCAGCATCTATCCGACTGGCCGACGATCTGGAGGCGCCGTGCGTCGACACCAGCGCGACCGCGAGTTCGAGGAGTTCGTGACGGCCGCCTGGCCGCGGCTGCGCCGCGCCGCGTACCTGCTCAGCCACGACACCCACGAGGCCGAAGACCTCGTCCAGACCGTGCTGGCGTCGAGTTATGCCCGCTGGGGACAGGTACGCCGCGACAACGCCTTCGCCTACGTGCGCCGGGCACTGGTCAACGCCTACATCGACACCACCCGGAGACGCCGTCCGGTGCCGGTGGGGACTGATCCGGACCGCTCGGTCCCGCCCGACCACTCGGTGGAGGATCGCAGCGAGCTCACGGAGCTGCTGGCGCCGTTGTCCCCTCGGGAACGGAGCATCATCGTGCTCCGCTACTACCTCGATGCCCCCGAGGCCGAGGTCGCCGAACGTCTGGGCGTCTCGATCGGGACGGTCAAGAGCACCGCTTCTCGCGCGCTGGCCAGGCTGCGCGCCACCACACCCGAGGGAGAGCACCGATGAGCGACCGCCACGACGACACCATCCAGCTCGAGCGGCTCGTCGAGGCCGACCGACCCCACCCCCCCGCGCCGGACCTCGACCGGCTGCTCGCGGCGGGCGCCGGAGGCTGCGCCGACAGCGGATCGGCACCGGCGTCGCCGCCCTCGCGGTGACGGTCGCGATCGGGATCCCGGCGTACGCCGCTGTCGGTGCGCTGTCCGAGCGCGGCGACGACACCACTGGGGACGTCGCTTCCGACTCGGGCGGACCCGACTCGGGTCGCCCCGGCGGGACCGAGTGCGGAGTGATGCTCTGCGTCGACCCGGACCGTGGGCACCGGCTGAGGACGGCGAGCTCCTGTCCGAAGCCCTGGGTCGTGAGCGAGCTCCCCAGCGGCACCGAGGAGGTCGTCTACGTCGTGCGCACCGAGGGCCGCGATCCGCGACCGCGAACCGGGCGAGGTGGACGCCCTCATGCTCGGCTACCGCCAGGACGGGACCCTGTACCGGGTGGCCAGGACCCTGCAGCCCGGCCACGAGGGCCGCTCGCCGTCCGGTGACACCGTCACGATGTGGGCCGGTCGGCTCCTCGGAGCCACGGACCCCGACGAGTTCTTCGTCCTCGGGTACGTCGATGGCACCCCCGACTCGATCACCTGGTCGAGCCCGGACGGCGACCAGGGCCCGGTCTCCAACGTCGACCGCTCGCTGATCCCGGGCCACACCGCCTTCTACATCGAGCGGCCGCTGCCCGCCGGCTGGGACGAGCCCGGGTACACCCAGGAGGGCGACGCGTTCCGCATCACGCCCGGCGACGCCTTCCCACCGGCGCTCACGATCCACACTTCCGACGGCTGGTCGTGCAGCCTGCAGGACTGCGGCTCGGTCGGCTGACGACCACCGGGGCCGCGGACCCCCTAGGCTCGGCGTGTGCAGCTCCCCGTGATGCCTCCTGTCCAGCCGATGCTCGCGAAGTCGGTGAAGGGCATCCCCGACCCCGAGAAGTACGGCGGCCTGTCGTTCGAGCCGAAGTGGGACGGGTTCCGGTGCATCGTGTTCCGGGACGGCGACGAGATCGAGCTGGCCTCGCGCAACACCAAGCCGCTCACCCGCTACTTCCCCGAGGTGGTGGCCGCGGTCCGCGACCAGCTCCCCGACCGGTGCGTGCTCGACGGGGAGCTCTTCGTGGCCATGACCAAGGAGGACCACACCCCACGCCTGGAGTTCGAGACCCTCCAGGAGCGGATCCATCCTGCAAAGTCGCGGGTGGAGCTGCTCAGCGAGACCACGCCGGCTTGCTTCGTCGCCTTCGACCTGCTCGCGCTGGGCGACACGGCGTACGTCGACCAGCCGTTCTCCGACCGGCGCGCCGCCATGGAGCAGGCCCTCGGCGGCCTGACTGGACCCTGTTACCTGACCCGGACCACGACCGACACGGCCCAGGCCGAGGAGTGGTTCCACCAGTTCGAGGGCGCTGGACTGGACGGTGTGGTCGCGAAGCCGCTCACCGCGCCGTACGAACAGAAGGCGCGCACCATGCTCAAGATCAAGCACGAGCGCACCGCCGACGTCGTGGTCGCGGGCTACCGCGAGCACAAGACCTCGACTCCGGAGCGGCCACTGCTGGGCAGCCTGCTCCTCGGGCTGTACGCCGACGGCAAGCTGCAGCACGTCGGCGTTTCTGCGAGCTTCACCGAGAAGCGCCGGGCCGAGCTCTACGAGGAGATGCAAGAGCTGGCGTGCGACATCAAGGAGCACCCCTGGGGCGAGTGGGAGGAGTGGGCGATCGCCAACCCCGACCGGGTGCCCGGCACCCAGAGCAGGTGGAGCGCCGGCAAGGATCTGTCGTTCACCCCGCTGCGCCCCGAGCGGGTGCTCGAGGTGGCCTACGACCACATGGAGGGCCGCCGGTTCCGGCACACCGCCCAGTTCCGCCGGTGGCGTCCTGACCGAGACCCCGAGTCGTGCGGATATGAGCAGTTGGAGGAGCCAATCAGCTACGACCTCGCTAAGATTTTGGGTGTGGGATGACCCACCAGTGGAGGCGATCGCCATGACCGAGAACTACGACGTTGTCCTTCTCGTCGAGCAAGCGTTGACTCCCGCCGACGCTGCGCAGGTGTTGTCCCTGCACGAGGGTCTCGATGAGCCTGTGACCTATCACGTGCTGCTGCCGATGGAGGACGCGGCGGCACGCATCGAGGCGTCCATGGGGTCCCTCGCCGCCGGTGACGTGATGGCCTCTCCCGCCATGTCGATGCGGGAGGTCGACCTGGAGGCGGTGCGCCGTGACTGCCAGGAGCGCTCCAGCCGCGACCTCGACGCCACTCTCGCCGTACTTCGGGAGGCCGGGGCAACGGCGACCGGAGAGGTCGTCTCGCAGCCGCCGATCGACGCCCTCGCATCGAAGGTCGGGTCGATCGACGGTCGGGAGGCGATCATCCTGACCCGCCCGCACGTGGTCGCGGAGTTCTTCCACCTCGACTGGACCTCTCGCGCCCGTCGCAAGATCGGCGTACCGGTCCTGCACCTCCTCGAGCACGAGACCTTCGACGAGCAGGCCGGCGGCGGAGAGGGCATCTCCGGGGTGTGAGCCTCATCCTCGGGTCGGGCTCCCCGCGAGCTCGACGGCGATGTCCAGGTGACCGGCGTGGCGCGCGTACTCGGCCAGGACGTGGAAGCAGATCCACTCCAGGCTCGGTGGGTCGTCGGCGAACCGCCCGCCCGCGGAGGCGACCGCGTCGAGCGGATGGGACGCCAGCACCTCGGTCGTACGCCGTCCCATCACCCGGAGCCGCTCGGCCAGGTCCTCCGCGGTCACGTCGTCAGCGACGACCCATCGAGCGTCCGCCCCGTCGGCCCAGGGCTCGTCGACGCTCCAGTCGCCCCACGGCTCTGCGACCGGCTCGCCCAGGAAGCCCCACACGAACCAGCGCTGTTCCATGTGCAGCACGTGTGACAGCAGCTCGATCGGCGACCACCCGGACGGCACCCGGGTCGCCCGACGCTCGGCAGGCGCCATCGTCAGCACGCCCGCGATGAGCTCCTCACGAACCCAGTCCAGGTAGCCCGCCCATCGCTCCGCGCCCGGCTGGCCGTGCTTGTCCGGCTCCTGCGGGTTGCGCGCGTTGCGCTGGTCCTCGGTCACGGCTGGCTCACGACGCGATCCGGTTGCGCTGCTCGTCCCATCTCCGACAAGCCATGTGAATCAGAATATCGACGAGTCACCGCGGATACCGGGCAGCACGAGTGTCGGGTACGAGCGATGGGCCCGTGCCGCGCGGTGGCGGGGTCGGAGGCCCTCGTCGATACGCTGGTGCCGTGGACTTCCACTCCTCCGTTCAGATCGGTCCGCACACGGTGGACCGCGAACACCGTCCTCTGGTCATCGCCGAGATGTCCGGCAACCACAACGGCGCAGCTCGACCGCGCGCTGGCCATCGTCGACGCGGTCGCCGAGCGCCGGCGCGCACGCGATCAAGATCCAGACCTACACGCGCGGACACGATCACCATCGACGCGGACACGCCCCGCGTTCCGGATCGCGGACGGCCACGACCTGTGGGGCGGGCGCAACCTCTACCAGCTCTACAGAGAGGCGCACACGCCGTGGGACTGGCACGAGCCGATCTTCGAGCGGGCCCGCGAGCACGGGCTGCTCCCCTTCTCCACGCCCGTTCGACCCGACCGCCGTCGAGTTGCTGGAGAAGCTGGACGTCGCCGGTCTACAAGATCGCCTCGGCGGAGATCGTCGACCTGCCGCTGATCCGCGCGATCGCCGGCACCGGCAAGCCGATGATCATCTCCACCGGCATGGCCACGCTGGGCGAGATCGACGCGGCGGTCGAGCGCGGCCCGCGACGCCGGCTGCACCGAGATCGTCGCTGCTCGCCTGCACGGCGTCCTACCCGGCCCCGCCGCGAGCACGCGCAACCTGCGCCGATCCCGGTGCTGCCGCAGGCCTTCGGCGTGCCGGTCGGCCTGTCCGACCACACGCTCGGCATCGGCGTCGCCGTCGCCGCGGTGGCGCTCGGCGCCGTGCCTGATCGAGAAGCACGTGACCCTGACCCGGGCCGACGGCGGCGTCGACTCGGCCTTCTCGCTCGAGCCGGCCGAGCTCGGCGGCGCTGGTCGCCGAGACGGAGCGGGCCTGGCAGGCGCGTGGGCACCGCCCGCATCGGCCCGACGCCGAGGCCGAGCGGGAGGGGCTGCGGTTCCGCCGCTCGCTCTACGTCGTCGCAGGACGTGCGAGCGGGCGACCCCGTGACCGAGCGAGAACGTCCGCTCGATCCGACCCGCCGGCGGCCTGGCGCCGGACGCGATGAGCACCGTCCTGGGCCGCACGTTCACCCAGGACGTCGCACGGGGCACCCCGCTGACCTGGGACCTGATCTGATCAGGCGAACTCGAAGAAGCGCGACGCGGCGCGTGCGACGTGCGGGTCGGGATGATCGGCGAGCCTCGTCAGCATCTCGACATCGAGCACTGGCGCTCGCATGTCGAGGTTGGTGGCCGCTCGCCTGACGTAGCGGTACGGGATCGCGACGTGGTCAGAACGCATCAGGCGCAGCATGGCGGCCGAGCGTCGCGTGGCGCCCGGCGCCACGGACAGCACCCGCGTTCCCCGCAGGACCTGCTCGTAGTCGTCACGGGTGCGCAGGATCTCGAAACCGACCGGGTAGTCCCGCTCCGCCCAGACACTCGCCGGTACGACCGGGACACCCAGCACCGAGAACTCGAGGATGGCCGTCCCGTTCCACAGGAAGGCGGCGTCCACGAGGTCGCGAGCTCGTGGGTGTTGAACGAGTTGTGGTCGAGGAAGCGGACGTTCTCGGGGAGGTCCGCGACCACGAGCTCCCGTAGCGGCTGCACGTCGTCCTGGGCGATCTCCCTGCGGAGCTCGTGCGGGTGCGGCTTGATCAGGAGCAGGTTCTCGGTGCCGGCGACCGCCTGCACCAGATGGTTGACCCACTCCACGAAGTCGGCGTGCGCGAACCCGCGGTCGTCCGGTGCGGCGAAATCGACAGTGACCTTTCCGAGGGCGACGAACACCTTGCCGCCGGTCGCCCGGGTGCGCTCGACCCGGCCGATGACGTCGTCACGTCCCTGGGACGAGAGCTCGACCCTGCTCCGGTCCTGAACGATCCACGACAAGACCTGTTCGTCCGGATCCTTGTCCAGGGTGGGATCTTCGACCAGCGCCGCCTCCAGCCGGTGCAGGCCGCCGAGGAAGGGCTGCCGGACCGTCGGGTTTGCGGTCAGGTCCTCGACCGCAAGGGTCGTCGCCTGGAGGGAGGTCAGGTTGGAGTAGTAGTTCTCATAGCCCACGCTCAGCGCGACCGCGTGGACACCGTGGTTCCCCCCGACCTGCTCGCACCACTCCCTGATGATCCCGGCGGGTGCGTAGTGCGAGCCCTGGATGGCGATGCGGACGGGCTTGTCTTCGTCCGAGCGCGAGGTCGAGCAGTCGCTCGCACAGGCTCAGCGCAACGTCGGCCTGGCGGAGGAGGTCGTCGAACTTCGCCGCCGCCGCAGGGTTCTCCAGGACGTCGGTCCGGTAGGCCCGCGCGAACCGGGCGAGTCGCTCCTGGAAGTACGTGTGGTAGTTGATCCCACCGGTCTCCACGACGCCTGCGCGCCAGTCGACCGTCCAGTCGTGCGCCAGGTCCTCGTGCGCGTGGCGCGCGAAATTCGACCCGGAGGGCGCGATGCACCCCTGGAGCCTGTCGAACGCAGGGATCCCGGTCCGCGGAGTGATGACCGTGCCGGCGATCACCGTCTTGACGGCGTACCCCTGGTCCATCAGCACGCCGGTCATCGGGACCATCAGCGCAGCCAGCACATGCTTGTGCATGCTGTAGACGACGACGAAGCCCTTGACCTCATCGCGGGTCGGGCCGGCGAGCTTGCCGAGGTGGGCGTTCGCGGCAAGGTAGAACTGGGCCAACTCGAGCTGTCTCGTGTCCTTGCGAAGCTCCTCCTCGGGGTCGTCCTCACCCGGGTCTCGCTCGCCTGCCACCAGCTTCTCCCAGTAGGGGACGGCCAACTCGTGCTGGTAGCCATGGATCAGCGCGCGCCCCACCGGACGGCGCTGTTCGGGCGTTGCCGCCTCCAGATTCGTTCGCGTCAGGATTCCGGCAGCGAACCCGTAGTCGCCCGGCCCTGGACAGCTGGAGCGCTACCGGGATCACGGTCTCAGGCGGTGCGCTGTCACTGACCCATTGCCACGACTCCGGCTGCCGCCGCCAGCTCGAACTCGTCTGCGCCAGGAGGCGAGCGGCCTTCTTGTTGCGACCCTCCGAGAGGGCTCGCCGAATCGCCCGGCGCTGGACCTGCGTCGGGGCCCCGTGGAGCGGGTGGTCGCCTGCGCTCGCCTGCAACGCTCGCCCTGCGCGACGTCCGGGCCCAGTGGGTGCAGGCGCGGTGCGGTTGGTCTTCCGCCTGACCCATGCGAGGGAGCGGGACAGAAGGTGCGCGCCCCCCTTGGGAAACCTGGCGCGCGGGCATCCTGCTCCTCCTGGATCGTGACGCACGAGACATGGCGCTGCGCTGCACCACCGTCGTCGACAGGGCGGCAATTGTGTCACGCCCGCGTGAGGCTAACCGGCGGCCAGCTGCTTTGCGAAAAGCTCGAACCCGTCGAGCGTCGGTCGGGGCTTCGAGGACGTACCCCGATCTCATGAACAGGCCCCGAGACGCCTCGTTGCTCCCCCGGACGGCGGCCAGGCAGAGCACCGGCCGCCGGACGAGCGACTGCAGAGCGCGTTCGCCCGCTGCCAGAAGAGGGCGTGCCATCCCCGTGCCACGGCGCGACGGCGCGACCGTGATCGACACCTCCCACTCGTTCTCGCTCTGCCGGTCCCAGCGGACGCTCCCGACGTCGCCGTGCTCGTCCGACCCGATGAGGAGCAGGCGGTCGTCTCTGTCCAGCGTCCGCTCGAGCCAGCGCACGTGGGCGTCGAACGGGATCGGATCGGTGGTCCGTGACGCCCGCCGAGCGTCCGGGTCGTTGCGCCAGCCGAGCAGCAGCTCGGCGTCCGCGACCGTCGCGCGGCGCATCTCGACCGCCCGACCGTTGGCAGGCTCGGGGAACGCCGGACCGCAGCTGCTCCCAGGCGCCGACGATCCGCCAGGCGCCGCGACCGTCGACGACGGCCGACGCCCGGTCGGCCAGACCGACCCGGGCGGGAGCGTCGACGAGCAGCGCTCGCAACGCCTTCGCGGCTCCGTCGAGGTCCTGGAGTCGCTCCCCCAGCCCCGCAGCTGCACCCGCCTCCACCACCCGGTCGTAACCGGGCTTCTGGTTGTCGACGGCGCAGACCAGTGCCATGGGCAGCCCGAGGCAGCAGAGCTCCCAGACCGACGTGCCGGCAGCGCTGACGACGAGGTCCTGCTCCAGCATCCGCGCAGGCAGGTCGGCGGCCTCCGACAGCAGCTCGAGCTGCACACCGGGCGAGCCGGATGCGGCGCGCCTACAGTCCGCGTGCCGACTCTTCGGCGCCACCACCGTGACCGTCAGGGCCAGGCCGGTGCCCGCCACCGCGGCGACAGCCCGCGGCGACAGGGCGTGCGGGTCGGTCCCGCCCATGACGACCAGCACCCTGGTCGCAACCTCACGGATCTGTCCACGTCCGCGCAGTGACGAGACGGCGAATCGGAGAGGTGCGTAGCGCGACCCCCGGAGCAGCAGCGCCGCGGGTGTGTCGGGGCGCGGGTCCGCTTCCGCGCCCAGGGTCGGGTCGACGGCGACGTCGGCGGGTCGACGTCCGAACGAGCCGTCCTCGACATTGCTCAGCAGCGCCCGGCCGGCGTCCAGCTCGAGCCGGTGCGTAGGAGTCGACGTGGACGACGTCCGGGTCCAGGTCGCGCGCCGAGCGTGGACACGTCGCCCGGGTCCCGTGGACCGCGACCGGCAGTCCGGCCAGCAGCCGCTCGACGAACGCCCCTTCGAACTCACCCGCGAAGGTGACCCGGTGACCGCGAGCGACCGCCTCCTCCGCCAGGGCGAACGACCGCACGACGTGTCCGACACCGAGAGCGGTTCCGCCGCTGCAGTGGATCATCACATGCACGTCGCAAGGACCTTCCAGTGCAGATCGTCCGGTGTCCGGGTCGCCCCATAGGATACGAGACCAGGTCAGGCGGGCCTGCCGTCGAGGCGGCGCCGCACATTCAGCTGCAGCGAGGAAGCACGTGTCGGAACTCCACGGCTCGAACATCCTTGTCACCGGAGGGACCGGCTCGTTCGGCAAGGCGTTCATCAGCTACGCCCTCGACAACCTCGATCCGCACCGGCTGGTCGTGTTCTCCCGCGACGAGCTCAAGCAGTACGAGGTCCGCCAGCTGTTCGAGCGACGACCCGCGGCTGCGCTGGTTCATCGGCGACGTCCGCGACGAGCACCGCCTGCTGCGGGCGATGCACGACGTCGACTACGTCGTGCACGCCGCCGCGCTCAAGCAGGTCGACACCGCGGAGTACAACCCGTTCGAGTTCGTCAAGACCAACGTCATCGGCTCGCAGAACGTCATCGAGGCCGCCATCGACACCGGCGTCAAGAAGGTCGTCGCGCTGTCCACCGACAAGGCGTCGAGCCCGATCAACCTGTACGGCGCGACCAAGCTCACCGCCGACAAGCTGTTCATCACCGGCAACCACTACGCCGCGGCGTACGACACCCGCTTCGCGGTGGTCCGCTACGGCAACGTGATGGGCAGCCGCGGCTCGGTCATCCCGTTCTTCCGCAAGCTCGCCGAGGCGGGCGAGTCGCTGCCGATCACCGACCTGCGGATGACCCGGTTCTTCATCACCCTGCCGCAGGCCGTCCAGTTCGTCGTCGACTCCTTCGACCATGATGCAGGGCGGCGAGCTCTACGTGCCGCGGATCCCGTCGATGAAGATCACCGACCTGGCCGAGGCGATCGCGCCGGGCGCGGCCGATGCACGACGTCGGCCTGCGCCCCGGCGAGAAGCTGCACGAGGAGATGATCTCGCCCGAGGAAGGCCGCCGAGCGCTGCGCGCTCGGCGACCGGTACGTCGTGCAGCCCGACCTCGCGACCTGGGGCTACCAGCCGCCCGGCCGACGGCGTAGCCCGTGCCGGACGGCTTCGCCTACCGCTCGGACAGCAACGACCAGTGGTTCACGCGCGAGGACGATCGTCGAGCTGCTCGCTCGAGGCTGGTCTGACGTGCTCCCCTACGGGCGGCAGTCGATCGACGAGGAGGACGTCGCGGCGGTCGCCGCGGTGCTGCGCGGCGACTGGCTGACCACCGGCCCGGCGGTCGACCGCGTTCGAGGCGGCGCTGTCGCCGGCTGGCCGGCGGGCACCGCGTGCGTCAGCTGCACCTCCGGCACCGCCGCGCTGCACATCGCCTACGCCGCGCTCGGCGTCGGCCCGGGCGACGAGGTGGTCACGACGCCGATGACGTTCGTCGCGACCGCCAGCGGCGCGTCGCTCGCTCGGCGCCGAGGTCGTCTTCGCCGACGTCGAGGAGGACACCGCCAACCTCGACCCGGCCGCGGTCGACGCGCTGGTCACCGAGCGCACCCGGGTCGTCGCCGCCGTCGACTACGCCGGTCACCCGGGCGACTACGACGCGCTGCGGCGCGGTCGCCGACCGGGTCGGCGCCGTCACGCTCGACGACGCGGCGCACTCGATCGGCGGCGACCTACCGCGGCCGCCCGGTCGGCGACCTGGCCGACGTCACCACGTTCTCGTTCTTCCCGACGAAGAACCTCACCACCGGCGAGGGCGGCGCGGTCGTCGCGAAGGACCCCGACGCTGGCGCCGACGCGCCGCCGAGTTCCACAACATCGGCCTGGTCCGCGACCCGGAGCGGTTCGAGATCACCGACGAGGGGCCGTGGCACCAGGAGGTGCACGAGTTCGGCCTCAACTACCGGCTGCACCGACGTCGCTGTGCGCGCTGGGGCTCAGCCAGCTGCGCCGGCTGGCGGCGTTCAAGCAGCGGCGCGCCGGAGATCGTCGCCCGCTACAACGACGGCGCTGTCCGGCGTCGACGGCGTCCGGCACGCCGATCCAGCGCGGCCGACGTCGACCCGATCTGGCACCTCTACCCGCTGCGGGTCCTCGACGGCCGCCGCCGCGAGGTCTTCGAGCAGATGCGCGCGGCCGGCATCGGCGTCCAGGTCAACTACATCCCGGTCTACTGGCACCCGGTCTACGCGCGACCTCGGCTACCGCCGCGGCATGTGCCCCGATCGCCGAGCAGTTCTACGCCGAGGAGCTGTCGCTGCCGCTGTTCCCCGACCTGACCGACGGCGACGTCGACCGGGTGATCGACGACGCTCGTCGGTCGACGACTCCGCGGATGACCGCCGCGACCCGCGTCGGCGTCGTCACCCAGGCCCGCACGACGAGCACCCGGCTGCCCGGGCAAGGTGCTGATCGCACGTCGGCGGGCGCACCCTGCTCGACCACCACCTCGACCGGCTCGCGGCCAGCGGGCTCCCCGTCTTCGTCGCCACCACGACCAACCGCTCCGACGACCCGATCGCGCGGACTCGCGGCAGACGCGTGGCCTGGGCTGCCACCGGGGCAGCGAGGACGACGTGCTCGCGCGCTTCCACGGGTGCGTCGGCGAGCACGGGCTCGACGTGGTCGTCCGCGTGACGTCGGACTGCCCGCTGATCGACGGCGCGCTGATCGCCGAGGCGGTGACGCGAGTTCGTCGCCGCCGACGACCCGTGGCTCTACCTCTCCAACACGATCGAGCGCACCTTCCCGCGCGGCTTCGACTTCGAGGTCTTCAGCGCCGCGGCGCTGGCGCGAGGCACACGAGCGGGCGACGGCACCGTGCGGAGCGCGAGCACGTGACCCCGTACTTCTACGCCGGCCCGACCGCGCGGCTCCGGCTGCAGAACATTGCCTGGCCGGTGGACAAGTCCGGCTACCGGGTGACCGTGGACACGGCGGACGGACCTCGCGCTCATCCGCCGGCTGATCGAGGACTACGACGCGTCGTCACTCGACTGCGCGGAGCATCATCTCTCTCCTGGACGACCACCCCGAGCTGGTGGAGCTGAATCAGAACGTGTCAGCAGAAGCGCCTCGGCGAGTGACCGGCGTGGCGTGGCCAGCGCCGGCAACGTCTCTCGGATGAACCCGGCCGGGAAAGGGAGGATCAACATCCACAGCAAGTCTGCTGTACGACCTCACCTCGGCTGGAGCTCGTAGACGGTGACGTACTTCGTCCGCAGGCGCAGCCGGGCGTAGGGCTCCAGGGTGCGGGCGTGCGGGCTCGTCTTGTGGACGGCGACCCAGCGCACCCCGAGGTCGTACAGCTCCTCGGCGGCCTCGGCCGTCGGGTGCTCGATGAACCCGTCGTTGAGGGCAAGCAGGTCCTCGTCCCAGAACGGAACCTGGTCGTACTTCTCGAACGCGCCGGTCTGGAACTGGCGACGGGCCCCCGTCGTGTAGGACCAACCCTCGACCAGGACGCGTCGCTCGGAGTAGGCGGTGAGGAAGAACCGCCGGTGGCCGCACGGTTCTTCGGCGATGACCCGGCAGTGCCGGTTGGTCATGACCAGGTCGTCGACGTCGGAGTGATCGCGGATCCAGCGGTAGGCGGTGACCTCGCTGGAGTGGAGCGCGCCCGGTTGCGGCTCGGCCGAGACGTGCACGGGTGTGCCTTCCCACTCCACCAGGTGCTGGATCGCGGGAGTGATGCCGGCGGCCGTGATCGCCACCATGGCCAGGACGGCCAGGCGCCGGGCGAGTGACTCGGAGCCCCGGACGAGACGAGTCGCGGCGAAGCATCCGGCGGCCACGAGCACGGCGAAGGTGGCCAACGCCAGGAACGCGCGCTCGAGGCCGGGCACGTCGTCCGGCGCCGGTGTGAAGATGCGATGAGTGACGAAGAGGGCGGCCGCCCCGGCTGCCGATCCGGCCCAGAAGATGCGCGCGGGACGCTCGAGGCGGTAGAGAGCCGCACCCAGGCCCCAGGCGACCAGGATGGCCAGGGGTGCCTCGGCGGTGCGGAAGAGGTACCACTGGCTCTCGCCCTGGTGGGTGAGGAACAAGATCGCGCAGAAGCCCGAGATGCTGGCCCCGAGCAGCAGCCACATCACCGGGTCGCGCCGCGTCGAGCGGGTCGCCAGGGCGCCGGCGACCCCGATGCTTCCCAACTGAGCGACAGCAGGTAGAGCAGTCCCGCGGTGGCACCGACGGCTGAGCCCGGGTCGATGTCCTCCACCGACCAGCGTCGTCCCCCGAGCGGCGATGAAGTCATCGACCCAGGCCAGGTGCAAGCCACCTGCCGCGCCGCCGTACATGGTCTGGGACAGGACGACCAGGGCGGCGATCGCCAGTGCGGTGTCGAGTGACACGACCCGGATCAGGTCGCGACGGAAGCCCAGCACGAACGCGCCCGCGAGCAGGCATCCGGCGACGAGGACGGGCAGCGTGCTGCCCTTCCCGCCACCCGCGACGATCAGCATCAGGGCGAGTAGCACGACGCTGGCGGGATGGATCTCGCGGCGCCATCGCAGCGCCAGGAGGCTGAGCAGGGGCACGAATACCAGCAGGCCGAACCCCTGGTCACCGACAGCGGGTTGTGCAGGGGCGACGAGGCGTCCGTGACGGCCCACGGCGCGACGTCGAGCACAATGAACCCGACGGCTGCGGCGCCGACGCCGACCCAGGGCCGCCCGGACAGCCGCAAGGCAACCAGTGCCGTCACAAGGGGCACGGCGACCGCAAGCAGCGACGGCTGGAAACGCCACAGCAGCACCGCCACGTCGGTCCCCGAGACCGACGCGGTCTGGGCGGTCCATGCGTAGGTGAACCAGTGGTAGTTCAGGGGCTCCGAGGCCACCTGAGGGTAGGCCGGCGGAAAGCGATGCAGGAAGTCGGCCGCCAGTGCCTGGTGGAACGGCATATCGACGTAGGGCATGGCCCACCCCGTCCAACGCACCGGCTCACGAAACAACGAGAAGACGGCCTGGCACTGCAGAAGACAGGTGGTGGCGACGGCGGCGCCCCACAGCCACGGCAGTGGCCGGGATCGTCGACTCAGGATGCGCCGACGGCCGCGGGGCACACCCACCAGCACACCGACCACGATCGCGGGCACCACCAGGTTGAACCACGGCGCGCCGAGCGCAACACCGAGCATCTGGGTCGGCACCGCCAAGGCGGCGCCGATTGCCAGGCCGAGGCCGACGTCCTCCACCAGCCACCCGTCGACCGGCCGGACCGCGCGCCAGACCAGCGCCCCCGGCAGGACCTGGGTGAACACGACCGCCAGCGCAGCCAGCGTCAGCTCGCGGTGTCCCGCTTCGAACCCGGTGGAGACCTCGAGCACGACCGCGAGCAGCACGGCGGGGGGAGCCAGCTGGGCGAGCTCGCGCAGGAACCCGCGCGACCGCGACGAGTCGCCATCCGGACCAGGAAGAGGGTCGGTTTCTGCGCCCCGGCCGGACGCTCCGGCGGGGAGTTGCTCCTGGCCGTGCCTAGTCGTCATCGATCGGCAGTGTTGCATACGACCGCGGCCCGATCTGGGCGTTCAGGCACCCTTCTGGGAAACAACACCTCCGCGCTGCGTCACGCGCCGGCGCCCGCGTCTCGACCCGTCGGCTTCCCGATGAAGTTGCCCTGTTCGTCCCAGTGCTCCGCCACCTTCTTCGAGGGCTGCACCCGGGGCGGCTCGCCCGGCATCTTCGGGTAGTCGGGCGGAAACGGCATCTCCCCGCCCGGCAGCTCCTCCCAGAGCTGCAGCAGCGGGTCCAGGGAGTGGGCGGTGTCGTCGATGGTCGACCAGGGGTCCCCGTCGGCGAGCCGCTCGGGCACCGTGAACAGGTTGTACTCACCCGGGTCGGTGACCCCGGCCAGCTCCTCCCACGTCATCGGCGTCGACACCGGGGCGCCCGGGATGGGTCGCAGGGAGTACGCCGAGGCGATGGTGCGGTCGCGGTTGTTCTGGTTGAAGTCGACGAAGATCCGCTCGCCTCGTTCCTCCTTCCACCAGTCCATGGTCACGCCGGCGTCGCGGCGGGCGAGCTCCCGGCCGAACCCGATCGCGGCGTGCCGGATGTCGACGAACTCCCAGCGGGGCTCGATCCGGACGTAGATGTGGACTCCCCGGTTGCCGCTGGTCTTCGGGAAGCCGACCAGGCCCAGCTCCTCGAGCAGCTCGCGGGCCACGCCGGCCACCCGCACGGCATCGGTGAACGTCGTACCCGGTTGCGGGTCGAGGTCGATGCGGAGCTCGTCGGGCCGGTCCACGTCGGAGCGGCGCACCGGCCACGGGTGGAACGTCAACGTCCCCATGTGGGCACACCAGACCGGAACCGCGATCTCGGTCGGGCAGATCTCGTCGGCCGTGCGTCCGGACGGGAAGGTCACCTCGACGCTCTCGAGGTAGTCGGGCGCACCCTTGGGCACCCGCTTCTGGTAGAAGGCGTCGGCCTTCTCCCCCGGGCGTCCGGTCGCCAGCTTGATGCCCGGGCGCACCCCGCTGGGCCAGCGCTCCAGCGCGGTCGGCCGATCTCGCAACGCCCGCATCAGCCCGTCGTCGACGCTCGCGAAGTACTCGGCCACCATCAGCTTGGTGACCTCTGGCGTCCGCTCGGTCTTCTCGTAGATCACCCGGTCCGGACTGGAGACCCGGACCGCGCGTCCGCCGGCGTCGACCTCGGCGGCGGGCGTCTTCGGCATGGGGCCAACCTAGTGCCTTGGCCGGCAACGTTGCCGGACGAGGCACCAGCCGGGTCGTGTCCCAGGGAGTGCGCTCTGGCGCACGCTCAGGGACACGACCACATCGTCAGGCGGGCGCGCCGCCCGGGGCGCCGCCGTACCCCTGGATGGGCTGCTTGGGCGACTCGCCGAAGCGGTTCGGGCCGGGGTTGCTGTCGGCCACGGTGAACACGATCAGCACGATGAGACCGACCAGCGGAATCAGGCCGATCAGGATCCACCAGCCGGAGCGGTTGGTGTCGTGCAGACGACGAACGGTCGCGGCGAGGTAGGGCAGCAGCAGGGCCAGGCCCGCGATCAGGCCGACGACACCGGTGCCGGCGCCGAGGCCGGTGCCCAGGATCGCGTCGATGATCGACGCCACGATGCTGACCAGGAAGTTGAACAGCACGAACCACCAGAACTCGGACCGGCGACCGCGGCCGGTGAAGGTGGCGTACTTGCTGAGGCAGGTGCGGACTGAGTCGGTGAAGTTCATCGAGGAACCCCTGGGAGGTGTCGGCGCGCCATTCGCGCCGGTCGTTGGCACCTTATCGGCCCAACAGCGAGTTCGGCTGGAAGCTCGGCCGCCTGTCGTCGTCCTCGCGCCCTGGGCGCACGAACTCGAACCCGGCCGTCGTCACCACTTCCCAGGACGCGTCCGCGTCGTCGCTCGTCAGGAGTGCGTCGACGCACTTGGAGTGCAGTGGAGGCAGGTGGAAGGCGTTCCGCCCGACCTCGGTCGGCGTACCGACGAAGACGACCGGACGCCCCAGCGGCCGCCCGCACACTCCGCAGATCCGGCTCAGGGCGCACTGCGTCACCCGCCTGCCGACGAGCGAGTCCGGGGACCCCGAGGTGCCGGACCAGGCAAACAGGTCGGGGGCCTCGCCCAGGACCGCGCTCACGACGCGCTCCGGGACCAGCCGCCGAGCTCGGTACGGCGCGGGGGACGCTCGGCGTCGGACCTGCGGCGCCGGGCGCGCGACGGCTCGTTGGCCGTGTCCGAGCGCTCGGGCGGCGCCGGGTCGTCGCTGGACGTCAGGTGGTTGGGCAGCGAGAGCTTGATGATGGTGCGCAGGGCCTGCCCGTACTGCCGATGGAGCGGGCCGGTGGTGTAGGGCAGGTCGTACTTCTCGCACAGCGCCTTCACCCGCTCGGAGATCTGCGCGTACCGGTTGCTCGGCAGGTCCGGGAACAGGTGGTGCTCGATCTGGAACCCGAGGTTGCCGGACATGATGTGGAGCAGCGGACCACCGTCGAAGTTCGCGGCACCCAGGATCTGTCGCAGGTACCACTCCGACCGCGTCTCGTCCTCGATCTCCTCCTCGGTGAAGTGCATCGCCCCATCCGGGAAGTGTCCGCAGAAGATGATCACGTAGGACCAGAGGTTGCGGGCGATGTTCGCGGTCACGTTGGCCGTCAGCGTCGACTTCCAGTTCCGCCCCGAGAGCGCCGGGTAGACGACGTAGTCCTTGAGGATCTGGTTGCGGCCCTTGCGAACGATCTGGCGCAGCTGCCGCTTCATCTCCTTGGGATCCTTCTCGCCCTTCCGGATCCGCTCGATGTCCAGGTCGTGCAGCGCGACGCCCCACTCGAAGAGCGTCGCCAGCATCGCGTTGTAGACGGGCTGGCCGATGTTGGCGGGGTGCCACTTCTGCTCGCGCGCCATCCGCAGGATGCCGTAGCCGATGTCGTTGTCGTAGCCGAGGACGTTGGTGAACTGGTGATGGACGTAGTTGTGCGAGTGCTTCCACTGCTCTGCGGGCTGCGCGGTGTCCCACTCCCAGTTGCTGGAGTGGATCTCCGGATCGTTCATCCAGTCCCATTGGCCGTGCATGACGTTGTGGCCGATCTCCATGTTCTCGAGGATCTTGGCGAGGCCGAGGAGCGCGGCACCGGCGGCCCAGGCCGGCTTGCCGCCTCGCCCGGAGTGGGCGCGCGCGAGCAGCGTGGCCCGCCCGGCGGCCGCGAGGCCGCGCTGGATCCTGATCATCCGGTTGATGTACGCCGCGTCGCCCGCCCCGCGGGAGTCCTCGATCTCGGCGCGGATCGCGTCGAGCTCGCGGCCGATCTGCTCCACCTCCTCCTCGGTGAGGTGGGTGTACTCCTTCACGTCCGAGATCGCCATGCCGATCTCCTCTCGTTGCTGGGTGATGGTTCGCTGGTTGATATGTGAGCGAGGCGCCGGGACCCGGCTGCGCTCGATGGTCAGATGTCGAAGGTGCAGTCACCGACGGCGGCGGTGATGCAGGTCTGCACGGGCTCGTTCGGGTTGCCGTACTCGTCGCCGTTCCGCAGGTCCCGGACCGTGCCCGAGACCAGGGTCAGCGTGCAGGTGTGGCAGATCCCCATCCGGCAGCCGAACGGCATCCCGACCCCGGCCTCCTCCCCCGCCTCGAGGACGGTGGTGGCGCCGTCCGCGTCGATCGTCTTCCCCGAGGTGCGGAAGGTGACAGTGCCGCCCTCGCCCCCCTCGCCGCCGAGCTCGAGCGTGAACCGCTCGAGGTGCAGCTGGTCGGCCAGGTCGTGCTGCTTCCAGTGCTCCAGGACGGCGTCAAGCATCGGCCCGGGGCCGCACGCCCATGTCTCGCGCTCCTGCCAGTCCGGGCAGATCTCGTCGAGATCGGCCAGGTCGAGCATGCCGTCGAGGTCGGTGTGCAGCTCGTGCACGGTGAGGCCGTCGTGGCGGCCGGAGAGGTCGGCGAGCTCCTCGCGGAAGATCATCCGCTCGGGGGTGGGCGAGGAGTAGTGGAGGACGACATCGGGCATCGACCCGCGTCGGTCGAGGGTCCTGAGCATCGCCATCACCGGCGTGATCCCGCTGCCGCCGACCAGGAACAGCATCTCTGCCGGTGGCGGGTCGGGGAGCACGAAGTCGCCCTCCGGCAGAGCCAGGCGGACGATCGTGCCCGGCTTCAGGCCCTCGACGAGGTGGGCGGAGAGCAGACCCTCGGGCATCGCCCGGACGGTGATCGAGATGGTGCGTCCGCTGCGCCTGGGTGGGGAGCTGACGGAGTAGGACCGCCACTGGAACTTGCCCTCGACCTGCACCCCGATGCCGACGTACTGGCCGGGGCGGTGGTCGTAGTGCCAGCCCCAGCCCGGGCGGATCACCAGCGTCGCGGCGTCCTCGGTCTCCGAGATGACCTCCTCCACTCGCCCGCGCAGCTCCCGCTGGCTCCACAGCGGGTTGATCAGCGAGAGGTAGTCGTCGGGATGCAGGGGCGTGGTCAGCTTGGACCCTGCCGTGCGGACCCGTTCCCACGAGATGATGCTCATGCAACTGAGTGAACAGTCGTTTACTGAAACGGTCAACGTGATCCCGATCTCGCCGTGCCTCCTGCGGTGGTCGAACCCTTCGACAGGCTCCGGGACCACTTGTCGAGACCACTACCGTTGAGGCATGAGCTACAACGTGGAGAAGACCGACGCGGAATGGCGGGCCGAGCTCGCACCGGAGGAGTACGCCGTGCTCCGCAAGGCCGGCACCGAGCGGGCCTTCACCGGTGAGTACACCGACACCGAGACCGTCGGCGTCTATCGCTGCAAGGCCTGTCAGGCGAAGCTCTTCGAGTCCGACACGAAGTTCCACTCCGGCTGCGGCTGGCCCAGCTTCTACCAGCCGCTCACCGACACGATCGAGTACATCGAGGACACCAGCCACGGCATGAAGCGGGTGGAGGTCCGATGCGCCAACTGCGGCTCACACCTCGGACACGTCTTCCCCGACGGCTACGGCACGCCCACCGGTGACCGCTACTGCATCAACTCGGTCAGCCTGACCCTGGAACCTGCCGACAACTCCCCCACCGCTGGTTGAGCCTCACCGACCGGTGACATCCACCAGGGCGGAGGTCACCACCACGACGTTGGCGCCGTACGCCTCGTCGGCCCACGCCTGCAGCGAGCCGTCGTCGTAGGTGACGTCGACCAGGACGTGCCCACCCTCGGCGTACGACGTGAGCGCACCGGGTAACCGGGAGCCGAGCCGCTCCGCCAGGTTCGCCAGCTGCCCAGCGGAGTACGACGCCGCCGGCGCCGGGGTGGGGTCGGGTTGCGGCGCGGCGGCGTCGTACAGCGCGGCTGGGATCGCGTCGGTGACCCTGAACGCGGTGCCGTCGAAGGTGCCGGTCAAGGCGAACTCGCCCCACCGGACGTCCCCCTCGCGCTCGAACGTCCCGTCGTGCTGGCCCCAGCCCCAGTTCGTGATCTCGGGTCCGCCGCACTGGGGCGGATAGGACTCGGCGACGGCACCCAGACACAGCTCGGGGCGCCCAGTGTCGATGCCCGTGTCCATGACCGTGGCGAGGCCGCGGGTGCGAACAGGACCGTCGGCGACGGGCAGCTCGATCGGGACCGGGTTGTCGTCCGGCATCAGCCCCGAGTCCTGGGCGGCGCTGCCGGGGTCGGTGCCGCAGGCGGCGAGCGGGAGCAACGCGGCCAACGCCAGGGCGAGGATGGTCTTCACGGTGATACGACGGCCGGCGGGCCCGGCCGGTTGCATCAGGGCAGCCGGTCGAGAAGCTCCCGGACCTCGACCCGGGCGCCGGTGTAGAACGGCACCTCCTCACGCACGTGACGGCGTGCGTCGGAGGCGCGCAGGTGCCGCATCAGGTCGACGATCCGGTGCAGCTCGTCGGCCTCGAAGGCCAGCAGCCACTCGTAGTCGCCGAGCGCGAAGCTGGCGACCGTGTTGGCCCGCACGTCGCCGTAGTCACGCGCCATCTTGCCGTGCTCGGCGAGCATCCGGCGCCGCTCGGTCTCGTCGAGGAGATACCAGTCGTAGGAGCGGACGAACGGGTAGACACACACGTGGGCGCGGGGCTCCTCGTCGGCGAGGAACGCGGGGAGGTGGCTCTTGTTGAACTCGGCGGGCCGGTGCAGCGCCATCTGCGACCAGACCGGCTCGAGGCGACGACCGAACGTCGTACGACGCAGCCGGTTGTAGGCGTCCTGGAGCTGCTCGGACCGTTCGGCGTGCCACCACACCATCAGGTCGGCGTCGGCGCGTAGCCCGCTCACGTCGTAGACGCCGCGAGTGACGACGTCGTCGCTGGCGAGCTCACCCATGAGCTTCTCGACCTCGGCGGCCTCACTCACCCGGTCCGTCTCGCCGAGCACGTCGGCCAGCCGGAACACCGACCACATCGTGTAGCGGATGGAGTCGTTGAGCTCGCGGGTCCTGGCTGCGTTGCTCGTGGGGCCGGTCGAGGGGCCGGTCGAGGGGCCGGTCGAGGGGCCGGTGCCGGAGCTGGTCATGCCCCCATTCTGCCGGGGCATACTTCCGGGCATGTCGGAAGGCCTGGCGTCGCTGCTCGACGGGTTCGTCGCGCGGGGAGAGGAGCCCGGCGGAGCGGTCTGCGTCATGCGAAACGGCGAGACCACCGACGAGCACAACGTCGGCACCCGAGACGGCACTGCTCCGTGGACGACGGACACGCTGGTGATGACCTACTCGGTCGCCAAGCCGTTCGCTGCCCTGACGGTGCTCACCGCCGTCGCCGAGGGGCATCTGGACCTCGACGGAGCGGTGGCCGACTGGTGGCCGGCGTACGGCGTCCACGGCAAGGAGTCGACCACCGTGCGCCAGGTGCTGTCGCACCAGGCGGGGGTGCCCTTCTTCCCGGCGGCCGCTGCCGAGGTCGCCTTCGACGACGCGGAGGCGCTGACGGCGTTGCTCGCGGACGAGCGTCCCGGACCACGAGCCCGGGACGGCTGTCGCCGAGCACGCGCTGACCTACGGGCACCTGTGCGATGCCCTGGTGGCCGCCGCCACGGGCGAGTCGCTGGCCGAGCGCTTCGCCCGGATCGCCGACGCGCACGGCTGGGACCTGCACCTGCGGGTGCGGCCGACGGACCTGGCGCGGGTCGCGGATGTCACCGTGGTCGATCCCGAATGGCCGGCCAGGTACCTCGACGACCCGAGCTGGGGCCCGGCCATGGGCCGACCACACGGCCTGCTCGATCCCGACGTGCTCAACAGCGCGCGGTTCCGGACCACCAGCTTCCCGGCCATCGCCATGCACGCGTCGGCCGGTGGCCTGGCGCGGTTCTACGACGACCTCACCGACGTCGACGGCGCCGTCGCGTCGCTGCTGGGCGCGGACCTCTACCGCGACTACGTCGGTGCGGCGGCGACCGGGTTCGACCGGGTGATCGGCCGCGAGGTCACCTGGACCCTGGGGTTCCAGCTCGACGAGGGCGAGACGGGATCGAGCGAGATCGGGATGGGTGGCGCGGGCGGGTGCTCGGCGTGGGCGTCCTACGCGAACGGGTACGCCGCGGCGTACGTCACCCGGGGCCTCGGCACGCACGACCGTGGCGAGGCGATCTGGGAGCTGCTCGAGGGACGCGGCGCGGGTGGCACGCTGGGGTCGTGAACTCGCTCAGTCAACCGGCGCCTCCCGACGAGTCGGCCGTGGCCGCGATGTGGGGCGAGTTCGTGGCGGCAACGGGTACCACCGGACAGCCGGCCGACGTCTACCACTTCGGCGACGATGCCCGACAGGCAGACGAGCTCGGCGCGCTCGTGCTGCACGGCCCCAAGCGCGCAACAGCCGGGCTGGTCGCCGACTTCGTGGCCGATGCCATCCCGGTGCCGCAAGTGGGCGACCACTGCGTGTTCGTGCTCGGGGACGGCCGACCCGGGGGCGTCCTGCGGACCACCGATGTCCGGGTCGGGCCACTGTCCAGCGTCGATGAGCAGTTCGCCTGGGACGAGGGAGAAGGCGACCGCAGCCTCGACTACTGGATGGCGACGCATGTCGCCTTCTGCAGGGGTCGCTGCTCGGCGCTCGGCATCCCGTTCTCAGCCGACATCGAGGTCGTCTTCGAGCGGTTCGCCCTGGTCTGGCCAATTTCTGACTGACGCCTCCCGACTGGCGCGCTCGACTGACGCGCTGGGGTCATGCCTTCGGTCCCTCCGCGGTCCCGATGACATCCGCGGCCAGGTACGCCGACGCGATGACGGCGGGGATGCCGACCCCGTCGTACGCCGCCCCACAGACCGCGAGACCCGGCACCGTTGCCACCGATGACCGGATCCGGGCGACGCGGTCGAGGTGGCCGACGGCGTACTGCGGCAGCCCCCCACCCCAGCGCTGCACCTGGCTGTCGACCGGATTCGCCGTCACGCCGGTCGCGGCCCGGAGGTCGGACACTGATGCCGCGACGAGCTCCTCGTCGGTCGCCTGGAGCGACGCCTCCTCCCGGTGCCGGCCGAGGGAGGTCCGCAGGACGAGGACGTCCTGTCCGTCCAGGGCGCCGCGTCCCCCTTCCCTGACCCATCGCCACTTGGCGAACGAGAACGTCGACGCCTTGATACGGCGTCCGTCGACGGGCGGCACCAGGAACCCGGACGACCTGGTCTCGGCCAGCCCGGCCAGCGAGGCAGCGCTGAAGGCCAGCGTGACCACCGCCATCGAGGCGTACTCGATCGACGCCAGCTCTGAGGCCGCTACCGGCGCCAGCTCGCCGAGCAGCCGGGCGGTCGGGGCCGCTGGTGTGGCGAGGACGACGCGGTCGGCCCGGACCAGCTCGGCCTCGCGTGTGGCGCCGACCACGAGCTCGAAACCACCGGCGCCCTTCCGCAGCTCCCGGACCGTGGCGTCGGTCCGTACGGTGAACCCCCCGGACCCGCCGAGCACCGCGGGCAGGACGGCCAGGCCGCCAGGGATGCCGGCGAAGACCGGTTCGTTCGAGGCCGGGAGGGCTGCCGCAGCCTCGACCAGGGAGCCCCTGTCGAGCATTGCCACGAGCTGCGGCGTCGTGGCTCGCGCGGACAGCTCGCGGGCGTGCCCGGCGTACACCCCGCCGAGCAGGGGCTCGACAAGGCGGTCGACCACCTCGTCGCCCAGCCTGGCCGCCACGAGGTCACCCACCGACACGTCGTCGTCGAGCTCGGTCGGTGGCAGCGACGGCTCGGCGCGGACCCGCTCGAGCCCGGCCTCCGAGAGCGTGCCGGAGCGGGCGAGCGCGTCGAGGTCGAGCGGCACGCCCATCACCGAGCGCGGCAGCGGCCGCAGGGCGTCGCGGGTCCACAGCTGGGAGCTCGCGGCCAGCGGATGGACGACCGGCAGGTCGAGCTCGCGGGCCAGTGCCACCCCTTCGGGTCGCCGGCTGAGCATCGCCTCCGCGCCGACGTCGACGCTCACGCCACCCACCGACGCGAGGCGCAGCTTGCCGCCCACTCGTGGGGATCCCTCGAGCAGGATCACCTCGCTGCCCGGATCCTGGGCCAGCAGGTACGCCGCAGTGAGGCCGGCGATCCCGCCGCCGACGACCACGATGCGTCTGCCGGAGCCTGACATTGCCGTCACGGCGCACAGCGTGTCATGCGCGACGGAACCGTTCGGCCCAGCCCGGCGTCCGACCTGCATGACAACGCACATGCCGTGGAAGCGGTCGCTACTGCCGCTGATCGCCCTGACTGCGCTCCTGGTCGGCGCCTGCTCCACTGCCGGCTCCGACGGCGATGCCGGAGCGACGTCGAACGGCCCTGGGCTCGCGGCCCGGGAACAGGCAGATGACGGCGGCGGACGCACTCGCCCTGGACTCGGTGGAAGCCGGTCCCCAAGAGGCCGAGACGGGCGCTGTGCCGCGACCCGGCAGTGAAATCCAGGGGGCCGCGGTCATCTCAGTCGGGACGGTCTCGCTCAGCGCGAAGGACGTGGCCGACGCCCGGTTCGACGTGCAGAAGGTCATGGATCGACTCCGTGGTCAGATCACCGACGAGGACACCCGCACCGACGACGAGGGCGAGATCCACACCTCGCGGGTGGTCCTGAGGATCCCGAGCGAGGACTTCCAGCGCGCCATGGACGAGCTCGAGCAGGTCGCGAGCCTCGAGAACTCGACCATCACGTCGCAGGACGTGACCACCCAGGTGATCAACAACCGGGTTCGGATCCGGGCACAGAAGGCGAGCATCGCCCGCATCCAGGCACTGCTCGCGCGGGCGCAGAACATCGGCGACATCATCCGCATCGAGGGCCAGCTGAGCCGGCGCCAGGCGAACCTGACCTCCCTCGAGCGGCAGCAGGCCTACCTGTCGGACCAGACGTCGATGTCCACGATCACCGTGCACCTCGAGCGGACATCGGAGAAGGCGCCGCCGAAGAAGGAGTCGGAGGACCAGGCGGGATTCGTGGCCGGGCTGGACGCGGGCTGGGACACCCTCAAGACGCTCGGCACCGGACTTGCCACCGCCTCCGGCGCGCTGCTGCCGTTCCTGGTCGTCGGCCTCGTCGTGGGGCTCCCGGTCTGGCTGCTGGTGCTCCCGGCGCTCCGGCGCCGGCGCCCGGCCGACGCGGCACCCGTCGAGGGATAGTCTCCGGCCCCCGGTTTCCCGCGAGTTCGCTCGCCCGGGGGCGACCGACGGGGTAGGACTGGAGCATGCCTGATTCCCGGGACGCCCGCCTTGCCGTGCTCATCGACGCCGACAACACCTCGGCCCGCCATGCCGCCGACCTGCTGGAGGAGATCGCCAAGTACGGCAGCCCGACGGTGAAGCGGGCGTACGGCGACTGGACCACCCAGCAGCTCGTGCGGTGGAAGGACGAGCTGCATCGGCACGCGATCCAGCCGGTGCAGCAGTTCGCCTACACGACCGGCAAGAACTCCACCGACTCCGCGCTGATCATCGACGCGATGGACCTGCTCTACTCAGGCAACCTCGACGCGTTCGCCATCGTGTCCAGCGACAGCGACTTCACCCGGCTCGCCACCCGGCTGCGCGAGTCCGGAGCCACCGTCTACGGCCTGGGCCAGCGCAAGACCCCCGAGTCCTTCCGCGAAGCCTGCGACAGGTTCATCTACCTGGAGGTCCTCGGCGGCGCTGCTGCCGCGGAGCCCCAGGCCACAGATGAGCCCGCCCCGCCACTTCCGGACCTGCGCAAGCTGCTGACCAAGGCGGTCGACAGCACGTCGCAGGACGACGGCTGGTCCACCCTGTCAGCAGTCGGCAGCTACCTCGGCAAGAGCCACGCGTCCTTCGACCCCCGGAACTACGGCTACCCCAAGCTGGTGGCCCTGGCGCGCGCCCAGAACTACATCGACGTCGAGCAGCCCGGGTCCGGTCCCGTGCGGATCCGGCTGCGCTCGAATCGCCCGGTCAAGAAGGCCACCCCGAAGAAGAGCACCGGCAAGAAGGCGACATCGGGAAGGGCTCAGAGCTCGTAGCCCTGCACGAACTCCGTCAGCCGCTTCAGCTGGTCGGGATCGGTGGACGGGATCACGCCGTGGCCGAGGTTGAAGATGTGGCCCCGGGCGGCCCGCCCGGCCTCGATGATCTCCCCCGCGCGGGCGGTCATCACGTCGGTGGGGGCGAAGACCAGCGTGGGATCGAGGTTCCCCTGGACGGCCCGGTCCCCGACGACGGGGATGGCCGACGCGAGCGGAGTCCGCCAGTCGACCCCGACCACGTCGGCGCCGGCCACGCCCATGAGCCCCAGCAGGTTGGACGTGCCGACGCCGAAGTGGATGCGCGGAACCCCCAGTTCGCCGGCACGGGCGAGCACGGCCGCCGAGTGCGGCAACACGTTGCTCTCGTAGTCGGCCGGCGTCAGCGCTCCGGCCCAGGAGTCGAACAGCTGGACGGCGGCGGCGCCGGCCCCGACCTGGACCTCGAGGTAGGCAGCGGAGATGCCGGCGATCTTGCGCATCAGGGCGTCCCAGACCTCGGGGGCGCCGAACATCATGGCCTTGGTCCGCGCGTGCTCCTTCGACGGTCCGCCCTCGACGAGGTACGACGCGACCGTGAACGGCGCGCCCGCGAACCCGATGAGGGGGGTCGCCCCGAGCTCACCGACCAGCCCCCGCACGGCCTCGGTGATGTAGGGGACGTGGTCGGGGGTCAGGTCCGCAATTGCCTCGACGTCGCCCAGGGTGCGCACTGGAGAGGCGACGACCGGGCCCACACCCGGCACGATGTCGAGGTCGACGCCCACCGCCTTGAGCGGCAGCACGATGTCGGAGAAGAAGATCGCGGCGTCCACGCCGTACCGACGCACTGGTTGCATCGTGATCTCGACGACCAGCTCGGGGTCCATGCACGACTCGAGCATCCCGACGCCCTCGCGGATCGCGAGGTACTCCGGCAGCGAACGGCCCGCCTGACGCATGAACCACACGGGCGGGTGCGCAACCGGCTCGCCGCGGGCGGCCCGCAGGAACGGGCTCTCCCGGAGACGGCCATCCGGTGCTGGGCTGGCGGACATGGGCCGAAGCCTCGCAGGTCGGTCGGCGTGTTCGCACATCGAGAGAACACCCGCGACCTAGTGTGGAGGCATGGTCGTCCGTCAGGAGACGCACCCGGGAACGGGTGCGGGCGCGAGCCCCCCGGAGTTCCGGGCGGCGGTCGAGAGCATGCACTCGGCCCGGCTGCGCCCCGAGGTCTTCTGTGAGGAGATGCCGGCCCCGCAACGGATCGCGCCGCACGCCGCGGCCATGTCGGCCGACGTCACCGTGGACGAGACCGACCTGGGCACCGGCCGGATCATCCTCCTGCACGACCCCGCCGGGAACGATGCCTGGGAGGGCACCTTCCGGTGCGTTGCCTACGCCAGGGCCGAGATCGACCTCGAGCTGATCACCGACCCGATGCTGGCCGCGGTGGGCTGGAGCTGGCTCACCGAGGCGCTCGACGCCCATGGAGCGACGTACCTCGCCGCCTCGGGCACCGTCACCCGGGTCGCCACGGAGAGCTTCGGCGGGATGGCCGACGAAGGCGGCACCGCACAGATCGAGATCCGTGCGTCGTGGACGCCTTGCCCCGACCCCGCCGCCGCGCCAGGTGCGTCGCTCGACGTCGCCGTCCACGTGGAGGCCTGGGGTGAGCTGCTGTGCACCGCCGTCGGACTGCCACCGGTGCCCGAGGGGGTCACCGCGATGCCGAGCCGGCGCGGGCAGCGCGGCTCCGGGCGCTGAGGGGCGTGGACACGCCGCACGTGACCGAGGCCGAGGAAACCACGCCTGAGGTTCCCGAGCCGCCGCTTCCTGGCGCTGCGTGACGGTCTCCCCGACGTCGTCGAGACCGGCCCCGCCCTGCGCGAGGTGTGCGACGCCGTCGAAGCCGGCTCCGGTCCCGTCGCCATCGACGCCGAGCGGGCCTCGGGCTTCCGCTACTCCCAGCGGGCCTACCTGGTGCAGGTGCGGCGCGAGGGAGCCGGGACCTTCCTGATCGACCCGATCGCGTTCGACTCGCTCGCGCCGCTGCAGGACGCCCTGGCCGGAACCGAGTGGATCCTGCACGCTGCCACCCAGGACCTGCCCTGCCTCCAGGAGGTCGGGCTGCGACCGGACGCGCTGTTCGACACCGAGCTCGCCGGCCGGCTGCTCGGCTACCCCCGCGTCGGGCTGGCCACCCTGGTGGAGACCATCCTCGGGTCCCGGCTCGCCAAGGAGCACTCCGCCGTCGACTGGTCCACCCGCCCGCTGCCCGAGCCCTGGCTCGAGTACGCCGCCCTCGACGTGGAGGTTCTCGTCGAGCTCCGCGACGCGATCGCGGCGCAGCTCGACGAGACCGGCAAGGCCGAGTGGGCACGGCAGGAGTTCGAGCACCTGCGCCGCTTCGAGCCCAACACGCGGGCCGAGCCGTGGCGCCGGACCTCCGGGATGCACAAGGTGCGCGGACGCCGCGGCCTGGCCGCCGTACGCGCCCTGTGGCAGACCCGGGACGGCATCGCGGCGAGTCGCGACGTGACACCGGGCCGGATCCTGCCGGACGCCGCCATCGTCGCCGCCGCTCATGCGATGCCGAGGGACCGCAGCAGCCTGCTCGCCACCAAGGGCTTCCACGGCCGCGGCGCGGAGCGGTACGCGAACCGGTGGGTGGCCGCGCTCGCCGAAGCGCGCGACCTGCCGGAGGATGCGCTGCCGACGCGCTCCCCGCGCGCCGACGGCCCGCCGATGCCGCGGGCGTGGGCGGAGAAGGACCCCGTCGCCGCGCGCCGGCTCACCCTGGCCCGCGAACGCATGGTGCAGCTCGCCGAGGAGCTCGACCTCCCGGCCGAGAACCTGCTCACTCCCGACTACCTGCGGCGCACGTTGTGGTCGCCGCCGAGGGACCGGGACCCGGAGCCCCTCGCGGCGGCGGTCGCCACCCAGCTCGAGGGGTACGGCGCCCGCCCGTGGCAGATCGCCCTCGCCGGCCCGGTACTGGTCACCGCCATCATCGAGGGCGACCACCCGGTTCCGGACCCGGTCGACCCGGACCAGGTCGACCCGGACGAGGTCGATCCGGACCTGGTCGATCCGACCCGACCGCACCCGAGGGGGACGGGGCCGAGCCGGCTCGGTAACCGGCCGGGACCCGGACCCGCGCTACCCGTCGTCCTCGCTGGGCGTGGCCTCCTCGGGATCGAGGATCGGCTGGCTCAGTTCGTCGATCTCCAGGAGCCGGGCGTCGAGGTCGTCCGCTTCGAGGATCTGCACCGTGAGCAGCTCCTCCAGGCTGGGGCCGACCGCTGCATCGAGCTCGGGCCATACCGACAGCAGCGGCGGCACCACGATCGACCGGACGCTCTCGTTGAAGACCGAGGAGGTCGAGGGCAGCCGACCGGGCTGGAGGAACTCCTCGGACAGGGCGACCTCCTGATTCGCCGGCACGAGGTAGCCGGTCCGGACCACTCGCTCGACCGCCGGCGTCGACAGCATGTGCACCATCAGGTCGGCTGACGCCGGCGTGTTCGCGGCATCGGCCGACAGACACAGCCCGGTGATGTCACCCACTGTGGCGGCCCCGTCGAGGATCGGCATCCCGATCACGTCGAAGTCCAGCCCGGGGACCAGCCGGAGCTCCGGGACGTGCTCCCGGTACCCGGCGAACATCGCCAGCTTGCCCTGCTTGAACCACTCCAGTGGGCTGCGCTCGGCGACCTGCTCCTCGCTCAGGGTCACGTGCGGACTCCGCAGGAGCTCCAGCGAGCGCTCGAGCGCGTCGCGCGAGTCCCCGTCGGAGAACGCGAGCGAGGTCGGTTCGTCCTCTTCGTCGAAGACCTGGCCCCCGCCCGAGTAGATGAACGGCGCCAGGTCGCGAATGCTCGGAATGATGTAGACCCCTCGCGTGCCGCGCCGGGGCCGGGTCGCAAAGTCGGCCGCGGCGGCGAAGTTGTCGAAAGACCACTGGGGTCGCCGATCCTCGTCGTCGAGCGCGGGCACGGGCAGGTCACGTGCCTCCATCCGCTCGAAGTCGACCAGATCCTTGTTGTAGTAGATGACCATCGGCGAGATGCCGTAGGGCATGCACTGCAACCGGTCGTCGGAGCTGAACGCCTGGAGTGCGTCGCGGGAGTACCCGTCGCCGAAGTCGACGCCGCGCTCGTCGAGCAACGTGTCGACGGGCTGGGTCAGCTCCTGCTCCTGGATCTCCGCCAGGTCGTCTCGGGAGACCAGGAAGACGTCCGGAACGTCGCCACTCTCGTCCATGGCCGCCACCAGGTCCGCGCTGGAGTTCCAGGTCTGCACCTGCACCTCTGCGTCGTCGTAGGTCCCGTCGAAGGCATCGGCAGCGGCGGTGTAGGCGGCCACCTCCTCGTCGGCGCCGTAGACACCGAGGGTCAGTGGGGTCGGCGACGGCTTCGTCGAGTTCGGCGGGGAGGGCTCGGGGCTACCGGAATCGCAGGCCGCCAGCAGGGTGGCGGCGAGGAGGGCACCGGCCACCAGTGCGCGGCGTCGTCGGCACGACCGACTGCTCGTTGCCCGCGACGACACCTGCGTCCCCCTGTTCCAGTGGTCCTGCCCTCCCGGGCGCACGGCTACCCTACCGAGTCGTGCATGGCCCGGCCGCCGCGCGCCTCCGCTCGTTCGGGCGACCCTCAGTCGAGATCGTGGAACTCGCGGGCCGCCTGGAGCACCCGGTCGAACACGTCGGCGCTGATGGCCGATCCCTCGCGCCGGATTCCGGGCCGCTCGAGCGCGATGAGCCGATCCAGTCGGACCTCGCTCGGCCGGCCGTCGGGATCCCAGTCGCCCGCACCGACGTCCATCCAGTGCCGGCCCCAGCGCGCCTCGTCCTCGGCGTCGAGGTCGTGGTCCTGGCTGCTCAACATCAGGCCGAGCCAGGTGGAACCGCGCTGCCCGAGGAGGAGCACGGGGCGGTCCTTGCCCTGGCTGGGGTCCTCGTCGAAGGGGACCCAGGCCCACACGACCTCACCGGGATCCGGTTCGCCGTCGGCCTCGGGTGCGTACTCGACCACGCGTCAGACCCTAGTGGGCCCGGGATTGTGTGTGCCGGACCGGGAGCGCCTCACGGCGCGTGGCCGCTCGAAGCGGCTAATTCTGGGACCCGGGGCTGCCGCGGCCCGGCACACCCCGGAGAGTGTAGACGAGGATCGGTGAGATCGCGGGCACGTCGCCGAACGCCGGCGACCTGCGCTAGGCCAGGGCTCCGCGAAGCTCGAGGTGACCGGCTGCCTCCAGCTGCTCGGCCAGCCCGAGCATCCGCACCACCTCGGCGTCGGACGGCGCAGGCAGGGACGCCCGCCCGGTGGCCACCACCCGGGCGAAGGCCGCGGCGCGGAAGAGCACGTCGGCGAAGTCGCCGTCGGCGATACC
Source organism: uncultured Actinomycetota bacterium (assembly GCA_963773355.1). Classification (GTDB taxonomy): domain Bacteria; phylum Actinomycetota; class Actinomycetes; order Propionibacteriales; family Nocardioidaceae; genus Nocardioides. The sequence continues at coordinate 83,267 of CAVZAZ010000007.1, read as the reverse complement.
GCGCAGCACCTGGTCGACCATCGCCTTGAGCTCGTCTGGACCCGGCGGGTCCGCCACTCCCGCGACCACCCGGGCCACCTGGGCGCGCACCCGGCCGGCCTCGAACTCGGCAGCCACGCCCGACGGGTCGGCGTACACCCACGAGCGCAGCAGGTAGAGCCGCCACAGGCACCCGGCCAGCGAGTCGGCGGGCGAGCCGGACCAGACCTCGGCAATGGTCTCGATGCCTTCGGTGTCGGCGAGGTGCAGCAACCGGTCGGCGACCTCGGGCATCGTCGGAGCGCCTGGCGCCCCGCACGAGGAGCGCCGCCGCCTGGTCGGCCGCCTCGCTGACGGCGGCCGGGTCCGCGCCGCCGGCCACGGCGTCGAAGAAGTTGGACCCCGCCGGCATCGGGCGGTGGTGGTGCGGCTCGCTCACCCGGCCAGCCTAGGTTGTCGCGACGGTATTCAGGTCGAACTCAGCGCTTTCCGGATCCGTTGGTCGCTCACCGGATACGGCGTCCCGAGCTGCTGGGCCCACAGCGAGACGCGGTACTCCTCCAGCATCCAGCCCACCTGACGCAGGTGTGCCGAGGGCGGCCGGTCCTCCGGCAGCGCGGCGATCTGGTGGAGGTAGGCATCCTGCAGGTCGGTGACCTGGTCCATCAGCTGGCGGTCACGGGCGACCTGCTCCTCGAGCTTCTCCCGACGCTGGTCGAGGGCGGCGAGATAGGTCGGCATCCGCCGGATCTGGGCGGCGCCGGCGTCGCCGACGAAGCCGCGATGGACCAGCCGGGCCAGTTGTGCCTTCATGTCCGTGAGCGCCGGCAGAGTGGCAAGCTCCGCCCGGCCGCTCAGGAGCTTCTCGGTGTGCCGCCAGGCGCTGAGCACTCGTTGCACGTCCGCCACGACCGCGCTCAGGCGCGCCTCCACCTCGTCGGCGACCGCCCGCAGAAGAGCGTCGAAGGCCGGCTCGTCCCGGACGGGCGGACGCGCGTCGACCAGGTCCTGGACGAGCGCGGCCCGACAGTCCTGGAGCAGCTCGTTGACGGACGGGTACGGCGACCCGGCGAGGCCGAGCTTCTCGGCGTTGGTCAGGCCGTCGATGGTCGCCGGAACGAGGTCTGGGGTGTTCAGGAGCAGCAGCCGGCGGACCCCGAGCCGGTGCCGGGCCTCGGCCTCGGTCTCGGTGCCGAAGACGCCCAGCCCGACTGTCTCCCCCTCGTCGACCAGCGCCGGAAAGCCGCGCACCTCGTGGCCGGCCCTGGTCTGCGTGAACGACGTCTCGATGACGCCGAAGGTCCAGGCCGTCTCACCGGTGCGGGTGACGCCACTGTCGGTGGCCACCTCCGCCATGGCGGCGGCGAACTGCGACCGGAGCGGCTCCTTGAGCCGCTCCAGGTCCTTGCCGCGCGCCTGCTCGGCGCCGGCGTCGTCGACGATCCGGTAGGTCGGCCGCAGGTGTGGGGGCACCTTGTCCCAGTCCCACGCGTCGCGCGGAACGACCACACCGGTGGTCGAACGGAAGTACCGCTCCAGTGCGTCGAGCAGGGGCTCGTCGCCGGGCGGGACGGCGGCGAGGAACTCGCGAGCGTGGTTGGGAGCGGGCACGAAGTTGACCCGCAGGTTCTTCGGGAGGCTTCGGATCAGGCTCGTGACGAGCTCCTCCCGCAGGCCGGGCACGTTCCACGAGAAGTCCTCGGCGGCGACCTGGTTCAGCGTGCCCACCGGCACGTCGATGGTCAGGCCGTCGTCGGGCGCGCCCGGCTCGAAGTGGTAGGCGATCGGGAAGGTCAACCCATCGGCCGCCGAGGAGCTCCAGGCCTGCGGATAGTCGGCCTCGCGGATCTGCTCCGCGCCCTCATGGGTCAGCATCTCCGGGTCGAACGTGAGCAGGTCGGGTCGCTGCCTGACGCTCTTGCTTCCACCACGTGTCGAAGTGCGCGCCGCTCACGACCTCGGCTCCGACCCGGGCGTCGTAGAAGTCGAACAGCGTGTCCTCGTCGACGACGATGCCGCGTCGCCGGGCCCGATGCTCGAGCTCCTCGGCCTCCTCGAGCAGGCTCAGGTTCTTCTCGTAGAACTTGTGCCGGCCCGATGCCAGCCCAGACCACTCGCCGTACACCAGCGCGTGCCGGATGAAGAGCTCCCTGCTCAGCTCCGGGTCGACCTTGCCGTAGGTCACCAGCCGATCGGCCACGAGCGGGACGCCGTACAGGGTGACCCGTTCGTAGGCCATCACCGCTGCCCGCTTCTTCGACCAGTGCGGCTCCGACCAGGTCCGCTTCACGAGGTGGGCGCCGAGCCGCTCGGCCCACTCGGGGCTGATCGCGGCGTTCTGTCGCGCCCAGAGACGGCTGGTCTCGACCAGCTCGGCGGCCATCAGGAACTGTGGGTTCTTCCGGTGCAGGCCACTGCCCGGGAAGATCGCGAACCGGGCACCGCGAGCGCCCAGGTACTCCCGCGGCCCCCTCCGTCGATCACCGGGCCGGCCGCCGCTGGCCTTCTCCCGCTCCTCGAGCGCCCCGATGTGGGACAGCAGCCCGGACAGCAACGCCTGGTGGATGCCGTCCGCGTCCGGTGTGTCCGAGGGGTGGCCGACCTTGAGCCGCATCTCGCGGCAGACCTGGCGCAGCTGGCTCTCGAAGTCCTGCCACTCCCGGACCCGCAGGTAGTTGAGGTACTCCCTCCGGCACATCCGCCGGAACGCGCTGCTGCTCAGCTCCTTCTGCTGCTGCTTCAGGTGTCGCCACAGGTTGAGCCAGGTGAGGAAGTCCGACGACTCGTCCTTGAACCTGGCATGGGCCTGGTCCGCCTGGGCCTGGTGGTCGGCCGGCCGCTCGCGTGGGTCCTGCAGCGAGAGCGCGGCCGCGATGACGAGTACGTCGCGCGCGCACCCGAGCCGCTCGGCCTCCAGGATCATCCGGCCCAGCCGCGGGTCGATGGGCAGGCGGGCCAGCCGCCTGCCGATCTTCGTCAGGTTTCGCCCGGCGGTCGAGCTTGTCGAGACCACGGCGCCGAGCTCCTCCAGCAGCTGCACTCCGGCGGTCACGTTCCGCCGGTCCGGTGGTTCCACGAACGGGAACCGCCCGACATCACCGAGTCCCATGGAGGTCATCTGCAGGATGACGCTGGCCAGGTTGGTCCGGAGGATCTCTGGGTCGGTGAACTCGGGACGGGCCTCGAAGTCCTCCTCGGAGTAGAGCCGGATCGCGATGCCGGCCTCGACCCGCCCGCAGCGGCCGGAGCGCTGGCTGGCCGAGGCCTGGCTGATCGGCTCGATCGGCAGTCGCTGCACCTTGGTCCGCACCGAGTACCGCGAGATCCGCGCGACGCCGGTGTCGACGACGTACCTGATCCCGGGCACGGTGAGCGAGGTCTCCGCGACGTTGGTGGCGAGCACGACCCGCCTGCCGGTGTGCGGCTGGAAGACGCGGTGCTGCTCGGCGGCCGACAGCCGGGAGTACAGCGGCACCACCTCGACCTTCCCGCGGTGATCGAGCTCACCCAGCACGTCGGCGGTGTCGCGGATCTCCCGCTCGCCGGGCAGGAAGACCAGGATGTCTCCCGGTCCCTCGGCCGAGAGCTCCCGGACCGCGTCCACGATCGCCTCGGTCTGGTCGCGGACGACCGCCTCCCCCTCCTCGTCCTCCTCGGGAAGCTCGACGAGTGGCCGGTACCGGACCTCGACGGGATACGTGCGCCCGGACACCTCGACGATCGGCGCTGGCTTCCCTCGCCGATCTGCGAAGTGGCGTGCGAACCGCTCGGGGTCGATGGTCGCGGAGGTGATGATGAGCTTGAGGTCCGGCCGCTTCGGCAGCAGGCGATTCAGGTAGCCGAGCAGGAAGTCGATGTTGAGGCTCCGCTCGTGCGCCTCGTCGATGATGATCGTGTCGTACTTCCGCAGCTGTCGGTCCCGCTGCAGCTCGGCGAGCAGGATCCCGTCGGTCATCAGCTTCAGCCGGCTGCTGCGCGACGTCTTGTCGGTGAACCGCACCTGGTAGCCCACCAGGTCGCCCAGCTCGGTGCCGAGCTCCTCGGCGATTCGCTCCGCGACCGACCTGGCCGCGATCCGGCGCGGCTGGGTGTGCCCGATCAGCTGCTTGCGGCCCCGGCCGAGCTCGAGACAGATCTTCGGCAGCTGGGTCGTCTTCCCGGAGCCGGTCTCGCCGGCGACGATCACGACCTGGTGGTCCCGGATCGCTGCGGCGATGTCGTCGCGGCGCTGGGTGACCGGCAGCTCCGGCGGATAGCTGATCGCCGGCACCCGGGCATGCGGCGTGCTGGTCGGGGGCCCGGACATGATGCGACCCATTGTGCCTGCCGGGCGGGTGGCCGCTCGACGGGATTACCGGTGCCCGCGCAGCCCCCGGCACCGGGCCGTTGGATCGGGCCCGTCACCCTGCCGTTGGATCGGGCCCGGCACACTGGGCGGATGGTGCGCTCCGCCGTGGCCCTGCGCTCTGCCGTGCTGCCGGTCCTCCTCGCCGTCTTGCTGGCGCCGAGCCTCGGCGCGTGCACCTCGGAGCCGGACCCGGCAGCGGGCGGTGGGCACACGCACATCGGTGGCGCCATGGTCTCCCTCCCGGTCGGCGACGGGACCAGGGCCTACGAGGTGGGCTACACCCTGGCCGACGTCCGGCTCCCGGACGCCGCCGGCAGGACCGGTGACGTGAGCTTCCGCATCGACACGTTCCGGGGCCAGGCACAGACGGACTTCCTGGTCGAACAGACCAAGGAGCTCCACCTGTACGTCGTCCGTGAGGATCTGTCGGTCTTCCGGCACCTGCACCCCAGCATGGCCGCCGACGGCACCTGGTCGGCGCCGGTGTCGCTGCCGAGCACCGGGCGCTACCGGGTGATCACGGAGTTCGTGGCCGAGGACGCCGGCGGGAACGGCGACCACGTCATCCTGGGCCGGACGGTCGCGGTGGCCGGCGGCGCAGGGCGTGGCCGGCGCGGAGGACACCGGGAGCCATGCGGCCGTGCCCGTTGCGGACCTCGACCCCGTGGTGCGCGTCGAGGTCACTCAGGCGCCGCGAGTCGGCCCCGACGGCAGGCTCCGGCTGATGATCCGCGACACCCGGGACCGTCCCGTCCTCCTCGACACCTACCTGGGCGCGTACGGCCATGTGACCGGCTTCGAGCACGAGACCGGCTCGATGCTGCACCTGCATCCGTTGTCGGCGCCCGACGTGACGGAGAACGGCACCGAGCTGACCTTCCACTCCGAGATCGAGCAGGCTGGCCACTACCGGCTGTTCGTGCAGGTGCGGGTCGACGGATACATCCACACCGTGCCCACCGAGCTCACCGTCACCTGACGTCGGCCACCTCGAACCGGACCGTCGTCACCGGGCTCTCGAACTTGCCCTGGCGCAGGCTGACCTGCACCTCCCACTCACCGGCGCTGGGGATGAGCACGTCGGCGCGATAGGTGCCGGCATCGGTGTGGGTGACCGGCACGCTGCCGAGGTCGAGGTCGGCCGAGCGCACCTGCAGCTCGGGCGCCCGGGACGGCTCCACCGGCTCACCGTTCTCGTCCTGGACCTGCACGAGCACCGTGTTGGGGCCGCGTTCCCGCGGTGACATGAGGGCGAGCACCCGGAGCTCCCCGAGCTCGCCGTCCTGGACCCCGGTCCGCCCGGGCGGGACTTCGACGGGCGCGGGACGCGGTGACTGGTTGACGAGGAACCCGGTGACTCCCAGCAGCCCGGCCAGCAGCAGCGCCTCGGCGGCGACCGAGCGGGCTACGAGCGAGGCCGCGCGCCCGCGGTCGGCGAAACCGGCGGCGGCGCGGACGCGTGGCAGCAGCCGGAAGCGATTCCAGGCGGCAACGCCCGCCACGACCGCGGCGATGCCGATCTTGACCAGCAGGAGGACGCCGTATCTGGTGTCCACGAAGGCCGACCAGGCCCCGAGGATCCGCCAGGCGAGGACGGATCCGGTGACCGCCACCGCGAGCAGCAGCCCGGCCGCGATCGTCGAGAACCTGGCCAGGGTCGCGGCAGCGAGCCGCTCCCGCCCCGCCAGGGGCCGAAGGGTGAGGGCCAACCCGACCAGACCGCCCAGCCAGATCGAGCCGGCCACCAGGTGCAGGACGTCGGCGACCAGAAGCAGTGGCTCCGGCTCGTAGGCCCGGGTGTGGCCGACGACGGCCGGGGAGGCGACGGCGAGGGCGGCCGCGGCCAGCAGCACGACCCGCCGTCCGGGTTCGGGCGGGCGGTCGCTCGCCCCGAGGGCGAGGCCGGCCAGCCCGAGGAGCAGCAGGACGACGGAGATGATCTCGCTGGTGACCAGTCCCGCGTCGAAGGTGGCGAGTGCGTCGGAGAGGTCGCCGCCCTGTGCGTACGCCGACGCGACGGGGACCTGGAGCAGCCCCGCCGCCGCAGCCACGAGAGCGCCACCCTGGACGACTCGCCGGAGCCGCGAGCGGACCCGTTCGCCGGCGTACTCGCGCGGCAGCACCAGGACGCCGAAGACGGTCAGCCCTGCGGCCACGAACAGGCCCAGGTAGGTCGACGCCTGCAGGACGCCCTGGGCCACCGTGACCGTCCGGGGAGACTCCGGTGGTGGCGGCGGCGCCGCGACCTCGGGACTCGGCTCGCCCACGGAGAACCTGAGCGACCCCGAGATCGGGTGGCCGTCCGCGGAGACGACGTACCAGCCGACGACGTAGGTGCCGCGGCCGAGGTCGGAGCCGTCCGGCAGCGCCACGGTGACGGTCTCACCCGAGCCGGTGGACTCCGAGTCCACGACGCGGCCGTCCGCGTCGTACACGGCGATCTCCTGCGCGGTCAGCCGGACCGGTTCGTTGAAGGTCAGCGTCACCTCGGACGGCGCCTCGGCCAGGATCGCGCCGTCCGCCGGGTCGGACGCGATCAGCTCGGCGTGCGCCGCCGCCGGTGCCGCCGTGACCAGGACGCCGAGGGCGGCAAAGAGGGCGGCCACCAGCGCGGTGACGGACAGCCGCAAGGGCTGGCGCCACCGCGCCGGACGCCGGGTCCGGGTCACGCGGAGTTGCGGCCAGATGCCCGGGAGGTTCGGACGAGGGCTACTCCCCCCACGACGATGCCGAGCACACCGGCCGCGAGGCCGGCCCACCCGAGCGCATCAGAGTCGTCGGCCTCCGCCGTGCTCCCACCGGACTCACTGGTCGCGGCGGTCTGGCTCGAGTCGGCGCCCGTGTCCGAACCGGCGTCGTGGCCGTCGTCGGTGGCGGCCGGCAGGATCTCGAACGCCGGCGCCGGGTGCTCGAGCTCCTCGGCATCCGCGCCGTCGGCCGGGACCTCCACCCAGGCGGTCTCCCCCTGCTCGCAGGTCTGGACCGTCGGGAACGCGAGCATCTCGCCCTCCGCGTCCGGGACCTGGAACGAGAGCTCGAAGGTGTCCCGCTGCCCCTCGGGAAGCGGGGTGTTGGCGGTGTACACGACGCTCGCCGTCCGTTCGGTGATCTCGTTGCCGTGGGCGTCGGTGACCGGCTCGTCGAGCTGCACGATCGTGGCCTTCACGTCGTAGAGCGGATTGCGCGTCGGCGTCACCGACAGCACCGACTCCGGAATCTGGATCTCGACCTTCGTGGTCGGCGATCCGTCGCAGCCGTGCGGGACGCTCATGGTGAGGATCGTGAACGCGCCGGCTGTCGCGTCGGACGGAGTGCCCGTCACGTGGGCACTCGCGGGCGACACCGTGGCGAGAGCGAGGGTCGCGGCGGCGACGGGGACCGCGCACAGGCGCGCGGCGGTACGGCGGATGGACATGAAGTTCCTCCGGTGGGTCGGGCAGGCAGGAGCGCCTGGTGTTCGGACTGGGTCGACCTGTGAGCCGGCGTGCGGCACCCGACCCCGGTCCGGGTCAGGCGCGGCCGAGGACCACCGGAGGACCGCGTCGCGGGGCGACGACGAGCCCGGTCAGCTCAGGGACAGCCAGCGCCGGCCGCGGGGCGAGGCGGGCGTCGCGACGACCCCCGGCGTAGGACGTCCAACCGTCGAACAGCGTGATGATCGCGCTTGCGGCGCGCCCGCAGGCACCCCAGACCAGAGCCGTGAGGGCCGTGCTGACCAGGTGGGCGCCCAGCATCTGCCACGTCCATTGCGCGGGGTCGGCGGTCATCGCGGCATGCCCGACATGGCCGGCGTGCGACGCGGAGGCGTCCAGCAGTCCGAAGGCCGCATGGAGTCCCGCCTGCGCAATCAGCACCACGGGCAGCAGCACCCGCCAGCTGAGGGCACCGCGGAGGAAGAGCACCCCGGTCGACAGCACCACCCCGGTGAGAGCCACTAGCTCCGGTGCGCCGGGCACGGCACCGCCCGCCCAGGTGTGGGCCGTGATCGCCCCGGCCATGATCAACACCGTCGCGGCGCAGGCACGGGCGCCGACGTACGGCGCCCGTTCCAGGTCGACGGTCATGACCGACATGATGTCAGGCCCCGGGAGACTGGTCGGTCCGGGTCAGTGGAGGACCTCGACCAGGGCCGGCAGTGACGCGGCCAAGGCCTCGAGCAGCTGGTCTCGGGTCACCCCACGGGGATCGGCGACCCAGGTGAGGACGAGCTCCTCGGACATCGCGGCCCAGCCGCGCACCATGAGGCGCGCTGCCGGGGTGTCGGGGATGATTTCGCCCTGGGCGTCCTCGGTGAAGATCCGGTCGGTCAACGCCGTCCGGGCCTCCTCGTAGAGCCGGCGCAGCGACTCGTTGCCCCCGGCAGCCCCACGGACGATCGAGACGTAGCCCTCGTAGTTGGTCACCACGTAGTCGACGTACGCCGCGACGGACGCGAGCAGCCGCTCGAGCGGCTCGCCACCCGCCGGAGGCGCGGTCCGGGCGATCAGGTCGTCGACGGCACGGCGTACGACGGCCTCACCGAAGGCGTGCTTGTTGCCGAAGTAGTGGTAGAGCAGGCCGCGCGAGGTCCCGGCCTCCTCGGCCAGGACGTCGATGGTCAGCTCGTCGAGCGACCGGGTCGCGAGCAGGCTCACGCCGATGTCGAGCAGCTGGGTGCGCCGCTGGTCGGGGGACAGTCGGGTGCGTGTGGGGCTCGTCACGGACGGGAGTCTATTGACATCTGTTCAATAGCGCCAATAGCGTTGCCGGCATGACCAGCAGCCGGAGTCCCAGCCGGAGACCCAGCCGGAGACCCAGCGGGCACGTGGACCACTTCGTGATCGGAGCCGGATTCGCCGGGCTGTGTGCGGCCATCAAGCTGCAGGAGGACGGCGAGACCGACTTCGTCGTCGTCGAGAAGGGCTCCGACGTCGGCGGCACCTGGCGTGACAACACCTACCCCGGAGCCGCCTGCGACGTCCCGAGTCAGCTGTACTCCTTCTCCTTCGCTCCCAACCCGGACTGGTCGATGTCCTTCTCGCCCCAGCCGGAGATCCAGGCCTACCTACGGAAGGTAGCCGCCGGATCGGGCGTGCTGGACCGGTTCGTGTTCGACACCGAGGTGCTCGACGCGGACTGGGACGACACCGCCCGGCACTGGACGGTCAGGACCCGGACGACCGACGGGACGGGAGCGGTCGAGGAGCAGACCTGGACCGCGACCACCCTGATCTCCGGCGCCGGCGGGCTGTCGGCTCCCAAGTTGCCCTTGATCGATGGCATCGACGGCTTCCAGGGGGAGATCTTCCACTCCGCCCGCTGGAACCACGACGTAGATCTCGCGGGCAAGCGGGTGGCGGTGATCGGCACCGGCGCCTCGGCGATCCAGATCGTCCCGGAGCTCCAGAAGGTCGTCGATCACCTCGACGTCTACCAGCGCACGGCGCCCTACGTGATGCCGCGTCACGACCGGACGTACTCCCGCCTCGAGCGCCACCTGTTCCGGAGGTTCCCGGCCGTCCAGAGGCTCTACCGCACCGGCATCTACTGGGGGCGGGAGTCCTACGTGCCGGGCTTCACCCTCCAGCCCGGGCTCGCCCTGCCCGCCAAGAAGATCGCGCTCTCGAACATCGCGAAGGGAATCTCCGATCCCGAGCTGCGCGCGAAGGTCACGCCCACGTTCCAGATCGGGTGCAAGCGGATCCTGATCTCCAACGACTACTACCCGGCCATCGACTCCGCCAACGTCGACCTCGTGACCGAGCCGATCGCGAAGATCACCGGCGACGCCGTGGTGACCTCAGACGGCGTCGAGCGGCCGACCGACGTCCTGGTCGTGGCCACCGGCTTCCACACCACGGATCTTCCGATCGCCGAGCGGATCCGCGGCCGCGGCGGGCTCAGCCTCGCCGACACCTGGAGGGACACCGGGATGGCGGGGTACAAGGGCACCACGGTGCACGGATTCCCCAACCTGTTCCTCGTCGTCGGCCCCAATACCGGGCTGGGCCACTCGAGCATGGTGTTCATCATCGAGTCACAGGTCGCCTACATCCGCGACGCGCTGAAGGCGATGCGGCGCGACCACTACGCGACCGTCGAACCAACCCTCGAGTCGCAACAGCGCTGGAACGCCGACATCCAGCGCCGGATGCGGCGCACGGTCTGGAACACCGGCGGCTGCGCGAGCTGGTACCTCGACGAGCACGGCAAGAACACCGTCTTGTGGCCGCGCAGCACGTTCACGTTCCGCGGGCTACTCTCGCGGTTCGACGAAACGGCGTACGACGTGACTGCCCGCGCGAGCGACGGGACGCGACAGGAGGCCTCGGCATGAAGACGCTCGACAACAAGGTGGTCGTCATCACCGGAGCCGGCTCCGGCATCGGCCGCGCCTTGGCGCAGAACGCCGCCGGCAGGGGCGCCCTGCTCGCCCTCTCCGACGTCGACGAGGACGGTCTGGCCGAGACCGTCGACCTGGCCAAGAACGCCGGTGCCCGCGAGATCCGCTCAGACCGCCTCGACGTGGCCGACCGGGCGGCGTTCGCGGCTTACGCCGCCACGGTCGTGGAGCACTTCGGCCGGGCCAACGTCGTGGTCAACAACGCCGGAGTCGCCCTCGCCGGGAACTTCGACGACCTCGCCTACGACGACCTGGACTGGATCGTCGGGATCAACTTCTGGGGCGTCGTCCACGGCACCAAGGAGTTCCTGCCGCACCTGATCGCCTCGGGGGATGGACACGTCGTGAACATCTCCTCGCTCTTCGGGCTGATCTCGATGCCGGGCCAGAGCGCGTACAACGCGACGAAGTACGCGGTCCGCGGGCTGACCGAAGCCCTGCGCGAGGAGATGCTCATCGCCGGGCACCCGGTCGGCGTCACGGCCGTGCACCCCGGCGGGATCAAGACCGCGATCGCCCGCAACGCCCGCGTCTCCGCACACGAGGACAAGGAGGCGACGGCCAGGCTCTTCGGCGAGAAGCTCGCCACGATGTCCCCCGAGCGGGCGGCGGAGATCATCGTCAACGGCGTCCTGGCCGACAAGGCCCGGCTGCTCGTCGGCCTCGATGCCCACGCCCTGCATCACCTCGCCAGGCTGACCGGGTCCCGCTACCAGGACCTCGTGGCCCGCGTCTCGAAGCGGGTACTCCCCGCCAAGGTCGTCTGACGCACTCCCCTCGTGTCTGACGCCGTGACCGCCCGCGCGGCCGGCTGGTAGACAGGCCCGGTGACCCCCGCGCCCGGCTCCCGCGTGCGGTTCGTGATGACCAAGTGGGGTGCCCGCCCGCACTGGGAGTTCGACGCGGTCTTCCTCGGCAGCGACCAGCACGGTGACTGGTGCGGAATCAACGCCGGCACGGTCATGAACCGGCCGGGAGCGAAGTACGTCGCCCCCGTGCCGCAGGTCGGCCTCTCCCCCGCCCCCGGGCCCGACGAGGACCGCGGGTGGTTGGCGACCTTCCACGCCGAGGGCGGTCAGGTGCGGGTGTACGTCGACATGACGACGCCCCCGGTCTGGCGGTCCGACCCCGGTGGCGCCACCCTGGCCGCAACCGACCTCGACCTCGACGTCGTCCGCGGCAACAGCGGCCGGGTCTGGGTCGACGACGAGGACGAGTTCGCCGAGCACCGCGCGGAGTTCGGCTATCCCGACGACGTCGTGGCCCTCGCGACGCGGTCCCGTGATCGCGTGCGGGCCGCCCTGCTCGCCGGGATCCCGCCGTTCGACGGACGAACGCACCTTCCGTGGCTGGACCTGATGCCCCCAGACTGAGGAGGTGCACATCGACTTCCACGCCTCGCCGGGTCCGACGCTCGGCGTCGAGTGGGAGTTCGCGCTCGTGGACCAGGAGAGCCGGGATCTCGCCAACTCGGCGGCCGACCTCTTCGAGGCGGTCCGGCCGAAGCTCTCCGACCCGAACCGCCTCCACCAGGAGCTGCTCCGCAACACCGTCGAGGTGGTCACCGGCGTGTGCGAGACCGTCGGCGAGGCGATGGCCGACCTCCGGGGAACGCTCGACGTGGTGGTGCCCGCCGCCGACGGGGTCGGCGTCGACCTGTTCGGGGCCGGCACCCACCCCTTCGCCGTCTGGTCCTCCCAGGTGCTCACGCCCGGACACCGCTACGAGGAGCTGATCAACCGCACCCAGTGGTGGGGCCGGCAGATGCTGATCTGGGGCGTCCACGTGCACGTGGGCATGCCCGAGGTCGACCGGGTGATGCCGGTGATGTCGGCCCTGCTCAACACCTACCCGCACCTGCAGGCCCTGTCCGCGTCGTCGCCGGTGTGGGCCGGCACCGACACGGGCTACGCCTCGACCCGGGCGATGATGTTCCAGCAGCTGCCGACCGCCGGGCTGCCCTTCCAGTTCGAGAGCTGGGCGGAGTACGAGGCCTTCGCCCAGGATCAGTACACGACCGGCGTGATCGAGGACCTGGCCGACATTCGCTGGGACCTGCGCCCCTCCGCCCACCTCGGCACCATCGAGCACCGAGTCTGCGACGGTGTCTCCAACCTCCGTGAGCTCGCCCCGATCGTGGCTCTCGTGCACTGCCTCGTGGTCGACCTCGACCAGCGGCTCGCCGCTGGGGAGCGGCTCGCGACGATGCCGCCGTGGAACGTGCAGGAGAACAAGTGGCGGGCAGCGCGGTACGGCCTGGACGCCGAGATCATCCTCGACGCCGAGTGTCGCGAACGGCTGGTGACCGAGGACCTGGCCGACCTGCTGGAGCAGCTGGCTCCGGTCGCCCGCCGACTGGGCTGCACCGATGAGCTCGCCGCCGTCGCAGACATCCCGCGGGTCGGAGGCTCCTACCAGCGCCAGCGGCAGGTGGCCCACGAATCGGGTGGCGACCTGGTCGCCGTGGTGGACTCGGTCGTCCAGGAACTCCGGGACTCCCTCTAAAGAGCGCTCCAGCGGGCTAGCTCAGCGCGGCGGCGGCAGGGCATCGGTGGACTCCAGCTGGTCGAGCCCGGTGAGCAGCAGCAGGTCGACGACGGCCGACCGGATCTGCGCCAGGATCCCCTCCGCGGCCAGCACCTCGGAGCGGTCCACCTGACTGGTGGCGTTGCCGACCTCCAGGAGCAGGGGCCGCGCGGCAACGGCCATCCGGTTGGCGGTCAGCTCCTCGACGATCACGTCGACCGCCTCCGCGAGCTCCCTGCAGAGCGTCGCGTAAGCCGGCGGCACCGGCCGTCCGTGGTAGGCCGCGACCGCGGTGTGCCGCACCAGCACGCGGGTACTGCGCAGGGCGCGGTCGAGCGGGTCGACCAGCTCGGCCATCCGGCGCATGTGGCCCCGGTGCCGCACCCGGAAGGGTGAGGAGGCGACCACGTCCATGCCCTCGTCGGCCGCTGACTGCAGCTCCCGGATCAGGTGGTCGGTGGATCGCGCATCGGCCAGCAGCTCCAGCGCGGGTTCGATCTCGCCGTCGTCCATGACGTCGGCGGCGCATCGCAGCAGGTCCGCCAGCTTCCGGGCCACCAGTGCCGCCTGCTCCCGCGGCCGTCGCAACGGCGCCGCCGGGACCACGGTCGCGCGGCCACCAGGGCCACCGACCAGCGCGTCGGTCCAGCGGAGCAGCGCCACGTCCGGATCGGGGACGAACGTGGCCACCACGATCGACTGCACCGCCGCCTGCGTGACCAGCAGCTGGCCGCCGTCCAACAGGAACGCGGCCGACATCGCCAGCCCGACGATCAGCGCCAGCTGCCACCAGCCGATGCCGAGCTGGACCACGAGTAGGTCGCCGACGAACACACCGAGTGCGACGCCGATCGTCACCTCCACCACCCGCCGCAGCCGCTGGCCATAGGAGGTGCCGAGGCTGACCACCGCGGCGATCGGCGCGAAGAACGGCGACGGGTGGGCGAGCAGGTCGGAGGCGATCCACCAGGCCACGCCCGCCGCCAGGGCGCACTGGACGATCTGCCAGAGCTTGCTGCGCAGGCGCCTCACCCGCTGGGTCATCGACGTCCTGCTCCTGGTCAGCAGGCGATCGAGCGGAGCGGACTCCATGCCTCGATCTTGCCAGCCTCGATCTCAGCCAGCCTCGATCTCAGCCAGCCTCGATCTTGCCGGCCTCGATCCCGCCGGAGCGGAGTCGGGCGGCCCCCGGGCCGCGAGAGCCGCGTTCACCGGCTCTGCCGGGCCCAGCGAAGGGCGTTCTTCGTGGCGGCCAGGTCTCGGTACCAGACCCGGACCTCGGTCCGGCAGCGGACCCGCTGGATCTGCTTGTCGTACTCGAGGCACTCCGCCCGCGCCTCGGAGTCGGTCGGCGGGAACAGGGCCGTCCCGTCGTAGTGCTCGATCCCGAAGCCCTCCTCGGCGTTGCCGGTGACCTTGACGATCGTGTTGTCCGGCGGCACCCACCTGGCCTGCGCGTCCTCACCGTGGGCCAGCGCCGTGCCCACGCCGGCAGCCACCATGGCGACGGCCGCGACGACCACGCTCGCGACGTACTTCCTCATCTGCACTTCCCCTCGTCTGCCTGCGCCGGTCCATCCGACGCGGCTCCGACGCTAGGAAGGTGCGGGGACTGTTCGCCCCGGGTTCGGCGAGGGCCTGTGGAGGGGGCTGGTCGACGTCCGGCTGTGTGCGAACAATGGCCAGCAGAACCACCACTCAGCGAAGACGATCTAGCGAGCGCGGGTCACCGTGATCGTGGTGTTGCTGCAGCCGGACGCCAGCGAGTTCAGCGCGTTCTTCTCACCGCTGTCCACGGTCAGCCGCCAGCGGAGCTTCACCGCCACCCACTCGCGCAGGTACCGGCACTTGTCGTACGTCGGCATCCACGTCCTCGGGTCCTGATCGCCCTTGGCCTGGTTGACGTCGTCGGTGACGCCCACCAGCGTGCGGGAGTCACCCAGGTCGTTGGCGAACGACTGGCGCACCGACGTCGACCAGGTGCGCGCGCCCGAGTCCCATGCCTCCGCCAGGGCCACCATGTGGTCGATGTCGACATCGGCGGGATTCGTCCACGACACCCGGTCGTAGTAGGAGAACCAGCGGCCACCCGACAGCGAGCAGCCCGGCCCGACGGTCACCGGGTCGTCGGCCTCGGCGATGAGGACCTCGTTGCGGGTATGACAACTGTCGCCGTCGGCGTCCACCCAGTGCGGGAAGAGGTCACGGTTGTAGCCGGTGCGGACCTCCGTCGCAACGGGCAGGTCGGCGATCGCGGTCAGGAGCGGAGCCGAGTAGGTCTCGGCGTGGGCGGCGGCCGGCACCGCGACCAGACCAACGGCGAGCGCCAGGGCGGTGAGGGTACGGCGAAACGAGCTGGGCAACGAGCTGGGCAATGAGCTGGGCAACGACATGGACACTCCCGAGATGAACGGTCCGGGGTCGAGCGACCCGTGTCTTGCACCCTGCCGCTGATGGGACCTGAAGGGAAGAGCCGCGCCGGGACGTCCGGCACAGTTCGCCAGCTGTTCCACTTGTGGCCCCCCGGCTCAGCCGGAAGGATCGGACGCCCGAGGGAAGGTGCCAAGTGGTCTCTCCGATCGATCCGACGGCGGCCGCGTTCCTGCTCGCCGAGAACCGCAACATGCCCATGCACGTCGGCGGCCTCCACCTGTACAAGAAGCCGGAAGACGCGGGCCGCGGCTACGTGCGCGAGATGTACGAGGAGATGCGGGACGTCGAAGAGATCGCACCACTGTTCCTCAAGCACCCGCACCGGTCGGTCAGGACCGCCGGACAACTGGTGTGGCGCCCCGACGAGCAGTTCGACATCGAACACCACGTGCGACACAGCGCCCTGCCCAAGCCGGGGCGGGTTCGCGAGCTGCTCGAGCTCTGCTCCCGGCTGCACAGCACCCGGCTGGCCTGGGAGCGCCCGTTGTGGGAGGCCCACATCATCGAGGGACTGCGAGACGGGCGGGTCGCCATGTACACCAAGACCCACCATGCCCTCGTCGACGGCATCTCGGCGATGCGGCTCACCCAGAGCGTGTTGAGCACCGATCCCGACAAGCGCCACATGCCGGCGCCCTGGGGTGCGCACTCGAGGACCGACCGTTCGCACCAAGCAGAGGAGTCGGAGACCGACCCCGCCGAGGTGCCCGCCCAGGCGTTGCACACGGCGATGGGCATCGCCGCCGAGGCAGCGGGCATGCCCGGCGCGCTGGTCAAGACCGTCAGCAAGGGCCTCCGCAACGAGACGTCCGCGCTCTCCCTCTTCGCCCCGCGCACGATCCTCAACCAGCAGATCACCGGCTCCCGGCGGTTCGCCGCCCAGGACTGGCCGACCGAACGGCTACGGGCGATCGGCAAGGCGACGGGTACGACGATCAACGACGTGGTCCTCGCCATGTGCAGCGGCGCGATGCGCACCTACCTGCTCGAGCTCGACGCCCTCCCCGACAGCACCCTGGTGTCGATGGTGCCGGTCGGGCTCAACGCGAAGCATTCGCACCTCGCCTCGGCCGAGGGCGGCAACGCGGTTGGCTCGGTCATGGTCAGGCTCGGCACCCATCTCGACGACCCGGCCGACCGGCTGAAGGCGATCCACCAGTCGATGCGGGACGGCAAGGAGGGCCTGTCCACGATGACGCCGGCGCAGATCCTCGCCATGAGCGCCATCGGTCAGGCCCCCGCGATCATCACGCCGATGCTGCGGATGCAGGGCCTCGTGCGGCCGCCGTACAACCTGATCATCAGCAACGTCCCCGGTCCTCGCACCACGCACTACTGGAACGGCGCGCAGCTCCTCGGCCTCTACCCGCTGTCGATCCCGATCAACGGGATGGCTCTCAACGTCACCTGCACGTCGTACGACGGCAAGATGTGCTTCGGGCTGATCGGCTGCCGCCGGACCGTCCCGCACCTGCAGCGGCTGCTCACCTACCTCGACGACGAGGTCTCCGCGCTCGAGACCGCCGCCGGCGTCTAGGGCTCTCAGCGCAGGTAGAGGCGGGTCAGCATCGCGTCGAACGCGCGATCCGGCAGCAACCGGCGGGCGACCATGACCAGCCGTGCGCCGCGGCCAGCGGGGTACGCCGTCCGGGGCCGCTCCGCGGTCGCCGCCTTCACGACCACCCGGGCCACGGCACCGGGCCCGCTGGACATGATCCGGTTGTCGGCGCTCGCCAGCCGCCTGGCTGCCTTGCCGGCGTACGCCTCGTAGGCACCGCCGGCACTGCTCTCGAGCAGACCCTCCCGGGAGATCGCGTTCCACTCCGTCACGATCGCGGCCGGCCGGATGATCACCACGTGGATCCCGAACGGCGCGAGCTCCACCCGCAGGCTGTCGCTGAAGCCGTCCACTGCGAACTTCGTGGCGTGGTACCACGCCCCGAACGGCTCGTAGTACACCGCACCCATGGAGGAGATGTTGATGATCCGGCCGCTGCCCTGGGCTCGCATGTGCGGCGTGACCAGCTGGGTGAGCCGGGCCAGACCGAAGAGATTCACCTCGAACTGGCGTCGCCCCTCGTCGATCGGGACGTCCTCGACCGGACCATAGGAGCCGTACCCGGCGTTGTTGAGGAGTACGTCGATCCGTCCGTGCTGGTCGATGACCCGCTGCACTCCGGTCACCATCGAGGCGTCGTCGGTGACGTCCATCCCGAACACGGTCGCGCCCGCCTGCTCCAGCGACGCCATCCGGTCCACGCGTCGCGCAACGGCCGCGACCTCGAACCCGGAGTCCAGCAGCCGAAGCGCCGCGGCCTCCCCGATGCCGCTGGACCCGCCGGTCACCAGGGCCACGCGCGTGCTCATCCGGTCAGTCTCGCCTTGGCGACGTCGAGGCCGCCACCCACCCGCTCCGCAACCGCCCCGAGTCGGGTCCGGGTGATGTCCGCGACCGTCAGCAGCCCCGCCCGGTGAGCGTTGGAGCCGGTGCGGGTCGGCTCCGCGGAGTTGATGCTGAGGCAGTGCCGGGTGCCGCCGTCCGCGGCGTTCTGCAGGGCGACAGCGTGCCCCGTCGTACCGCTGCCGGCGAAGAAGTCGAGCACCCGCGCGTCGTCGGGCATCGTCCCCAGGATCCGGCGGATCAGGCCGGTCGGCTTCGGGGACTCGAAGACGTGGCCGACGATCTCCTTGAGCTCCGCCACCGCGGTGTCGGTCGAGCCGATCTCCTCGGCCAGCCAGATCGTGCGCAGCTTCTTGCGCCGGACCCCACCGTCGACCGGGTGCAGCCAGTCCTTCTGGAACACGTCGGCCCGCTCACCGAGCTTGCCCCTGACCATCCGGCACACCAGGTCGTCCGGCTGGGCATCGATCTTGGGCCGGCTCCACCGCCACACGGCGGGTGTCCCGTCCCCGAAGACCGGCTCGATCTCGCGTCCCCCGTCGAACGCCGTCGTGCTCACCCGGCCGGTCAACGGGTCACCCCACACCGGGAAGTGCAGGGTCCGCGCCGTGACCGGGTTGAACTTCTTGTTGGTGTTGCGCAGCGGCAGGTGGCGGAACCGGAGGTCACCCTCGCTCAGCGGGAAGTCCCGTTCGTCAACGGTCTCCGTGCTGCTGGCATCGAGGGCGCACTGCGCCGCGTCCCTGGCATAGACGAGGAGGTACTCGTGGCTGGTCGCGAAGCCCGACGCCGAGCTGTCGGCCCTTCGCGTTGAGGTTGACCACGATCTGGGCGAGGAAGTTCGGCTCGCCGAACACCTCGTCCATCAGCAGCCGCAGGTGCGCCACCTCGTTGTCGTCGATGCTGACGAAGATCGCCGCGGCCGGGGTCATCACCTCCCGCGCCGCCACCAGCCGGGGCCGCATCATCGCGGCCCACGCAACGTGTCGCGTCTCGCGGCTGCCGTGACCGACGCCGTTGCGGAAGTCGTCGCTGTAGGCGAAGTCGTTGCCGGTGTTGTACGGCGGGTCGATGTAGACCAGGTCGACCGACTCGCGCTCCAGGGTGACCAGCACGTCGAGGTTGTCGCCCTCGACGAAGGTGTTCCACGGACGGCCCACGTCCGCACCCTAGTGGCCGGTGCCCGCTCTGTGGCCGAGCCCACGCCTCGGTGGCCGAGCCTTTCGAGACCCGCCCCACGCGTGACCAAATCGGCCGTTCCCGGTTGAACCCCTCATGAAGTCGCGCCTCTCCCCTCCCGTCAGCAGACTCGTCAGCAGGGCCTTCAGCTGGGCCCTCGGTTGCGCCGTCGTGGCTGCCACCCTGTCGGTCCCGCTGGCCACGGCTCCGGCAACCGCCGCGGAACCCACCGCCACCGGGCCCAAGGTCAGCCACGGCTGCCTCGACAGCGTGCCCGAGCCGGGCGGGGACGTGCCGGTGAAGATCTGCTACACCGTCTTCAAGCCGGGCCGGGCCGACGCGCGACACCGGGTGCCGATGATCATGCACAGCCACGGCTGGGGCGGGTCGCGTACCCAGGACCCGGCGGCCTTCGAGAAGTGGCTGGACGCCGGGTACGGCGTCTTGTCGTTCGACCAGCGCGGGTTCGGCGAGAGCGGCGGCAAGGCGCACGTCGAGAACCCGGCCTACGAGGGTCACGACGTGCGCCACCTGATCCGGCTGATCAGCGATCTGCCGTGGGTGAAGAAGGACGGGCCCGGGGACCCCCGACTGGGAGCAATCGGCGGCAGCTACGGAGGCGGGTACCAGTTCCTGGCGGCATTCGAGTCGCTGCGCACCCGCGGCAAGCCGGTGTTCGACGCGATCGCCCCCGAGATCACGTGGTACGACCTCAACCAGAGCCTGGCGCCCGAGGGCGTCGTACGCACCGAGTGGGCGCTCGTCCTGAGCGCGGCCGCGGCAGCCTCCGACGCGCTGCCCCTTCAGGTCTACAAGGCGCTCGTCGAGGGTTCCGCCACTGGCACCTGGCCGGACGGGTCGCTCCCGGGCACCGAGAACATGGTCGCGTTCTTCAAGAGGAACGGTCCCAGGTGGCACGTCGACCACGGACGGCGGCTCGACATCCCGGTCCTCCTCGGGCAGGGCACGACCGACACCCTGTTCAACCTCCAGCAGGGCATCGCCAACTGGCGGAACGCCCTGACCGGCTCCGCCCGCCGGGAGAGCATCTTCGTCGCCTACAACGGCGGCCACGCGCTGCCGTCGGCGCTTCCGCAGGGCGTCCTGGTCACCTCCGATCCGTGCAGCCAGCGGCTCGCCGGCGGGTCGTTCGCCGACCTCGCCCTGCGGTTCATGAACGAGAAGCTGAAGGGCCGTATCACCGGTCTGCGCGGCTACGGCAGGTACCACCTGGCCACGCCGGACAGCACCTGCACGAGGGTCGAATCGATAGCCCCAAACTCGACGTACGACGTCGGGGAGGTCGCGACGAGCACCGCCGCGGGTGCCCCGATCGCGTTCCCGATCGCCGAGGGGCCGATCCGGATCGCCGGGTCGCCGCATCTCACCGGCACGATGACCGCGCTCGGCCTGAACAACCGGGCGTTCTACGGGCTCGCGGTCGGCACGACGCCCCTGGACGCCCACCTGGTCCAGAACAACGTGCTGCCGGTCAACGAGCCCGACCCGGTGCTGGGCGAGCGCCGCCGGATCACGTTGCCGTCGGTCGCGGTCGACGTCCCGGCGGGCCAGACCCTCTACGTGATGGCCACCGCCGTCAGCGACACATTCGTGGGGATGGGGAGCCGGATCCCGGGTGCCGTCGTACTCCAGGACACGGTGGCGCACCTCCCCGTTGTGACGCGGTAGCCGACATAACCTGAGGCGCATGCGGCTTCGATCCCGGGTGCTCATTGCCGTCGCGGCCGTATGCGTCACGGCCGGCGTGCTCGCGGTGGTCATCCCCGGTGACCAGGGCTCCCGGCCGAACGACGCCGCCCGGTCGGCCCAGGGTGACCAGGTGCCTCGGGGTGATCAGGCGGGCGGGTTCCGCGACACGAGCCGTCCGCCCGGCCAGACGTCCGAAGGCATCGTCGGCGAGATGGTCGAGCCGATGCCGTACGCGCGGCTGGGCCGGGCCGTGGTATCCAACAGACGAGGTTGGCGGGTCGCGCCGGGCGTGCACTACCGGAGCTGGGACCTGAGGAACCGGCGTGGCCGGATCCGTGCACACCTGCTGACGGTGACTCTGAGCCGGCCGGGAGTCTCGGTCGACTACGCGAGTCGCCGGTTCGTGCCCAGCCGGGCGCCGCTCACCTCCCTGCTGGCCCGCGACAACGCAGTCGCCGGCATCAACGGCGGCTTCTTCGACATCCACGACACTGGTGCCCCGCTGGGGATCGGCCGAGACCGGCAGCGCGGGATGCTGCACGCCTCCCGGCTCACCTGGAACAACGCGTTCTCCATCGGCAGTTCGGGCGTGCCCCGGATCCAGCGGCGGCTGGTGAACGCCAGGATCAAGGAGCTCCCCAAGCAGCAGGTGACCAACGTGAACTCCCCGCGGGTGCGGCCGGGCAGCGTCGGCGTGTACGCGCCCGCCTGGGGGCGCACCTACGGCTACCGGATCACGGATGGCCAGACCCGGCGCGTGCGGATGGTCGTCGTCCGCTACGGCGAGGTGGTGGCCAACCGCCCGCGGCTGGACAGCGGACGGCGGATCCGGGGTGGTGTGGTCCTGATCGGGCGCGGGCCCGGGGCCGACGCCCTGCGCAAGCTGCGAGTCGGGTCGCAGGCAACGGTGCAGTGGCACCTGCCGGGCCGGCCACCAGTCGCCATCAGCGGGGAGTCGATCCTGCTGGTCGACCGGAAGCTCCAGGTGACCGACGACCGTGAGATGCATCCGCGCACGGCGATCGGGATCGACCGCGACACCAGGCGGCTGCTGCTGCTCGTCGTCGACGGCCGGCAGAACTTCAGCCGCGGCTACACCCTGGTCGAGCTGGCCCGGACGCTGCGGAGGCTCGGCGCCGAGGATGCCCTCAACTTCGACGGCGGCGGCTCCTCCACCATGGCCGGAGAGGGCCGGAGCGGCCGGGTGCGGGTCCTGAACTCGCCGTCCGACGGCAGCCAGCGCTCGATCCCCGACGGGTTGGCGATCCTGTACCGCAAGCCCCCCGCGGCCAGGTAGGCCCGGGCCGGTCGTTGCTCCGGCGCCCGGCGCCTGGATCTAGACGCCTGCTGCTTCCACGACGGCGTCGTCGACGGCGACCAGCGCAACGCTCGTGACCGGCACCAGGCACTCGATCTTCGTGTCCACCTTCTCGGCAGTGATGCTCAGGCCCGCGTCGGACTTCGCGACGTGAATGTCGACCGGAGGGGCGCAGCCGATGGCGACCACGGCCCCGAGGAGCGTCTCTCCCTCGGGTACGTCGGCGACGGCGATCGCCCTCCGCAGCGCCTGGCCCATCCGGTCGTCCTCGAACTGTCTGTCGAAGGCAGCCAGCTGTCCCTCGGTGTCCACGGCGACCGCCTTGCGGGACACCGCCCCCCCGACCATGGATTGTGAGACCACGGCGACCTTCGTGAAGTCGACCGGTCCGTCCGGCAGGGTCTGGTCCTCGGTCGGGCTCTGGGTAGGCGCCTGGTCGCCGGCCTGGTCCCGGGCCATTTCATCGCCTGGTTGGTCATTGCCGCAGCCCACCAGCAGGAGGGTTCCGAGCAGGACTCCGAGAACTCGTCGCATGTCCATGGGACGGTAGCGGGAGCCGCCAGGTTCCGGTCGTGGCAGGCTCAACGCCGTGCCCAGATTCACCCGCGCCGAGCTCGAGTCGTTCCGGGATGCCGAGGTGCCCGACCTGCTCGGGGCCGACGTGCGGCTGCTGTTCGTCGGCATCAACCCGGGGCTGTGGACCGCGGCGACGCAGACCCACTTCGCACACCCGGCCAACCGCTTCTACCCCGCCCTGCAGCTGTCCGGGATCCTCGCCCATCCGATATCCCCGTCCGAAGGGATGACCGACGCCGACCGGGACCACCTGCGAGGGCGCGGCATCGGCATCACCAACCTGGTCCACCGCGCCACGGCCCGGGCCGACGAGCTCACCGACGAGGAGCTGCGCACGGGTGGGCAGCGGCTGGCCGAGCTCGTGGGCTCGGTCCGGCCCCGGGTGGTCGCGGTCCTCGGGATCACGGCGTACCGGACCGCGTTCGCCGCGCGCCGCGCCGTACCCGGCCGGCAGCCAGAGCCGTTCGCGGGCGCGGAGCTCTGGGTGGTGCCCAACCCGAGCGGCCTCAACGCGCACGAGACCGTGGCCAGCCTCGCGGTGGCGTACGCCGAGCCTGCTCGCGTCGCCGGCGTCCTCTGAGCCAGCGTGGTCGTCGACCACCGTTGGCGCGTGCGGCCGGGCCCGACGACTCGGCTAGGGGTCGCCTCGGCCCCACTCAGCGATGAGCTCTGCCACGATCTCGTCGACGCCCTGGTCGATGTCGACGACCGTCCCCTGCTCGTCGGGCTGAAGCGGCTCCAACGTCGCGAGCTGGGAGGTCATCAGCTCGGGAGGCATGAAGTGGTCCGGCCGGGCGGCTTGCCGTTCTCGGATCAGGTCGGGGCTCCCGTCGAGGTGCACGAACTCGAGATTCGCGACGTGCCGCCGGAGCTGGTCGCGGTGGGCACGGCGCAGCGCGGAGCAGCTGATCACGCCCCCCTCGTGGTGACTCGACAGCCAGGTGCCGACCGCGTCGAGCCAGGGATGCCGATCGTGCTCGTCGAGCGGCACACCGGCGGTCATCTTCGCGACATTGGCCTCCGGATGGAGGTCGTCGGCGTCGGCGAAAGGGACGCGGAGTCGTATGGCCAGAGCGCGGCCGACGGCCGTCTTGCCCGAGCCGGACACGCCCATCACCACGATGGGGCCGCTCTGCTGCTGGTCGTTCACGGGGCCGAGGGTGGCACATCCGTGCATCCGGTGTCCGCCGACCATTCGCTCCGACCCCGGCTGTCGACACACTCCGGCCTATCTGCGTCGATGGAACCTGACGTCTCCGTTGCTCATGCGATTCAGGTCGTAGCGATCGTCGTGCGCACGATGGTGGTGCCAGGAGCACAGCAGGAGTCCGTCGTCGAGGTTGGTCTTGCCGCCCGCTGCCCAGGGTTTGAGGTGATGGGCCTCGCACCAGGCGGCGGGGACGGTGCAGCCGTCGGTGCGGCACTCGAGGTCGCGGATCGCCATGGCTTTGCGCTGCGGGCTGTTGTACAGGCGGGAGGAGCGGCCGAGGTCGAGGACCTCCGATGCGCCACCGAGGACTGCCGGGATGATCCGGGCGTTGCACGCCAGGCGACGAGCCTGCCCGGCAGTGATCGTCTCTCCGGTCGCGCACTCCGCGAGGCCGAGCCCGGTCCTCAGGGCGTCCAGGGGCATCGTGACGATCAGCGTGGTCGCCGTGCCGCCGTGCTGAGGAAGGAGCCGGTCCGGGAGTCGCTCGAGCAGGGCGCAGAACGCCTCTCCCCAGCGCCGCGGCGTCGGAAGCGCGCCCAGTGTGTCGGCTGAGCCTTGTGCCGACGCGGTGCTGCCTCGTCGGGGCGACGTCATGGCCTCGAGATAGGTCTGCAATCTCGCGGCCACCGCGTTCGGGACCCGGGCATGAAGGTCGGTGGTCCCGTCACCCCGGGACCGCAGGCTGAGCCGGGTGACGCGACGGGCGGCCCGCTCCTCGGCCTCCAGCTTCCTGCGCTCTTCCTCGTCGGCGATGTCCGGGGCGATCACGTCCAGGATGTGCCGGCCCAGGATCCGCAGGCGCTTCGGCTCGAAGTGGGTCGCCTGCTCGACCAGGTGCGCCTCCGCCTTCGCCAGCAGCGCCGGCTCGATCCCTTCGGGAAGGGTGTCGAGCACGTCGACGATCACGTGCGCCTGTGCCTCGGTCACCGAGCCGGCGGCGAACGCCGCGGACAGAACCTGCCATCGAGCATCCAGAGCCGCAGAGAGGCGGCCGGCTCGAGCGGCCGCGGCGTATCCGACGCGTGTCTCGTGAGCCAACCAGGCCGCCGCGGAGCGGGCGCCCGACTCGAGCGCGACGTCGTCGGCGGTGGCCAGCACCCGCAAGAGCAAGGCGCGCACCCGCTCTGCGCTCCGGGCCAGGTCCACCAGCACCGACTGCTTGGCCTCTGTCGACAGGTACAACGGCTCTGATTCCTCGACCCGATCCAGGGCAGCCGACAGCTCCTCAGCACACCGGCTGATCGGGTGCGGCAGCACCGTTGGACTGATCGACATGCGTCAAGATTAGAGGTTGCCACCGACACTTATCGACCACCAGTTCGAACGGTGTGGAGAGGCCCGTCCGGCTCACTCCCTGTGCACGGAAAGTGGCCGTCAGCCGACCAGGTGCGGCGAGGCCGACACGACCGCAAGGTCGAACGGCTGGCCCTCGATGGTCACCGTGCCGCCCACATCCCGCCACGGTCCTCCGCCGATCCGATACTGAGCCGACCAGGTCGTGTCGACCCGGGTCACCACCTTCTCGGCCTCGACGTACTCGTGGGTGATGAACTCCGACATCGGCGTGCCCCTCGACCACCGCTTGCCGGCCCAGTCGGTCACCTGCTCGGTCCCGTCGCCGTTGACCCACTGGAAGCTTGACGGCCGGATCTCGAACTCGACCCGACGCCCCAGCAGGGTCACGGTCTCCGTGAAGCCGTCGGCCTCCGTCGAGAAGATGGTGTCGAGGTTGATGAGGGTCTTGCCACCCGGCGGCTGGATGCTGATCCGCGACGCCGGCACCGGGATCCGCTCGAACGCCCGCAGCACCATCGCCGGCGTGATCTGCTCCGCCGCCGTCGGTGTCTCGCCCGGCTCGAAGCACTGCTCACCCAGATTCATCGCGGTGCCGTCGGCGTACTGAGCAAACACGAGTACAGGTGGCCGATCTTCACCGCATTCCATCTCACCCGCACACCCGTAGAAGCCGTCGCCGGTGATGCCCTTCTCCCCGGACGCACACGGGTGTGTAGGTGTACGTAGGCGGTTCGCCTGCGGCTACCTCTGAGACCGCCGCGGTACTGGAACTTGCGCCGGCGTTCAGGCATTGGCCCATCGCCTCGAACGTGTTGGTGCCCGCGGACGAGGAGTGACGCACACTCCTGCGCTGCAGCCCAGCTCGGAGAGCCAAGGAGCGACACAGGCGTGACGGCTAGTGCCAGCAGAGCGAGAGCCAAGGTGCGGATCATTCGACCAGCCTCAACTCGGTGAGGCTCCAGCCCCCATGCGACCACTGCATGCGCGTGGACCACGTCGCTCGGGATGTCGGGTTGCGTACGACATCAGAGTCGGCGGTTTCTCGGACGGTCTCCGCACTTTGCACCATGCGCAATGCCACGCCAGCCTGCCCACTTGGCAGGTCATCAATTGCGGCTGCTTGAAGGACTCGCCAGCCCTTGCTCCGGTAGAAGCCGCCCGACGAATTGATTCGATCCAGCCGGTCGGCGAAGTCCTCACACAACTCGCACGCGGGGTCGCTCACCTCTCGAAGGGGGTCGTGTCCTTGCTCTGCATGGACGCCGAGAACACGTCGAACCAATGCTCCGCGAACGCAACCGCACCAGCCCTCGACCGCACCTCCCACGCCTCGGGCTCAGACGGCTCGGACGTGGTCTCGGTGGGCGACGGGGTCTCGGTCGGCTCCTCGAACGTCGGCTCGGGGTCGTCGCTGCAGCCGGCCACGAGCAGCGGCACGACCACCGCGACGGCGAGCCATCGACGTACCAACGTCACATCCGCCTTCTTCCCGAGACCAACGCGCCGACAACGAAGGCGCGCCCTCACCGTACAAACACAACGACCCGCCACTCCAGAGCCGGCGTCGCATCTGTGGACAGCAACCAGGCTGTCCACAGATCCCGGATCCCCGGTTTCGCCACCGAGACGGCCCGGGCAGCCTGAGACGGAACCACAGACGACGTGGCAAGGAGTTCACATGGCCATCACCCTCGAGCACCAGGCATTCGACACCGCTGTCAACGACCTCCGCGGGGCCGCCGCGGTGCTGAGCGAAACCCGCCGACAGATCGGACGCGACGTCGACGCACTCCTCGCCACCTGGCAGGGGCTCGCCGCCGACGCCTTCTCCGAGGGCTGGGCCGACTGGCAGGTCGCGGCCGGCGACGTCCTCGAAGGACTGCTCGCCATGGAGCGGCTGCTGGACGCTGCGCACGCCGACCTGACGAGCACCGACCTGGGCAGCCAGGCGCATCTCGACCACATCTCCGCCCTGATCTCCGCCCGCACCACGGCCCGCTTGGTCGGCAGGCTCGGGTGATGCAGGAGGAGACGTTCGCCGTCGACGCCGACGAGCTCAGCCTCGCGATCGACCGGATGGCCACCTGCGAGGCGACCCTCCGTGACCTGGCCACCGACATCGAGCATCGCGTCGCCGCCCTCCACGTGACGTGGGCCGGCGAGTCGGCCGACGCCCAGCACCTGGCCCAGGCCGAGTGGGACCGGGGTTTCGCGGGGATGCGCGCGGCCCTGGGCGAGATGCGGACCGCGGCCCGGGTCGCCCACGACAACTACACGCACGCGGTCCACGCCAACGTGCAGATGTGGCAGCACGTGCGATAGCCAACCGACCCGCCCGACGTGGCAGGCTCGTGCCATGACCGAGCGCAACGTGCTGGGCGGTGAGCTCGAGCCGTGTGGTGCGGACCCGCTGACCGGCTTCTACCGGGATGGCAACTGCTCCTGCGGACCCGACGACGTGGGCCTGCATGCGGTCTGCGCCGTGATGACCCCGGAGTTCCTGGAGCACCAGCAGTCAGTGGGCAACGACCTGTCCACGCCGCGCCCCGAGTGGCACTTCGCGGGTCTCCAACCCGGGGACCGCTGGTGCGTGGTCGCGGCCCGGTGGCTCCAGTCGTACGACGCCGGGGTGGCCGCACCGGTCGTCCTCGCGGCCACGAACGAACGCGCCCTGGAGGTCGTCCCGATCGAGGTGCTCGAGGAGGCGTCGGTCGACGTACCTCCCGATCTCCGCTCGCTCGACTGATCAGGCTCGACTGATCAGGCTCGACTGAGCGCGCCGGACCGGCCGGGCCGGAATCCGCCGGGTCAGTTCTTCTCGACCACGTGGGCGTCGGGCCCGGGGTAGGTCAGCCCTTCGTGGCCGTCGGACCACTTGACGACGTACGGCGGTGCGCCGTCCGCGCCGCGCACCTCGACGATCTCGCCCTCGCGCTTGCCGATCTCCGTCGTCCTGCCCTCGATGACCAGTCGGTCACCTGTCTTCGCCTGCATCCCGCACCTCCAGCCGCTCGCTTCCACGATGCTCCGGCTCGAAGGCGGACGCAAGGGTTCAGCGCGCGTGCAGGCGGCGCATCTCGAGCTCGACCTGCGCCTGCTGGCGGCGCCGCAGGGAGCGCAACCGCTCCTGCTTCTGATCGGTCGTGAGGGCGCGCCAGACTCGGCTTCGGATCTCCCTCGGCTCTCGCATGATCCCCACCCCTCCCCCTGCTGAATCTGACCCAGTATGCCTTGCACCCCGCGAATCTGTCGTGGGAGTTTCGCCGCGCCCGCGCGGACGGGTTCTCCGATTCCACCCCCATGACCCCGCGTAACCGGGGATGATTTCGGCCGTGCTCACCCGGGACCCGACTCAGCGCCAGCAGCGGCAGCGCGCCCGCGAGCTCGAGGCCTGGCTGTCCGAGGTCGAGGAGGTCGACCGGATCCACCACGGCCTGCCCCGCCGCTCCCGGATCCGGATCCCTGCCCGGCGCCTGGCCAGCATGCTGGGTGTCCTGGTTCTCATCGTCTGGTGGCCGGTCGAGCACTTCGAGAGGCTGGGCGAACTCGTCGGGCTGGAGGACGGTGGCAGTCATGCGTTCCTCAGCCGGCAGCCGGGCACTGACGTCCCGGTCACGTTCAACCCCTGCGACGTGATCGAGGTCGTCGTGAACCCCGGCGGGGCACCCCCGAACTACGAACAGCTCGTCACGACCGCCATCAACCGAACCAGCGCGGCCACCGGCTTCGACTTCGATCGGGTCGGGACCACGTCTGACCGGAACTTCCAGAACAGGTTCGACGGTGCCCTCTCCCAGATCCCACCGGTCCTGGTGGGATGGGCCTCCGAGCAGGAGGTACCCCAGCTCGCCGGAGACGTCCTCGGATTCGCCGGCGGCGTCTCGGTCACCGACCCCGGGACGGGCCGCGCGACCTACGTGTCAGGAGTGGTCGTCCTGGACGGCGACTGGTTCCGGGAGAACGCCGACGACCAGCCGGCCAGGGCACAGGCGGTGATGGACCACGAGTTCGGTCACCTCGTGGGCCTGGACCACGTCCACGACCGCGGCGAGATCATGAACGAGAAGTACGTCGGGCAGACGTCGTACGGCCCAGGCGACCTGGCCGGCCTGGCCCGCCTCGGTCAGGTGCCGTGCTGACAGATGCCGTGCTGACAGACGCCGTGCTGACAGATGCCGGGCTCACAGATGCCGGGCTGACCGCGAGCGGCGACCAGGCGATCTGCTACCGAGCAACTCGCAACCGCCGCATGTCGAGCTCGACCTGGGCCTGCTGACGCCGCCTTAGTGCGCTCAGTCGCTCCAGCTTCTGCTCGGGCGTCAGAGTCCGCCAGGCTCGGTGTTCCTGCTCGGTCCGATTGCGCATCGCGCGTCCCTCCGCGGGTTCCATCGCAAGTCCTGTACTGCTCGGGTACGCCGGGCGCGCCCCCGCGCGCACCCGGACAGACCCACAGGAGCGGGCAGCAGCGGACTTGATACAGCCGATTCAGACAGCCGCGGCTCAGCGCAGGTAGCGGTTTGCCACCACTGCCTGCTGGTCGACCGGGTGGCCCCGCTCGATCGTCCAGGCGAGCCGCACCAGCCCGGCGTGCGACCACACCAACGGAGTCGCGGCACGGGTGCCCTCACCGGCGGCGCAGCACGGCTCGCCCGTAGGAGGGCGTCCGTCCCAGACCTGCTCGGAGACCATGTCGCCGGCGCCGAAGGCAGCCGCCATGGTGGCGAGGTAGGGCGTCGCGTCGTTACCGGCGGCCACCGCGTACTCACCCCGCTCCCCCGTCAGCAACGGCCAGCCGCGGCCGAGCGTCGTGAACGTGTCCGGCTCGGTGATGGCCCACTGCTCGCCGGTGCGGGTCTCGCCGTACCCGTCGAAGTTGAAGCGGTGCCAGAACGGCCCGTTCGGCGTGTGCACCATCAGCTCGTCATCCACGACCGGCAGCGACGACAGCACGGCCGGGTCATCCGGGGCCTCGATGCCGTAGCGGACAAGGTCGAGGAAGCTCGGGTCCACGATCTCCCGCTGGTCGACGCTCGACGGGCCGCCGTCGCCCATGCCGTACGTCGTGCCGGTGTCCGGCTGGCCGTCCTTCGTGAGCCGCAGGAAGTACGGCTCGTCCGACAGCGGCCCGTTCGTGGTGACCGTCCAGTCCTGCACCTTCTCCTGCCAGTGATCGGCCTTGGCGAGCCAGCGACGTGCGGACGCGCGGTCGCCGTTCTTCCGGGCGATGTCGGCGGCGCAGACGAGGCCGGAGATCTGGGCGGCGATGGAGTTGGGCGAGTAGCCGGACTGGTTCTCCCAGCGCTCCTGGGGTGAGTACGGCGCCCGCCGGCCGGTCTCCTCGTCCTTGAAGTTGAGGAGGAAGTTGGCGGCCCGCTTCACGCCCCGGTACGTAGCCGGGCCGGTCTTGCCGACGAGGTTCGCGAGCACGATCGGCAACGCCACCTCGTCGAGCTGCAGCTCTTCCCAGACCGGAACGCCTGCCACGTCGGAGTTCTGCGGGAACGACCCGTCCGGCTTCTGCTGGACCCGGAACAGCCAGTCCACGATCCGCCTCGCCGCGGGCCGGTCGCCCTGAGCGAGCAGTGCGGTGCCGAACTGGTACGCGTCGCGCGACCACACCAGGTGGTAGGCGCCGGACGGCGACGACACGTCGGGCACCTCGTCCCCCCACAACCATGGCGCCGACGGGGACGCGATGATCGCGCCCGGGTTCAGCTTGTCCTCCGCGGCGGCCAGGACCAGGGCCGAGGCGAGGTACTCACGTCGTAATCCGGCCGCGGCTGCCGGGACATCCTTCAGCGACTCGACGTACTCGTGCCAACCGCGGTCGTAGCGACGCTCGGTCGCCGTCCATCCGGTGCGCTCCGACGCCGTGGCCGCGTTCATCGCCCTCGCCTTGCTCGCGCCGAAGCCGAGCGTCAGGGTTGCCCACTGACCGCCCGGGCGGCCGGTCACGCCGGTGATCCGTCCGACCTGCACGAGGTTGCCCGGACCGGCCTTGCGGCGGCGCCGGTCGAGGTCGTAGTCGGCCTCGAGGTCCTCCCAGCCGTCAGTGCTGGTGCCGACGAGTCCGTTGGTCCGTGCGCCGAGTGCCGGGCGCGAGAGCAGCGCGGTCGCGACGGCGCCGTCGTCGGCCACGAGTGACCGTGCCCGGGTGCGTCCGGAGTCGTCCATGCCGCTGTTGTCGAGAGCGGGGTCGTGCAGCACGTAGAGCTGGTAGCGCCCGCCGTCCAGCGACTCGAGCCTGATCCGTACGGCGAGCGCGTCGCGCCGCGGGTCGGTGACGTAGTGCTGGGTGATCCGGTACCGCCCGGACGAAGCGGTGTTGACCTGGGTGAACCCGAGGCTCTCCTCGTCCGGCCGGGTGACCGTGGCGTCTGTGTCCGTCGACGTGCGGTCGGTGAACGTCTCACCGTCGGTGACCACGAGCTCCAGGCTGCGCACGCTCGGCGTGGAGAGGTCGGGGTAGAACACCTCGCTCACGCGTCCGCCCTGGAGCGTGAACCACACGTTGCTTCCGCGCTCCCTTGCCGTACCGAAGCCGGTCTTGTCCCCCTCTGTCCACGTCGACTTCTCGCCGACCTCCGCCGTCTTCGATGGCTCCGCGCCAGTGGGCTCAGCGCTCGAGGAGGGAGCGGTGACGGCGGCGGCCGTGATGGTGGAAACCGCGACGGCCAGGGCGGATGTTCCGATCAGTATCCGAGAACGCATGGGCCGTCGTACCCGAGCACGTGCCAACAAAACACCGCCGCTGACCGCCGGCGCCGGGGGTTGCCCACAGATTCGTTCTCGGCCGTCCGCGCGGCCCGGTTTCGGGGAAGTGTTGTGGTGGACAGGGTCACGACTCGGGAGGGTGACGGCGATGCGGCTGGCGATCGAAGGCAGCGGCTTCAGGTCGGCCGCAACCGAGTTCGGCGAAGCCAACCGGGTCGCGGCCCTGCACTACGACTCGTTGACCGCGAAGCTGGACGGGTACGCCGCCATGGCCGGCGACGACACCACGTCGGCCGCGTTCGCGTCGGCGTACGACGAGGCAGCGGCCGAGGCGGTCGCCTCGATGGTCGACCTGGTCGACGCCTTCGCCAACCTCGGCCGGCTGACCGAGACGTCGCTCGCCAACCACCGCGACGCCAACGTCGCGTCGATCATCGCCGGAGCGACCGTGTACGACGGCGGCTCGGTCCTCGATCCCGGCTACGTCTCCGTCCTCCCCGCGTCACCACCGACCGCGCTGGGCGGTGACCCGCCGTCCTTCAGCGACGAGGTGAGGTGGGTCCTGGATCACGTCGAGGGGTTCGTGTGGCCGAACGCCGACGTCGACCGGCTCCGGGAGGCCGCGCACACGTGGCGGTCGGCCGAGGCGGACCTCGACGGTCTCACCCGATTCTGCGGCACCGCTGCGGGTGCGCTCGCGAGCCAGTTGTCACCGGAGATTCCGGTCGCGGTGGCGGCCACGGAGGAGCTCGCGGTGACCGTCCGCGAGCTGGCCGCCCAGTACGCCGCACTCGCCGATGCGTGCGACAGCTACGCCGACCAAGTGGAGGCGGCCCACGATGAGATCGAGTCGCTGACCAAGCAGCTCCTCGCAGAGGTCGTCGTCGGCGTACTGGTCGGCGCCGCCGTCACCGCCATCACGGGCGGCGCCGCGGCCGGTGTGTCCACCGGTGCGGTCATCGCCCGGGTCGCCTCCTACTCACCCCGCTTCGCCGCCGTCATCAACACCCTCCGCGCCCTCGCCCTCGGCGCCTCCTCCACCCTCCGCAGCACGAGCGCCACCATCCGCACCCTCGGTGTCCGGATCCGCAAGTTCGCCGGTGGCCGGATGCTGGCACGGACTGAGGCGGGGCAGATCGGCTTCCGGGGGTCCAATCGCTTCGGCAGGGGCTTCCTGCGAGCCCACGAACACTCCGGCAGCCACACGCTGGCTCGTCACGTGGGCAAGTCCAGAGACGAATTGCTGGAGCGGCTTCAGCGAGAGCCCTGGATCAAGCGATCGTCGAGCTTTCCCGATGACGATGTCGCGGAGCGCGCAATAGGCCGGCTACTCCGAGAGAACGACGACGTCATTCGCGCGTGGTTGGCAGGCGGAAAGGGGGACTTGGGGCTTGAGGGCGGCGGTTCGGCCGTGACCGGCGTTTCGGTAAGCCCTGGAGGGCTGCCCGAAACGGTGCGACGCCTGCGAGTGGTGCTCAGGTCTGACGCCGACATGCCCGATGGCTATCGCATCTTCACGGCTTACCCGCAACCATGAGGGTGTCCACGTGTTGGAGGTCGAATCCATGAAGACGCCTGCTCTGCGCCACCTGATGGGTGCCTACTTCCATCAGGACTTCTTCGTCTCGTACGGAGGCGTCTGGGAAACACTCGAACAGTTCACGCGGGACGCTCCGGAGGAGGCAGAACTCCTACCTAGGGAGATCGGTTTGGTGCTGGACACGCACGCAACTGAGGCCGAAGTAGAAGCTTTTCTGAACGAGCTTGGTTGTGAGTACTTGGTTCAGCCGGACGACGGTGGCTATCGCGGGTGGCTCACCGAGATCGCGCGCCGCATCCGGGCAGCAGCAGGACAGCCGTGACGCGCTCGCCCTCCGATATGCGGCAGCAGCCGCCGGCCCTCGAGCAGCTGATGGGCGCCTACTTCCATCAGGGCTGGTATCTGGACGCTGCCGATGAGTGGGGAGTCGTCGACCGGTTTGTCGCCGAGTCGCCCGCGATGGCCGCGAAGGTCCCAGCGGAGATCGCACGCGTGCTCGCGACTCAAGTGACCGAAGAAGCCGTCGAAAAGTATGTGGCCGACCTGGGGTGTGAGTACTGGGCTGATCCTCAAGAGGGCGGATATCGCGGCTGGCTGACCGAGGTCGCCAGCCGGGTGTCGGCGGCGACGCGCGGAGGCGGGCCGAACGGCAGCTAGCCTCGTGCGTCACTCCTCGGCGGGCAGAAGCGTCACCCGGCTCATCGCGGGCATCGGCAGGTTCGTCTCGATCCGGACCCCCCCGGAGGCATCGGCTTCGACCACACGCGACGGCTCCAGCTCCTCGAGCCGGTCCGCCTCGCGCAACTGCTTCCACTGGGCCTCGGTCGGCCAGTCCTGGCCGTCCTCACGCAGCCGCCGCCACACCGACGCCACGTTCGAGTGGTTCTCGTCGACTCGCTCATGCGTCAGTGTGTACGACGCCCCGGCAGCGAGCCCGCCGACCTCGACGACCACATCGCGGGCGAGCGCCGCGGATCCCCCCGCCTTGGTCTGGTCGAGGGTCAGGTTCCACATCAGCACCGACACGGACCCGGTCTCGGACGAAGCAGCAGCCACCGCCTCGACCAGCGACCCGCCGCCGTCGCCGGTCAGCTCCGCGGCCAACCGCCGCGAACCGAGCTGCTCGAGCATGTACAGCGCCCACCAGCGCGGCTTCCTGAGCTCCCCGACCGTGCGCAGACCGAACCCGCCATGCAGCAGCGACGGCGGTCGGCCGAGCTCCTCGAAGTGGTCGGAGACGACCCAGTACGACAGCGACTCGACCCGGCCCATCGCCGACTTCATCCCGCGCAGCAGGAAGGTGCCGGAGAAGACGGCGTCGCTGACCTCGTTGAAGTGCGTGGGCGTGACCCCCCACTCGGTCCACCAGATCGGCGTGCCTTCTCGCCCGTACCGCGCCAGCATCGGCCGGAAGTCCAGCGGCGGCGAGCCGTAGGTGTGCGTCGACACGAAGTCAACCGGCGCCCCGGACGACTTGGCGTGTGCCAGCAGCTCCTCCACCCAGCCTGCCGCAGCCGACGACGGACCTCCGACCACCAGCCGCGAGTCGACGTCCCGCACAGCCTTGGCGGTGACGTCGTACATCGTGAGGTACTCCTCGGGAGTCCCCGACCAGAACACCTCGAGGTTCGCCTCGTTCCAGACCTCGAACGACCAGTGCTCGACCACCTCGTCGCCGTAGCGCGACAAAAGGTGCGCGGTCAGGTCGTGGACGAGCGCGTACCACCGCTCCCAGTCCTTCGGCGGCGACACGTTCGCGCCGTACTCGAACACCGTCTTCGTCGGGTCGCTCGCGAGGTCGTGCGGCATGAAGGAGATCTCGACCACGGGATACAGACCCAGCGACCGGATGTGGTCGTAGACCCGGTCCACGCCCGAGAAGTCGTGGACCGGGTCGCCGTCTATCTCGCGGTAGACCGCGACGTCGTCGCAGAGGATCCCGTGCGCTCGCACGTGCGTCACGCCGAGCTCACTATGTGCCGCCGATAGCGCGGCGGAGAGCTCCGGGCCGATCTCCCGACCGCCCGTCACCTCGGTGGACAAGGCGTGCGAGAGATGCTCGCTGCCGATCATCGGCCGCCAGGGCCGGGGCAGCTCCTCGACCTCGCCGGCCGCGTCCACCGTCACCGTCACCGGCCCGGTCGGCGACGCCGAAGGGGCCGCCGACACCGGCGCCGACAACGGGCCCTCGACCTGCGCGTCCGACAGCGACGACACGGCGTACCACCGCTCCACGCCCGGTGAGCAGGTCGTGTCGACGTACGGCGGGTGCGGTACGGCGAGCACGTCCCGCCCGGCATGGTCCAGCGGCTCGAACGGTCCGTCGGCCGACGACGCCACATGCACCTGGTAGCCGATCGCTGCGGGCACCGGCGTCCACGTGAGCGTCACCTGCGCGCCTCCACCGACCGCGACAAGCCCGGCCGGCGGTCGGAGCCTCGGGGCGGAGCCGGTGGCGGCCGCATCGTCGGCGGTGCGGATCCCGATCCGGGACTCCCAGTCGGAGCGGGCAGTCGTCACGGGCGACCCTCGGTGGTGAAGACCTCCTGCCGCATCAGCGGCCGGATCTCCTGCTCCAGGGCGCCGTGCGAGACGTACCGCCGCATGCCGTCTCGGGCCAGCGCGTTGCCGAGCGCGGCCATGATCATCCCCTGGTCGAGCGAGAGGTATCGCTTCGACACCTTGCCGCTGCGCACGGCCACCGCGTCATAGAACCCTCCGGGGCCGTAGGCGTCGAAGTCGTCGCGGATGTTCGCCAGGTTCTCCAGGGCGGCCCGACGCTTGTAGCGCAGCGCCAGGAACGACGCGTGCGGTGTCACCACCCCGTCGCCGTACGACGTCGGGGCGGGCTCGCCTGCCCGGCAGCCCTCGTAGGGCTGGTTCCAGTCGGTCCGCTCCTGGTCGCTGGTGTAGCCACCGGCCTCCGAGCTGCCGCCGTCGAGTCCGAGCATGTCCACTCCGTACTCGCGATAGCCGCCCTCCGGGTTGTTCGACGGCGAGAATCCCCAGTACCCGTAGTCGGCCTCGTCCATTCCGTGCTCGATCTGGCCCTGCACGTAGAGCGGGTGGTTGCGGCCCCACGACCGCGCGCCCCAGGTCTCCTCGGGCACGAACAGGGGCACCATGAGCGCCTCGAACATGCTGCCGCCCCAGGTCGGCACGATCTTCATGCCCCGATAGGGCAGCGCGCCCTCGAAGACCCGGACCCCCTCGTGCTCGGCCCACGAACCGACCGGCTTGGTCTCGGTCCAGTCCCAGTCGCAGTTCTCGTTCGGGAACGTGCGGAAGGTGCCGAAGTAGTGCTTCGCCGGGATCTGGCCGGCGGCGATGCCGAGGTACGACGCCATCCGCGGCTCGGTGTTGAACGCGCCGTAGTGGTGACCGGTGTACCAGACGTCCTTGCCCATCTCGCAGTAGTCACCCGTGACCGCCGCCGACTCCTTGGGGTCCTCGTCCCAGAAGCCGCCGCGGATCTGGTTCTCGGCCGGGTTGTAGTAGCAGCCGAAGTTCATGTCCTCGCGGATCGCGTCCGCCCGCTTGGCGACCTTCGGCTCGGCGCGCGCGGCGAGGAGCAGACCGGTGGCCAACCACCCGTTGTCGACGCTGGAGAGGAACGGCTTGACCTGGTTTCCGTTGTCCGGCCAGACGTAGAGCTTCTCCAACGTGACCGGGTCGTACCAGTTGTAGAACATCCCCGACGCCTCGTGCTGCTCCAGCGTGGCCACCGTCTTGATGGTCTCCGTCATCCGCTTCCGGGCCTCGTTCGAGCCGATCAGCCCGGTGTCGCGGGCGGCGACCGTGCTCCACAGGTAGGCGCCGATGTTGGTCGGCGAGGTGTACCTGCTTCGACTGCCCGGCGAGAGGTCACCGGCGATGTTGTCGACCGGCAGGCCGCTCGACGGCTCCTCCATCGCCTCGAACGACCGCCAGGTATCCGCCAAGTACCGCTCGAGCACGTCTCCTCGAGCGGGTGGGACGCGCGGCGCGTCGGGGCTGGCAGACCCGGCGGCCGCACCGATGGGGGACGCGGCCGCCAGGCCGATCGTGGTGGCGGTGGCGGCCAGGGCCGCGACCAGCCGGGTGACAGAGGTACGCACACTCATTCCAAACTCCTCCGAGACGTTGCTTGGACGACTACTTGATTCCGGTCATGGCGATGCCCTGCATGATCCGGCGCTGCAGGACGAGGAAGACGACGAGCACCGGGATCACGACGACGACCGAGCCCGCGAGCAGCAGGCCGTACTTCGTGGCGTTCTGCCCGACGGCGTACAACGCCAGCGCGACCGGCAGCGTGAACTTGTCCTCCTCGGTGGCCACCACCAGGGGCCACAGGAAGTTGTTCCACGAGGTGAGGAAGGTCAGCACGCCGAGCGTGGCCAGCGCCGGGCCGCAGAGCGGGAGGATCACGGAGAAGAAGATCCGCAGCTCCCCCGCGCCGTCGACCCGAGCGGCCTGGATCAGCTCGTCGGGCAGGCTCAGGATGTACTGCCGCATGAGGAAGACGCCGAACGGGCCGGCGATGAAGGGCAGGATCATCCCCGCCAGCGTGTTGGTCAGCCCGATGTTGGTGGTCAGCACGAAGAGCGGCACGAACGTCGCGACGCCCGGCACCATGAGCGTCCCGAGCACCATCGCGAACACGACCCGCTTCCCCGGGAAGTCGAGCTTCGCCAGGGCGTATCCCAGCATCGAGCAGAAGATCATGTTCCCCACCGCCGTGACGATCGCGACGATCGCGGAGTTCATGAAGTACGTCGGGAAGTCGAGCCGGGTGAACAGCTGGTCGTAGTTGTCCATGGTCACCGTCTCCGGCCACCACGTGGGCGGGACGGCGCGCACCTCGGCGTCGGGCTTGAACGAGGAGATCAGCATCCACACGAAGGGAACGACCACCACTACCAAGCCGGCCGCCATCACGGCGTACAGCCAGCCCGGTGTGGTCACGTTCCCGCCGGTACGACGCACCTTGCGCCGGGTGCTCCTCGGGTCCTCGGAGCCGTTCCGGACCTGCAGTGTGGGATGGATCGGGGCGGCCATGTCAGTCCTTCTCCCGCAGCCACCGGAACTGCGCGAACGTCAGCAGCACGATCGCGATGAACAGCAGGTAGCTCGCGGCCGCGGCATAGGAGTAGTTGCCGTAGCCGAACTGGTCGTAGGTGAAGTACGTGACCGACCTGGTGGCGTCGAGCGGCCCGCCCTTGGTCATCACGACCGCCTCCTCGAAGAACTGGAGGTAGCCGATGCTCGTGATGACCGCGCCGAAGAGCAGCGTCGGCCGGAGCATCGGCAGCGTGATGTGCCGGAACCGGTTCCACCCGGAGGCGCCGTCGACCTCGGCCGCCTCGAGCACCTCACGGGGCACGGTCTGCAGGCCGGCCAGGAAGATCACCATCAGGGTCCCGAAGTTGCGCCACACCGCCATCACGACCAGCGTCGGCAGGGCGAGGGTGGTGGAGTCCAGCCAGGCGGGGCCGTCGATGCCGACCCACCCGAGCATCGTGTTGATCATGCCGCCCTTCTCGCGCAGCATGAACTTCCAGACGACCGAGACCGCCACGATGCTGGTGACGACCGGCAGGAAGAACCCGACCCGGAAGAAGCCCTTTGCCCGGCCGAGCCGGTTCAGCGCCACCGCGATCACCAGCGCCACGGCCATCGTCAGCGGCACTCCCAGTAGCAGGTAGAGCAGGGTGTTGACGGTGACCTTGCGGAAGAGCGGGTCCGCCACCAGGTCGGCGTAGTTCTCCAGGCCGACGAACTCGACCGCGAGCGGGTTCCGCACGTCGGTGCTGCGCAGGTCCGTGAAGCTCATCCCCAGGCTCGCCAGCACCGGTGTCGCCGTGAAGACCAGGAACAGCACCACGAACGGCAGGGCGAGGATCCACGCGGCGACAGCTTGCTGTCGCCGCGTGGGGTCCACGTGCCTGGTGGTTGTACTCATTTCCGCGAGCTCACCTCAGAGGCCGGTACCGATCGACTGTGCCTTGGACTGCATCTCGGCCACGGCCTCGTCGGCGGGCATGGTGCCCCTGGTGACCCGCTCCACGAGCGCGTCGATCGAGCCCGCGACCTGCTCCCACGTCGGCACCGCCGGCGGGGACTGGGCGCTGTCGAGCTGCTCCCCGAAGACCTGCAGCTTCGGGTCCTCGGCGAGCTTGCCGGTGTCCCAGGCGCTCTGGACGGCCGGCAGGTCACCGACCGTGTCGTAGAAGGCCTGCTGGGTCTCGGGCTCGGCCAGCCACTGCACGTACTTCCAGGCGTTGTCGGCGTTGTCGGAGTCGTTGAAGACCGCGAGGTCACCGCCACCCACGAACGAGGTGCCGGGTGCCGAGTCCTTGCCGGGCAGCGGCGCCACGGCGTACTGGTCCGGGCTGACACCCATGTCCTCGACGAGAGCGGTGTGCCACGGTCCGGAGATGAAGGAGCCGTAGGTGCCGTCGGCGAAGCCGCTCTCAGACTCACCAGGGTCGAGCACCCGGTCCTGCGACAGCCCCTGCTCGAAGAACGACGCGTAGTACTCGAGCGCCTCCGCCGTCTCCGGCGAGTCGATGGTGTACTCCTCGCCCGCCTCATCGGTCAGGGTCGCGCCGTTGGACCAGGCGAAGGGCATCACCGTCTGCCACGAGCCGGTCTTGCCGGGCTGGAGGCTGATGCCGTACTCGGCACCCCCCTTCTCCTGCAGGTCGGTGGCGAACTGCGTGAGGTCCTCCCAGGTCTGCGGGGCCTCGGTCCACCCGGCCTTCTCCGCGAGATCGGTGCGGTAGAAGAGGACCCGCGTCTCGACGTACCAGGGGACTCCGTACGACGTGCCGCCGACCTCGGTCGACTCCCAGGCGCCGGGGAAGAAGTCGCTCTCCTCGACCAGGCCCTCGGGGGTCGGCATCAGGCCACCCGCCTCGGCGAACTCACCCATCCAGGTGGTGCCGATCAGGCTGACGTCGGGGGTGTCGCCGGCGGCGATCGCGCCAGCGATCTTGTTGTGCGCCGACTCCCACGGAACGGCCGTCACCTTGACCGTGGCGTCGGGGTTGGCCTCCTCGAAGGCCGCCGAGAAGTCCTGCAGCATCTCGCCCTCGGTGCCCATCGCCCAGACGTCGATGGTGCCCGTGGCCTGGCCCTCGTCGATCGCCTCGCTCTGTTCCTCGGCGCCGCCCCCGTCGTCTCTGCCGCAGGCGGTGAGCACCAGGCATGCGGCGGTCAGGGCGGCGATCGCGGTCGCGGTGCGGACGCGTCTCATCAGGTTTCCTTCCGGTGGGTTTCGCTGGCGGTGCTGGTGGTTGTTGTTGACGTGCTGCCGCGGACGACGAGCTCCGTGGGGAGCAGCTCGTGGCGGGGTTCGGGGCGGCTGCCGACGATCAGCTCGTCGAGCAGCCGGGCGGCCGTGGCGCCGATCTCGCGCATCGGCTGCCGGACCGTGGTCAGGCCGGCGTAGCGCGAGGCCATCACGTCGTCCCAGCCGGTGACCTTGACCTGGCCGGGTACGTCGATTCCGGCCGCGCGGAGCCGGCCCAGCAGGCCGAGCGCGAGCTCGTCGTTGGCGCAGACGAACGCGTCGGGGAGCGATCGGTTCAGGTACGTCGCGACAACCCGCGCGCCGGTGTCCTCGTCGAGCCGGACCACGTTCTCGAGCTCGAGCTCGGCGGAACCCTCCACCACTCCCCGGATCCCGTCCCATCGCTCGGCGACATCGGGGGA
Source organism: uncultured Actinomycetota bacterium (assembly GCA_963773355.1). Lineage (GTDB taxonomy): Bacteria > Actinomycetota > Actinomycetes > Propionibacteriales > Nocardioidaceae > Nocardioides. The sequence goes on along the minus strand of CAVZAZ010000007.1, from coordinate 41,957 downwards.
CGTCTCGGGATCTCCGACGAACGTGATCCGGCGGACGCCCTCGTCGAGCAGGTGCTCGGCAAGCGCGACGGCGCTCGCGTGGTTCTCGGCGTTGACCGAGTCGATCTCCCCGATTCGCGGTCGGGCGACCAGGACCAGCCGGGCGCCGCGGGCGGCGATCTCCTCGACGACCTCGTCGCTGACCGTGCGGGTCAGAATCACCAGCCCGTCGCAGCGGCCGGCCATGTCGCGTACCGCGTCCTCGGCGTCGTCGCGTCCGTGCGTGGAGAGGATCAGCACCGATCGACGCAGCTCGGCGGCCACCGCCTCGTAGCCCAGCACGACCTCGGCGAAGTAGGGGCCGGACAGGTCCGGGAACACGATGCCGTTGGCGGCGTACCGGCGCTCGGCGAGCTGGCGGCCGAGCTGGCTCGGGGTGTACTCCAGCTCCGCCGCTACGGCCTTCACCCGCTCCCGGGTGTCCGGGCGCACCGCCTCGGAGTCGCGCATGGCGCGAGACACGGTCGCGATCGAGACGCCGGCCACCGCGCGCGACGTCGCGAATCGTTGCTGGCACCTGACTGTCCTCCCGAGATCCTGTAACCGGTTTCTGAAACCGGTTACATCGCGCCAAGATGCCGGAGCAGGTCTAGACCTGTCAACCCTTCGGGCATCTTCGCGGGCGGCACTCCTCCATATGGGGCATGACCCCGTCGCCTCGTTCGATTACTGAGGACCGAACCATCCGAAGTAAAGGGACGGCAAACGAGGGATTGGGGAAGGGTTCGATATGGGGAAGAACGGCAAGCTTCTGATCACGGCGGGCGGCGCGGCTCTCGCGCTGGCCGTCACCGGGCTCGCACCGGCCACCGCCGGCGGGCACCACGACTTCAACAAGCTCCGCAAGGTGACAACACTCGACAGCCCGCGCGGCGTCGACGCGCTCGGCCACGGTCGGACCCTCGTCACAGAGGGCGACGGCAGCTTCAGCCTGGTCATCGAACGGAGGCACAAGTCGGCCAAGGTGATCGAGCTCGGCACCCTCGGCCCCGACACCGGTGCGCCGGCGATCGCGGCCGGCAAGCACGGCAGCATCTACCTGCTCACCGGTGCCGGCCCGCCGCCGAACGCCGCCAAGCTGTTCAAGTGGCGGCACGGGTGGGCCGAGCCCAAGGAGGTCGCCGACATCGGCGCCTACCAGGCCGACGACACCGACCCCTACGACCAGGAGGGCTTCCCCGAGGACACCAACCCATTCGGGCTCGCTGCCCTGAAGGACGGCACCGTGCTGGTCTCCGACGCAGCCGGCAACGACCTGCTCCGGGTATGGCCGGGTAGCGGCAACATCAAGACCGTCGCGCGGCTGAAGCCCCGACTGGTGAAGGTCCCCAACGGCCTGCCCGACATCCCACCCCCGGACGGCCCGCTGCCGCCCGCCGGCACCCCGATCCTCTCGGAGGCGGTCGCGACGTCGGTCACGGTGGGACCGGACGGCTACTGGTACGTCGGTGAGCTGCGCGGCTTCCCTGCCACGCCCAAGAAGTCGCAGATCTGGCGGATCAAGCCCGGCACCTACAACGCCACCTGCAACCCGAACCACCCCGGGCGCGGTAAGTGCAAGCGGTACGCCGACGGGCTGACGTCGATCGTCGACCTGGGCGCCACCCACAAGGGGATCCTGGCGGTCTCGCTGTCGAAGAAGAGCTGGTTCCAGTGGGAGCTCGGTGTTCCCGGTGCCGAGACCGGTGGCCTGTTCCACGTCACGAAGCGGCACCACCACGGGACCCGGATCAAGGAGCTCGTGCGCAACAAGCTCACCCTCCCGAGCGGCGTCGACGGCGCGGGCAGGTCGATCTATCTGACCGCTCCGTTCTTCGGACCGGGAGCGCTCTGGAAGATCAGCTGAACCTGATCGGCCCGAATGTCCGGCTGCCTCTCTGATCGGCCGGCTGCTCGGCCGGCACATCCGGCCCGGTGGCGCACCTGTTGAAAGCCACCGGGCCGGCTCGTGCCACCAACCCGTTACGGTGACTGCACATGCCCACTCCCACCGGCCACGTCGCCGAGCTCCCGCGGCGTTGGCGTCCGCTCGCCGAGCGTTCGGTCGAGCTGCTCCGGGAGCACCAGGACGAAGGCGGTGCCTGGCCGGCCTCGCCCGGCTTCGAGCCGTACCAGTACTCCTGGTTCCGCGACGGCTCCTTCATCGCCGAGGGCGCCTCCCTGGCCGGCCTCCACGATGAGGCAGACCGCTTCCACGGCTGGTGCCACGCGGTGCTCGAGCGCGAGCAGCCCGCCGTCGACCGGGTGATCGCGATGCTGGCCGAGGGCGAGCCACTGGAGGACTTCGACTACCTGCCCGCCCGCTACCGGCTCGACGGCACCCGGCAGGACGACGACTGGTGGAACTTCCAGGTCGACGGCTACGGCACCTGGCTGTGGGCGCTCGAACGGCACCTCGACCGCACCGGCGCCTCCCCCACGCCGTACTCGGCGAGCATCGACATCGCCGCCCGCTATCTGGTCGCGACCGGCGTCGGCCCCTGCCGCGACTGGTGGGAGGAGAATCGCAACCGGATCCACGTCGCCACCCTGGCCGGCGTCGCCGCCGGGCTTCGGGCCGCGATCCGGATGGGCTCGCTCTCGGCATCGCGACAGGATCGCGCCGTCTTCGTCGCCGATGGCTGCGTCGACCTCATCCGCAGCGACGGCGTCCGAGACGGCCGACTCGTCAAGTGGCTCGGCGGCCATGACGTCGACGCGTCGCTCGCCTCCGTCGCCGCCCTCTACGACGTCCTGCCCCTCGACGACCCCCTCGTCAGCGTGACCGTGCACGAGATCAAGCATCGCCTCGTCGACGGCGGGGTCCACCGCTATGAGGCGGACACGTTCTACGGCGGCGGCCAATGGCCGGTCCTCGCGGCCCTGCTCGCGATCCACCACACCGGTGTCGCAAACCACGAACGGGCCACCGCGTTCCTCGACTGGATCGTCTCGACAGCCGACGACGACCTGCAACTTCCCGAGCAGGTGCCGCCGCTCCTGGCGCCCGAGGAGCTCGACGACTGGCTCAAGAGGTGGGGCCCCAGCGCGCAGCCCCTGTTGTGGTCGCACGGGATGTTCCTTGCGGCGGCGCTCAACGCGTCGGAGGACGGGTTCCGCGCCACCCCATGACGATCCGGCATGGGCATTTCCACCCACGCCCTGTGCCCAAGGATGCGCCGTCCGTCCGACGCGGTGAAGCGACTCGCCTCCCTAGCGTCAGTGCTCCAGGACACCGGGAGGAACCATGGAACACGTCGAGACCGTCATCATCGGAGCGGGCCAGGCCGGGCTGGCCACCGCCCACCACCTGCAGCAGCGCGGCCGCGACTGCGTGGTGCTCGACCGCAACGAGCGGGTCGGGGACCAGTGGCGCCGGCAGTGGGACAGCCTGCGGCTCTACTCGCCGGCGAAGTTCGACGGTCTGCCGGGGATGCCGTTCCCGGGCGCCAAGTGGTCCTTCCCCGGCAAGGACGACGTCGCGGCGTACTTCGAGGCGTACGCCGAGCCGCTCCCGGTCCGGCTCGGGGTCCAGGTCAAGGGCGTGACTAAGGGTCCCGACAGCAGGTTCGTGGTCACCACCGGCGATGCTTCCGGGGAAGCCTCGATCAGCTGCGACAACGTGGTGATCGCCACCGGCACCTTCGGCCGAACTCCGTCGGTCCCCGACTTCGCCGCCGAGCTCGATCCGTCGATCCTGCAGCTGCACTCCAGTGAGTACCGACGGCCGGGTCAGCTCCGGGACGGCCCGGTCCTCGTCGTGGGCGCCTCGCACTCGGGAAGCGACATCGCCTACGAGGTGGCCGAGACCCGGCCCACCACGCTCGTCGGCCGGGACTGCGGCCAGATCCCGGTGCGTCTGGAGTCCCGCCGGATGAAGGTCCTCTTCCCAATCCTGCTGTTCCTGTGGCGCCACGTCGTGACCCGGCGTACGCCGGTGGGCCGCAAGGAGATGTCGCATGTCCGCTTCCACGGTGGGCCGATGCTCCGAGTCAAGCGCTCGGACCTCGCTGACCGGGGCGTCGTCCGCAACGAGGCCCGCGTCGTCGGTGTCCGCGACGGGCTGCCCCTGCTCGCGGATGACTCCACAGTCGCGGCCGCAACGGTGGTCTGGGCGACGGGCTTCCGGCAGTCGTTCGAGTGGATCGACCTGCCGGTCTTCGGCGAGGACGGCTGGCCACGTGAGTACCGCGGGGTCGTGGACGACGTCCCCGGGCTCTACTTCTGCGGGCTGTCGTTCCAGTACGCGTTCTCGTCGATGCTGCTGACCGGTGCCGGTCGGGACGCGGGGTACGTCGCCGACCGGATCGTGGAGCGCAAGCGTCATGGCGTCGAGCAACGCCAGCGCCAGGCGGCCTGAGCGCGTCCGCGTCGACCCGTCCACGCGAGTATCGTCCGACTCGGAGGTACCCGCGATGGGCGTGGTCGACGATCTGCTCCGGGCTCGGGCGGACTACGAGAGCGGCGACTGGGCCGCCGCGCTCGACACCTGGTCCGGCGTCGCGCCCGACGAGATGAGCGCCGACGACCTGAGCCACGCTGCGCTGGCGGCGCACCTCCTGGGTCGCCGTGACGCGTCGATCGACTTCAACCAACGCTCGTTCGCCCTCCGGGAGGAGGCAGGCGACCTGGCCGGCGCGGTACGAACCTGCTTCCATCTCGCGATGATCTTCGCCACCGGCGGCGAGCCGGCACTCTCCGCGGGGTGGACCGCCCGCGGCGAGCGGGTGGTCGAGAACCTCGACGAGGGCGCGGTCGCGCACGGCTACATCGCGTTCCTGCACATGTTTCGCCACCTGGGGTCGGGCGACTTCGCCGCCGCGACCGCGGCCGCGGTGGACGCGACCAGCATGGGGCGCCAGCACCGGGATCCCGACCTGCTGGCGCTCGGCCTGTGCTCGCAGGGTCGGCTTGCCATCTATTCCGGGCACATCGCCGAAGGGCTGGCGCTGTTGGACGAATCGATGGCGGGCGTCGCCGCCGGCGAGGTCGCACCAGTCATCTTCGGCCATGTCTACTGCACCGCCATCGAGGGCTGCCAGGAGATCGCCGACTTCGGCCGGGTCGCCGAGTGGACCTCCGCCCTGCACCGCTGGTGTGCTTCCCAACCCGGTCTGGTCGCGTTCACGGGGCAGTGCTCGGTGCATCGCGGCCAGGTGATGCGGCTGCGCGGCGCGTGGCCGGAGGCTCTGGATGAGTTCGCCAGCGCCATCCGTCGCTACCAGGCGGCCAACACCCTGGACGCCATCGGCCTCGCCGAGTGCGAGCGCGGAGACGTTCTGCGCCTCAAGGGCGACTACGACGCTGCCGAAGAGGCCTACCAACGTTCGGGCGAGCGCGGCTTCGACCCGCAACCGGGCCTGGCCCTGCTGTGGCTGGCGCGCGGGTCCAGCGACGCGGCGGCGGCGGCCATCCGCCGGCTGCTGGCGGAGACCGGCGACCCGGTGAGCAGGTGTCGGTTGTTGCCGCCCGCCGTCGACGTCTTGGTGGCGGTCGGCGCGGTCGAGGAAGCCCGGGCCGCGGCCGCCGACCTGGACCAGGTGGCCGCACTCGTCGGCACCCAGGCCCTCAAGGCTTCGGCCGCGTACGCCTCGGGGGCCATCGAGCTCGCCCACGGGGATGCCGGCGGTGCCCTCCCCTACCTTCGCAAGGCCCGCCAGCTCTGGGCCCGAGCGGACTGCCCCTTCGAGGGCGCGCGGGTCCGCCACCTGACCGGCCGCGCGCTCGCGGTGCTCGGCGACCAGGAGTCCGCGCGGCAGGAGCTCGAGGCGGCGGAAGCCGGCTTCCGCGAACTAGGGGCGACGCCCTCCGCCCAGGAGGTCGAGCGACTGCTGCGGCCCGAGGGCCACCCGGCGGGACTGACCGCGCGTGAGGTCGAGGTGCTCCGCCTGGTCGCCTCGGGGCGCAGCAACACCCAGATCGCGACCGAGCTGGTGCTCAGCGAGAAGACGGTCGCCCGGCACCTGTCCAACATCTTCACCAAGCTGGACGTCGGCTCGCGCACCGCCGCGGCCGCGTACGCTTTCGAGCACGGTCTGGTCTGAGCCGGCCGGTCAGAACGCTGCTCGGTGAGCGATTGATCGGGTTTCGCCGAAACGCACACAAACTCACAAGGAATCGGCAAGGATGTCTCGTGCCCCCTAGGTTCGGTGCCCGCAGACGCCTCCTGAAAAACGCCCGCGAGCTCGAGCGAAGGATGGCGGAGCTCGACCGGCTGGACCGCGAATACGGGCTGGGCGCGATGCCGACTCACGCAGCGGAGCATCGCGCTCGGCGACCCCCACGTACTCGCGGTCCAGTGCTCCCCGGACTACTGATCACGGCCATCCTGCTGGGCGCCGTCGTGGCCCTGTCCCCCGACGCGAACATGCGCACCTTCCGACGCCTGGTCGGGCTCGGGCCAGGCGCCGGCGAGGGCAACTACGCGTTCATGATGACCCAGCCGGCCGGCCAGTCACCTGTCGGCTACAGCCCCTGCAAGGACATCCTGGTCGAGGTCAACCCCCAGGGGGCACCTGACAACTGGGACGAGCTGGTCGACAACGCCCTCAGCCACACCAGCGAAGCCACGGGCCTGCAGTTCCGGCGCGTGGGCACCACCGACAGCCGTGGATTCGACGGCGGCCGGAGGTTGAACGGCGAGTTTCCGCCGGTCCTGGTCGCCTGGGCGTCCTCGGATGAGGTGCCGGAGCTCGCCGGGATGATCGCCGGCGTCGGCGGCAGCACCGCCGTCGAGGTGGGACCGGCCAGGCTGCAGTACGTCACCGGTCAGGTCGTCCTCGACGCCGACGACTTCGCCGACATGCGGGCCGACAGCGAGATGCAGGCCATCGTCGACCACGAGTTCGGCCACCTGGTCGGCCTCGACCACGTCGACGACCGAGGCGAGCTGATGAACGCCCGCAACGTCGGCGCCACGACGTACGGTCCGGGCGACCTCGAGGGCCTCGAGCGGCTCGGCGACGTCGACTGCTGAGCCGATCTCACGCCGACGGATCTCACGCGGACGGATCTCACGCCGAGGGCGCGCTACCGAACCACCTCTCGTAGATGTCGTCGTAGCCGCCGGTCGCGTTGAGCTCGGCCAGGACGTCGTTGATGGTCCTGAGCAGGTCGACGTTGCCGTTCTTCTTCACGGCCATGCCGTACTGCTCACCGGTGTCGAACTCCCCCGCCACCTCGAACTCGGGGTTCCGTGAGACGACGTCACCCACGACCGTGTTGTCGTAGACGCCCGCTTGCACCTTGCCGGCCTTGAGCGCGGCGTCGATGTCGGAAGCATCCTCGAAGGTGACGATCTCGGTGTCCCGAGGCGCGTTGTCGGTGAGGTAGAGCTCGCCCGTCGTGCCCTCCTGGACTCCGACCTTCGCTCCGCCGAGGTCCGTCAGCGCCGTCACACCGGATCCCACCGGCACCACCATCGCCTGCGCGGCGTTGAAGTAGGGGCTGGAGAAGTCGAGGACTCGGGCTCGATCGCCGGTGATGGTCATCCCGGCGATGGCGACATCGCACTCGCCGTCGTTGAGAAGCTGCCCGGACTGGATGTCGTCGAAGTCGGTGTTGACGATGCGGGCCGTGAGCCCGAGTTCCTTCGCCACCTCGTGTGCCAGGTCGATGTCGAACCCGACGGTCTTGCCGCCCCGCCTGAACTCGAAGGGCTCGTAGGGGAGGCTCGTGCAGACCGTCAGCGCCCCTGCCTGGACGACCTCCGGGGCTCGGGTGGTGGGTCCCGGCTCGTCTTCGTCGGCGCAGCCGGCCATCCCGGAGGCGAGCACCAGCACGGCGGTGACCGAGCCGACCGCGCGAGCAGCGAGGTGGAACACGTCAGTTGACCTTCGCCGAGAGCGACCGGGTGAGTCGCTCCAGGGCGTACTCGGTGACCCGCATCAACGCCTTCTTGGACGACTCCCGGTCCCGCGCGTCGACGCTGATGATCGGGACCTCGGCCGGGAGGGCCAAGGCGTCGGCGACGTCCTCGAGCGGGTAGCGCTCGGCGTTGTCGAACTGGTTGACCGCCACGATGAACGGGATGCCCTTGGACTCGAAGTAGTCCAGCGGTGAGAACGACGCATCGAGCCGGCCCGTGTCGACCAAGACGACCGCGCCGATGGCGCCGAGGCACAAGTCGTCCCACATGAACCAGAACCGTTGCTGCCCGGGAGTCCCGAACAGGTAGAGCACGAGATCCTCTGCCAGGGTCAGTCGGCCGAAGTCCATGGCCACCGTGGTGGTCGACTTGCCGGGCACCGCCGCGAGGTCGTCGATGCCTTCGGACTCGTTGGTCACCAGGGCCTCGGTCCGCAAGGGCACGATCTCCGACACCGACCCCACGAGGGTGGTCTTGCCCACCCCGAAACCGCCGGCGATGACGATCTTCGTCGACGCAGCCCTGCGCGTGGCGCTAGTAGGTGCGTAGTCCACGGAGAGTCCTTTCGATGAGCTCGATCTGCTCTTCTGTCGACGAGAGATCGGTGATGGTGGCTTGCACCTGGACGAGGCCTTGTTCAACCAGGTCGCTGAGGAGGACGCGGACCACGCCGATCGGCATGGACACCAACGCCGAGACCTCGGCCACCGAGCGGCTGTCGCAGGTCTCCAGGACCTGGCGCGCTCCCGCGCTGAGGGTGGTGACGTCACCTCCGGCCAGTCGTCGCAACCTGGCCTCCACCGGGAGGTTGACCGTTGCTCGAGTGCGGCCCGCGGTGATCGTGTAGGGGCGGACGAAGCGAGGCGCGGGGGCACTCTCGCCACCGGCCGCGGTGGGCTCAGCAGGTACCACGGCAACTCGTTGTCATGGTCATGGTCATGGTCATGCTCACAGTCCCGGAGACGCGATGCGGGCCTGGGCCTGCACGGTCCGCCCGACGCGCTCGACCAGCAGGGCCATCTCGTAGCCGACCTGGCCGATGTCGGCGGACTCCTGGGTGAGCACCGCCAGGTAGGAGCCGTCGCCGACGCTCATCAGCATCAGGTAGCCCCGCTCCATCTCCACGACCGTCTGCAGGACCGCGCCGCCGTCGAAGAGACGCGCTGCGCCCACCGCCAGGCTGGCGAGTCCGGACGACACCGCTCCGAGCTGCTCTGCACGCTCGCGCGGGATGCTGGTGCTGACCGCCATCAACAGTCCGTCGGCCGACACCAGGATGGCGTGCGCCGCGTCCGACACCTGGTCGACGAACCTGGTGACGAGCCAGTCGAGGCCTCGATCGTCGGGCTGCTGGGCACTACGGCTTTCGGGCTCGGTCATTCGGGGCCTGCTTCCGTTCCGTCATGATCGGGGGTCGAGGCAGCGGCGTGGCGGCCACGTGACACTCCCGCCGCGTGCGCGGCAAGGCGCGCGCGAATGGCCTCGGGGTCTCGGACTGTCGCGGTGGCGGGCTTGCTGACACCACCGGGGAGGAGATGCGAGCCGGGACGACGCACGGGCAGGCCGGCTTCGTTGACCGGAGTCTCGGTCGGCGACTGGGCAACGCGATCCGCCCGCGCCCAGCCTTCTTCGACCTCGTTGGAGAGCCACGCCCCATCGGCTCCGTCCGCGCTCAGCCACGCCGAGCGCAGTGATGTGAAGATCGGTGTGTCGATCCCGGAATCGATCTCGGTGTCGAACGCACGGGTGTCGATCCGGGGGTCGAGCCAGGTGTCCGCGGACACCCGGAGCGGGTCGTCCTCGACCGCGTCGACCTCACCCGGGTCGGGTGCGATCGGCGGGGCGATCGGCGGGGCGACCGGCGGGGACGCCCCCGGGCGGCGCCGGGGCAGACCGCTGGACCCGTTGATCCTCTCCTCGGCCAATCCCGGGCCGGGGAGACTCGGCGTCGTCGTCGACTGACGTCGTGGTTCAGGCACCAGGTCGGTCACGTCTCCGACCTCTGCTGGTGCAGAGGCGGGCGCCTCGGGCTGGACCACCTCGGGGACGATCGAGCTGGGGAGGAGCGCCGTGGCGGTGGTGCCGCCGTGTTGATTGCGCCGCAGCGACACCGTGATGCCGTGCTTCTGGGCGAGACGGCTCACCACGAACAGGCCCATCCGGCGGGCCGTGTCGGGCGTGACGTCCCCGCCGGACCGCAGGGTCTCGTTGATGGCCGCCAGGGAATCGTCGGCGATGCCGAGGCCTTCGTCCTCGATCTCGATCGTGACCCCGTCGGGCGTGGAGGTGGAGCCGAGCGCGACCGTGGTGGTCGGGGGCGAGAACGACAGCGCGTTGTCGACGAGCTCGGTGAGCAGGTGGACGACGTCGGCCGCCGCGGCGTCGCTGATGCGTCTGGTGCTCACCGACCCGATTTGGGCGCGCTTGTAGTCCTGGACGCCCGCGGTCGCCGCCTGCAGCGAGTCGGCCACCGTGAGCTGGTCTTGGCCGCCGGCCTGCGTCGGGGCATCGGCGAGAATCAGCAGGCTGTCCGCCGTACGACGCATCCGAGAGGCCAGGTGGTCCAGCCGGAAGAGATTCTCGAGCCGTCCCGGATCCTCCTCGTCCTTCTCGAGGGACTCGATGAGACCGAGCTGCTGGTTGATCAGTGACGTGTTGCGACGTGACAAGGTCACGAACATCTCACTGACCTGGGACCGCAGTCTCGCCTCTCCCGACGCCAGGCGTACCGCCTGCCGGTGCATGTCGTCGACGGCCCTTGCCAGCTGGCCCACTTCCTCGTCCGTCATCACGTCGATCGGCACGATCCGGCCCGGGTCGTCACCCGCGCGGATCTTGGCGACCGCCTCGGGAAGCTTCTCGTGGGCCACCGCCCTGGTGCCCTCGCGCACCCGCCGGATGGGATTGAGCAGCAGGCGGGAGATCAGGAGAGCAACGAGAATCGCCGCCAGGAGCGCACCCAGCGTGATCCCGGCGTTGGCGAGGGCGCGCTCGCGCGCATCGCTGGCCGCCGCTGCCAGCTGTTCGTCGATGCCGTCCATCAGCGTGTCGATCAACTCGTCGTACTCGGTGTAGGCATCGGTTCCGCCGAGGTCGGTGCCGCCGGTGCGGACCGTGCGCGTTCGCTGGGCGTTCTCCGTCCGAAGGGTCGCGACAGAGGGCTCGGAGGCGCCCAGCTCGGTGGCCAGTCGGTCGATGGCGGCGCCCTCCACGCCGAGCTCTGCGAACAGCTCCAGCGAGCCGGTCTCACCTGTGCGTTCGGTTGCGACCAGGGCCTGTTGCATCGCCAGGGAGAAGCGGCCGCCGAGCGTCTGGGAGAGGAGCTCCAGCCGCGGCTCGGGGTCGAGCTGGGCGTTGACGATGGTCGTGATCAGCTGGGTCACGCCGGACTGGAGCTGCCTCAACTGCGCGACCCAGGTGCCTGGACTGAGACTGTCCGTGCTTCCTTCGCGCAAGGCTCGGCTCAGGTCCAGCACCGCGTCCACCTGATAACGCTGGTCCGCGGTCAGGTCGGCCGTGTCCCGTGTGCTCGCCAGGTCTCTCGCGGCGCTCCGGAGTTCCTGCACGGCAGCGTCGAGGTCTGCCGTGCTCGCTTCGGACGTGTCCTGCGCAGCCACCATGGCTCGCTCGGCGGCCGTGAGGTAGGCGACGGCAGGTCGCAACACCGTGACCTGCTCGGCACTCGCCGAGGAGTTCGCGGCCTCTTCGAGGTCGCTGGCTACTCGCAGACCGCCCAGGGTCGCGGCCAGCAGAAGCGGGATCGCGAGGGCCAGCGCCACCTTGCGGCGTAGGGGCCACGCCGACACTGCGAACGCCGAGGGTCGTCCATGGTGCGGGACGGGGCTCTTCTTGCTCATTTTCCCTCGGACCAACTCGAGTCTGGCGCCGCCGGCTGGCGACGAGCCCCCGGGGGGTGGGAGCCGACATCAAGTTCAGGGATTCGTCGGGGCATCGGGTACTGCGGTAATGGCTCGACGATGCCCCCCACTGCCCGAGTCGGATCGCGGACAGGCTCATCCACGGTCGGTCGGCATCCTCCCCTCCAAGCGGTCACGATTCCAGAGTCACTCAGGCCCGTCAATGGCGAGCCGGAGTCACGGAAGCAAAAGCTCGGCGACGGCCGGATCACGCCAGACGACGGCCGTACCGCTGAGTACGACCACGCCGTCCTGGTTCGAGATCGTGCAGGCCAGGGCCGTGATCGGCTTGTCGTCACGTGCCGAGGTCACGACGACCTCGGCGGTGATCTCGTCACCCGGCCGCACGGGCGCCCGGAACTTCCACGACGTCTCCAGGAACACCGAGCCCGGCCCGGGCAGGTCCTCGGCGACCACCGCGTTGAGCAGGCCGGAGGTCACCCCTCCCTGCACGACGATGCCCCCAAACCGCGAGGCCGCCGCAAGAGACTCGTCGTAGTGGATCGGGTTCCGGTCGCCGGTGATCTCGGTGAAGAGCTCGATGTCGCGCTGGCTGACGGTGCGGGTACGACGTGCGGTGGCGCCGATCTGGGGCGCGGCGATCTGCGGACGGGTCATGCGACCAGTCTCCGCCCCCACCTTCCTCCGACCTTCCCCGGCACGGTGACGACGCGGAACGAGGCGGAAGGCGTGGGGAAGGGCGTGCCGACAACCTCTGGTGAGGCACACAGACCGTGTGCACAGCACTGGAGGGAAACCATGCACCACAACAACAACCTGCAGGCCCACACCGCCCGGGCCCGTGAACACGAGTTGCGCCAAGTCAGCAACCGGCCCGACGTCTTCTTCTCGTACGAGCTGAAGCGCGCGCGTCGCAGCAGGCGGCGCGGCACCAAGTGACCACCGCAGTCCTCGACCGGTCGGCCTCCCCGGAGGTCGCCCATGAGCTGCGCGCCGGAGCCCGGGCGATGGCGCCGGTCGTCGCCGCGTACATCCCGTTCGGCCTGGTCGTCGGCGCGACGGTCGCTGCCAGCGCCAACCCCCCGGCAGCCTGGGCCGGCATCTGGCTCATCTTCGGCGGGGCCGCCCACGTGGCGGTGCTCGACGTGGCTGCCCAGGGGAGCTGGCTGACGGCCGCCGCCGTCGGCCTGTCCATCAACGCCCGGCTCGCGGCGTACGCCGCCGCCATGGCTCCCGCCTGGCGCTGCACGTCCCGCTGGCAGCGGCTCGCGGCCGCGACGATGCTGACCGACGCACCGTGGGCCCTGGCCCGCGAGCGCGGCTACCGGCCGGCGTATTTCTTCGGCGCGGGCGTCACGCTCTTCGTCACCTGGCCGGTCCTGGTCACCGCGGGGATGGTGGTGGGCGAGCGCCTCTCTGGCGAGCCCGTGGCCGGTCTGCTGCTGCCCCTGACCCTCGGCGCGGTCGTCGTGCCGCAGCTCCGCCAGAAGCCCGCCGCCGCAGCGGTCCTCACCGCGGTCGTCGTCGCTGTCGTCACCAAGGACGCCGACGCCGGTACGGCGCTGCTCACCGCGGGCGCGGCCGGCGCCGTCGCCGGGCTGATCGCGAGCCGGGCGTCATGACCGTCCTGCTCGCCGTCCTCGTCGTCGGCATCGGTAGCTTCGCCCTCCGCGCCGCGCCCCTCCTCGGCGCCCGGCACCTGCCCGACCGACTCACCGAGGCAGCCGGATGGGCCGGACTGGCGGTCATCGCCGCCATCACGGTCCGCGCCGTCCTGCGCCATCACGACACCGCCACCCCTGGAGCGCCGCTGGTCGCCGCGGTCGCCGTCGCCGCCGGGCTGTGGCTCGCGTTCCGCGGCCGCTCGGTCCTGCTCGCCGTCGCCGTCGGCTGCGCGGCGTACGTCGCCCTCGCCACCGCGCTCCCTGCCCTGCTCCCGGCCGTCTCATGAGCATCCCCTCATGACCGCCCTGCGTCCCGACCTTCCCCCGCGTACGGAAGCGAGGAAGGCCCAGGGAAGGCCGACCGGACATCGTCCTCACCAACCCGGCGTCGGACAGTCCGACGCCACAACGAAGGAGAAGCACGACATGACCGTCACCACCCCGGCCCAGCCCCGCAACGGCGTCGACGTCGCGACCCTCTTCGCGACCCTTGACGCGGTGAAGGAGACCCCGGCCATCGCGAAGTTCCAGTTCCGCGCCACGAACAGCTGGCAGGGCGGCACGCACAGCCGCTCGGAGTACTCCGACTTCTTCGGCGCCATGCAGGAGATGGCGCACAAGCAGGTCACGGTGGTCGAGAGCGACCACCCCGCCGTTCTCGTCGGACATGACCACGCCCCGACCCCGGTCGAGTACCTGCTGCACGCGATCGCCGGGTGCCTGACCTCCGGCATCGCCAACATCGCCGCCGCCCGCGGAGTGAACCTCACCAAGGTCAGCTCCAAGGTCGAGGGCGACATCGACCTGCTCGGGATCCTCGGGCTGTCGGACTCCGTCCGCAACGGCTACGAGCAGATCAAGGTCACGTTCCACGTCGAGGGCGACGCCGACGACGCCACCCTGCGCGAGATCGTCGAGCAGTCCCGGCGCCGCTCGGCCGTCTACGACGCCCTGACCAATCCCACGCCCGTCCAGATCGAGGTCGTCACCGGCTGACGCCGTGCCGGCCCAAGCAGGGGCCGGCCCGGCCCCCCATCGACCGGGCCGACCCTATTGAGAGGTACCCATGAACGCCCAAGTCATTCACACCGTCGTCATCGGCGCCGGCCACGCAGGACTGGCAGTGAGCCACCTGCTCGGTCGCGCCGGCCGCGACCACGTCGTCGTGGACCGCGGGCGGATCGCCGAGGCCTGGCGCACCCAGCGCTGGGACTCCCTGCGCCTGCTCTCGCCGCGGTGGATGACCCGGTTGCCTGGCTGGCGCTACACCGGAGCCGGCCAGGAGGGCTTCATGCCGGGCGGCGAGCTGGTCCGGCACCTGGAGCGGTACGCCGCCACGTCTGACGCGCCGCTCGACCTCGGCCGGGAGGTGCTCGAGGTGTCGGCGCACGACGACGGCTATCGGGTCGTCGCCGACGGCGCGTCCTGGCAAGCCCGCCATGTGGTCATCGCGACCGGCCCGGGCACTCGGCCGAAGATCCCGGGCACGGCTCACACCCTGGACCCGGACGTCGAGCTGATCACGCCCCTGCAGTACCGCAACCCCGACCAGCTCCGCCCCGGAGGCGTACTCGTCGTCGGCGCCTCGGCGTCCGGCGCCCAGATCGCCGACGAGCTGGTCCGCTCCGGACGCCGGGTGGTCCTCGCCGTCGGCCGGCACGCCCGGATCCCGCGCCGCTACCGCGGCATGGACATCCACTGGTGGCTCGAGCAGACCGGCCGGACGGCCCGCACGATCGACACGTTGGCGGATCCCGATGCAACCCGCAACGAGCCGTCGTTCCAGCTGGCCGGGCGTGAGTCCGACGACCACCGCGGCGCCGACATCGACCTCGGCACTCTGCAGGAAGCCGGGGTCGAGCTCGCCGGTCGGCTGCGTGAGTTCAGCGGTCGGCACGCTACCTTCGCCGACGACCTGTCCCTCTCCGCGCGGGATGCCGACGTGCGGCAGGCCAGGTTCCTCGACACTGTCGACGACCACGTCGAGGGGCACCACCTGGCCGACGAGGTCGACCCCGTGAGGCGACCCGCGCCCCTCTGTCTCGGCGGCAGCCGCGAGCGGATCGACCTGCTCACCGAGGGCATCGGCACCGTGGTGCTCGCGACCGGCTACGCCCCACACCACCCGTGGCTGAAGGTCCCGGTGGTCGGTCCGAGCGGCGCCATCCGTCAGGTCCGCGGCGCCACGCCGGCGCCGGGTCTGTACGTCGTCGGCCAGCGCTTCCAGCACCGGCGGGACTCGGCCACCATCGACGGCGCCCGGCACGACGCCCATGACGTGGTCTCGCACATATGCTCCGACGACACGGCCGCGCTCGAGTGCCTGGAGGCCCGATGACCACCAACCCGTCGTATGACGTGATCGTCGTCGGTGGCCGCGTGGCCGGTGCGTCGACAGCGATGCTGCTCGCCCGGGCCGGCGCCCGGGTCCTGGTGCTGGACCGGTCGGCGTACGGCAGCGACATCCTCTCCACCCACGGCCTGATGCGGGCCGGCGTGCTCCAGCTGACCCGCTGGGGTCTGCTCGACCGCATCGTCGCCGCCGGCACTCCCCCGGTGTCCACGGTGACCTTCCGCCTGGCCGGCCAGGACCCGATCCGGATCACGATCCGCCCCAGCGCGGGCGTCGACGCGCTCTACGCGCCGCGTCGCCACGTCCTCGACCGGATTCTCGTGGACGCCGCCGCCGAGGCGGGTGCCGAGGTCCGGCACGGCGTCAAGGTCACCGGTCTCCTGCACACCCGGTCCGGGCGGGTGAGTGGTGTCCGGACACTCGACGCCGCTGGCCGCGAGTCGTCGGTGACGGCGCGGTACGTCGTCGGCGCCGACGGCATCCGCTCGGTCGTCGCCGAGGCGGTCGGTGCCCCCGTCGTGCATCGAGGACAGCACGGCGGCGCGGTCCGGTACGCGTACTTCGAGGGCCTGGACGCCCCCGGCTACGAGTGGCTGTACGGCAACGGCACCGCCGCGGGGTACATCCCGACCAACGACGGGCAGCACTGCATCTTCGTCGCCACCACCCCCGAACGGATGCGGACCCTGCGGCTGGACCGGCCGGAGGGCGGTGGGTTCGACGCGGCGTTCCGGTTGGCCGCGCCCGACCAGGCCGACCGACTGGCCGGCGCCCGCCGCGTCGGCCGCTACCACGGCTGGGCCGGCGCACTCGGGTTCATGCGCCGGCCGTGGGGGCCGGGATGGACGCTGGTCGGCGACGCCGGCTACTTCAAGGACCCGATCAGCACCCACGGCCTCACCGACGCGATGCGCGACGCCGAGCTCGCCTCCCGCGCGATTCTCGAGGGGCTGAACGGCCGGCGCCGGGAGCGCCCGGCGTTCGAGGAGTACCACCGGACGAGGGACGACGTGTCCCGGCCGCTGTTCGACGTGGCGGACGACATCTCGACCTACACCTGGGACACCGCCGCCATCCAGAAGCTGTTGCGCCGGATGAGCGCGGCCATGACCGACGAGGTCGAGCTGCTCGAGTCGCTTCCGGCCACGCTCCCTGTGGCTGTCTGAGGACGGTAGCCGGACGTTCCCTTGTGGCGCGGACCCGCTGAGCAATATGTTGCGGTCGGACCGTGATCTGCCGCACTGTCGCCAAGAACTGTCGTTCCGTCTGCGTTCCGACAGGGAGGTCGGCATGACCCAACTCGACCAGCCGGGTCGCGGAGAGCCGCTGCCCGATCCGTTGGCAGCCCCCTTCACCCCCGGCATGCGCGACAACCCCGAGGAGCTCGCGGTCATCCCGGACGAGATCGCGCGCGACCACGAGGTGTCCGACAACCCGACTCCCACCGAGGAGTTCACCGCCGAGTGGCGCAACGCGTCGTACAACTGCTTCTCCTCCGGCCACAAGTTCTGCCGCGAGGTCTGCCCGGTGATGCAGGTGACCCGCAACGAGTCGTGGACGCCGACCGCGTTCCACGCCAACGTCGTGGCGATGGACAAGGGCGAGCTGACGATCGAGGACGTCGCCGCCGACTACGTCAACTGCACCCAGTGCGGCGCCTGCGAGCTGCGCTGCCCCAACACGCTCTTCACCGGCGACTTCTACCGCTTCCGCACCCGCACCGTCGACGTGGTCAAGGCGGCCCGGGCGTTCGCCGTCGAGAGCGGCGTGCACCAGCCGGCCTGGCGGCAGTGGAACGCCCGTACCGACGAGCGCACCCACGAACCGGTGCTCGGCGAGACGCCGGTCAGCCAGGAGCACGTGCGCGACTGGTCCGACGGGCTCGACCTCCCGATCGGCGGCGAGACGGTGCTGTTCGTCGACTGCGAGGCTGCGTTCTACCGCACGTCGGTCCCGCGCGCGGTCGCCCAGACCCTGCAGCTGGCGGGCTACGAGTTCGGGCTGATGGGCGAGCAGTGGTGCTGCGGCGGGCCGGCCGCCGAGATGGGGTACGTCGACCAGGCGAAGCGGTTCGCCCAGCACAACCTCGACAACTGGCGCAGCACCGGCACCAAGCGGGTCCTCGTCCTGGACCCGCACGACTACATCTCCTTCACCGAGGACTACCCGAAGTACTTCGGGTCCGACTTCGACATCGAGGTCGTTCTCGTCGTCGAGCTCTTCGCCCAGCTGATCCGCGAGGGACGGCTGACTCCGTCGGTGCCGATCGAGCGCGCGATCACGTACCACGACCCGTGTCGGCTCAACAAGCGCAAGGGGATCTGGAAGGAGCCGCGCGAGGTGCTGCGCGCCATCCCCGGACTGGACTTCACCGACGTCGACCGGGTGACCCAGTGGTCCTACTGCTCCGGCGGCGGTGGCGGGCTCCCGGTCGAGAAGCCGGAGCTCACCGCGGCCATCTCGGCCGGCCGGGTCGAGAAGGCCAAGGCGCTCGAGGTGGACACCCTGGTCAGCGCCTGCCCCTGGTCCGAGCGGCCGCTCGGCGAGGCGGGGACCGCGGCCGACATCGACGTGGTCGACATCCACGAGTTACTCGCCGAGTCGCTCGGCATCACGGTTGGCGGATCCACCAACGGGGGCGGGTCATGACGATCCAGGCCGAGCGGCTCGACGAGGTCGTGACGGCGTTGCGCACCGTCCTCGCCGACGAGCAGATCCTGACCTCCAAGCCGGACCGCTACAACCGGGCCCGGGTCCCGGCGCCGTTCCCGGTGCACCGCTGGGCCGAGCGGCTCCCCGACCTCGCGGTGCTGCCCACCAGCACGGAGCAGGTGGCCGGCGTCGTCCGGATCGCCAACGAGCTGCGGGTGCCGATCGTCCCGCGCGACGGCGGCACCGGCCTCACCGACGGCGCGGTCCCGCTCCGCGGCGGCATCGTGGTCGACGTCAAGCGGATGAACGACATCAAGGAGCTCGACCTCGAGAACCGGACGGTCACCGTCGGCACCGGCATCAACATGCTCAAGCTCAACGAGCAGCTCGCCCCGCACGGGCTCATCTATCCCGACAACCCGGCGTCGTACCCCTGCTCGCTCGTGGGCGGCCGGATCGGCACCAGCGGGTGGTCGCTGATCGGCTCCCGCTACGGGCACACCCGCGACCTGGTCCTCAGCTTCGACCACGTGCTGCCCACCGGCGACGTCATGCACGTCGGCGACGGCATCGGCCACAAGGTGAGCAAGTCCTCCAGCGGCTACCAGCTCAAGCACCTCTTCATGGGCCACCAGGGCACCCTCGGCATCGCCACGCAGGCGACCCTCAAGCTCTTCCCGAAGCCGGAGGCCGAGCTGTCGCCGTTCTGGGCCTTCGACAACTACGACGACGCCTACGCCTGCGTCGGCGCGCTCGCCCGAGCCGGGGTGGCGACGTTCGCCGGCGCGGTGCTGTTCGACGAGCACAAGGTCGCCTACCTGCGCCGCGACGACGAGGCCTACATCCCGCAGCCCGGCGACGTTCGGGCCCTGGTGTGCGCGGTCATGTACGGCTACGAGGACGAGGTGCGGCCGGCGGGCAAGCGACTGTTCCGGATCGCCAAGGAGCACGGCGCCCGCTACCTGGGGGACGAGATCTCCGAGGGCGACTGGGCCGCGCGACACGACCGCTACGCGACCCCGATGCACGGGCGCACGAAGGCCGGTCAGGTCGTGCCGATGAGCTGGCACTGCGAGGACGCGGCGATCAACTACACCAACCTGCCCTCGGTGACGAAGGCCTGGCACGAGATCGTCGCCGACCTGCGCCGGCGTACCGACGTCTTCGACGACTGGGGCATGTTCGCCTACACCTCCGGCAACACCGGCGTCGACTACCTCACCGAGATCGACGTCGGCATCTGGGAGCAGCAGCTCGACGACAAGGCATGGGAGCTGTGGGTCAAGGCCAAGCGCGACATCGCCGCCGTCGCGATCGCCCACGACGGCTCGATCAGCGCCTGTCACGGCTCGTGCCGCGAGGGCGAGGTCGACCTGGTGCCCGACGAGCTCGGACGCGGCTTCGACGTCATGCTCGACCTGAAGCGCACCCTCGACCCGAACAACATCATGAACCCGGGCAAGTACCTCCTGGACCGGGCCTACGAGACGCGGAGACCCGGGCATGAGCGACTCCAGCAATGGCAAGGCGATCGGCTTCCGGTACGCCGAGCAGTACACGCCGCCCGAGCCGGAACGCGTCTCGGACGTCGCCATCACGACCCATGAACACGTCTTCGAGGTCGACCCGCGACTCATGGAGCGCTGGGTGCTGCAACAGACGTTCCCCAACTGGGACTCCCTGCGGATCATGAACAGCCGGCACGACCACCTCGACTGGATGCACCTGCACTTCGCCTCAACGGTGGTCACCGGGTCCGAGCTGCTGGCCGAGGTCGACGCCGAGGATGGTGACTCGTGACCACGGCGCCGGCCAAGGGATCCGGGGCGGACGACGAGTCCGCCCGGCTCGAGGGGCTCGGCTACACCTCGGAGTTCAAGCGCGAGATGAGCCTGTCGGCCAACTTCGCGCTCGGCTTCACCTACCTGTCACCGGTCGTCGCGACGTACACCCTCTTCGCGCTCGCGCTCGCCACCGGCGGCCCGCCGATGATCTGGTGGCTGGTCATCGTCGGGGTCGGTCAGTTCCTGGTGGCGCTCGTCTTCGGTGAGGTGGTCTCGCAGTTCCCGGTCGCGGGCGGCGTCTACCCGTGGGCCAGGCGGCTGTGGGGCCGCCGGTGGGCCTGGATGACGGGCTGGGTCTACATGATCGCGCTGCTGGTCACCATCGCCAGCGTCGTGTACGGCGCGGGGCCGTACCTCGCGCTGCTGCTCGAGTTCACCCCCGGCACCGGCTCCACCGTCATCTGCGCGCTGATCATGCTGGCGGTGGCACTGGGTCTGAACATGCTCGGGACGAAGATCCTCGCCACCGCGGCGACGATCGGCTTCGTCGCCGAGCTCGTCGGCGCCCTGATCGTCGGCGGCTGGCTGCTGATCACCGAGCGCCACCAGAACCTGTCGGTCCTCTTCGACACCGAGGGGGTCACCGGCCACAGCGGCGGCTACCTGTCGGCGTTCCTGGCGGCCGCGATCATCGGCGTCTACCAGTACTACGGCTTCGAGGCGTGCGGTGACGTCGCCGAGGAGGTGCCGGACCCCACCCGCGTGATCCCGCGCGCGATGCGGATGACCATCTACATCGGCGGCGCGGCGTCGATCCTGGTCTGCCTGTCGCTGCTGCTGGCGGTCCCCGACTTCGGCGCCGTGATCAGCGGCGAGGACACCGACCCGGTCATCAACGTCCTCAACAGCGCCTTCGGCGTCACCGGCACCAAGTTCGTGCTGCTCGTGGTGATGATCTCGTTCCTGTCCTGCACGCTGAGCCTGATGGCGGCAGCCAGCCGGTTGATGTACTCCTACGCGCGCGACGACATGATCTTCGCCTCCCACCTGTTCCGGCACTTCGACCAGAAGCGGCACGTGCCGCCGTACTCCATGATCGTCGCGGCTACCGTGCCCGCGTTGATCGTGCTCGGCTCGATGATCTCGACCAAGGCGCTGACCTCGATCGTGTCGTTCGCGATCCTCGGCATCTACCTCGGCTTCCAGATGGTCGTGCTCGCGGCGCTGCGGGCCCGGCTCAAGGGCTGGGTGCCGTCCGGGTCGTTCACCCTCGGCCGGTGGGGGATGCCGGTGACGATCGCGGCGCTGACCTACGGCGTCCTCACGATGATCAACATCGCGTGGCCGCGGACCCCCGACGCGGCCTGGTACGACAACTACCTGGTCGCGCTCTCGGCCGTGGTGGGCGTCGGCATCGGGGCCGTCTACCTCGCGGTCGCCAAGCCCTACCTGCGCAGCGAGGCCCGGCACGGCGACGCCGTACCCACCGGCCCCGAATCCACTGACTCTGTCTCGGCCGGAAACGAACCGGGCCAGTGAGCCCATGAGGAGGCAAGGATGAAGTTCAGCTACGCGATGCTGCCCGACTACCCGCTCAGCGAGTCCCTGGCATCGATCAAGAAGGCCGACGAGCTCGGCTTCCACGCGGTGTACGCCGCCGACGAGACCTGGCACAAGGACCTGTGGCTGCTCTTCGCCGCGGCGGCCGCGCAGACCAGCCAGATCCGGCTCGGCCCGAGCATCTCCGGCATCGTGCTCCGCGAGCCGACCCTGATCGCTCAGGCGGCCGCCACGCTGGACGAGCTGACCGACGGTCGGGCCGAGGTCGCGATCTCGAGCGGCAACTTCGGGCTGCTGGCGCAGTACCACATCGACTGGGCGAAGACGAAGCCTCTCTCGCGGGTCAAGGAAGCCGTCCACGTCATCCGCACCCTGCTCGACGACGGCGTGGTCACCTTCGACGGCGAGTTCTTCAAGTACAACGGGCTCTTCACGTTCGCCCGGCCGGTGCAGGACCGGCTGCCGGTGAAGATGGGCGCGATGCGCGGGCCGAAGTCGTTCGAGGTGTCGGCGGAGTTCTCCGACGGCTGCCACCACGCGCTGAGCTACACCCGCGAGGCCTACGACTACATGATCAAGCACTGCACGATCGGCGCCGAGCGGGCCGGGAAGAACGTGCAGGATCTCGACCTGGGCGCCTGGATCGTCTTCTCGGTCGCCGAGGACGGCGCGGTGGCCAAGGACGCCGCCCGCAGCATGGTCGGTCTCTACGCCTCCTCGATGCCGCACGAACAGCTCGAGCGCAACGGCGTCGACCCCGACGAGATGGCGCCCATCATCGAGGCGATCGGCGCCGGCGACATGGCCAAGGGCATCGAGCTGACCAAGCCCGACCTCGCCGAGCGGCTGTCGGTGGCCGGCACGCCCGAGGAGTGCGTGGAGAAGATGCAGTCCCAGATCGCCGATGCCGGCGTCAACCACATGATCCTCGCGATCACCGACCGGGCGCTGGTCAAGGCGCTGATGGGTCGCGACGTCGAAGGCGTGCCGGACATCAACGCCCAGCTGCAGCTGGTCCACGACAAGGTGATGCCCGCGTTCGCCTGACTCAGCCCACCCGGTCGAGGAACTCCCGCGAGCGCTGCATCGCCAGGGCGGCGGCGTCCGCGTCGTACGACGGCAGCGTGCTGTCGACGAACAGGTGTTGGTCGCCCGGGTAGACGAACAGCTCGGCGAGCTCCGGCCCGACCGTCTCGACGAGCTCGCGGGCGGCGTCGATGTCGCCCTCGAGCGCGAAGAACGGGTCCTTGTCCATGCCGTGGATCTGCACTGGCACCCCGTCCGGCCACGGCCCGAACGACCACTCGCCGGTGATCGGGATGCACGACTCGTAGAGCAGCGCACCACGCGCTCCGGGCCGGGTCTGCGCGAGCCGCTGCGCGAAGCCGACGCCGAACGAGATGCCGGCGTACACCAGACCCGCCGGCAGGTCGGCCACGGCCTCGTCCGCCCGCTTGTCGAGAGCCTCACCCCCGATGCTCTGGGCATACGCGCTGCCCTCCTGGATGGTCGCCGGCCGCTCGCCGTCGAACAGGTCCGGCGTGTGCACGGTGTGCCCGCCGGCACGCCACTCGTCGGCCAACGCGCGCACCCCATCCGTGAGCCCCTGCACGTGGTGGAACAACACGACTTCTGCCATCTCCAGCTCCTGTTCGTCGAACCACGATGATCGAGTGTTCGAGACTCTAGGAGGGGCCACCGACACTCCACTTTCGCGATCGCCGGCCTACGTCCGCCGTCGGAATCGCACGTCCCCGTTCGCCATGGTGTCCGTCCGATACGCAGGATCGTGGGCTCGGTGGTGGTGCCAGGAACAGAGCAGAACACCGGCCTCGATGTCCGTGCGCCCGCCCCGGGACCAGGGAGTCCGGTGGTGTGCCTCGCACCAGGTCGCCGAGACCGTGCATCCGTGAGTCCGGCACCGGCCGTCGCGCACCGTCATCGCGGTCCGCTGGGCGCTGGTGAACAGGCGTCGGCGCGCGGCCCAGGTGGAGCGGCTGGCCGGCTCCGTCGAGGACGACCGGCAGGATCGATGCGTTGCACGCCAGCCGCATCGCCTCGGACGCGGTGATCGGGTCTCCGGTGTCCAACCCGGCCGCGCCCAGCTGCTCGCGCAGCGTGTCGTGGTCGATCGTGACGACCACGCTCGTGGCCGCACCGCCGTGCCGGGGAAGCCGCTCCGACGGGATCGCCTCCAGCATCGAGCCGAAGGCCAGTGCCCACAACTTCGACTGCGAGATGCGCTGACCGGTGTCCGGGTCGACCCGGTCGGCCGCCCCGCCATCGAGATGGCTCCGCCGCGGTGCGGTGTGGGCGTCGAGGTAGGTCTTGCAGCCGACCGGCGACCGCGTCGGCGACCCGGATGTTGATGTCGGTGGTGCCGTCGCCTCGCCTGCGCATGGTCAGGCTGCTGGTGCGGCGGGCCCGGGCCTCCTCGGCCTCGAGCAGCCTGCGTTCCTGCGCCTCGGCGACGTCCGGGCGCGACCACCTCCAGCACCTTCCGGCCCAGCCGGCGAAGCCGCTTCGGGTCGAAGTGCGCTGCCTCGCCGACCAGGTAGGCCTCGGCCTGCTCGAGCAGGTCGGGGTCGAGGTCGGCCGGGCAGCTCCTCCAACGCACGGGTGATGACCCTGGCCTGTGCCGCGTTCACGGCTCCGGCGGCGAAAGCCCCGCGGAGTCGGTGCCAGCGGTACTCCAGCGCGTTCGCGAGCCGACCGTCCGACAACGCCGGCCCGACATCGATCCGCACCTCGTGCGCCAACCAGGTCTCAGCCGACCGGGCACCGTCGTCCAGGGCGACGTCCTCGGCGTTGGCCAGCACCCGCAGTGTCAGCGCCTGCAACCGCGAGGACAGCCGGGTCAGCTCCACCAGCGCCGCCGCCTTGTCCTCCGACGTCATGAACACCGGATCCACGTCCACCACCCGGTCCAGCTCCACCGCAACCGCATCGGCGCACGCCAGCACCGGGTGCCGCCGTGGAGTCAGCTCGTGGACCGTCATACCCCCACGTTAGGGAGGCTCCGACGACCTCTGCGACCACCGATTCGAGACCCTGTGGACGAGCCGTTCCGGATGTCCGCCTGTGCACGAAAAGCGGGCCTACCTCGCTAGGTGTGGCCATCGTCGCCTACTCGGATCGCAGGGAGCGGGGCAGCCCGAAGTGCGGCAGCACGCTGGTCTCGAAGCGGGTCATGGCGCAGATCTTGGTGTCCCTCAGGGTCAGCACGATGAGGCCGTTGCCGTGGCTCACCCCGTCCGGTCCGCGCAGGTAGGCGCCGAACGCCGGCTGGCCGTTGGCGCTGGTCGGGACAAGGTCGAGGGTCCGGCCGCTGCGGAAGACGGCGGCGAAGAAGCCGGCGACGGCATCGAGGCCCTCATATTCGAACGGCAGCGGCGGCATCGAGATGAAGATGTCGTCGGTGAGCAGTGCGACGAGCCCGTCGACATCGGCCGAGCCATAGGCCTGCACGAATCGCTCGATGAGGTCCTGCTCCGCCGGCGTCGGCACGGGGGCAGGCTCGTCGCGCCGCTCCGCCAAGGTCGCTCGCGCCCGCTTGAGGGCACTGTTGACCGCACTGACCGTCGTCTCCAGCATCTCGGCCACATCCTGGGCCGGGAAGCCGAGTACATCACGCAGGATCAGCACCGCCACCTGCCGCGGCGGCAGAGCCTGCAACGCGGTGACGAACGCCAGCGACATCGACTCGGACTGCTCGTAGCGGGCCTCCGGGCCGAGCGGGATCGTCAGCCCGTCGAGGGCGACGTCCGGGTACGGCTCCAGCCACGGCACCTCGCCGAGCCGCGTGGGCTCCGGCGGTTGAACGTTTGGCACGTCCCACTCCTTCGCTGGCCGCCGGCTCTCGGCCCGGCGCGCGTTGAGGCACGAGTTGGTGGCGATCCGGTAGAGCCAGGTCCGCAGCGACGAGCGCCCCTCGTATCCGGCCAGCCCCGTCCATGCCGCAAGTAGCGTCTCCTGCAGCACGTCCTCGGCGTCTTGGTAGGACCCGAGCATCCGGTAGCAGTGCACGTGCAACTCGCGGCGGAACGGGTCGACCAGTTCCCGGAAGGCCGCGCCGTCGCCGGCCTTCGCCCTCTCCAGCAGTGCAGTCGTCATGGGCGCCTCTTCGTCGGACTCATCTTCTCCCGGTACTGACACCGCCGCAGCCGAAAACTGGGCGTTCGATCGCCGCCCGCTTTCCCGACGGTCCGGTGTCTACCCCCATGACAGTCAATGAGGGAAGGCGAGAGCCATGGGAAAGATCGTGGTCAGCGAACAGATTTCGCTCGACGGGGTCGTCGACGACCCATCCGGAGTGGAGGGAACCAGCCGCGGTGGCTGGGTCAACGAGATGTCGCAGGCCGACCGCGAGACGTGGACCGAGCATGAGTTCGCCGAGTCGGTCGCAGCCGAGGCGCTGCTGCTCGGCCGCCGCAGCGACGCTTGGTTCGCAGCACGTTGGCGCGAGCGCACCGGTGAGTGGGCCGACCGGCTGAACACGATGCCGAAGTACGTCGTCTCCTCGACGGTCGACGAGCCGCAGTGGGGGAATGCGACAGTTCTCAGCGGTGACGTCGTGGAGCAGGTCGCCAAGCTGCGCGCCGAGGCGGACGGCGAGATCGTCGTCTACGCCAGCGCCCTGCTGGTGCGGACGCTCATCGACCACGACCTGGTCGACGAACTCCGGCTGACCATCCACCCGTTTGTTGTCGGCGCGGGCCCACGGCTGTGGGGCGAGACGGCGGGCCGCAAGGTCTTCCGCCTCACCGACAGCCGGCTGCTGGGGAGCCTTCCCCACCTGACCTTCGAAGCGGTGGCGGCGTGAGTACCGCGACCACCGCGCCCCCGAAGACGGGGTTGATCCTGCTGCTGCTGTGCGCGGCGCAGTTCATGGTCGTCCTGGACATCGCGATCGTGAACGTCGCGCTGCCCTCGATCCAGGCCGACCTCGCCATGAGCCAGGACTCGCTGCAGTGGGTGGTGATCGCCTACGGGCTGATGCTCGGCGGGTTCCTGATGCTCGGCGGTCGGCTGGCCGACCTGCTCGGCCGCAAGCGCGTGCTGATCTCCGGCCTGGCGATCTTCACCGCGGCGTCGCTGCTGGCGGGACTGGCCGAGAGCGCCGAGCTGCTGATCGCGTCCCGCGCGCTCCAGGGATTCGGTGCGGCGATGATCCCCCCGGCCGCGCTGTCGATCCTCGCGGTCACGTTCGAGGAGGGCGCCGCGCGCAATCGCGCCCTCGGTCTCTACGGCGCCGTTGCGGGAATCTCGGCGACGGTCGGCGTGATCGCCAGCGGGCTACTGACCGACGGGCCGGGCTGGCGGGCGATCTTCCTGCTGAACGTGCCGATCGGCATCGCCCTGATCGCGATGGCGGCGCGCTTCCTCAGGGGTGAGGCGCGCGAGGTCACCGGCGAACCGTTCGACGTCGCTGGCGCGGTGACGCTCACCGGGAGCCTGCTGCTGTTCGTCTATGCACTGAGCCAGGGACCGGACGACGGCTGGGCGGCGTGGTCGACGCTTGGCCTGTTCGCCGGCGCGGCCGCGCTGATGGTCGCGTTCCTCGCCATCGAGTCGACCTCGCGGGAGCCGCTCGTCCCGGGCATCGCGGTGCGCAACCGCACGCTGGTGGCCGCCAACCTGAGCGCCCTGTTCACGTTCGGCACGTTCTTCGCGCTGATCTTCCTCGGCACGCTGCTGATGCAGCAGGTGCTGGGCTACTCGGCAACCAAGACCGGCGTCGCATGGGTGGCCACGTCGGGCATCTCGTTCTTCGCCGCCGGCCTCACCGGCAGCAAGCTCGCCGCCGTGCTCGGCCCCAGGAAGCTGCTGATCGGCGGCCAGGCACTGCTCGCGCGTCGCCATGCTGCTGCTGGCCCGCGTTCCGGCCGACGCCGACTACTGGACCGACCTGCTACCGGCATTCCTGCTCGCCGGGATCGCGGTGGGGGCAGCGGCGCCGGCAGTCCAGATCGCCGCACTCGCCGGCGTCGAGGAACGGCTGACCGGCCTCGCCTCCGGGCTGGTCGAGACGTCGCGCGAGATCGGTGGCGCGATCGGCGTGGCCGTGGTGGCGACGGTACTCGCCTCGCAGGCCGGCCTCGACGGATTCCACGCCGCGTTCGTCGCCCTCGCTGTCATCGCCGCGCTGGGCGCAGTCACTTCAACGGTGAGATTCCCCCGCCACGATCACGAAAGGATCGATGCATGAGCGACCTGACCCACACCATCACCGTCGACGCGACGCCGCAGGAGGCCTACGAGGCCATCATCGACGTCCGCTCCTGGTGGGGCGCGACCAACATCGTCGGCCCGACCGACCAACCGGGCGCCGACTGGTTCTACCTGGTGCCAGACATCCACTACTCCAAGCAGCACACCGCCGAGCTCGTCCCCGGCGAGCGGGTGGTGTGGGAGTTCACCGACGGCTACCTCGACTTCATCGCCGAGAAGGGCGAGTGGATCGGGACGACGGGCCGCTTCGACATCGCCTCCGACGGCGGCCAGACGCAGGTGACCTTCACGCACGAGGGCCTCGCGTCAGCCGACGAGTGCTTCGACGTCTGCTACGACGCCTGGCGGCACTACATCACCGAGAGCCTGCGGCAGCGGATCGAGACCGGCCACGGCACCATGCGGACCCGCGAGGAGGACCAGGCCGCCGTCAGGCAACACGCCGAGTCTCAGCAACCCGGGTAAGCGCCTCGCGTTCCCGTTGAGTTGCGATCCACTGATCTCCCTTAGGGTCGTCCTCGCCCTCGTCGTCGTCGCCGTCGCCGTCGCCGCCGTCGTCGCCGCCGTGACGGGCGGCCGTAGGATTGCGGCATGCCTGACCCGCCTGACCACCCCATCGCCTACACCGCGCTCCAGTCGGGGACGCCGGTGCAGACGAGCGACGGGCACCCCTTCGCGACGGTGCAGGCCGTGCTGGTCGACGAGAAGGTCTCGGTGTTCGACGGCATCGTGGTCCAGACGGCGGAAGGCACGCGGTTCGTCGACGCCGATCAGATCGACTCGATCTACAGCACCTACGTCCGCACAACACTCTCCGTGGAGCAGGCGGCGAACCTCCCGCAGCCCGATGGGTCGACCCTGGTCGACATCAAACCGCCGAGGTCGATGGCCGACCGCTTGGGCCGCATGTTCGGTCGGGGGAAGCGGTAGTACGGCGTTCGTGCCCAACCGGGCGTCGAACATCGAGGAGGGACACGATCCCGCCAGCTGGCTGGATACCGTCCAGCGGTGGGCACGCGGAACTTCCTGATCGAGGGCGTCTCGGGCACCGGCAAGACGTCGGTTTGCAAGGAACTACGCCGCCGTGGCTTCCACGCCATCAACGGTGACACCGACTTGGCCTATCAGGGGGACCCGGAAACCGGTGAGCCGACGTACGACGTGCCGTCGCACTGGCATCACCTCTGGCACGTGGACAGGGTCCGAGCCATGGTCGCCGACCAGAGTGAGCGCTTGACCTTCTTCTGCGGCGGCTCGCGGAACTTCTCGAAGTTCCAGGACTTGTTCGACGGAGTCTTCGTCCTGGAGATCGACCTGGACACCTTGAACCGGCGACTCGATCAGCGACCAGAAGACGAGTTCGGCGCACGGCAGTCGGAACGCGATCTCATCGTGCGGCTGCACCGCACCAAAGAGGACACCCCGAAGAACGGCATCCCGATCGACGCCACCGCACCGCTCGCCCACGTCGTCGACGAGATCGTGCGCGAAGCGAAGGCGATCGACAGCAACGCCGATCCCGCGTGACTCTTCATCGCTCGACCGCTCATCGGCAGATGCGGATCGCGGCATGAGAATGCGTTCGTGAGGGGCGTGCCCGCCGCGCTCGCACCCACGGGCGTGAGCGTGTCTCACCCGAAGGAAAGACCCGACGGGCACGCACTTGGCCAGTACCCGCTAGGTGGCGGAAACATGCACCTGTTCGCGGGATGTGCGTGCGTGTGCCCCCGCCGTCACCCCGGCCCGAGTAGGGGTGGAGCCTTTTGACTCACGAGGAAGTCTCCCTACCCGGCGTCCTCGCCCGTGAAGCCGCAGTTGTCTGCGACCGCGATACCGGCGTCGTGGCCGGTTGGCATGTTCGCCCCGGAGGTCAGCTTCCTGGCGGCGTGTAGTCGACCGTCAGGTTCGATGCCTCGTCAATTTGCGCCGGAGTCAACAGAACGATGGTCTCGTATTTGCTGAGCGCACCGGTCTGACCGACCGTGCCGGCGATAGCTGCCATCGCCTCATGGCTTGGCGCATCGACGATGGCGTAGAGGTCATGAGAACCGAACGAGAAGTAGACACTTTCCACCGAGCCGCCAACGCCGGAGGCCAACTTCTTGATGGCTTCCACGCGAGCGGAGCCGCCCTTCGCCATGACGCCTTTGAGGCCTTCGTGCGAGTACGAAGCTTTTATCATGTACTTGGCCATGGTGAACTCTCTCTGTAGATGGCGGGCGACGGTGGAACACCCGAGAGGATGTCTCCTCCGAGCCATCAAGAGCCGAGTCCTCGACAAAGGTCACACGGGACCGGGAGCCGTGTCTGACCGTACGCTCCCCGCTGTGAATGCGGAAGGCGCAAAAGGTCCGCTCATCGGCATCAGCCGTCGGATCGCGGAATGACAGTGCGTGCGCCCGTGAGAGGTTGCTGTCATGGCAGGTGGAGCGACTCCGGGCCGACGAGGTCGTGCTCGAGACGGGTCGCCTCCTGCTCAGACCTTGGCGGGTAGCCGAGGCTGTCGTCCAGCGTGAGCTGTGGACCGAACGTGATCCACGAGTGCCGGCGCACCGCCGAATCGACGCGGACGGACACCCCACGGTCGCAGAGCTCGAGGAGTCGATCCGCACCAACCAGCCGTCGTCGATCGGGTTGCTGGCGGTCGAGCGGAAGGACGCCGGTGACGTCATCGGCTACTGCGGGCTGATCGACAGTGGACGAGGTTCGGACAGCGAACCGGAGCTGGCGTTCGAGCTGCTGCGCCGGGTGTGGGGTCAGGGATACGCGACCGAGGCCTCGTTGGCGGTTCTGGACTGGGCGAGATCGTCCGGGTACGAACGGCTGTGGGCCACGGTCTGGGAGTGGAACACCGCTTCTCGCCGGGTGCTGGCCAAGGTCGGGTTCACCGAGACCGACCGGAAGGAAGTGGACCCGGTCCACGGGACCACGCTGTTCACCACGAGACGGCTCTGACACCCGATGCTTTGGGTCCCATGTGAAATTCCTGTCGACAGCTGTCGGATTCGCAGCCAGGCGTTCGTAGAAGAAGTAGGAGGCGACCGTTGAGGTCGCCGGGACAAGGAGTCATGAGATGACGCAGTACATGATCTCGTTCGACGACGGCGCGATGACCTTCCCCGAGGAGGAGCTGCCCGACGTGGCCAAGGCGGCGCAAGCGGTGGTCCAGGAGGCCAGGAAGGCAGGCGTGTGGGTATTCGGCGGCGGGCTGGAACACCAGGTGCCGAGCGTCGTGGCCACCGACGGAACGGTCACCGACGGCCCGTACCCGGAAACCAAGGAGCACATCGGCGGATTCGCGGTCGTCGACGTGCCGACACGCGAGGAGGCGCTGGAGTGGGCTGCCAAGATCGCCGTCGCCTGCCGTTGTGCGCAAGAGGTGTTCGAGATCCTGCCCGACCCGACGGTCTGATCGACGGCCGCCACGCTGGAGCAAGATTGCCTTCGCCGCGGTCTGACCAGCTGCCAAGCCGCCGCCGCGTTGGCCCTTGTCCCGCGAACAGCTGAAGCGCAACACTCCTTCGATGGCGTACGACGAGCAGCTCGCGGCCCGACTCCGCGACATCGTGGCCGGGGAGCCCGGGCTGAGCGAGCAGAAGATGTTCGGCGGGCTCGCCTTCCTCATCAACGGCAACATGGCTGTCGCGGCCAGCGGCCAGGGCGGCTTGCTGCTGCGCATCGAACC
This sequence comes from uncultured Actinomycetota bacterium, assembly GCA_963773355.1. Lineage (GTDB taxonomy): Bacteria > Actinomycetota > Actinomycetes > Propionibacteriales > Nocardioidaceae > Nocardioides. The sequence goes on along the minus strand of CAVZAZ010000007.1, from coordinate 10,265 downwards.
CGATCGGACCGAGGAGTTGACCGCCGAGTCGCACGCCGAACCTTTCGTCATGCGCGACCGTGAGATGAAGGGCTGGCTCCGCGTGGATCCCGCCGGCCTGACGACCGACGCGGACCTCGAGCGCTGGGCCGCGCTCGGCGTCGCCTACGCCGGCTCACTTCCGCCGAAGTAGCCCGGACGCGGTACCAGGACCAGTTCTCACGAGACCTGAGTGGCCAACCGGGCAACGGCCTCGGCCACACGCGCACCGAACATGACCGGGTCGTTGTGGTCGGCACCCCGGATCACGACTCGTTCGGACAGTGATCTCGCCTCATCGGCGACCCGGGCGGACAGCGAGGACGGAACGACCGTGTCCCGGTCGCCGTACACAACCGTCACCGGGACCTGGCTCAACGCGAGATGCTCGGAGACGGGGAACCGGTCCCGCAGCAGCAAACGCACCGGCAGCCACGGGTAGTGGTGCGAGCCGACCTCGGCCAGTTCGGTAAAGGGTGATCGCAGCACCAGACCCGCCGGCGGCCGCCGCGCCTGCAGTGCCGCCACGACGCCACCTCCGAGGGACTCCCCGAAGTAGATGATGCGTTCGGGTGGATAGCCGAGTTCGCCCAGCGCCTCGACCGCGGCATCGGCGTCGGCGGCCAGACCCTCCTCGCTCGGGCTGCCGGGGTTGCCGCCATACCCGCGGTAGTCCACCAGCAGTACGGCGAGCCCGCGCCGGCTCAGCTCCTCCGCGAGCCCGGCGCGGCCGGCTCGGTTGCCGCCGTTGCCGGGCGCGACGAGTACCGCCATGCCCGTGTCCCCGCGGCCCGCAGCCGGGATGAACCAGGCACCCAGCTCGAGCCCGTCCTCGGTGTCCAGGGTGACGTCGCGGGCACCTTCGATGACGTCACTCGCCGGCGGCACCGGCGTGGAGTCAGGAAAGTAGATCAGCTGGCGCTGCAACGCCCACAGCATCCCGACCACCATCCCGACGACGAGCACGGCCCCGACGAGCCAGGTGACGATTCGCCTCCGAGAGCTCCGCGCCGGCCGAGTCATCACCCATCGTGGCGCGGCGAACTGGCCAACTTCAATCCCGGACCCCGACTCTGCGGCGACTGGCCAAGCGACGCCGCAAGGCGAGGGCGTTAGCCTGAGAGCCTTCGCTAACGGCAGTTCGAGGCACGAGCAATGGACGTCCAGATCACGATGCTCGGGGGTTTCTCGGTCTGTGTGTCGCGCGCGGAAGTCCCCGCCACCGCCTGGACCCGACGCGGTGCCGCGACGCTGGTGAAGCTCCTCGCCCTCGCCGACGGACGCACCCTCCACCGTGAGCAGGTCATCGACGCCCTGTGGCCGACGGTGCCGGTCGATGCCGCACTGCCGCGGCTGCACAAGGCGGCCCACTACGCGCGACGGGCGCTCGCCAACGGGAGCGAGGGCGCCGACGAGCGGGCGGGCGTCGTACTCCGCAACGACCAGGTCCTGCTGCTGCCCGACGCCGACGTGGCGGTCGACGCCGTCGAGTTCCGGCATCGCGCCGACCGGGCGCTGGCGGCCGGCACGGAGGACGAGGCGGAGGCCGCGCTGGCGGCGTACGCCGGTCCGTTGCTGCCGGAGGACCTCTACGAGCCATGGGCCGCGGACTGGCGCGACACGGTCGCCGTACTCCACCGCGACCTGCTCCGCCAGGCCCATCGCTGGGCCGACCTCGTGCGCGAGGACCCGGCGGACGAGTCCGCGCACCTGGCGCTGGCGCGGGAGTACGCCGATCTGGGCGACGGCCGCGCCGCACTGCGGCAGCTGGAGCGGCTGGAACAGGCGCTGCGCCGGGAGCTCGGCACCCTTCCCAGCCCCGCGGCACAGGAACTGCGTGACGAGCTGGCCTCCGCTGGCGGGGTGGCCGCGGCACCGTCACCGGCTGTCCCTGGTGAATCCGAGGCCGTGCGGCTGACCGGGCGCAAGACGGACGCCGACGCGCTGCGCGGTCACCTCGACCGGGCCGCGGAAGGGCGCGGCAGCACCCTGCTGATCACCGGACCCGCGGGCGTCGGGAAGTCCGCCATGCTCGACTTCGGTCTCACGCTGGCACGCCGGCGCGGCTGGCGCACGGCGCGGGGCGCGGCGTCGCTGATGGAGGGCGCCTGGCCGTATGCGCCGGTGCTCGAGGCGTTCGCGGACCTCTGCCGGCAGCACCCGGCGCTGCTCGACGGGCTCAACGACAGCTACCGGCTCGAGCTCGACCGCGCGCTCTCGGGCGAGCAGGCCACGTGGACCGGTGAGTCGGCCCACCAGCGGCTGTTCGTCGCCGCCGCCGAGCTGCTCCGGCTGGCGGCCAGCGACCACGGGCTGTTGCTGGTGGTCGACGACGTACACGAGGCGGACGACGGTTCGCTGCGACTGCTGCACTACCTGGCCCGGGCGGCCGTGACCGAGCAGGCGGTCATCGCGCTGGCCGCGCGCCCCGACGGTGGGCTGCGCGAGGTCGAGGCGAGCCTGGTGGCGCGCGGGGTCGGCAGCGTGCTGGAGCTCGAGCCGCTGTCGGAGCCCGCGACCAGACGGCTGCTGGCAAAGCTGCATCCCGACCTCGACGAAGACACGGTGTCCGAGATCTGCGCGGTGTCGGGTGGGTTGCCGTTCCGGGTGCTGGAGGCCGCGCGCGCCGCCAAGGGCGGGAGCGCCGACGTACTGGTCTCCGGGCTGCCACCGTTCGCGGTCGGCGTACTCCGGCGGGTGTCGCTGCTCGGCGGTGGGTTCTCCACCGACGAGCTGCTGACGGTCAGCAAGCTGAGTGAGGACCAGACGTACGACGCCCTGGCCGCCGGGCTGGAACGCTCGGTGGTGGAGCCGGCGGAGACGGGGTACCGCTTCCGGCACGCACTGGTCCGGGACGCGGTGTTGGCGACCTTCCCTCCGCACGAGCGGACCCGGGAGGGTGGGGAGGTCGCGGAAAGGCTGGCCGAGCTGGGAGCTCCGGCGACCCGGGTGGCCCACCTCTTCCTCGCCTCGGGACACCCGGTGCAAGCGATCCCGTACGCCCGGCAGGCGGTCGAGACGGCGGGCGCCCTGGGCGCCTACCGCGACGGGCTCGCCCTCATCGACGCCGTCCTCGACCACGCTTCCGACGACGACCGGGGGCACCTGCTCGCGCGGCGCGGCGACATGTTGCTGGCCCTGGCCGACCCGGCCGCGGTGGCGACGTACCGTGCCGCGCTCTCGCTGACCACCGGCACCGAGAACCGATTGGTCCGGGCGCGGCTGGCCAGGGCGGCCACCTTCCAGGCCGACTACGACACCGCTGCCTCGGCGCTGGCCGGCCTCGAGCTCGAGGGCGACATGGCCGACGGGCCGATGCTGCTGGCTCGCGGGGGCGTTGCCTACTTCACCGGCGACTTCGACGCGGCGTACGCCGACGCCGAAGCGGCCCGCTCGGTGCTGTCGCCGGACGACCCCTGGCAGTTCCTCGACCTGGTCTCGCTGCAGGGTTTGATCGCACATCAGCGGGGCGAGTGGTTCGAGAAGTTCCGCGTCGAGCTGCGGCGGACGCTCAACGACCCCTCGATGGCGACGGCGATCTTCGACGCACACCTGTGCGTGGCGGAGTACATGCTCTACGGCCCGGTCCCCTACGACGAGGTCATCGAGTTGTCCGAGCAGCTCCGCCGGCGTGCTCAGCAGCACGGCGCGCTGCGTGGCGCCGCGTTCGCCACTGCCCTGATCGGCGAGGCGGCGCTGCTCAAGGGTGACCTGGAGCTCGCCGAGCGAGAGCTCACCGAGTCCGCAGACCTGCACCGCGACGTGGACGCCGCCGCCGGCGAGGCGCATTCCCTGCAGCGCCTGGCGGAGGTTCACCTCGCCCGGGGCGAGCGCGAACCGGCTCGCGACCTGCTGCACCGCGCGTTGCCCTTGGCGCGGTGGTCGTCGATCAGCCTGCACCTGATGCAGCGGGTCTACGGCTCGATGATCGTGGCCGCCCCCGACCCGGTCGCCGCCCTGGCCGTTGTCGAGCAGGGTGAGCTCGCCCTCGGCGACACCGACCGCTGCGCCTTCTGCGACGTGATGTTCGAGGTCCCCGCCACCATCGCCAGCGCCGACGCCGGCCGCCTCGACGCCGCCCGCAGCCACCTCGCGCTCGCCGAGGCCTCCGCCGCCCGCTGGTCCGGCAGCGCCTGGACCGCCGCCGTCGCCGAGGCACGCGCGCACCTGGCCGCAGCTGAGGGTGATGACGACGGCTTCCGGAGGCACATCGCCGAGGCTGCCGAGCTGTTCACCGCCGCGGGGCAGCCGCTCGACGCCGCGCGGTGCTCGGCGTTGGTTGAGGTGCCAGGAGCGTCAGCGACGAGCCTCGAAACCACGCCGGGCGTCTGAGCTCCTGAACGGTGGTCGAGCCTGTCGGCCCCCCTCCGCTGGTTGTGGTTCAAGGAGCGTCAGCGACGAGCCTCGAAACCACCCGGTGGTTGCGTCTCTCAGCGTTCGCGCCTGCCGAGATCACTACCCTCGCCAGACGGCCCGGTGCTGTCGTCGACGAACAGACCGGTGAGCGCATCAGTCAGCTCCGTTCGGATTTCGGGCACGCCAAGGAAGACTCCAACGACCCCAACCACGACGAGCAGCCGCACCAGCTGCCATCCACGCGACCTGCCGCGGTGGTTGCTGAGTGACTTCCGACGATGACGTGCCACGCTCGGCCTTCGTGCGGCAGTCGAATGGGGTCGTGAACGCGAGGGCGCCGGAGGGCTGGCGCGTAGCGCGTTCTCGATGTCGCTCGAGAGCTGCCGCACCTCATCAGGCGAGAGCACCGCTGAACGCGACGTCAACAGCGTGACGACGTTCGTTGTCGAGCAGACCAGCACCTGGCGGACCGAGCCTGTGAGCTGCTCATCCCTCGTGAAGCAGAGCACAGGGCGCACAAGGTCACGTCGCAGCAGAGGCACCAACGGTGCGACTACCGACGCCGCGCTGGCGGCGCTGTCGACATCGGTCTCGCGGGCGTATCCGTTCTGACGCAGTACGCCGTTTCGCACCGCTACAGCCCCTGACCAGTTCTTGGAGTCAATCACGAAGACCCCCGTTGGCCCGACGACGATGTGGTCGATGTTGGCATAGGTCCGGCCCGGCCACTTGACGTCGTGCAACACGGTCCACGTCTCGGTCGGCAGAGCCGCGAGTGCCTCAGCGGTGGCCCGCTCACCCTCAGCCCCGCGCTCGTAAAGTGCCGCCGAGCGGCGCAGTCGCTCGGCTTTCTCGAGTTGGCGCCGCGCCGACTCTGCCGCTGACTCCCCCGCCATGGACTACCTCCCGATGTAGTGAAGCTCGGGAAGGCTATGCCGGGGAAACCCGAGAAATCCCGGGATTGCGGAAGGTACCCAACGACCATTTCCGCGGATTCCCGCTACGGCTCTCCCAGTTTTCTGAATGTGTGCGCCAATTCGCGGCGGCTGGTTGATCTCTTTGGCAAGCTCGACCCGACGAAGGGAGAGGCGTGGACGAGGGCCTGTACGAGTCAGTTGTGACGAGGGAGCTTGAACGACACCTTGATGCTCTCGAAGGCGTCGAGTCAGACGTCAACAAGGTCGACCCAGCAGACCAGACCCACGTCTTGACGCGGCATCTCGCCGAGGCGATCTCACGAAGGCTCGCGGCCGAGCGCGATCCCGAGCACAGACTTGCCATTGCAAACGAACTACTCCAGGCAATCAATAGGCCCGATCAGACGGTTAACGATCCGGTCCGTCAGCTGCACGCCGTTCGCCGACCACCCGGCCCGGGGCAGGTCGTCCGGCTAGGTGCACGACCGAAGACTCCGCTCAACGATGCCGCGCTCCTGACGAATGCCCACGGCGAACCATCGCTGGCCAGCGAACTGAAGGCAGAGATCGACTCGGCGGATTCGATCGACCTGCTGTGTGCGTTCGTCATGTGGCGTGGCGTTCGCCTTCTAGAGGCACCGCTAGCGGCGGCGCGACAAGCCGGGATTCCGTTCCGGGTCGTGACCACCACCTACATCGGTGGCACCGAGCGAGAGGCACTGGACCGGTTGGTTCGAGACTTCGGTGCCGATGTCAAGGTGCAGTACGACGCCGCGCGAACCCGTCTTCACGCCAAAGCTTGGCTCTTCCGCCGCCACACCGGCTTCGACACCGCATACGTCGGCTCCTCCAATCTCTCGACGAGCGCACTCCTTGATGGCGTCGAGTGGAACGTTCGACTGTCGAGTAGCGCGACTCCCGCGTTGTTGCAGAAGTTCGAAGCGACTTTCGACTCCTATTGGAACGGCTCCGAGTTCGAGATCTACGATCCGGATCGCGACCGGGACCGATTGGACGACGCTCTGATCGAAGCCCGCGGCGGCAAAGCGGGAGATCGGGTCACCATCTCCATCTCTGGGTTGGAAGTACGGCCGTTCCCTTACCAGCAGGAGATCCTGGACGCGATCGAGGTCGAGCGCGTGTTGCATGACCGCCATCGCAACCTAGTAGTCGCCGCGACCGGCACGGGCAAAACCGTGGTTGCAGCTCTGGACTACCGCCGGTTGTGTCGCGCTGGGGCGTACCCCCGACTGCTGTTCGTTGCACACCGGCGGGAGATTCTCGAGCAGTCACTCCGCACCTACCGCGAGGTATTAGGCGATGGCGACTTTGGCGAGCTATACGTCGGCGGCGCCCGGCCAGAGCGCTGGGAGCATGTCTTTGCGAGCGTGCAGTCATTGACCTCGTACGGCGTCGCAAGCATCCCGCGCGACGCGTTCGAGTTCGTCGTCATCGATGAGTTCCACCACGCCGAGGCACGGACGTATCGGCGGATCCTCGATCATCTGCGCCCCGTCGAGCTACTCGGCCTCACTGCCACTCCTGAGCGGGCCGACGGCACCGACGTTCGAGCGTTCTTCGACGGGCGCACCGCGGCAGAGCTTCGGCTGTGGGACGCGCTCGGAGCCGATCTGCTGTGCCCATTCCACTACTTCGTCGTCTCTGATGGCACCGACCTGCGGTCGATCCGCTGGTCGCGCGGCCGCTACGACGAAGAGCAACTCTCGAACGTCTTCACCGGCAACGACGCTCGCGCACGGCTCATTCTGAGCCAGCTGCGCGACAAGGTGTCCGACCTGGCAGCTATGCGCGCCCTGGGGTTCTGCGTCAGTGTTGCGCACGCGGAGTACATGACTGACGTCTTCAACACGGCCGGTATTCCGTCTCTCGCCGTCAGCGGCAACACCCCCCGGGCCGAGCGGGACCGGGCGCTGGCTGCCCTCCGGGCCAGGCGCGTCAACGTGCTTTTCGCCGCCGATCTGTTCAACGAGGGTCTCGACCTCCCCGACGTCGACACCGTGCTGTTCCTGCGCCCGACCGACAGTGCGACCGTCTTCCTCCAGCAGCTCGGCCGCGGACTCCGACGTACCCCCAACAAGGCGGTGCTCACTGTCCTGGACTTCGTCGGCTTCCACCGCAAGGAGTTCCGCTGGGACGCCGAACTTCGAGCGCTCACAGGTGAGACGCGCGCTGGGGTCGAGCGGCAGGTCAAGCAGGGCTTCCCCTTCCTGCCGTCAGGGTGCCAAATCGTCATGGACCGCCAGTCTCAGGCAATGGTGCTTGACAACATTCGCTCCCAGATCGCGAACCGGTGGCAGCAAATCGTGGCCGAGTTGCGGTCGTACGGCGACCAAGACCTGGACACGTTCCTGAACGAATCCGGACTGGAGCTCAGCGATATCCTGCGGCGTGGCAGCCACTCGTGGACCCGCCTTCGACGCGACGCCGGACTCCCGACCGCGCCCGGCTCGGACATGGAAGAAGAGCTGCTCAAGCGAGTGCGTGCGTTCGCCCATGTCGACGACCCCAACCGGGCCGTGGCGTACCGCCGCTTGCTCGGCGATGACGCACCGGCCTATTCCAACCTCTCGGTCGGCGAGCAACGTCTGGCGCGAATGCTCTTCTACTCGCTGTGGTCCGACGGAGGCGGCCACGCGTCATACGATGACGGGCTTGCAGTGCTGGGCGCCGAGCGGGCCACCCGCGCTGAGATCTCGTCAGTCGTCGACCTCGCCTTTGACGCCGCGCGCCACGTTCCGATCGACCTCGGCGGCCCGCACGCGGGAATCCCGTTGATGGTTCATTCGCGTTACCAGCGCGAGGAAATTCTGGCAGCGCTCGATTTCCCGCGGAACCCGAACAGCTTCCGCGAGGGCGTGTGGTACTCGTCTGACCTCAACATCGACGCGTTCTTCGTGACGCTGAAGAAGTCGGAAGCCGACTACTCCCCGACGACTATGTACCGCGACTACCCGATCTCGCCGACACTGTTTCACTGGGAATCCCAGTCAACGACCTCGGTCAACTCACCCACCGGGCAGCGGTATCTCACCGGGTCCAGCCAGGTTCTCGTTTTCGCCCGGCACGAGCAGAAGGACGAGTTCGGCACCTCGCCGTACCTTTTCCTTGGGCCGGTTCACTACGTCTCCCACACAGGCGACCGCCCGATTGCTGTTACGTGGAACCTCGAACACGAGATGCCAGTCGACTTCTTCACCGTCGCGTCCGCTGTGGCTCAGTAGCACGCGGCTGCCGAGTCAGGTCGTACCTGACCGATGTACAGAGACGGCACTGGCAAGGATCCGATCAAACAGCGCTCGTCGAGCTGCCGTTGAAACGCTCGGGCTGGGCATGGATCGTTTGGCGCGGGAATCGCCGGCGCGCTCGACACCCGACGTACGGTTCCCGAATACCGATGCGAGTGGGCGGAGGGATTGACCTCAGGCTGCCTCCGTAGAAAACTCACCATGCACACAGCCATGCCGTAATTCATTTACCACCGGCGTGCGCACAACTCTCGGAGGAACCATGCAGCTCGGGATGCAGGTCTCGTCACTACGCAGGACGGCGGGGGTGATCCTCGCGGTGGCGGCCTTGCTGGCCGCGGCAGCGACCGTTGGTCCACCAAACGACCGAGCCGGCGCGGCGGCGCCACCCGAAGACGACTGGGTCGAGACGACGCTCGAGTCGATGACGCTGGAGGAGAAGGTCGGCCAGCTGTTCATGACCAATGTCTACGGCAGCACGGCCGACACCCAGGCGCCGGCGGATGTGGCGGCCAACCAGGCGCTGTACGGCGTGGACAACGCCGAGCAGCTGATCGACCGGTACAAGCCCGGCGGCATCATCTACTTCGCCTGGACCAACAGCGTGCAGAACCCGACCCAGATCACCGGGCTGTCCAACGGCATCCAGGACGCCGCGCTGAGCCAGCCGACGGCCGTCCCGTCCCTGATCGGCATCGACCAGGAGGGCGGCATCGTCGCCCGGATCGGGCCGCCGGCGACCCAGCTGCCGGGCAACATGGCGCTCGGTGCTGGCCGCAGCAGCGCCGACGCCCGGACCGCCGCCGCGATCAACGGCGACGAGCTCGACGCGATGGGCATCAACTGGAACTTCGCGCCGGTCGCCGACGTCAACGTCAACCCGGCCAACCCGGTCATCGGCGTCCGCTCGTTCGCAGAGAACCCGAGGCTGGCCGCCAACCTCACCGCCGCACAGGTGAACGGTTACACGTCGGCAGGCGTGGCAGGGGCGGCCAAGCACTTCCCCGGTCACGGCGACACCGCCAACGACAGCCACACCGGTCTCCCGGTCATCGACCACACCCGAAAGGAGTGGGAGCAGCTGGACCGTCCCCCGTTCCAGGCCGCCATCGACTCGGGCGTACCCGCGATCATGACCGCGCACATCTCGGTGCCCGCGCTCGACCCGTCCGGTGACCCGGCCACGCTGTCCGAGCCGATCATGACCGGCATCCTGCGCGAGGAGATGGGCTACGACGGGGTCGTCATCACCGACGCCCTCGACATGGCCGGGGCCAGCGCGACGTACGGCAACGACCGGGTACCGGTGCTCGCGCTGAAGGCCGGCGTCGACATGCTGCTGATGCCGCCGGAGTTCGAGGTCGCGTACGACGCGGTGCTCGGCGCGGTGGAGTCGGGCGAGCTCACCGAGGAGCGGATCGACACCTCGGTACGCCGGATCCTCACCCTCAAGCAGGACCTCGGCATCGTCGAGGACCCGTACGCCGACCCGGCCGAGCTGCCCGCCCGCGTCGGAACACCGGAGCACCTGTCCACCCTGCAGGAGATCACCGACGGGACGACCACGCTGGTCCGCAACCAGCGAGACCTGCTGCCACTGTCCGCCCAGGACAGCCTTGACGACGTGCTGGTCACCGGCTGGGGCGTCAGCACGACGGCGACCGTCGCGGCCGGGCTGGAGGAGCGCGGGATGGACACCGACGTGCTC
>CAVZAZ010000006.1:10000-88615 GCA_963773355.1 uncultured Actinomycetota bacterium | reverse complement strand
ATTCACCGCCTCGACGGGTCCTCCAAAGCGTCGATGACGTCGTACCCTAACGCCATCGCCATGTTCGGGGCCGCTGCGACAGCGCACGGTAGCCCGACGACGGGAATGACGCCGAACAGCACGTCGACGATCTCGGCGGCCGTCGCGCCCGCGTCGACCGCGGCATCAGCCTGCGCTGCAAAAGACGGCACAGCGCCACCGACGGCGACCAACGCGGCCAAGCGGACCAGGGACAGGGTGCGAGCATCTGTCACGGGATCGAGCCATGCGGCGTCGGCTTCGGCCGTCGGCTCCTCGGTCAAGTCGGAGTCATTGATGGCAAGCCGCAGCAACCGATCGGTGTAGTCCAAGACGGACCCCTCTTTCCAGCATGTCCCCCCGGACTGAGACCGTCCCGTACCCAGACCACCGGCACGCCTGATCTGCGGGGCAATGCTCACACCATCCAAACGGCGAAGCGGCGCTGCCTGCATCACACAGATCACGTGATCCTCGTCGACTCGGTGGTGACCTCCTTCAAGAAGCGGGCTTCATGCCTTCTGTGTGAAGACAGTCGGGGGCGTCGGGCCCGAGGATCGCTGTTGTGTAGAGCCCAATGTCTTGCCAGGAACGAAAGGACGATCGCAATGACCGAGCAGCAAGCAACCGACTACGGACACGAAGGTCGCGACGCACAAGAACCCAGCGGCTGGGCGACCGGTTTCATCCTCTTCGCTGGCCTGATGATGATCCTGGCTGGCAGCTTCCAGGCGTTCGCCGGCCTGGTCGCGGTCTTCGAGGATGAGTTCTACGTGGCCACCCGGGACTACGTCCTGCAGTTCGACGCGACGACCTGGGGCTGGATCCATCTGCTGCTCGGACTATTGGTGGCGTTCGCGGGAGGCGCGGTGCTCGCAGGCAAGACCTGGGGCCGGGTGATCGGCATCATCCTGGCGATCCTGAGCGCCCTGGCCAACTTTGCCTTCCTCCCCTACTACCCGTTCTGGGCGATCACGATCATCACGCTGAACGTCTTCGTCATCTGGGCCCTGGCAGCCCACGGACGCGATCTCGCCGACTGACGGATCGGTTCGCAGCGTCCTTGTGCGCAGGGCTCTCTGATTCACCGAGGCGCGTTGACGCAAGGCACGACACGAGGAGTGCCCGATGACCGAATCAGCACCTGCACCGCCGACCGCGCAGCCCAGCGTGCACCGCGCTGGCTGGAGAGGCATCGCGACGGCGCTGTGCCTCCTGCTCGCAGCGCTGCTGACCGCACCAGCGGCCCTCGCGTACTGGGGCCAGCGGACCGTGAACGACACCGAGCGCTACGTCGAAACCGTCGGTCCGCTGGTGGACTCCCCGGAGGTGCAGACCGCGATCGCGACCAAGGTCACCGACGCTCTCGAGAAGCAGATCGACGTCGAAGCGATCCTCAACCAGGTCTTCGCCGGTGTCGTCACCGAACGCCCCCGCCTGGAAGCCCTGGTGGGGCCGCTCGCAGGCGCCATCAACGGGCTGATCGAGACCCAGGTCAGGGACTTCCTTGCCTCGGACGCCTTCGAGGAGTTCTGGGTCACGGCGAACACCAGGCTCCAACAGGGCCTGATTCGCATCCTGCAAGGTGATGAGACCGGCGCAGTGTCGCTGCAGGGCGAGCAGGTCGTGCTCGACGTCTCGGAGGTGATCGACCAGGTGAAGCAGCGCCTGGTCGAGCGTGGGCTCACCATGGTCGACAACCTGCCAACGCCTGAAGAGGACAGGCAGATCGTGCTGTTCGACGCACCCCAGCTGGCCCAGGCGCGCACCACTCACGGGCTGCTGAACCCGGTGGCCCAGTGGCTGATCGCACTCGTCGCGGCTCTGTATCTCGCTGCACTCCTGCTGTCACGCCGCCGGCCACGGATGACGGTCCTCATCGGGGTGGTCCTGGCGGCAAACGCACTGGTCGTGGGGGCCGCGCTGTCGGTCGGCCGCCAGCTGTTCATTGACGCACTGACCGACACGGAGCTCGCTGCGGCCAGCACCGACGTCTACGACACCCTGTTGTCCTTCCTGATGCGTGGTCAACAGGTGCTGCTGTGGCTCGCCCTGGTCCTGGTCGTCACGGGCTGGTTCCTCGGGCGCAACACCTTCGGAAGCGCCGTAAGAAGGACCGTGCGCGATGGCCTGGAAAAGGTGGGAGCAGCCCTCGCGGACGGTCCGACCGCCGGCCCGGGTCACTGGGTGGGGGCCAACGCCGGCTGGCTGAGAGTGGTCATCATCGTGGTCGGCGGGGTGGTCCTGCTCTGGGGCCAGGAGCTCTCAGAGACCCAACTGCTCTGGTCGGTGGTGCTCGTCGTCGTGCTGCTCATGGCCGTGCAGGTGCTGGTCGGCGCCGGGAACGCCTCCAGGACCCCCGGCTCAGACGCGCCGTCGGGCGACAACCCCAACACCACTCCGGGCGTGCCGGACACGCCAGCCGGGGCACCGATCCCAGAGCTCCACGCTTGATTGATGACGCAGATTCACTGCCCGACATGTCTTCACCCCACGGACACCTCAACCATCTGGAGCGTGGCGCACGCACACCGCGCTCGGCTAGGAGAAGCGAACTATGCACATGACCAAGAGAACCCGCCAGATCAGCCGCTTGGTGTCCGACGGGACCGGCCTATCAGAGGATGAGATCGGTCTGTTGATAGCAACGGCCGCCCTCCTGACAGCCGTGCTCGGCGTCCTCCGCGCTGTTGACCTCGTGCTTGACGCCTGGCCGCAGGCACAACTCTCCACGTCGCTGTCGCAACCCTCACCCACCGCACTCGCAACGCCGCGGTCATGAACCCTGCTTACCCCCGATCGTGGTGCACCTCGGATGGCCCCGAAATGAAGGGTGAAGGGCAGAACCCGGGCGAAGCGCTCGGGCAGCTTCGACCATCGAAAGGAAACCTTATGACGCAACAAGCATCGCTCGACGAACTCGGCCCCGTGGACTACGTGATCGTCGAGTTTCCAGCTGAGACAGCCAACTTCACCGGAGAGATGGCCGCCGAGTTGGTCGCACTCACCGACGCAGGAACGATCCGGGTCATAGACATGCTTGTCCTGGTCAAGGGCGAGGATGGCACCGTCGATGCGATGGAACTCTCCGACCTGAAGAACCTGGGGGCGTTGGAGAGCCTCGAGGCGGAGCTTGCCGAGATGCTGGCCGAGGAGGACGTCGCTCACCTTGCTGCGGCGATGGGCCCGGGCAGCACGGCCGGCGTGATCGTCTACGAGAACCTTTGGGCTGCACCCTTCTCATCTGCCGCGCGCCGCGCCGGAGGGCAACTCATCGCCAATGGCCGGATCCCCACCCAAGCCATCATCGCCTCGATCGAGGCGGATGAAGCACTCGAGACAATTGGAGGATGACATGCCACTCAGAGCAGCACGCGCAGGAAGGCGCGGTGTGGTCGGTGCTCCGGTCGCCAAGGCGGCCGTGGTGACCAGGGCCGTGACGCCCGGACCGGCCCCAGTAGCGAAGGCTGCCGTCGTTGGTTCCGCCGTCGGCCCCGGGCGTCGTCGACGCCGGTTCTAGGCACGCAGGCAACCGGCCGATTCGCCGTCCTTCTCGAGGGGCGGGGAATCGGCACGTCAGAGTCCGTTCAACTGAAGTCAGGACGAGTCGGCTTCTAACGGCCACAACGCGCCGTGGCGCCGTGCGGCACGGATCCGTGCACGCGGCTGACCAGGAAGCACGGTGCCCCACAGCTGGACCGGGCCCCCGCCCGCATCCAGCGGGAAGGCGGCCGAAGTCGGCCGCGGCGGACTGGGGCAAACCCCAAACGCGTCGCGTTGGATGGGCATGGCACAGCTTGGTGCCTACAGCGGAAGGTCCGACGAAGCACGCGGAGTACTTCGGAGCGTGTGCGAACGCTCGCTCGGCCCAGCGACTCGCGAGCCAGACAGCACCATCCCCTAGGCCAACCTTGCCCGCTCCTGCGCCTCATAGGACGATCCCGGCTTGGAGGGGAGCATCGCTCCTACGAGCCACAACAGGGGGATGAAGATGCCGACGATCCCCAACAGCGTGTGGCCCTTTTGGAAGGTGATCATGCAGACCGTGAACACACAGAAGATGTAGAACGTCGCCAGAATGATCCAAAGCATCCACTCGACCCCAGTCATGACTCTCCCTTCGGCAGGGCGTCGTTCGATCTGAACCCAGCATCGCCTGCAGCATCTCGGCGCATCCGTACGGATGGACTCTGTGCTCAAAGGCAGTGCCAACCCTGTGAGACCACCTTGCGGCGCAGGCCGCCGGACCCGCATCACACAGATTGGATGAACCCCGGTGGCTTGAGTACCCGCACGGGTCAGAACGCGCCGAACGAGGCTCCCGGGCTGCTACCGCCGGGCGGCCAATGACGCATGCAGCCTCCTCTTCACACACACTGGGTGACGATTGTTGGTCTCACCGGCGGCAGGCTGACGGTCATGGCTGGCTGGCTCGCGACTGCGTACCTGGTGGACTTTACGATCAAGGTGATCGCACTGGGAGTTGTGCCCAAGGACCGACGACCCTCTAGTGGTATGGCCTGGCTCTTGCTGATCATGTTCATTCCGTTCGTCGGCTTCGTGATCTTTCTCGTGCTGGGTCGGACCCGGCTCGAGCGTCGACGGACAGAGAAGCAGGCCGAGGTCAATGCGACTGTGGCTGAGCGGACAGCGGAAGTCCCCACTCTGGATGCCGACTACGCGGGGCCCGCATACGTGGAGTCAGTGGCCACACTGAACCGAAACCTGGGTGCCCAGCCAGTGATGCCTGGCAATCTCGTGGAACTGTTTCCGGGGTACGTCGACTCCATCGCGGCGATGACCGCCGAGGTCGATCGTGCCTCCGCGTGGGTGCATGTCGAGTTCTACATCACTGCGTGGGACGAGGTGACAGGACCGTTCTACGAGGCGCTGGTACGCGCTGTCGACCGCGGAGTCACCGTCCGCCTCCTCTTCGACCACCTCGGGTCGCGCGGCATCGCGGGGTACAAGGAGTTCACGGCGCGGCTCGACGCGTCCGGTATCGAGTGGCATCCGATGCTGCCGGTCAAGCTGCTCAAGGGCGAGTGGCGCCGACCAGACCTCCGCAACCACCGCAAGATCCTGGTGGTCGACGGTGCGGTGGCGTTCACCGGGTCGCAGAACCTGATCGAGCCCGGATACAACAAGCCGAAGAACCACGAGCTCGGGCGCGAGTGGGTCGAGCTGGTGGCGCGAGTGGAAGGTCCGGTGGTGAGCGCGCTCAACCTCCTCTTCGCCACCGACTGGTACAGCGAGACCGGGGTCAGGCTGACCGAGGAGATCCGCACAGTCTCGCTACCGGCAGGCGAGACCGAGGGGCAGGTGATCCCGAGCGGACCGGGCTTCGTGACCGAGAACAACCTGCGCGCGTTCACGACGTTGCTGTACTCGGCACAACGCCGACTGTCGGTCACCAGTCCCTACTTCGTGCCGGACGAGTCCCTGCTGTACGCCATCACCACGGCGGCTCAGCGCGGTGTCGACGTGGAGCTGTTCGTGAGCGAGGCCGGCGATCAGTTCATGGTGTACCACGCCCAGCGCTCCTACTACGAGGCCCTGCTGAGTGCCGGAGTACGGATCTACATGTTCCCAGCGCCGGCCATCCTGCACTCGAAGTTCTTCAGTGTCGACGACGATGTCGCGGTGCTGGGCTCGAGCAACATGGACATGCGCTCCTTCGGCCTGAACTACGAGGTCTCGCTCATGCTCCTTGGACCCGAGCTCGTGGCCGAGATGCGAAGGGTCGAAGACACCTACCGTGCGATGTCCAAAGAGCTCATCCTCGAGGACTGGCTGGCCCGATCCCGGGGTTCGGCGTACCTAGACAACGTGATGCGGCTGACCGCGGCCCTTCAATGACGATATCCCTGGGACAGGTACGCAGCACGCCTCACACCATGGAGTTCTCCCGCACCCACTCTCCCTACGCCGTGAGCCCACGACCAAGTGGATTCCGCACATAGCCGGTTCCGAGGCTGCCGAGGGCAGATACCTCGACGGCCGGTTCACCCCAGCGCTCACATCCGGGTCCCTCGTCCTCACCTAGGACGAATTCTGAAGACAGCTCGGAACCTCGCAGTATCCAGAGGGCGCCCGGTTCTGAGAAGGAGGCGGTCATTCTGGGCGCTAAGACGTGACCTCTCAGCTGGCCCGCACCCTGAAGGCGAAGACGAACGCGTCGCGTGGGTGAAGCAGTCCGCCTCAGGATTGTGTCTCGAACTGCTCGTTGATCCAGTCAACAACGTCGCGCTCGCGGTGAACCATCCGCCGCCCGAGCCTTGCCGACCGAGGCCCCAATCCTTGGTGGCGCCAGAACCGAAGAGTGTTCTCCGGCACCCCGGTCAGCTCGGCGACCTCGGGCAGACGCAGCAACTTCTCCATGACGGTGACCTTTCGCTCATGACGGCTCTTGGTGGTCGTCGCCTGGAAGCACCCAGCGGGCCTACGGTTCAGACAGCAATGAGCCCGAAGGTCGGATGGTGAGCGCGGTGATGAGGGCACTGGAGAGGCACGAGACGGCCCGCGCCAAAGGCTTCCAGCAGCACCCGCACCCCACCAGGGCTCTCGCGTCGCATCCGCGGTCCGCACAGAGTCCGCAAGACGCCCAAGAACTGTCATATGCACCCTCGACAAGAGGCACTGTTTCCGCAGGTCAGAGGCCACTTTCCGTCGATTGCCAATCACCGTCGTTCACGCAAGAACTCTCCCCGGCCTACAGGCCAGCCCATCCGCCCTTTCGGTCTGACCTGCGGTTTTACCTTCCGCTCGCGCTGCAGTTCCCGAGCGACCTTCTCCAACTCCTGCATGACCTTCCGTGGCGACCCAGCCATCTGGACGTAGTCCTCATGGCTGGGTCGTCGGTGTCGATCAGCAGCCGCCCGTCCGGGGTGGCGATGAAGTTGCGCTTGAGAATCCAGCACTTGGTCGTGCGATAGCCGAACTCGCGGTGCCGCTCGGCCTTGGTGAAGAGTCGCCTCGACCGAAACCGATACGGCCGTAATAGAGGAAATTGTTTGCCCCGGTGCCGGCTTCGAATTCCCCGGTGACGGGATCGCCCGTCACGCCGGCAATCACATCCTGGAACGTAATCAGCCCTTTCGCATCTGCGAAGGCACGGCTCCCACCAATGACTCTGTGTCTGCAGAATCCAGCCACCTCGGTGGTGAAGTCAAGGGACTCACACAAGCCCTTTGCATAGGCCGCTTCGACTGTGTAAGCAGTTCTGAATCTGCCTTGCTTCCCGCGAAGCTTCCCTACAAAAACCTCGCGACCCTCCTCGAAGTACAAAGCGTAGTCTTGCAACTCTTTGCACCTGAAATCTTGGATGTAGGCGCTCCAGCAGCCCTCGAGGTCCCCGGTCAATGCGATCGCCCAGTCCGACCCTGGGAGTCCGCAGTCAGAAGCCGTGCTGTTACCGGAAACGAAGACAGGCTTCTTGTGTCCGCCCCCCGAGGCAGCACTCTCACCTGCCTTGTCTCCGCCCGCCAAGGCAGCACTCCCACCTGCCAGCATCATCGATGCGAGGGCAATTGCAATGAGAACCCTCGCGCTGCCGAATGAAGTTCCGCGCACATTGTTGTTTTTCATGTAGATATGCTCCTTTGCTGTTCTCCTTTAAATGTTCCGATTGTTCGGTTCTGACGCAGAAAAAGCCGATACGGGCCTCCTCTCACTCGTCTGGGCAGACGGACTGGTAGGGCTGGGCGGGCAGGAACTCGTCCCACTCCTCCTCGGTCAGGTTCCGGCCGGCCATCTGGCAGGCGAAGTCGATGGCCCGGTCGAGGTCGGTCTCCCACCGGTAGACCTTGCCGTCGTACGACGCGATCGCCACGTCGTGGGTGTCGCCGATGAACTGTGCGCCGGCCGGGACCGGCTCTCCCTGGTGGGGTGGGTACACGGTGCCCAGCAGGTCCAGCGTCGTGGCGTCCCACAGGCTGACCCCGCCGTCGGTCGGCGCCGGAGACCAGCAGTTCTCCGTCGTCGGAGTAGTTGAGCCACCACACCTCGGCGCCGAGACTGGTGGATCGCCGCTGTTCGTCTCCGGTCGAGACGTCGATGGTGACGATCTCGCCGGTGTCGCCCGCCACCGCCACGGTCGAGCCGTCCGGAGAGGCGACGGACGTGTGGGCCAACAGGTCCAGTTCGCCGCCCTCGGAGCAGGACCTCTCCGGTGTTGACGTCGAGCACCCGCCAGAGCGTGCTCGAGGCGGCGCGGAGCCACTCCTAGACCATCGCCGTGCTCCCGTCCCCGATCGGGGTGTGGCGCACGGGCGAACTGCGAGAATGTCGAAGGGCTCGCCCCGGGGTCGAAGGGTCTCGGCGTCGACGATGTGGGTCCGTGTCGTCGGAGTCAACGGCGAGCAGGCTGCGGCTCCTCGTCGACGTACGCCAGCGACGAGATGTCGCCGTCGCCGTCGACAATGTCTCGTGGGTCTCCGGAGGGGCTTGGCCCGTGGCGGAGTCGAGGACGGTGACGATGCCGGGCGTCGGCACGTGCCCTGGTCGTCGTCGCACCAGTACCCGGCGTACTCGGCCCCCGTCGGGATGCCAGGTGCCGATGGTCCAGAGACTGAAGTCATCCAACCGGGAAGCGGGTAGGAGACGTCGCGTCGCCGGTGACGGTGTCGACGAACCTGACCCATCCCGTGTCCTTGTCGTCTAGCCAGCCGTAGGCCACCTGCTGCCCGTCCGGGGAGAAGTCGGCCTGCGCGAACATCTCGGCGTCGCCGACCTGGGTCGTCTGCTGCAGATAGGTGTCCTCCACCGACAGGTCCCAGGTGCGCAGCATCGAGTCGCCGCCGCCGCCGTAGACCAGGTCGTTGTCCGGGCTGAAGCCGACGCCCCACCGGATCGAAGGTGTCCCACCGTTCCAGCGGCCGGCCGGTGGCGGTGTCCCAGACGATGAGCTCGGCCGTCGACGGAGACCGACCCCACCAGCGAGCCGTCGGGGGAGAACCGGATGTCGTTGATCAAGTCCTTGTGCCCTCGCAGCGTGGTGACCGTCGTCGCCGCGTGGCGGCGTCCACCAGGAGCCCGTCCTCGCCAGTGCCTTCAGGCCCTGTCGGTCCGACAGCGCGAGCAGGGTCCCCTCGGTGTTGACGTCGAGATGCCGCGTAGTTCGACCTGACGTCCTCGCGCCGCCAGATCCGCTCGCCCGTCGCCACGTCGTACGCCGTCAACGGCCAGCTGGTGTAGAGGATCCGACCGTCCGGGCTGAGCGCCAGCCCCTGGACGTCCGTACCGGTCGGCACCCGCACGGGTGGCGTGGACGGGGAGCGGAGGTCCCAGACCACGGCGTAGCCCGGGCCTGGCTGGATCCTCGTCCGGCCAGCAGACCGTTTGCACGGTGGCGGCCAGGTAGCGACCGTCGGCGCTGAACTGGACATCTATCCCCCAGACCGGCTGGCGGCCGGGGAAGGCGAGCTTCGTCGTCGGCTGCATGGTGTTCGGGTCCAGCAGGCGCACCGGCTCTGTGGACTTCGACGCCAGGAATGACGGCGAGCTGCCTGCTGTCGGGGCTGAACGCCCCGATCATGATCGCCTGCTCGCCCTCGGCGGACGGCCGCCGGCGTCGTAGCTGCGCAGCAGCCGGTTGGTGGCGGCGTCGTAGAGGTGCATCCGGTTCTGATCGTCGGAGGACGCGATCCAGCGGCCGTCGCGACTGACGTCGAACGCCTCCAGGTAGCCGCCTCCGGGCGGCGCAGACCGGACCAGCGTGCGGCCGCTTGGCCAGCGCGGTCAAGCAGGTTCACCCGGGTCTCCGGCGAGTCCTCCAGCCGTGCACCCGCGGCCGCGAGCAGCAGCGAGAGGCTGATGTCGTCGGTGAGCTGGGACCGGGCTCCGACCCGCCGCGCGTCGGCGGAGACAGCGGCCTGGCGGGCGGCTTCCGCGGCGTCGCGGCGTCTCGGCTGCGTTCGCGTCCGGCTCGGTTCGACTGCACGGCGGCGATCCCGCCGGCGATGAGGGCGAGGACGAGGAGTACGGCGGCGCCGCCGAGCACGATCCGGAGCCGACGGATCAGCCGGGCCTGCGCACGTGCTCGCTCGGCCGCGCTGCGCTCCTCGGCGTCGGAGGCCGCCTGGGCGGCGGAGAGGAACTCGCGCTCGGTGTCGGTGAGAGCGGTCTCGGTGCGGGACTGCCAGTCCAGCGCGCGAGTCAGCCGGACCCCGCGGTAGAGCTCGCTGTCGGGGCGTCCGAGGCTGTCCCAGGCGTCGGCCGCGCCGCTCAGGTGGTGCCGGGTCCGTTGGCCCTCGACGTCGTCGTCGAGCCAGCCGCGCAGCCGCGGCCAGGCCCGGGCGAGGGCTTCGTGGGTGATCTCGAGGACCCCCTCGTCGCTGGTCACCAGCCGCGCGCCGACGAGCATCTCGATCAGCTGCTCGTGGTGCCGGTCCGAGGCGATCAGGCGGCGCGGGACCTGGGCACGCACCGCTTCACCACCGATGCCCGGGGAGACCAGCCGCAGCATCAGGTCGCGCAGCTGGCGGCGCTGGTCGGGCTCG
Source organism: uncultured Actinomycetota bacterium (assembly GCA_963773355.1). Lineage (GTDB taxonomy): Bacteria > Actinomycetota > Actinomycetes > Propionibacteriales > Nocardioidaceae > Nocardioides. The sequence continues at coordinate 78,098 of CAVZAZ010000006.1, read as the reverse complement.
ATCTGCCCGTAGAGCTGTTCGGCCGACTGGGCGACGGCACCACGGATGCCGCCGGAGGCGTGGTAGCCGTCGACGGTGAGGGTGTTGCCCTCGCGCCGCTGCCAGGTCTCGAGCAGGGCGTGGGAGAGGAGCGGCAGGGCACCGGGGTCGTCGCGGACCTCCCCGACCAGGAGCTCCACCAGGCCCGGCTCGATGACCAGCCCGGCCTGCTGAGCGGGGCGCTCGACGGCATCGCGCAGGCCGGCCTCGTCCAGGGCACCCACGAGATGCAGGCCCTGCTCGACCAGTCGGCTGAAGCCGGCGTGCTCCGTCGCCTGGGTGAGGCGGTCGCCCCGCACGGTCACCAGCACCGGGCGCCGCCGCGCCTCGTCGGTCAGGCGTTCGAGGAACGCACGGCGCTCCTCCAGGTCCTCGCACAGGGCGAAGACCTCCTCGGCCTGGTCGACGGCGAGCACGGTGCCGGGTGGCGCGTTCTCCGGGAGCGCCGAGAGCGCCTGCATCGGACGGGACCCGGGAGTGATCAGGACGACCCGGTGGCCACGACTGCGAAGCGCTGACAGCACGCCGGCGCGCATGATCGAGGACTTGCCGGATCCGGACGGCCCCACCAGGGCAAGGAACGAGCCCCTCCCCAGGATGGCGAGGCAGGCGGCGACGTCGGCGTCCCGGCCGAAGAACCGCTCGGCGTCGCCGACGTCGTACGCCATGAGGCCCTGCCACGGGCACCGGTCCGTGACGGGACGGGCGGCGGGGACGACGAGCGAGGGATCCTGCCGCAGGATCGACTGCTCGAGGGCCACCACCTCCGGGGCCGGGTCGATGCCGAGCTCGCGGGCCAGCACCGCCCGGAGCTGCCGGATGGTCCGGAGTGCCTCGCCCTGCGCGCCGGCGCGGTACTGCGCCAGCGCGAGCAGCTCCCAGCGGCGTTCGCGCAACGGGGCGGACCGCACCATCTCGTGCGCGCGGGGCAGGACCTCGGCGGCGCGGCCGCGTCGCAGCTGGGCATCGAGCAGCAGCTCCTGGGCGTCGAGGCGCAGCTCCTCCAGGCGTCCGGCCTCGCGGCGCGCGGGCGGCCACTCCGCGAGCTCCTCGAAGGCCGCCCCCCGCCAGAGCTCGAGGGCCTGTTCCAGCAGGAACGCGACCCGGTCGGCCTCGCCGAGCTCCAGCAGCTGACGCGCCCGCGCGACCTGCAACTCGAACCGGCGGGCGTCGAGCTCGTCGAGGGGGACGGCGAGGCGGTATCCGTCCGCCGTCGTCTCGATGGCCTGGGCCCCCAGAGCCTTGCGGAGCCGGACCACGCACGACTGGAGGTTCTTGGCGGCCGAAGCCGGGGGATGGTCGCGCCAGACAGCCTCGATCAGCTCGTCGGCGCTCACCGGCTGCCCCAGCCGGGTGACCAGGGCCTGGAGTACGACGCGGTCGCGGGGGCCGAGACGTCCCGAGCCGTCGACGGTCAGCGGACCGAGGACTGCGATCCCCACGTCGCCACCGTCCTCCCGCCGTGGGGTCGCGTCAACGGCGACGGATACCCGATGTATACCGCGTGCGCCTGACGGGTACCGGCAGGGGCGGAAGGCAGCGGCAGGTCAGTCCGGCGCCGGGGACAGGAACGAGTGCACCAGGGGCACGACCGACGCGCCCTCGCCGCTCGCCGACGCCACCCGCTTCATCGACCCCGACCGCACGTCGCCGGCCGCGAAGATGCCGGGCACGGTGGTGGCGAGGTTCTCCGGCGGCAACCCGTCGACCCAACGGTCGCGGGGGACGTCGCGCCCGGTGAGCACGAAGCCGCGTTCATCGCGGGACACAGCTGGGGGGAGCCAGTCGCAGTGGGGCTCGGCACCGAGGAGCAGGAACAGGCCGGACGCGGGGACCGTCGTCCGCTCCCCGGTCTCGACGTCCTCGAGGGAGAGCCACTCGAGGCGGCCGCCGTCGCCACCTCCGTCGACCACGGCGGTGCAGGTCCGGACGGAGATGCGGGGGTTGTACTCGAGCTCGCCGATCAGGTACGACGACATCGTCTCGGCGAGGTCCGGGCGCCGCACCAGGATGGTGACCGAGCGGGCGAAGCGGGAGAGGTGGACCGCCGCCTGGCCCGCCGAGTTGCCGCCACCGACGACGTACACGTCCTGGTCCTCCATCTCGCGCGCGGCGGTCATCGCGGCGCCGTAGTAGACACCCAGCCCGACCAGCTCGTCGATCCGCTCGACCCGGAGCTTGCGGTAGGCGACCCCGCTCGCAACCACCACGGCCCGCGCCCGCACCTCGCCGCTCTCGGTGCAGAGCACGTGTGCGTCGCCGTCGAAGCCGGGTCGCAGCTCGTCGACCACCTGGCCGGTGTAGAACCGGGTGCCGAACCGGATCGCCTGGTTACGCGCGCGCTGGGCCAGCCGCATGCCGGAAATGCCGCGCGGGAAGCCGATGTAGTTGCGGATCATCGAGCTGGTGCCGGCCTGGCCGCCGACAGCCTCCGCCTCCAGCACGACCGTGGCCAGCCCCTCCGAAGCGGCGTACACCGCCGCGGCCAGGCCCGCGGGCCCGGCGCCGATCACAGCGACGTCGACGACCTCGTCCAGGTCGAGCTCGGTGGGGGCGCCGTAGACGTTGAGGGCGACGTCGCGCACCGACCTGGCCACGATCGGCGGGCGGTTGAGCGCGTAGACCAGCGGGTACTCCGGCTCGCCGTCGTACAGGTCGATCACGTACCGGCCCGCCTCGCTGTCCGGCTCCCAGACCCGGCTCGGCATAGCCATCCGGTCGAGGAAGTCGCGGATCGCCAGGGTGAGTTGGTCGCGGACCGGCGAGATGATCTTGACCGACACGACTTCCGGGTCGGGGACGGTGGAGCCCCAGTCCGAGAGCAGGTCGGTGACGGCGTTGTGGAACTCCTCGTCGCGCGCGCCTCGCGGCATCAGCAGGTAGGCGTCGAACTTGCCCTTGGCCATGCCGGTCCGCAGTCCGGGGGCGTCGGTCAGGAACCGCTCCCAGTGGGCGGCGATGACGCGACGCGCGGTCGGCACCAGCTCACGTAGCTTGTGGAACGCGTACAGGACCTCCACATCGGGAAGCACGGACTCGCTGACGAACATCGCCACCTGGCCCCCGGTGTCGAGGACCTGGTGGGTGCAGACAGCGGCCTCCCGGGCCGAGGTGGCGGTGTACAGGTCGTAGTCGCGGGCATAGCGGCCGAACTCGTCCTTCAACGTGTCGACGTGGTGCTCGGAGACCAGCACGATGGCCGGGTTCGGTGCGGTCACGGGAAAAGCCTAGGAGACACGACCTGAGGCCCGTGTCAGTTACCTGCTGGCCGGAAGAACGCACACCCTCCCCCGTCACCTAGACTCGCCGCAGCGATGCGTCGCTCTCGTGCGCGAGACCCATCCCTTCGTTCCTGAGGAGCGCACCCATGACTGACAGCAACCAACTCACCCAGCGCCTCGATGCCGGCCCCGTGATCTGTGCTGAGGGGTTCTTGTTCGAGCTCGAACGTCGGGGCTACCTCAGCGCCGGGGAGTTCGTGCCCGAGGTGGCACTGGAGTACCCGGACGCCCTCAGGGCGCTGCACGTCGACTACCAACGAGCGGGCTCCGACATCGTCGAGGCGTTCACCTACAACGGGCACCGCGAGAAGATGCGGGTGATCGGCAAGGAAGACCTGCTGGAGCCACTGAACCGCGCAGCGCTCCAGATCGCCCGAGAGGTCGCCGACGGGCGACCCGGAAACCTGATGGCCGGCAACATCTCGAACACGAACATCTGGGATCCGGCGGATCCGGAGCGACAGGCGGATGTTCGAGGGATGTTCGAGGAGATGGTGGGCTGGGCCGTCGACAGCGGCGCCGACCTGATCATCGGCGAGACCTTCTACTACGCCGGAGAGGCCCTCGCCGCGCTCGAGGTGGCGAAGTCGGCTGGGCTGCCGGTTGTTCTGACCATTGCACCGATGGCGCTGAACGAGATGGCCGACGAGGTCGGGATCGTGGAAACCTGCCAGCGTCTGGAACAGGGCGGTGCCGACGTCGTGGGCATGAACTGCTTCCGCGGACCCGAGACCATGTTGCCCTGGCTGCGCGAGATCCGGGCGGCGGTCTCGTGCCATGTCGGCGCCCTGCCAATTCCTTATCGGACGACCGTCGCCGAGCCGACGTTCTTCAACCTGAGCGACGATCGTGCGAATGTGCCATCACCGCACGGCCGGACGTTCCCGACCGCTCTCGACCCGTTGTACGCGAACCGCTACGAAGTAGGTGCCTTCGCCAGCGAAGCGGCGGACCTCGGAATCAACTACCTGGGTGTGTGCTGCGGTGCGTCGCCGATGCTGATCCGCCAGGTGGCCGAGGCGGTCGGGCTCACCACCGAGGCCAGCAGGTTCTCGGAGAGGATGCAGAACCACTTCATGTACGGCGACAACGAGCGGCTGCCAGACCACATCGTGTCACTCGGCGAACAAGCCTGATCCTGTTCGCTTCCTCATGCCGATGAGCGCGGTCAGTCGCAGGGAGAGCGCTTGATCGCCGGAAGGATCTCCGAGCCGTAGGCCTCGATCATCGCCAGGTAGTGGGGCCCCATGTTGGCCACGTAGATCTCGTCGTAGCCGGCGTCGGCGTACTCCCGAAGCTGGGCCAGGTGCTCCTCCACGTCCGGGCCCGCGACGACGCTTTCGGCCGTCGACTCCCGTGGCACCATGGTCATTGCCTGCTCAAAGTGCTTGACGGTGGGCAGCACCTGCGACAGCTCACCGGGCAGCCCGCTGTTGGACCACAGCCGATGAGCGTGGTCGACCCCTTCGTCCCGCGTGTCCGCCCAAACCACCTTGCAGCCGGCGTGTGCGGGCTTGCCGCCGCTCTTGTCCTTGAAGGCGCCGACCAGCTCGGGGTCGGGTGAGGTGCCGATGTAGCCGTCGGCGAACCGGGCAGCGGCGTCCAGCGCCTGCGGACCGAAGGCGCTCACATAGACCGGAGGCGGCTGCTCCGGGCGCGTGTAGATGCGCGCGTTGCTCAACTGGTAGTGGCGCCCACGTCGCGACACAACGTCACCCCTCCAGAGCTCGCGGATGAGGTCGACCGCCTCCTCGAGCATCTCCATCCGGACCTCGTGCTCCGGCCACGGATCGCCGAGCACCTGCTCGTTGAGGGCTTCGCCGGTGCCGAGCCCGAGCACGAACTCCCCTTCGAGCAGCACCGACGCGGTCGCTGCGGCCTGCGCCACCACCGCCGGGTGTATCCGGATCGTCGGGCAGGTCACGGCGGTGGTGACCGGAAGGTCGCAGACCTGGGAGAGGGCGCCGATCATGCCCCACACGAAGGGACTCTGGCCCTGCTCGTCGTTCCAGGGGTGGAAGTGGTCGCTGATCCAGAGCGCCTCGAAGCCCGCCTGCTCTGCGGCCTTGGCCTGGACGAGCAGCTGGGCGGGCGTGTACTCCTCGCAGGACAGGAAGTAGCCATATCGCATGCCGGGGTCAGCCCTTCGACGCCGCCTTGCCACCCTTGCGCCCGGCCTTCTTCTTCTGGGCGGTGGTGCCGCCTTGGCTGCTGGCGCTCTTCTTCTTGCCGCTGCCGCTCGCCTTGCCGCCCTTCTGAGACGACTTCGGGTCGTTGGCGATGCGCGCCGCGCGCTCCTTGGACATGCCCTTGTCCTTCAGGGCTTCGTACTGCTTCTCGTTCTTCACGTTGGCAGACTTGCTCGGCATTGTGACCTCCGTCATCGCTCGGATGGGAGTCAGCCCGTACCCGCGGCGGCGCTGGGGCATGCGGGCCCCGAGCTATTGCGCGATGTCGAGGAAGCGATGCCCTTGGCATGCCTTTGCCGCGAGGTACCCCCCGTTCACCGGCGACAGGTGCACCCCCGTGGGCACGCGCTTGTTGACCCGGATCCCCGCCGACTGCAGCTGCGCGGCCTTGTCGGGGTTGTTCGTGAGCAGGTCGAGCTCGGCTACTCCCAGCGCCTGGAGCATCTGGGCCGCCACCGTGTAGTCACGCTCGTCCATCGCGAAACCGAGCGCGACGTTTGCCTGGTAGGTGTCCAGACCCCCGTCCTGCAGGGCATAGGCCTCCAGCTTGTTGTACAGACCGATCCCCCGTCCCTCCTGCCTGAGGTACAGCAGGTAGCCACCGACGTCGGAGATGCGCTCGAGCGCCTCCCGCAGCTGCGGGCCGCAGTCGCACCGTTGGCTGCCGAAGACGTCCCCGGTCAGGCACTCGCTGTGGACGCGCACCAGGGGAACGGCCGTGGTTCCGGCCGGACCGTCCACGCCGCGGTCACCGAGTGCGAGCGCGACGTGCTCTTGCCCATCACAGAGATCGTCGAAGCCGATCACGCGGGCCGTGGTGACGAAGCCGTCGTCGAGGCTCAGCGGCAGATCGATCTCACCACGGACCGTGGCGGGTGGGATGGGTGACGGCACGGGGCTGCCCCTCTCAGGCTGTCGCGACGAATCGTGGGGACAAGGCGTAGCGGAGCAGCACCACGTCTCCGATCTGTCGGCACTCCGCGAGGTGGGCGCGGTGGCCGGGGTTCCAGGGGAAGGCGCCGTCACCGACGAACCGGTGCGCGCGCGAGCTCCCGACGAAGAACGGCGCAATCACCAGGTGCAGCTCGTCGGCGAGGTCGGCGGTCAGGAACTGGGTGTGGACCCTCCCACCACCTTCGACCATCAACCGCCGAACGCCTCGGTCGGAGAGGTCCTTCACCATCTCCGAGAGGTCGACCGGTTGCCCGCCGTCGATCACGGTCGCCACCGCGCCGAGCCGACGGTGCGCGATCGGGACGGAGCGGCTGGCGCAGTAGACGAGCTTCTCGCTGTCCCCGGTCGCGAAGAACCTGCTGCACGCGTCCAGCTGTGCATGCTCGGTGATGGTCACCTTCATCGGCGTCTCCCTCAGCCCGCGAGCCCTCCGCTCCTGGCGTAGCGCCGGCTTCCGCACGAGCAGGCGTGGGTTGTCGTTCCGCACGGTCGCGGCACCCACCAGGATCGCGTCGCATTGCGCGCGCACCGTGTCCACCCGCTCGAGGTCTGCTTCGTTGGACAGCACCAACCGCTCATTGCTTGCAGCGTCGAGGTACCCGTCGAGGGACATGCCGCAGCTCAGGATCGTGTACGGACGCTCACCCACGAGTCCGACCTCCCTCAGCAAGGCGGCCCTCAGCAAGGCGGCGCTGTCTCGCCGGCGGCCCCATCGGGTGGGCTTCGGCACGACGGCCCGATGCCACGACCAGGACGACGGCACCGGGGAGGCTCGCGACGAGCACCATCGCCGCGTACGCCACCGCCGTTGCGACGCCCTGATCGGCACCGAGCCCCGCGGCGCCGAAGGACCAGGCGGCCATGCCCTCACGCGGTCCCCAGCCGGCAACGTTCAGTGGCAGCCCCGCGGCCAGGAGCACGAGCAGCACCACCGGGAGCAGCGTCACCAGAGAGGTCGTCACGCCGACGGCGCGCGCCGCGACGACGTACGTCGCGAGGTAGGCCGCCACCGCGACCGTCGAGGCGAGTACGACGCCCGGCCAGGCGCGCCGGACCATGAGAGCGCACCGGATGTCGTCGCGCGCGGCACGCATCACGCGGGCCGGCCACGAGGTCGGGCCGGTCGAAGGAACCCGCCGCGCCAGCAGGGCAACAGCCACGAACCCGGCCGCAACCACGCCGAGCACGACCGGCATCGACGATTGCACCGGCGACGGGAGGAGCACCAGGACCACCAGCGCGATGGCGGTCAGCACGACCTGGCCGGCGACCCGTTCCCACACGACGGCGCGCAGTCCGCGGCCGGTGTCGCCGACGTCCCGCCCATGCCGCACGCCGCGGTGCACGTCACCGAGGATCCCGCCCGGCAGCGTCGAGTTGAGGAACTGTGCCCGGTAGCACGAGGCCACCGCCGGCCCCATCTCGATCCCGACGCCGAGCTCCCTCGCGACCAGGTGCCAGCGCCACGCGCACGCGACCGTGGCCGGAACCGCGAGGGCCACGCCGACAGCGAGCGTTTCCGGTCCGAGCGAGCGGAGGCCGTCGACGAATGGACCGGTTCCCAAGCGCCACACCACCGCACCGAGAACCGCCACCCCGACGGCGACGCGCAGGGACCTCCACGACGAGCGGCTCATGCGGCGGCCACCTCCCCAGGACGCCCGCCACCCGGTCGGCGGTATCCGACCAGCCGGTCAGGCCGGCCCGCCGGTCACGTGCCGCGTCGCGGAGGCCGCGGCGCAGGGCAGCGTCGCAGAGCCAGCTCCGCAGTGCGCCGGCGAGCGCGTCGACGTCACCGGGCGGGAGGAGCATCCCGGGCCGTCGCCCGTCGGGGGTCGCGCCGAGCGCCTCCGGGACGCCGCCCACGCGCGGGGCCAGCACCGGAAGTGCCCGTGCCAACGCCTCCGTCACGACCATGCCGTAGGTCTCGCCGCGGCTGGGGTGCACGAGCACGTCGGCTGCGGCGTACGACGCCTCGAGCTCGCGCCCCGTACGTGGACCGGTCAGCACAAACCGGTCGGCGAGGGCTGCGGCGTGGGCGTCCCGCTGCAGGTCCGCCACGAAGCCGGGCGCCCGGGTCAGCGACCCTACGCACACGCATCGCCAGGTCAGGTCGGCGATCCGGGCCAGTGCGGCCAGGAGCACGTCGTGGCCCTTGCCGGGCGTCACCGCGGCGACGCAGAGCAGGTTCCGCCCGCGGTCGCTCCCGGCCGCCTGGTCGGCGGCGTCGACGCCTGGCTGGGCGACGTGGACCCGCGCCGGATCCAGACCGTAGGCCTCGAGCAGCCAGCGACGGGACCAGCAGCTGGTGGTGACCACCGCGGCCGCCGAGCCGAGGACCGCTTCTTCGCGTTCGCGAGTGCCCTGGTCGGTCGTCGTCGACCCCGATCGGCATGTGCACCAGCAGCACGAGCCGCAGCCGTCGCGAGGCAGGCACCAGGACCTCCGGGACCGCCGAGGCGACCAGTCCGTCGACCAGGACCAGGGAGCCGTCAGCGATGGTCCCGAGAGCCTCCTGCAAGCCGCCCGCGCGCCGCCTCCTCCGCCCACGGCCAGGCACCAGCCACCGCTCGCGTGCGCACCGACCAGCCGCCGGCTGCCAGGTCGTGGCAGAGCCGTTGGTCATAGGCGTTGCCGCCGCTCGGTCGCGACGGGTCCGTGATCCCGTCCGGGACCACCACGTGCACGGTCTGGGGCCGGTTCACGGGATCCGCTCGTAGCTCGCCCACGCCACGTGGGACTCGTGCAGGGTGACGACGATGCCGCTCACGCGCGCACCCGAGCCGAGGGCACCGTCCCGCACGCGCTCGGCGAGTCGGTCGGCCAGGTGTTTCGCGAGTACCTCGGTGGTGGTGTTCGTGCCGGTGAACACCGGCTCGTCGTCGAGGTTCCGGTGGGTCAGGTCGGCCACGGCGACGCGCAGCTCGTCAGCAGCGCGGGCGATGTCGACGAGGATGCCGTCGTCGTCCAGGGCCTCCCCGCGAAACGTTGCGTCCACGACGTACGTCGCGCCGTGGAGTCGCTGGGCCGGGCCGAAGACCTCCCCCTGGAGGCTGTGCGCGACCAGCATGTGGTCGCGGACCGTCACGTTGAACACGGCACCTCCCCAGCGCCCGCCACAGCGTCATAGGTCAGCGCGTGGCACAGCCCCGGCAGCTCCCCATGGGCGAGCCGGGGCATGACCTCGGGCAGCTCCCAGAACGGTGACTCGCCGGTCAGGAGCGCGTCGAAGGCCGGGTCGCGCAGGAGGTCGAGGGCGAGGGCGAGCCGGTCGGCTGTGGTGCGACTGCCGCTTCGCGACGGCGCCACGGTCCCGACCTGGCTGGCCCGGACGGTGAGGCGACCCGAGTGGAAGGTCCCGCCCAGGGACACGCTGGTCACGTCGTCGCCGTACCAGCTCAGCTCGATGACGGTTCCCTCGGGCGCGAGCAGATCGAGGGACACCTGAAGGCCCGCGGACGTCGCGCTGGTGTGGAAGACCAGGTCGCACCCGGCCGGCGCCTGCTCGCACAGGGAGAAGTCGACGCCCAGCGACGCGGCCACGTCGGCCCGATCCGGGTCGACGTCGACCAGCGTCACGGAGACACCCGGGAACCGCGCCAGGAGCCTGGCCACACAGCACCCCAGCATCCCGGCGCCGACGACCGCGACCCGGTCCCCGATCATCGGGCCGGCGTCCCACAGCGCGTTCACGGCCGTCTCGACGATGCCGGTGAGCACGGCCCGCCCCACCGGCACGTCCTCGGGAACGACGGTCACGGCGGAGGCGGGCACGACGTACGCCGTCTGGTGCGGATGCAGGCAGAAGACGGTCTTGCCACGCAAGCGCGTCGGGCCGTCCTCGACCACACCGACGTTGAGATAGCCGTACTTCACCGGCCCGGGGAAGGAGCCGTCCTGGAAGGGCGCGCGCAGCAGCGTCGTACTGGCTGGTCGGGACCCGCCCGTCGAAGACCAGGGCCTCGGTGCCCCTGCTCACCGCCGACCGCAGGGTCCGGACGAGCACGTCCTCGTGGGCCAGGGGGCATGAGAGACACCGGCCTGATCTCACCAGCACCCGGCTCGCGCAACCAGAACGCCAGTGCCTCCCTCCGCATCAGACCACCTCATCCGGCTCCGGTTGAACCGGAGCAGCGACTTCCTCGTTCCAAGTCGTGTAGCTCCCTGTTGGTCTGAATGAACGGAGCAGGCGTGCGCGCGGTTCAACGCGGTCCGAACCGCGCTGGCGGGCCGTGCGCGCGTGGGTCCTGACCGCGCTCGCCGCGCTCCTGGTGCTCCTCGCGCTCACCATCCCCAACCGGCTCCAGGAGATCGAGCCTGCGGCTTTCGTGCGGCTGCCCCTCGAGGCGCTGGTCTTCTTCGCCGTCGTCCTGGCGCTGCCGCCGAGGCTCGGCCGGGTGCGGACGATCCTGGCTCTCGCAGCCGGGATCGTGCTCGGCCTGACTCGCCGTCTTCAAGCTCCTCGACATCGGCTTCCTCCAGGCGCTGAACCGACCCTTCGACGCACTGATCGACTGGCGCTACGCGGGCTCGCTCGTCGAGCTCGTGCGGGACTCGTTCGGCAACGGGCCCGGCACGATGCTGCTCGTCGGGGCCGCGGTGGCCGCCGTCGCGCTCCTGGTGCTGGTGCCGCTCTCGGCTGCTTCGGGTCACCCGCGTCGCCGTGCGGCATCGAGCAGCCGGCGTCGACAGGTGGTGGCCGCGCTCGCGTCGCTCTGGCTGATCCTGGCCGCTGCTGGACGTGCGGGGCGGCGCCGGGACGCTGGCCTCCCGGGACACGGCCGGCTACGTCTACGGCCAGGTGAGCCGGATCCCGTCCGAGCTGCGCGACCAGCGACGAGTTCGCGGAGGCCGTGGAGAACCGACCCGCTCCGGAGTGTGCCCCCGCAGGAGCTGCTGACCGGGCTCCGCGGCAAGGACGTCCTGTTCGTGTTCGTCGAGAGCTACGGGCGGGTCGCGATCGAGGGGTCCTCCGTTCTCGCCGGGCGTCAACGAGGTCCTCGCCTCCGGGAACCGGAGCAGCTGGAGAAGGCCGGCTTCGCCAGCCGGAGCGCGTTCCTGACCTCCCCGACCTTCGGCGCGCTCAGCTGGCTGGCGCACGCGACGCTCCAGTCCGGACTGTGGGTCGACAGCCAGCAGCGGTACGACCTGCTGGTGACCGAGCTCCCGACTGACGCTGAGCCAGCTCTTCGGCCGCGCGGGCTGGCGGACGGTGGCCGACGTACCGGCCAACACGCGGGACTGGCCGCAGGGCGAGTTCTACGAGTACGACCACATCTACGACTCGCGGAACGTCGGCTACGAGGGCCCGCGGTTCGGCTACCCGCACCATGCCCGACCAGTACACGCTCGACGCGTTCCACCGCCTCGAGCTCGCCGAGGAGCAGCGTCGGCCGGTGATGGCCGAGATCGACCTGATCACCAGCCACGCTCCGTGGTCGCGGATCGCCGCGGATGATCGACCAGTCTGCGGTCGGCGACGGCTCCGTCTACGACGGCATGCCCGAGCAGCTGCCGTCGGCGGCCGACATCTGGCCCGACCCCGATCGGGTCCAGGCGGCGTACGGCGAGTCCATCGAGTACTCCCTCAAGGCGTTGTTCACGTTCATGACGACGTATGGCGACGACGACCTGGTCGTCGTCATGCTCGGCGACCACCAGCCCGCGACCATCGTGTCGGGCGAGGACGCGGGCCGCGACGTGCCGATCTCCGTCATCTCGCGCGACCCCGCCGTCCTCGACGCGATCTCCGGCTGGGGCTGGGACGAGGGGCTGCGCCCGGAGCCGGACGCACCCGTCTGGAGGATGGACGCATTCCGCGACCGTTTCCTCGCGGCGTACGGCCCGAGCGAGCGAGACTGGATCTCGAGCGGCCAGGCGCACGTTGAACCCGCGCAGCTCTCGGGCGCGTATTCCGTGGAGGAAGGTGGACATGCCTGACCACGAGAGTCGCGCTCATGGAGCAGCTGCACGACGAGCACGCGGTCGCACTGTGGCGCTTCTGCCTTCGCCTGGTGGGCGAACGACCGGGCACGAGCCGAGGACGTCGTCCAGGAGACCATGCTCCGCGCCTGGCGGCACCGCGTCCATCCTCGAGAGCCCGCCCCCGGCCGTGCGTGCCTGGTTGTACACCGTCGCGCGCAACATCGTGACCGACGAGTGGCGGCGGCGCCGAGCCCACCGGAGACACCCGTCGCCGACGTCCCGGAGGGCGACGCACCGGCGACGACGTGAGTCGACCAGCTGCTGCTCTCCTGGGTCGTGGCGGAAGCGATCACCCGGCTCTCGCCCGACCACCGGGCCGTCCTCCTCGAGTGCTACTACCGCGGGCGACCGGTGGCCGAGGCCGCCCAGCGCCTCGGGGTGCCGGAGGGCACGGTCAAGTCGCGCACCCACTACGCGTTGCGCGCGCTGAAGCTGGCGCTGGAGGAGATGGGGGTGAGCGCATGAACACCCCAATGAACTGCCCGTTCGCCCGCGACGACGCAGCCTACGTCCTCGGTGCCCTGTCCCCGGCGAGCGACTCGAGTTCGAGCGGCACCTGGGCGGCTGTGACGACTGCCACCGCGCGGTACGCGAGCTCGCCGGTCTCCCCGGCCTGCTCGGCCGGATCGACGCCGAGCGTCCTGGAGCGCCCGCCCGCGGACGAGCCACTGCCGGAGACGCTCCTGCCTTCCCTGTCCCGGGAGGTGCGCCGTGCCGGGCGTCGGCGGACCCGTGTCGCCGTCGGCGTGGCCGCTGCCGCGGCCGCAGCGGCCGCGGTGATCGCGGCGGTGATCGTGGCGGGGGTCGGGTCGCAGGTCGGAGACGATGACGGTCGCAAGCCGACGTCCCCGGCCCGAGCTCCGCGTCAGCCGGGGTCCAGCCGGAGACCATGGACCCGGTCGGCGACGTTCCCGTCCGAGCGAGCGTGACCCTGGAGTCAGGTCACCTGGGGCACCCGGCTCGGGCTCACCTGCACCTACGACCCGGACTCGGTCGAGTATCGAGCTCCCGCCGCGAAGTGGACTACACCCTGTTCGTACGAACCCTCGACGGGCGAGCCGAGAACGTCGGTAGCTGGCGATCGGTCGGCGGCAAGACGATGCAGCTCTCGGCTGCGACCGCCGCGAGCCGCGACGAGATCGCCTCAGTCGAGGTGCGAACGCTCGACGGACGCGTGGTGCTGAAGCTGGCCGCGTGACCGCAGCGGATTGTCCTCACGCAGGAGCAGGGCACCGGTCACCACCGCGACGACTTCCGCTGCCGCCGCTGTCCAGACCTCCCAGCCCTCCCACGTGGACTCGAAGCCGAAGAGCCCCACCGACGCGGAGATGATGAACGCGGCAAGGGTCGACAGGCCGAAGCCGACCGCCAGGAACGGCGGGATCCAGTGCCTCCATGCGAGCAGCAGCACGGCGATCAGCGCCCCGCCCACCGCGTTGAGCATGAAGGCCGGGCCGATGACGTCGTCGTCCCGGACCCCGTCGAACCACAGGTACAGATGTACCGCCGCCGAAATCAGCACGGCTAGCGCCGCAAGCGCCCGCATCGTCATCACACACTCCGATCGCTCGGTGGTTGTGCCACCGCCATCCCGTCGATGGAGGGGGCCTCACCTGCCAAGACGCGTACGCCGCGCGCGTGGTTCATTGCCCCGTTGCGCAGATCGGTCTTCTCCGCAACGCAGGCGAACTTGCGCACCCGCCCTTCCGACAACCAGTCGCTCCAGAGCCGGTGGGCGGCGAGCAACTCATCGACGGCGCGGCTGCCCAGGTCTGCGCGTGATCGGAGTCCTGCTCGGCGACGAACGCGTCGATCAGTGCGTCGACCATCTCCTGGTGGGACCGGCTGCACTCCTCCACCCACCTGACGTGGAGCCCCACCCGCTCGAGACATGAGACCAGCAGCGGACAGCGGGAGCAGCCACACGGTGTCGGCATCGGGCATGATCGCCCGCTCCGCCTCCGTCAGCGGCTGGCCCTCCTCAACGGTGAAGGCGAACCGTCCGCCGACCGGAAGCGCCGACGAGATCTGGCGCAGCAGCGGCTCCTTGTCGCTGAAGGCGAGCAGCGTCTCCAGCAGCAGCACCACGTCGAACGGGCCGGGCGGCACGGGAGGGACCCGGGCAACCTCGAAGCGACACGGAAGATCGCGAGCGCGCTCGCGAGCGATCTCGATTGCCGCTGGCGCTCGAGTCCACGCCGAGATAGGTGCAGTCGAGCTCGGCGGTGATGAACCGTCCGGGGCCGGCCACGCCGCAGCACAGGTCCAGCACCGAGACCCCCGGTGCGATCCCGGCGCGGACGGCCAGGGAGCGGATCTCAGCGGCCTCGCATGAAGCTCTCCTGCTCGACGTACTCGCCCGGCCGGTACGCCGACCGGCGCGCCCGTCCCAGCGCCCGGTCGAAGGACAGCCGGTCGTCCTGCTTCATGGACGTCGAAGAGGAAGGTCCGGTGGGCCGGTGGTTCGAGCCGGCTCGGCGGACCGGTGACGCCACAGCCACAGGACGTCCCGGCCGAAGGACTCGGTCAGCAATGCGAGAGCGACGGCCAGGGCGGTGAGGGTCAACCAATCCGGCGCGACCCCGGCTGCTGCCACGGCCAGGACGATGCCTTGGGTCGCGGTCACGACCTTGCGCCAGTAGCGGGGCGGCAGCTGTTCACGCAGCCAGGGCAGCGCCCAGCCGGCCATGGCAAACGCGTAGCGGGCCACACCGATCGCCAGCACCCACCAGGCGAGTGCGGCCGCGACGTACACGCTGAGGACCAGCATCAGGAACGCGTCGGCCTCGCCGTCGAACCGGGCCCCGAACGTCGACGCCGTGCGGGTGCCACGTGCCACCCAGCCGTCGACGGCGTCGAGCACGAGGGCCACGACTGTGAGGGTGACGAGCGCAGCTGTTGCCGGCTGCTGGACGAAGGAGGCTGCGACCAGTGCCGCCGCGGCACACGCGAGAGCGGTCCGGGTGACCGTCACCAGATCGGCCGGTCCCAGCGCGCCGACGGCGCCACGGACCACCGCCGCACCCACCACGAGGCCGCACGCCAGTCCGGCGCCCCAGCCCACGACACCGAGACCGACCGAGGCCTCGAGGGCTGTGAGCAGCGTGACGAGAACGGCCGATCCAATCGCCAGGCCGCTCGGAACAGGGACCACCACGCCTCCGACTTCTCCGCGTAAATGCTTGTACGAGCGTTGCTAGGGTTCGGTTCACCTGGAGGCGGTGAACGGCCTGTGACCGAACCGGTTCGCGCCAGCCCCGAGTGGCTGACGCTGCGGGAGTCGGCCGACGCGGCGGCGCGAGCGACCGAGCTCGTCGAGGAGATCCGTCCCCGTCTGGCGAGCGGCGGTACGACGGAGATCCACGACCTCGGCTGCGGCACCGGATCGATGGCACGCTGGCTCGCACCGCAGCTGACCGGGCCCCAACACTGGGTCCTGTACGACCGGGACGCCGCGCTGCTGGCCCGCGTGGCTGCGGATGCACCCACCGGAGCCTCCGACGATGCTCCCGTGGCCGTCGAGACACGTCAGCGCGACATCACCCGGTTGGACCCGGAAGAGCTGGCGGGCGCTTCGCTCATCACGGCGTCCGCACTTCTCGACATGATGACCGCCGACGAGCTGCAGCGCATGGTCGCGACCTGTGCGCAGACCGGCTGCGCCGTACTGATCACCCTCACCGTCACGGGTCGGGTCCAACTCTTCCCCGCCGATCCGTTGGACCAGGACATAGGCGACGCGTTCAACGCCCACCAGCGACGCACCTCCCACGAGGGACGGCGACTCGGCCCGGACGCGGTCGGCGCGGCGGTGGACGCCTTCACCGGGCTGGGTCTCGACGTCGTCACCCTGCCCAGCCCGTGGCGGCTCGGGCCGGACCAACGCGAGCTGACGGCGGAGTGGTTCACCGGCTGGCTGGCCGCGGCCTGCGAACAACGACCCGAGCTGGGCGCCGCGGGTGCGTCGTACGCTCGGCGACGACTTGCCGAGGCGGCCGCCGGCCGGCTGTCGGTCACCGTCGACCACGAGGATCTGTTGGCGCGACCGAGCTGAGAACGCATCGATCCGCGGTCAGTCGGGCTCCCAGACGGCTGCATCGTGGGCGAAGACGACGCGCTTCGGATCGAAGGCCAACAGCCGCGCCATCCAGTCGGGCGAGACCGGTAGTGGATCGACGTGCCCCAGGCCGGGTGCGGCGTTGGCCAGCACGTCTGCGCTCCATGCCGACGCGGTGTCGTGCGACTGCCCGGCCAGCACGACCGACCCGTCCTCGCACTCCACCACCACCGACTGATGCCCATCGACGTGACCGGGTGTCGGGATCACGTGGACGCCGGGCAGGATCTCGGCCTCGCCGTCCAGCAGGTCGTAGTTGCTGCCCGGGAAGTCGACCAGGTGCTCCATCGTGTAGTTCCCGGCTCGGGCGACCGCGAGCTCACCGCGCTGGCACATGACCGGCCGGCCGGCCAACAACGGGTTGCCGCCGCAGTGGTCGAAGTGCAGGTGGCAGTTCACGACGACCTCGATGTCGTCCAGGGCAACCCCGAGCCCGCGGAGCGCCTCGGCGAGCCCGACTCGTTGTGGCCGGTACCAGTCCTCGGTCTCGGCGTCCCCCTGGCCGAGACCGGTGTCGAGCAGCACCAGGCCTCGGTCGTGCCGAACCAGATAGCCGTAGACGGCCTCGACCCGCGGGAGCCCGGTCCCGGTCTCCTCCTGTGGGCGGACGAACGTGCCGAGCAGGAGCCGTCGAATCTCGTGGCTGCGCATCCCAGCAACCTAGCGGTGGCACCGCTCTGCCACGGCCGCGATGGTCGACGGGCCCACGCGACAGCAGCCGCCGACGTACGCCGCACCGGCCTCGATCCACTCGGGGACCAGGCTCACGTCGTAGGCAGCGTCCCCCGCCCACCGTCGGGAGGGGGCGTCCCACGTCTCGCCGCTGTTCGGGTACGCCACCGCCGGCTTGCCCGTGACCCAGACGGCCTGCCGCACCGCGTCGAGGACGTCGGCCGGCGGGCAGCAGTTCACACCGACTGCGAACACCTGCCCGGCGGATCCGGCGACGGCGAAGGCATCGGCCAGTGGCTGGCCGGCCCGGGTGCGCGACCCCGTGGCGGAGAATGAGAACGAGGCGGCCACGCCGAGCTCGTCCAGCAGTTCGACCAGCACCTCGGCCTCGTCGACGTCCGGGATGGTCTCGACGGCCATGAAGTCAGGGCCTGCGGACGCCAGCAACTCCATCCGGGGTAGGTGGAAGTCGCGCAGCTCCGCGCGGGACAGGCCGTAGCGTCCTCGGTACTCCGAACCGTCGGCGAGGACTGCCCCGTAGGGGCCCACCGAGGCCGCCACCCACCGGGCGGTTCCGTCTCCGGACATGCCATCTCGCACGTCACGGGCGATGGTCACGCTGCGCATGATCAGCGTCTCCGCCTCGGATCTCCCGAGACCGCTGGCCACGAAGCCCGGGACGCTGGCCTGGTAGCTCGCCGTGGTGGCGATCCCTGCCCCCGCCTCGAAGTACGCCCGGTGAACGGCAGCGATCTCGTCACCGTCGTCACGCAGGAGTCGGGCGGTCCACAGGGCGTCGGAGAGGTCGTGGCCGCGGTCCTCCAGTGCGTTGGACATGCCACCGTCGAGGACGACCGGGGTCTTCACACCTCCAGTGTGACGGTCAGAGGAATTCGACGCCCTGCGCCAGCGGCAGCTCCGTCGTGTAGTTGACGGTGTTCGTCGTGCGTCGCATGTAGGACTTCCAGGCGTCAGAGCCGGACTCGCGACCTCCCCCGGTGTCCTTCTCGCCGCCGAACGCGCCACCGATCTCCGCGCCGGAGGGGCCGATGTTGACGTTGGCGATGCCACAGTCCGATCCGGTTGCCGACACGAACCGCTCCGCCTCACGGACGTCGAGGGTGAAGATCGAGGACGAGAGACCCTGGGTGACGTCGTTGTGCAGCGCGATCGCCTCGTCCAGGTCGTCGTAGGACAGCACGTGGAGAAGCGGGGCGAACGTCTCGGCCTGCACGATGGCGGTCTGCGCGGGCATCGTGACGATCGCGGGGCGGACGTAGCAGCCACCACCGTCGACCGGTGCCCGGTCGCCACCCGTGACGAGGGTTCCGCCGTCCTCGATCGCCTGTCGGATCGCTGCCTCGAACGCCTCCCCGGCGGCCTCGTCGACCAGGGGGCCGACCAGGGTCGATCCCTCGAGGGG
The DNA here is from genome assembly GCA_963773355.1 of uncultured Actinomycetota bacterium. Classification (GTDB taxonomy): domain Bacteria; phylum Actinomycetota; class Actinomycetes; order Propionibacteriales; family Nocardioidaceae; genus Nocardioides. The sequence goes on along the minus strand of CAVZAZ010000006.1, from coordinate 59,438 downwards.
CGAGCCGATGGGGAGTGACTCATAGGCCAGCGCGCAGCCGCTCGACCAGCTCGTCGTGGATCGACGAGTGGGCGATCACCCGGCGAAGCGACGTGCACCGCTGACCTGCAGTCCCCACCGCGGAGAACACGATGCCGCGCACGGCCAGCTCCAGATCGGCGGAGGGCGCCACGATCGCCGCGTTGTTGCCGCCCAGCTCGAGCAGCAGCCGGCCGAGCCGACCCGCGACGCGCGGTGCCACCGCCTTGCCCATCCGGGTCGAGCCCGTCGCTGACACCAACGCCACCCGCGGGTCGTCGACGAGGGCGAGGCCGACCGACGCGTCACCGAGCAGGACCGACGAGACGTGCTCGGGAGCGCCCACCCGACGCGCCGCCTCTGCCGTCAGGGCCTGGCACGCCAGGCCTGTCAGCGCGGTCTTCTCCGACGGCTTCCAGACCACGGCGTCGCCACAGACCAGTGCCAGCGCGGTGTTCCACGACCAGACGGCGACCGGGAAGTTGAAGGCGGAGATCACGCCGACCACGCCGAGCGGGTGCCACTGCTCCATCATCCGGTGCCCGGGCCGCTCGCTCGCGATCGTGAGCCCGAACAGCTGACGGGACAGACCGACCGCTAGGTCGCAGATGTCGATCATCTCCTGGACCTCGCCGAGCCCCTCGGACACGATCTTCCCGGCCTCGATCGACACCAGGGCGCCCAGGTCCTCCTTGTGCTCACGCAGGAGCTGGCCCAGCTCGCGGACCAGCTCACCGCGCACGGGCGCCGGCACGGCCCGCCAGGCCTCGAACGCCTGCTGGGCCTGGCCGATGACGCTCGCGACCTCGTCTGAGGTGTGCGTCCGCAGGCGGCCGATCTCACTGCCGTCGATGGGCGTGCGCGACACGAGCGTGCCCGCGTGGTCGAACGGGTCCTTGACCCCCAGCCGTTCCAGGATCTCGTGGGTGTAGCCCGCGATGTCGCTCATCGTTCGGGCTCCGTCGGGTTTCGGTCCCTCGACCTCGGGATCCGCTCGTCGCGCATGGCGTCCTCCCGCGGAATGCCTGGTCTCCGTTCCCCCAATCGCCATGCCCCCACCCTCCATGCCCTCAGCCTCCATGCCCCCACCCTCCACCATCGAGGCTCCGGCGGCCACGACGTCATCCTCAGAGACCAGGACGAGACCGGACGCCGGCCCGAGAGGCACGAAGCTGTCCTGGCTGGTCACCCGACGCACGCGGCCGTCGTACCCCTGGTCGGCCAGTGCGGCGAGCACGCCCTCAGAGACGCCGCCGGCGGCACGTGTCTCGTCGACCACCAGGACGTGGCGGAAGCGCCGAGCGTGCCGGGCCAGGCCCTCGACCGGCAGCGGGGCGAGCCAGCGGAGGTCCAGGACGGTGCTCGCCACACCCCGCTCCTGCAGCCGTTCGGCGGCGCGCATCGACATCCGCACCCCGTTCCCGAACGTGACGATGAGCAGGTCCTCGCCCGCTCCGTGCACGGCGACCTCGCCGAAGACGTCGGCGTCGTCCACAGAGGCAGGCTGGTACGGACGCGAGCCACGCGCCGTCGCCGTCGAACAGGTCGCGTTGGTGGTAGAGCGCGATCGGTTCGAGGAAAACGCAGACCCGGCCCTCCTCGACCGCGAGCCCGACGCACGTCCGCAGCAGTGCCGGCGCCTCGGCCGGATGGGACGGTACGGCCACCACCAGGCCCGGGACGTCGCGGAGGACCGCCACGGAGTTGTCGTTGTGGAAGTGCCCGCCGAACCCCTTCTGGTATCCGAGTCCGGGGACCCGGACCACCATGCCGTTGCGGTACTGGCCGTCGGAGAAGAACGCCAGCGATGCTCCCTCCCCACGGAGCTGGTCCTCGGCATTGTGCAGGTAGGCGAGGTACTGGATCTCTACGATCGGCAACAGGCCGGCCAGTGCGCCGCCCAGGGCGGTTCCGAGCACCGTCTGCTCGTCCAGCAGCGTGTCGAAAACTCGCGGACCGCCGAACCGTTTCTGCAGGCCACGGGTCACGCCGTACACGCCGCCCTTGGCCGCGACGTCCTGCCCGAACACCACTGCCTCCGGCCGCGCCGCGAGCAGGTCGTGGAGGGTCGCGTTGACGGCACCGGCGAGCGTCACCGGCGTCGCGTCGACGGGGGCGGCGTCTCCCGGTCCGGCTCGTCCGGCGGCGGCGCGCACGGCGTCCGGCCGACGCGCGGTCAGCGGGGCCATCACCTGCGCCGCGCTGGCCAGCCGGGACGTGCCGATCACACGTTCGGCCTCCCGCATCACGACCTGACGGGCCCGCTCGTATCGGGCCAGGACGTCCACCGGCGTCAACGCACCGATCCCGACCAGGGTGGCCGCGGTGCCCAGCAACGGGTCACGCTCGTAGTCCCGCACGATCTGCGCCCGGGACCGGTAGCCCAGCTCCACGTCGGACCCGGCGTGGCCCATCAGGCGGACGGTCCGGACGTGGAGGATCACCGGTCGACGCTCCTCACGCACGGTGCGCACCGCCTCGTCGGCCCGCGCCATCACCTCGGCTGGACGGACCCCGTCCGCCACCTGATAGTCGACACCGGACCACCGGGACAGGGCACGCCCGATCCATCCGGCCGGCGTCGGTGTGCTGATCCCGAACCCGTTGTCCTCGCAGACCAGCAACAGCGGCACCGGTACACCTCTGGTGGTGCAGTAGGCCGTCGCGTTGAGTGCGCCCACGGTGGTGGAGTGGTTCACCGACGCATCGCCGAAGCTCGCCACCACCACGGCGTCATGCGGCCAGGGCGAGTCGAGGCCGAGGGAGGCTGCCCGGCCCACGGAGAACGCAAGCCCGAACGAGCGAGGCAGGTGCGATCCGATCGTGGACGTCTGCGGGATCACCGAGAGCGTGTGGTGCCCGAACACCTTGTGCCGCCCACCGGAGATCGGGTCGTCGACGGAGGCGGCCGCACCCCTGAGGACGTCCGCGATCGGGGTGGTCCCCGGCACCTGCTGTGCCCGCGCGGCGTAGAAGCCGCCCGAGCGGTAGTGCAGCAGCGCCGGATCGGTCGGTCGGAGCGCCAGCGCCACGGCCGCGTTGCTCTCGTGACCCGACGAGCCGATCGTGTAGAAGCCCTCACCGCGTTCCTGGAGCCAGCGTGCCGCCAGGTCGAGGTGCCGGCTCTGGACCTGGGCGTCGAAGCAGACCAGCAGCCGTGCCGCGTCCACCGACCGGGCGGCCGGGTCCTGCAGTGGGCCGGCCCCGTCGTCGGTCCCCTGCCAGGCGATGACCCGCCTGACGAAGTGCGCGTCGATCGATTCGATCACGTCGTCGGTGCTCACGACCGGGGCCTGATGATCGTGATGCCCCCGGCACCGGCGTCGGGGCTGCCCAGCGCGGCCAGCCTCTCGGGCGCGTCGTCGAGGTCGATGCGATCCCGGATGAGGCGCCCGGGCTGCAAGGTGCCGTCCGCGATCTCGGCGAGCATCCGCGGGTATGCCGAGGCCGCCATCCCGTGGCTGCCGAGCAGCTGGAGCTCGGAGCCGACGACCAGTTCCATCGGTACGGCGGGCGAGGCATCGGCGCCGGCGAGCAGACCGACCTGCAGGTGCCGGCCACGCTTGCGCAGGCAGCGGAGCGAGCTCTCCATCGTCACCCGGCTCCCCAACGCGTCGATCGAGACGTCCGCTCCCCCGCCCGTGATCTCGTGCACGGCTTCAGCCACTGCGACCGCCGACGCGTCGAGAGCCACCGTCGCGCCCAGGGACAGTGCGAGGTCGAGGGACGGCCGAGCCACGTCGACCGCGATGACCTCCGCTCTCCGCGCGACGGCAATCATCACCGCCGACAGGCCGAGGCCACCACAGCCCTGTACGACGACCCGGTCTCCCGCAGCCACCTCGCCGAGGTCGGCGATGGCGCGGTACGCCGTACCGAACCGGCAGCCGAGACCGGCCGCGGTGTCGGAGTCGAGATCCTCCGGGAGCGCGACCAGGTTGACGTCGGCCCGGTCGATCGCGACCAGCTCCGCGAACGAGCCTGGGTGCGTGAAGCCCGGCTGGAATTGCCGGTCGCACACCTGATGGTCGCCGCGAAGACAGGTGGCGCAGGTGCCGCAGGCCAGCACGAACGGCGTGGTGACGCGGGCGCCTGTCGACCAGGCGCGCACGTCCGGACCGACCTCGACGACGGTGCCCGCAAACTCGTGGCCCGGCACGTGCGGCAGGCGGATGTCCGGGTCGTGGCCCATCCAGCCATGCCAGTCGCTGCGGCAGAGTCCCGTCGCCTCCACGGCGATGACCACACCCTCCGGTGGGCAGGCCGGATCCGCGACGGAGACGATCTCCGGAGTCAGCCGGAACTCCTCGTACACCACCGCCTGCATGACGGTTCTGCTCCCCTCGACCTCGTCAACGTACCCGCCCCGTAGCCTGACAGGCCTCCTCCCCGGCTGGTCCGTCTAGACAGATGTTCGAGGGCGTCGAAGGGTGAGCCAACCCCCGGGGAGGGGGCGGTTTTCCCTCTCCCGGACCTCCCCGTCGCCGCGAGAGGATGGGACCAGGAGGTGTCGGTTGACAGAGATCCGGGTGCTCATCGTCGACGACCAGGAGCCGTTCCTGACTGCCATGCGGACGGTGGTCGACGCGACCCACGGATTCGTCGTTGTCGGTTCCGCCACGACCGGCGAGGAGTCCCTCGTGGCGGCCGAGGAACTGCGCCCGCACCTCGTCCTGATGGACGTGAACCTTCCCGGCATCGACGGTATCGCGGCCACCCGCCTGATCACGGCCAACGGCGACGGTCCCGTGGTGGTGCTGCTCTCGACGTACGACGAGGACGACTTCGATCTCGTCGGCTGCGGCGCGGCGGCCTACGTCGCGAAGGGCGGATTCGGGCCGGACCGGCTGGCCGAGGTCTGGAACGCCGCGGGCTGACGTATCCCACCGCCTTGAGATCACTCCTAGTTGGCAGCTTCTCGACACTCAAGAGATGGGAGCCACCATGAGCAGGCAATGGCTGAACGTGTTCGTCGACCAGGCAGGCCAGTCCCCGGCCACGCAATGGGTGAAGGCGAGTGACGTCGCGCAGCTCGGTGGGCAGTCGATACGGATCCTGGAATCGGATCGCAGCGGTGCCGTCACGATGGAGCATCGACAGCTCGAGACCTACGGCGATGCCGAGGTCTACCTCAAGGTGAACTACCAGAACGGGACGTCGCGCTACCTGTCGGCCCCTCTCCACACCCCGGTCGAAGCCTTGGACGTGGACTCCTTGGAGCTGGACATCCTCTTCCTCGTGGGTCCACAGGGCACCCCGTATCGCGCGTTGGTCAACGCCCACTGCGTCTACGAGGTCCTCTGACCGCTCCCGGCATCCCGGGGCCGGGGTAGGCACTGCGTATCGCGCAGCGAGTCCGTGACTCCTAGAGTTCGACCAGTGCAACTCCGCCTGTCCGCAGGAGCCCGCCATGCCGAACTACTCATCTCTTCGGTCGACTCGGGGACGATCGCGGATCATCGCGGGGCTCAAGCGGCTCCGCACCCAGCTGGAAGGCGAGGGCGGGATCCCGCCCAAGACGCTCGACAGCACGCTCCGACTCGCCACCTGGAACATCCGCGAGTTCGACTCCTCCATGTACGGCGACCGGTCACCGGAGCCGTACTACTACCTCGCGGAGATCGTCTCGCGCTTCGACCTCGTGGCACTCCAGGAGGTCCGTCGCGACCTGACGGCGCTGGAGACTCTCGTCGACCACCTGGGTGGACACTGGCGCTTCCTGGTCTCCGACACCACCGAGGGCAGGGCCGGCAACGACGAGCGACTGGCCTACGTCTACGACAGCCGCAAGGTCCGGTTCACCGGACTCGCGGGTGAGCTGGTGCTGCCGCCTGTCGTGCAGGCCGACGGGACCACGGTCCCGGCCGCCCAGATCGTGCGGACGCCCTTCTCGGCGAGCTTCCAGGCCGGGTGGGTGAAGTTCCAGCTGGCCACCGTCCACATCCTCTACGGCGACAGCAAGGCCGACCTGCCGGCCCGGGTCGAGGAGATCAGGGCGGTTGCCCAGTTCCTGGCCGACCGCGCGAAGGACGGAGTCTCCACCTCCCCGCACCTGGTCATCCTCGGGGACTTCAACATCTTCGACCGCAGCAACCTCACGATGCAGGCGCTCACCGACGCCGGATGGACCGTCCCCAAGCCGCTCCAGGACCTGCCGGGCACCAACGTGCCGAAGAACAAGTTCTACGACCAGATCGCGGTGCTGCCGGTGCAGCACGAGTTCCTCCCCGCCGGGCCGGCCGGGGTCTTCGACTTCTACGAGAGCGTCTACCGCGAGGCCGACCACGCGACGTACGCCGAACAGATGCCGGACAGCTACGAGACGAAGTCCGACGGCACCCCGCGGACCGAGGAGGAGAAGCAGAAGTACTTCAAGACGTACTGGCGGACCTACCAGATGTCCGACCACCTGCCGATGTGGGTCGACCTGCTCATCGACTACACCGACGACTATCTCGAGGGCCTGTCTCCGACGCCGGCCGATCCCGGCGCGCCCGTGGATCCCGACAACTGAGCCCCCGGTCGAACCGCGTGGTCATTCCAAGGTGAACTCGAGCGCCCGCTCGCCCACGTCGGCCTTCGTCAGCTTCACCCGGACCTCGTGACCCAACGGCAGGTCGGAGGAGGACACCACCCGAGCCTCGACTGCGGGGTCCTGGATCGTGATCACGCCGCGACGATCGTCCTTCTCGTCGACGTCGACCACCACAGCCGAGAAGGTCTCCCCCACCCGGTCCTGCAGCACGCCGGCCTCGACCAGGTCCAGGATCGCCCGCTCGTAGCGGTTGGCAAGCTGCGCGGAGGCCTTCAGCGTCTCCGGCAGGTCGTGCAGCTTGTCGATGACCCAGGTCGGGACGTCCGTGCCTGCGCACAGGGCGACGCAGATCTCGCCGGCATACCGGTCACCGAGCCTGCGCAGGGGCGCGGTCACGTGGGCGTACTCCGATGCCAGGGCGGAGTGCTGCGGCTCGGCGGGCACCTCGCCGTCGAACCCGACGTACCCGCTGCCCCGGAGCAGGCGGGTGCAGGCGAGCACCATCGCGGCGTGGTTGGGCTTCGCGGGGTCGAGGGTCCGGATGAAGTCCGGGTAGAGCTGCTCCGCAGGCCAGTCGATGCCGAGGCCGCGCGCCGTGCGGTGCAGCCGCTGTACGTCGTGCGGGCGGGCCGGCGGAAGGGTGCGGAGCAGTCCGACCCGGGCGTAGACCATGAGCGATGCCGCAGCGAAGCCGGTGAGCATGGAGATCTGTGCGTTCCACCGCTCCACGGGGAGCATCTCGCGGAACTCCAGGTCCCACCGCTCGCCCTCGACGGCGATCTCCTGCTCCGGTAGCGGAAGCGAGATCCCCCCGCGGGCCGCCTCGCGCCTGAGGCGGAGCTCGCCGACCTCCTTCAGCAGCAGGAGAGACTCGGCGGCGGAGCCGTCGTCGATCGCCTTCTGCGCGCCGTCGTAGTCGAGCTTGGCGGTCGACCGGACGCGTGCCCGCTCGACCGTGACGTCGGTGCCTTCACCGGTCTCGTCCACCTGGATGGTCCAGAGCAGGGCGGGCCGGACCTGGTCGGCCAGGAGCGAGCCGGCGTCCTCGGAGATGACCTTCGGGTGGAGTGGCACCTTGGAGTCGGCGCCGTAGAGGGTCTCACCACGCCGATGGGCCTCCAGGTCGACGGGGTCGCCGGCCGAGACGAAGGCGGCGACATCCGCGATCGCGTAGTGGACGACATACCCGTCGCCAGCGCGCTCGATGTGGAGGGCCTGGTCGAGGTCGAGTGCCGAAGCGGGGTCGATGGTCACGAACGGGAGGTCCGTGCGGTCGAGATCGGGCAGCCGGGGGTCGGCCGCCGCCCGGGCCGCCGCCTCCGCGACCTCCGGCGGGAACTCCGGTGACACCTCGAGCTCGGCCTGGATCCGGGCGATCCCGTCCCGCAGGCTCCGGGCCGCCACCCCGTCGTCGGCGTGCCGGACGTGCACCACTCGATCGCTCGCCATGCACGCACCTTAGTGGCACCCCCTAGCCTTGCACCGTGCTGATCCTGCTGCCCCCCAGCGAGGGCAAGACCGTCCCCCGCCGGGGCAAGCCGCTCGATCCGGGATCGCTGAGCTTCCCGGAGCTCATCGACGTGAGAGAGCGCGTCCTGGCGTCCCTGGTCGACCTGTGCCTCGGCGACCCCGGCCCGGCCGCCCGGGCCCTCGATCTCGGTCCCACACAGCACGATCTGCTCGACCTCGACGCCCGGCTTCGCACCTCCGCCACCGCCCGCGTCGACCGCGTCTACACCGGCGTTCTGTACGACGCTCTGGACTTCGACTCACTGTCCACCACGGCCAGGCGCCGGGCCCACGGCCGGCTCGCGATCACCTCGTCCCTCTTCGGGCTGCTCCGCCCGAGCGACCGGATCCCGGCGTACCGCCTCTCCGGCGACACCACACTGCCCGGCCTCGGGACGGTGGCCGGCGCCTGGCGATCCGCTCTCGGTCCGGCGATCCAGGACGCGCTCGGCCGCGGACTGCTCGTCGACCTCCGGTCCGGCATGTACGCCGCGTTCTGGCGTCCCCCGCATGGCCTGGCGCGGAAGGTGGCCACGGTCCGCGTGCTGCACGAGGTCGAAGGGCCGGCGCCAGGTCGTGAGTCACTTCAACAAGGCCACCAAGGGGCGCATCACGAGGGCGGTCCTCGAGGACGGCGGGACCCCACGGTCGCCGGCCCAGCTGGCGGACCTGCTGCGCGACCTCGGCTGGAAGGTCGAGGAGGGCGAACCCGGCAAGCACGGGACCCGGCTCGACGTGGTGGTCGACGAGGTGTGACTACATTCGGCCGGGCGGCAGCACGTCGCCCGGGCGCGCGTTGAAGAGTCGCATGGACGCCATTGGCACCGTGCCGTCCTTGCCGCCGTCGAAGTACGACAGGACCGTCACCGCGGCCGGGACCAGCTCCATCCGGAAGACCGCCTCGAGAGGTGCCATGAGCGCATGGGCCACCAGCGTCTTGATCGGTGTCACGTGGCTGACCGCGACGATTGTCTTCCCGGTGTGCTCCGCGAGCAGCCGGTCGCGCGCCTCGAGCACCCGCTTCTCGACGGCTCGGAACGACTCACCGGAACCGCCGGGCACCGTGTCGAGGGAGCCCAGCCAGGTGTCCAGGTCCTCTTGATGACGCTCTGCGACCTCGACGAACGTCAGCCCGTCCCACGCGCCGAACTCCATCTCCGCGAAGCCGGGTTCCTCCACGACGGGCCGGCCCAGCAGCTCGCCGAGGATGTCGGCGGACTCGCGTGCCCGCCGCACCGGCGAGGAGACGAGCACGTCGACGTCTTCCGCGATCGCCGACAGCCAGTCCCCCGTGGCCCGGATCTGGTCGCGACCCTCGTCGCTCAGGCCAGGGTTGGCGCTCGCGAGACCACCGGAGAACCGCTTCTCCGTCGTGTGCGCGGTGACGCCGTGCCGGACGAGGACCAGCGTGGTCGCCACCGAGGGTTCTGCCCATCCGCGCGAGCCGGCTCCAGCGGCCGCACCAGGGCTCTCGACCTCCTCGATCACCGACTCGGCGTGCTCCGAGCCCGGGAGGTCATCCTCGTAGACGTCCGCCGCGTCGACGGCTGCCGGGGTCGTCACTCCGCTCCGTTTCCCGTCCAGGGCCTCGTTGGCCAGGCGGTCGGCGTGCTTGTTCTGCTCCCGCGGAACCCAGGTGTACGTCGTCCCGAACGGTGCCAGCCGGTTGGCCTCCATGGCCAGTGGCCGCATGTCCGGGTGCTTGATCTTCCAGCGCCCCGACATCTGCTCGACCACGAGCTTGGAGTCCATCCGGACCTCTATCTCCGCGTCCGGTGCGAACTCCTCGGCCAGCTTGAGGCCTGCGATCAGCCCGCTGTACTCCGCGACGTTGTTGCTCGCCACCCCGATCGTGGAGCCGTCCTCGGCGATGACGGCGCCGGTCTCGGCGTCCTTGAGGACGGCGCCGTACGCCGCAGGGCCGGGGTTGCCGCGGGATCCGCCGTCGGCCTCGATCAGGACCGCGGCCGGCGCCCCCGGGCGGCCGAGGTTCACAGGCCGGACTCGGCCGTGCGGACCAGGATCCGCTGGCATTCCTCGCAGCGGATCACGGCGTCGCTGGGCGCCGTCCGGATGACGGCGAGCTCGGCGTTGTCGAGGCTCAGCCGGCAGCCGCCACACTGGCGGGCGCGCAGTGCGGCCGCGCCGACGCCGCCCTTCTGTCCACGCAAGCGGTCGTAGAGGGTCAACAGGTCGGCCGGGATCCCGTCGACGGCGGGTGCGCGGTCCCGCCCGAGTGTCTCCAGCTCGGCATCGATGGTCGCCGACTTCTGGTCCCGCGCGGCGACCAGTGCCGCGAGCCGCTCTCCTGCGGCCGCGGCCTGCGCCGTCAACGAGTCGAGTGCCTTCTGCGCCTCTTCGGCCCGTTCCATCACCTCGAGCTCCTCGTCCTCGAGGCTGGTGATCCGCCGCTCGAGGGAGACCAGCTCGTGCTGCATCCGCTCGAGGTCCTTGGGGTTGGTGACCAGGCCCTTGTCCATCCGCTCGCGGTCCCGGACCCGCCGGGTCTTGACCTGCTCGACGTCGGCGTCGATCTTCTTCTGCTCCGCAGCCAGGTCGTCGACCACGATCTGCGCGTCGCGGACCTGGTTCTCCAGATCGGCCCGACGACGCTCCGTCTCGGCGATCTCGGCCAGCTCAGGCAGGTTGGTGCGCTGGTGTCGCAGCAGGTCGGCCCGGGAGTCGAGCTCCTGGATGTCGAGCAGTTTCAGCTGGACGAATGGGTCGGCTTTCAGGGTCGGCTCCTTCAGATCCGGAACTGCCAGGGGTCGGTGCGGATGGTGCTCACGCGGGTCTCCACCGTATCCCCCAGCGCCTGCACCACCTTCGCCTGCACCACCGGCAGCCAGGTCCACTCCGCCGCCCAGTGTGCGACGTCGACCAGGGCGGGCCCGTCGTGCTCACGGAACTCGCTCGCCGGGTGGTGGCGCAGGTCGCTGGTGACATAGGCGTCGACCTCGGCGGCACGGACGTCGCCGAGGAGGAAGTCGCCCGCTCCCCCGCACACCGCGACCCGGCGCACCCGCGCCTCCGGGTCGCCGGCAACCCGGACGCCGTGGGTGGTCGCGGGGAGGGCCGCGGCGACGTGCTCGGCGAAGTGCTGGAGCGTGGTCTCCGCGATCGTCCCGATCCGGCCGACGCCGGAGTCCGCGAGTCCGGGATCGGCGAGCTCGAGCACGTCGTAGGCCGGCTCCTCGTAGGGATGGGCCGCCAGCATCGCCGCCACGACCGCCGCGCGCTCCGACCGCGGGAGCACACACTCGACCCGCACTTCGGCGACCATCTCGATCCGCCCCACCTCGCCGACCGTCGGATTCGCCCCGGCCAGCGGGCGGAACCGGCCCTCGCCAGGCGTCGAGAACGACGCGTGGTCGTAGTCGCCGATCCGGCCGGCACCCGACGCAGCCAGGGCCTCCCGAACGGCGTCGGCCGACCCGGGCGGGACGAAGACGACAAGCTTGTCCGTAGCTGGTCCCGGCGACGTCGCCAGCGGGCTCAGCTCCTCAAGACCGAGGGCGCGGGCCATGGCCTCCGAGACACCATCGACGGCGCGGTCGGCGTTGGTGTGCGCCGTCAGCAGGCCACAGCCGGCGCCGGCGAGAGTGGCCAGGGTCCGGCCCTTCGGGGTGGTGGCCGCGAAGCCGTGTACCGGCTTGAGGAAGAGCGGGTGGTGCACGACGAGCAGGTCGGCGCCCCACTCGGCCGCCTCGCGCGCCACGTCGGGCGCCGGATCAACCGCGAACAGCACCTTGGCCACGGAGGCGGCCGGGTCGCCGTACACGAGGCCAACGGCGTCCCAGTCATCGGCGGTGGCGGGCGGGTACCAGCCGTGGACAAGGTCGACGACGTCCTTCAGGCTCGGCATGGCCCGAGACTAGACAACCGGGAGGCAACCGGACGAGGGCCCCGACTCGTCATACCAGGTGTCCCAGCCCAACGACCGAGGGAAAGACCAGTGCCCGACAAGCGCCTGGACTTCACGGAGTTCGTGATCGCGAACCGGCCGAGGCTCTTCCGCGCCGCCCGTCTGCTCACCTCCGGCGACGACGGGCACGCCGAGGACCTCGTGCAGCAGACCCTCACGAAGCTCTATGTGCGCTGGCAGAAGGTCCAGCGGTCCGAGGAGCCGAGGCACTACGCCTACCGCACCCTCACCAACACCTACATCGACCAGACCCGTCGGCTGTGGCGACGCCGCGAGACCGTGGCCCTCCTGGACAGCGACCGACCGGACCCGCCAGCCGATCACGACACCCGGGCAGTCGTCCTCAGCGCACTCGACGGGCTGCCGCCGCGGCAGCGGGCGGTCGTCGTGCTGCGGCACTGGCTGGACCAGGACGTCGCCACGACGGCCCTGATGCTCGGGTGCTCCGAAGGCACCGTCAAGTCGCAGAACGCCAAGGCATTGGCCCATTTGAGACAGGCCCTGGGCACTCTCGCCCCGGCCGGACCAGGGAGCGTTTCATGAACGACCTCAAGGAACTCCTCGACCTCGCCGCCGGTGAGGATCGGCTCCCGCAACTCGACCCGGCCGCCGACGTTCGTCGCGGCGAGACGGCGGTCCGGAGGCGGACCACCGCAGCGGTGCTCGCCGGGACCGGCATCGCGGCCGCCGCCGCCGTTGCCGCGATCACCCTGACGGGTCCGGACGCGACCGTGGCGGAGGACATCGAGCCGGCCGCGCCGCCGGCTGCGTCGAAGCTGCCCGCGGACGACGACGCGTACGCGTTCGAGGTCGAGGCACCCGGGGCGCTCGACCACGGCGGTGGCCCGTACGAGCTCGACCTTCCGGAGTTCAGCCTCCGTTCGGGGCCCGGACCGGCAGGGGAAGAGATCCAGCACCGCGGCCGGGCGTTCACCGTGGTGGAGCGGGCCGACGGGAGTGGACTCGTGTGGGTCCCGACCCGGGAGTCCGAGCAGCCGGGCTTCCTCGTGATGGCCTTCGAATCCGACAACGACCTGACTGCGGTCCAGAAGGTGAAGATCCTGGACTCGGTCGGGGTCGGCGTCCTGGCCGAGCCGGAGTAGCTCGGCCGCGAACCGGCCAGGTCGGGGGCTAGTTCACCTGGCGATCGCGGCCTTCCCAGTACGGCTCGCGGAGCTTGAACTTCTGCAGCTTCCCGGTCGCCGTGCGGGCGAGCTCGTCACGGAACTCGACGGATGTCGGCGCCTTGAAGCCGGCCGCCTTCTCCTTGCACCAGGCGATCAGCTCGGACTCCGTGGCCTCCTCGCCCTCGGTGACCACGACGAGGGCCTTGATGGTCTCCCCCCACTTCTCGCTGGGGACGCCGATCACGGCGACCTCGGCGACCGCCGGATGGGAGAAGAGCACGTCCTCGACCTCGATCGATGAGACGTTCTCCCCACCGGTGATGATCACGTCCTTCTTGCGGTCGCTGATGCTGAGGTAGCCGTCGTCGCCGATCCAGCCGCCGTCACCGGTGTGGAACCAGCCGCCCTCAAGGGCCTGCTCCGACTCCTCCGGCTGGTCCCAGTAGCCCTCGAGCACGACATTCGACCTGGCCAGCACTTCGCCCTCACGGTCGACGTCCAACCGGACCCCGAGCGCGGGCGCCCCCGCGCGGACCAGGTGCTGGGCGCGGCCCTCGGCCGACAGCCCGTCCCACTCGGCACGGGTGCGGTTGACAGTGAGCAGCGGCGAGGTCTCGGTGAGCCCGTAGATCTGGATGAACTCCCAGCCGAGCTCTTCCTCGACCCGGGCCACCGTCTTCGTGGGCGGCGGAGCCCCGGCCATGATGATCCTGGTCCGGCCGCGCCCGGGGATCTCGCCCTCCCAGTCCTGGGCGGCCTCGAGGACGGCCGCCGCGACGGCCGGAGCCGCGCACATCACGGTCACCCCGTATTTCTCGACCCGGCGCAGGATCTCCGAACCATCGACCTTGCGGAGCACGATCTGGGGGACGCCGAGTCCGGTCATCGTGAACGGCATGCCCCAGCCGTTGGCGTGGAACATCGGCAGCGTGTGCAGGTACACGTCGCGATCGGTGATTGCGGTGTGCAAGCCGAACGTCACCGCATTGACCCAGATGTTGCGGTGCGTGATCTGCACGCCCTTGGGGCGCGCGGTCGTGCCGGATGTGTAGTTGATGCAGGCGGTGGCTCCTTCGTCCGGCTCCCAGGGCTGCGGCTCCACCCCCTCGGGGGCGAGGAAGTTGTCGTCGTCGCCGAGGACGAACCGATGTTCGGCCTTGACGTCGGTGAGCGCGTCGTCGAGCTCCGGGTCCACCAGGAGGACGCGGGCGCCGGAGTGCTCGACGATGTAGGACACCTCGTCGGGGCGCAGCCGGAAGTTGACGGGCACCAGCACCCGGCCCGAGCCGGCGACCCCGAAGAACGAGGTGAGCAGCCGGGCGCTGTTGTGGCTCACCACTGCGACGCGGTCTCCGATGGCGATCCCGAGACCGTCGAGGAAGGCCGCCTGCCTTCGGGCCAGGGCGCCCAGCTCGGCGTACGTCAGCTCACCGAGCGACGTAGCGGGTTGGTCGGGTTCGTCGACGACACCGGTGCGGTCGCCGTACACCGTCACGGCGCGGTCTATGAAGTCAGAGATGCTGAGCGGCACGAACATGCAGACCTCCTCCGATCCCTTGCCACTGTAGTGAGCCGGGGCAGGTCGCGAGGCGAGGCGGGACTACAGGATCGGCCAAGGCGGGCTCCCGCGCGACGAGCGGTTCATGAGAGTCGTCTCATGAGGCGCTCACGCGCTTCCCACGCTGAGCCGGGAGCGTAGCGACATGAGCACGTGGTGGAAGTACCTGGTGGCGCTGGGTCTGGTGGTGCCGATCGCGGCGTACGTCGCCGGGTCGCTGATGGCCTCGGCCGACAGCCAGCGCCCGCGCGAAACGATCGTGATCGAGGACCGGTCCGGCGATCCCGGTCGACCGTGGCGAATCTCTGACGATGCCAAGCGGGACGAGAACGACAAGGGACGCGTCGAAGACGGTGACGACGGCCGTGACGACGACGGTGACGACGACGGTCACGACGACGGTCACGACGACGACAGTGACGACGGTCAGGACGACCGGGCCGACCAGGTCACGGACGGAGGCGGTGGCCAGCCCGCGGCCGGCACGAACGACAGCGAGCCCGCCCACAGCGGCCACCGACGACGGCTCTCCGGCCGGTGGTGCCGGAACGGCAAATGACACCCACTCCCGCGACGGCGTGCCGGCCGATGACAGTGTCGACGGCGACAGTGCCGCCGACTCGATCAGCGCCGACACGTGATGACGACGTTCGGCAGGGTCCTGATCGGCCTCGCGCTCGCAGTGCCGATGGCGGCGTACGTCGTGGGGTCGCTCGCGGGATCGTCTGCCGAGGAGCCGCGCCCCCGTGACCCGGTGCAGATCTCGGACGTGACCGAGTCCCCCAGCCCGGGGAAGCGCGAGTCGACGCCACCCGATGATCGGGGTGATGATGACGGCGACCGCGACGACACCGACGAAGACGACAATGGAGCCCGCGTCGTCGTGCCGCAGCCGACCCGGGTCGACGGAGGCGACGACGACCGGCCGGAAGGACAGGATGACGACTCGCGAGGTGGCGACGACTCCGACGACGCCGGAGGCGACGACTGAGCCGCCGCGCGAGCCGCGACTCCGCGAGCGCAGAGGGTTCGCACAGTTCTCCGTCCGCACCCGGATCACGGTTGTCATCTCCCTGCTCACGGCCGTCGCGATGGCGGCTTCCGGCCTGCTGGTCTACGCGCTGGAGTCCGCTCGCATCGAACGGGAAGTGAACGAGCAGATCGACCAGGAGATCGCCGAGTTCCGGGCACTCCGGCAGGATCCGGCGACGGGCGAGCCGTTCACCGAGGTGGAGCGCATCCTGAGGGTCTTCCTCACCCGTAACGTTCCGGACGACGACGAGATGCTGGTGGGCTACGTCGAGGGTGTGCGTCCCCTGCGAACCGCCAACAGGTACGGCGAGCAGATCCTGGACGACTCGGTCTACCTCGACGCCGTCGCGTCCGTCAGGGACGAGGGCGGGACCAGCGTGATCGACTCCGACGAGTTCGGGGAGGTGTGGGTCACCCTCGTGCCTGTGGGCAACAACGAGGAGAGCGGCGCCCTGGCCATCGTCAACTTCCTCGATGACGAGCACTCCGAGCTCAACCGGACCCTGCAGACCTATGCCATCGTGGCGTTGCTGTCACTCGGGATCATCACGGCGATCGCGGCGTTCCAGTCGGGTCGGCTGCTCGCCCCGCTGCGCGTGCTCCGCAGGACAGCGGACGAGATCAGCGCCACCGACCTGTCCCGCCGCATCCCCGAGACCGGCAACGACGACATCACCGCACTGACGCACACCGTCAACGGCATGCTGGACCGACTCGAGGCCGCGTTCGTCGGGCAGCGAAGGTTCCTCGACGCGGCCGGCCACGAGCTCCGAACACCGCTCACCGTGCTCCGTGGCCACCTGGAGCTCCTGGACGCGACCGACCCGGAGGAGGTGGCCGAGACCCGGACACTGCTGCTCGACGAGGTCGACCGGATGTCCGGGCTGGTGGGCGACCTCATCGTGCTCGCCAAGGCCAAGCGGCCCGACTTCCTCACCCCGACGTCGGTCAGCCTCGAGCGGCTGACCCATACCCTGCTGGCGAAGGCCCGCGGCCTCGGCGATCGCACCTGGGAGCTCGACGCCGCCGGAGAGGGTCTCGTGACGATGGACGAGCAGCGGATCACGCAGGCTGTCCTCCAGCTCGTCGACAACGCCGTCAAGCACTCCGGCGACGGCGACGTGATCGCTGTGGGGTCGTCGTACGACGGATCCGGCGGCCGGTTGTGGGTACGCGACGCCGGCGACGGGGTTCCCGAGGAGGACCGGGTTCGGATCTTCGGTCGCTTCGAGCGGGGCCAGACGAGGGAGGGCGACGAGGGCTTCGGTCTCGGGCTGTCGATCGTCTCCGCCATCGTCGAGGGGCACGGGGGAGCGGTCTGGGTCGAGGATGCCAAGCCTCATGGTTCGAAGTTCGTGATCGCACTACCCGGAAGCGAGGACACATGGCCCGCATCCTGATCGTGGAGGACGAGGCCCGGATCGCGTCGTTCGTGGCCAAGGGCCTGCGGGCCGACGGCCACGTCTCCACCATCGCTGTCGACGGCCCCACCGGCCTCGATGAGGCGTTGAGTGGGTCGCACGACCTCGTCGTCCTCGACATCGGGCTGCCGGGCATGGACGGCTTCGAGCTGCTGAACCAGCTGCGTTCCCAGGGGTCCAGGGTGCCGGTCATCGTGCTCACCGCTCGCGACTCGGTGGCCGACACCGTCACCGCCCTGGAGGGCGGCGCCGACGACTACATGCCCAAGCCGTTCCGGTATGCCGAGCTCCAGGCCCGGATCCGGCTGCGCCTGCGTCCGGCGGCGGGCGAGTCGGCCGGCCGCGAGGACGCGCTGAATGCCGGCGGCGTCCGCCTGGACCTGCGCACCCGCAAGGCCGAGGTGGGCAGCCGGTCCGTGGACCTGTCGGCCCGCGAGTTCGTGCTCGCCGAGATCTTCATGCGCAACGCCGGGCAGGTGCTGTCCCGCGAGCAGCTCCTGGACCACGTCTGGGGCTACGACTTCGACCCGGGCTCGAACGTCGTCGACGTCTACGTGGGGTACCTCCGCAGGAAGTTCGGCGCCGACACCATCACCACTGTCCGCGGGATGGGCTACCGCTTCAGCCCCTGAGCTTCGAGCTGAGCCTTGCCTTCGGCTGTCGTTCGAGGACCGGCTGGAGTGCCTCGGAGATCGCGTGGGGCTCAGGTCGGTCCGCCGGGTTGGGTTGGAGGGAAGCCAACACGACCTTGGCGACCTCCTCGGGCACTCCAGCCGGCATGTCGTACGGCTCGGCGGCGACCTGTGGGAACCGGGCCTGCGAGCTCGGTCGCGTCCCGGTCACCATCGTCGAACGGCCGATAGCCGGCGACCGCCTCGAAGAGGGTGGCGCCCAGGCCCCAGACGTCGCTGGCGAAGCCGGGCGTGCCCGTGTCGGGCGGTTCGGTCTGTTCGGGGGCCATGTAGGCGTCGGTCCCGATCGGAACCGTCAGCTCGGCCGCGGCCACTCCCGACCTCGCCACCGAGAGGTCGATCAGCCGGGCCGGGGCACCCATGATGATGTTGCTGGGCTTGATGTCGAGGTGGACCACGTCGACGTACCTCAGGTAGTGGAGGGCCGAAGCGATGTCGATCGCGAGCGGCAGGTACTGCTGCTGCTGGAGCGGCCCGTACCGCCGGATCAGGGTCGAGAGGCGCGGTCCGTCGATGTGCTCGAGGACGACATGCGGACGCTCCCCCTCGAGCTCGTGCCGGAGGCCGCGCACGACCACCGGATGGTTGACCCGGTCCAGCGCCGCCACCTCGCGGCGCAGGCCACGCAGGCTCGACTCGTCGCTCACGCGGTCGGGCCGCAGCACCTTGACCACGACGGGCGCGTAGGTGATCTCGTCGAACGCCAGATAGGCCTCGTACGACGACCCACCACCGAGCAGCCGCATCGCGGTCAGCTCGGTGGTGATGGTCGCACCCTGGTCGAAGTCCCAGGTCTCCTTGCCCACGGTCAACCCTCCGGTGTCCTCAGCGATCAGCGGGTGTCGTTGCGCGACCGGTCGTTGGTCCTGTTCTGCGAGAAGTCGCGCTTCTTCCCGCCCTTGCCGTCCTTGGTCCAGTCGCGAGTCTTGTCGCCGCGGCTGCGGTCCCGGTCCCGGCTCACTGCAGTCTTCCTGCTATTGGTGCTGTCGCGCGACTCCCGGCTCCCCCTCGAGTTCGAGCGGGTGTTGGACCTGCTGTCGCCCCGCTTGGCGTTGGTGTCGTCGTCGTCCTCGTCATCGACGAGGACCACGTCGGCGGTCTCCTCGTCCCGCTTGACGGCCTGCCCGTCGTCCTGGGCGTACGCCGTTGCGACGGGAAGTGCGAGGAGCCCGGTCGTGACCAGACCCGCCACCGCGGTGGTCGCGATCGAGAGCGTCTTCATCATGGTTTCCTTCCATTGGTGGAACCTTCGATGAAGACCTTGCCGATCACGCCGTGAGCCCGCAATGAGCACGGCATGAGAGGGCTCTCATGCCGTCCTCTCATGCCGCGCAAGACCTGTCGTCAGGCCGGCCAGTCAGCCGTGGCCACCTCACCTCCCCGGACCTGCGCCCTGAGGCGCACGTCGTGCGTCCCCTTCTCGTACAGCTCGTAGCGGCCCTCGGCGAGCTCGCCGAACACCAGGCACGGCACTTGCTGGTCGCCGACCGGCCGGTTGACGACGGCGACGTGCGGATGGTGGGAATGACCGTCGACCCCGTGGCCCGCGCCCTCCGGCCGGATCTCGACCTCGACGCCCGTCATCGCGGCAGGCATCGCGACGACCAGGGCGCCGATGTCGCCCCCGATGTCGAGCAACACCGAACCCTGACCGGCCCAGGCGTTCTCGACCTCGGTTGCCGTGGTCATGACGCCTGCGTGGTGCCGGGGACGGTCTGGTAGCCGCCGCCGGGCAGACCGAGGTAGGGGAAGGAGTCGGTCGTCGCCGCATTCGTGTTCGTCGTGCCGTCGGTCACCGCACTCGCTGCGGCGTCGGGCACGTACGACGGGTCGACCAGGGGGATGGTCAGGCCGGCGATCGCCCGCAGCTCGATCGTGACCACGTCGTCGTCGAGACGCCGTCCGTTGGGGAACCCTGCCGGGTCACCCGCGACCAGCCCGAGGTTGTTCGGCTGGTCGGTCGGCGGAATCGCGACATTGAGCCGCACCAGGTCGGCCTGTACCGGTCCGGTGAAGTTCTGGAATCCCGGGACGATGCCCTTGGGGATCCCCGTCAGCAGGATGGCATTCAGGTCGGCCCGGGGCTTGTTGTAGGCCGCCAGGTTCGGGAACACCCCGGGTAGAGGGCCGGCAGCAGCTTCGCCAGCTCCGGCCGGTTCACGTACTTGGCGAACCTGCTGTCCTGCCGGGGCGGAAGGGCGTTCCACTCATCCTTCTCGGCCATCGGCACGATCACCTCGTTGAACAACGGGTTGGCCAGCCGGGACACCTGCTGCCACGGCCCGGTCCCGTCGTACCTGCCCTTCTCCTTGTCCCACATCCGCGACTTGCGCCGGCTCGCGGTGGCCCAGACCCCGATCACCGACTCGGCCTTCATCGGGTTGTCGGGCCGGTTCCGGTTGCGGGTGATCGATGCGATCGGCACCTGGATGGCGATCGTGTGCACGTTGAACGACTGGACGGCATTCACGCCGTTCATCTCCGGCATCGAGATCACATGGGCCTCGTTGAACGGTCGGAGCGCACCGAGGTCGAAGACGCTGCCGAGATCGACGTGGAACGCGTCGGCACGCTGACCCGCGAAGACCTTGTGGCCGGCGGTCGGGGTACGGACGGCCTGGCCGGCCAGCTTCGCGTAGTCGGGCGTGCTCCGCTTGCCGACGTTCACCGGAGGACACGGGATGTTCTTGCCGATCTGCCGGGCGCGGCCATCGCGGATCCGGGTCACGTTGTAGAACTGCGGTCGGTTCCAGGTCGGGTCGGAGATGTTGTTGATCTGGCCCGTGTTGTAGAGGAACGTCTTGGGGTTGCGCACCCGGGTGAAGAACTTGAACTGGTAGGTCACGTCCGCCCGGGCTCGACCACTGTTGGAGACGTGGATCTCGTAGAGCACGTCGTCACCGAACTCGTAGAAGTTGGGTCCACCGTCCGGCTTCTGCAGGGGGATGAAGTTGGCGATCAGGGTGACCGAGCCCGGACGGTCGGGGCTCACGAACGCGTAGACGTCCGTGCTGTCGGCCACCGGGTCCTTGGAGATCTCGGGTGCTTCGCGGTGCGACGACATCTCACTCGCCTCCAGCCGCGTTGAGGATCCGGGTGACCAGGTCGCGGTCGTTGACGATGACCTCGCGCTCGCCGACCAGGAGCCGAAGCTCGTTGGAGCGGTGGTCCTTCACATAGGCCACCACCGCTTCCTTTGCGCCATGGGGATCCGGACGGGTCTCCGCCGCCGTGGCGTCCGTGGACAGCGCAACGGTCCCGGCCGCCGCTCCCGCCCCGGCCGCGGCCAGGAACTTCCTTCTGCTCGTCTCGCTCATCCGCTTCCCTCCAATGGGTGAGGCGAACCTCGGTGTGAGGTGCGCCACAGGCGGTTCGGAGCGGACCGTGCATCCGGATTGCGCGCTTCAGCCGAGGTGCTTCAGCGCCTCCCTGCGACTGAGTCCAGACAAGCGGCTCCCCAGGGAGTCAACCTCCGCCAGGACCCAGGCCGGATCCGTCTTGGCGTACTCGCGCAGCGCCCAGCCGATCGCCTTCCTCAGCCAGAAGGAGGGGTCCTCGACGTTCCGCTCGATCGCATGGTGGAGGAGGTCTAGGTCCGTCTCCGCCTTGTGCCGAAGCTGGCAGAGCACCGCGCTCCGGCGTACCCACAGGTCCTCGTCGCTGGCCCACGCCCGGATCGTCGGCGTCGCGTCGTTCCGGTGGCCGGCCAGTACGTCGCCGACCAGGTGGCTGGCGATCTCGTCGACGTGGTCCCACCACGCCCCCGTGATGACCAGGTGTCTGTGCAGCCGGAGGGCGGCCGTGTCCAGCCACTCCCGAGCCTTCCTGTGCCGCGCCAGCGCGGTGGCGGCATACCGCTCCTCTCGGTGAGTGCCCTGGTCCCACAGCGCTCGAACCGTCGCCTCGTGCCGCGCGCGGCCGTCAGGGTCGTAGGCGCGGAGGAAGGGGCGCAGCAGCGCCTTGAGCTCCGTCGAGCCGATGCCGTGGAACGGCATCGCGGACTTCATGTACGCCTGCTGGACCACGGCTCGCTCGGGGTCTCCGGCAGCGGCCAGGGCTCCTCGGATCGCGGCGATCAGGTCTGCGTCGGCCGGCACGGTCACTCGAGAGGTTCCGGCCATGACGGGGCGGCAGGCACCGGCCAACCGTAGCGAGAGGTGTGAAGCCGAGAACAGGACGAGCCAGTCGGCTGCCCACGTGGATCAGCTCGGTGCGCGCCAGTCGTCCGGCGGGTCCTCACCGACCCGACCGTCCACGGCCTCGCGGAGCAGGTCGGCGTGCCCGGTGTGCCTGCCGTACTCCTCGATCAGGTCGCAGACCAGCCGGCGCAGGCTGGCGTGGCGGCCGTCGGGCGCGGAGGCGTGGACGAGCTGGTCGAGACCGCCGTCGGCCAGGGCCGCGTCGAGCCTCGCGCGGGACCGCTCGACGGCGCCGTCCCAGAGCGCGTAGAGCTGGTCGGGGGTGTCGTCGGCGGCGGAGGTGAACTCCCAGTCGTTGCTGCCGTCCCAGCCGGTGGCGTCCCACGGCGCGCCGATCGGCTCCCCGCGCAGCTTGGTGGTGAAGATGTAGTCCTCGACGGCGGCGAGATGCTTGAGCAGGCCGCCGAGGGTCAGCGAGGAGGCGCCGATGCGGGTCTGCAGCCCGGCCGCGTCGAGGTCGTCGGCCTTCCAGCGGAAGGTCGTGCGCAGGCGGTCGAGCGCCCCGACGAGGTGCTCGACCTCGGTGCCGGCGAGCGGCGGTTCCCAGACGGGCGGATCCCACGAGGTTTCGGTGGTGGTCATGGCGCCACCGTAGGACCCATTGCGGACGTTCTGCTTCCGGAAGTCCGAGCGACTCTCAGATCGCGGCGTCCTCCCGCGCGACCAGATCCATCGCCAGACGCCGCACCGATCGCAGGACGTGGTTGGTGGCCACGACGTGGGCGCGGGATCCGACGACCAAGGTCCGGTACACGCGGCCACGCACGCCGGGGAACGCGGCATACGACTGGGCGCGCAACTGCGTACTCCGCTGGCTGACGTCAGTGAGCTCGAAGGTCAGCAGGTAGCGGGCGAAGCGGTGGCGACCGACCAAGGTCAGGCGTTCGGCGTGAATCCTGTCCGACACGCCGAAGCCCGTCGGAGGTTCAGTCCCAGGAGCCTCCGGACCAGACTCGGCTCGGCGGTGACGAGCGAGGAGGCGACATAGCGCTGCAGAGCGGTCCACACCAGCTCCCGCGGAGCAGGAATCCTGATCGAGTGCTCGTCGACGTACGGCAGCTCGTCGTCGTCGCCGAGGTCGACCGGCGAAGTCCTCAGCGGCGCCACGCGGCCAGCTTCTTCGTGCCGGCCGCGGGATCGGGCGACTCGGTCTGGGCCCACACCCGCCGCCACTGGGCGACGGTCGGGCCGGAGGGGTCCGGGCGTCGCGCCGGAGGCGGCGCGGCGACGCGCCTCCCACCACGTCGAGCGGTCCTCGTCCAGGAGGGCGGCGACCGCGTCCTTGACGCGGGGCGCGAAGCTGCGCGCGGACTCCCCCTCGGCCGGGCACGCAGCGGCTCCCCGAACCGCACCGTCAGCTGGCGCCGGCCCGCGCTCGGCCAGCCCTGCCCGCGCGGCATCGCCGCGAAGGTGCCGCGGTGGGCGATCGGGACGACGGGGACGCCGTACTCGCAGGCCAGGAAGGCGGCGCCCATCCGGAACCGGCCGACCCAGCCGTCCTTGGAGCGGGTGCCCTCGGGGAAGATCACCAGGCTCCAGCCGTCGGCCAGCACCTCGCCGGGCGTGGCGGACATGGAGCCGCCCGCGGCGGTCGATCGGGAAGGTGTTGAACAGCAGGGCGGAGCCGACCGCCCGCCACCAGGTGTCGAAGAAGTAGTCGGCCGCCGCGGCCACCGCCGTACGACGCCGCCACTCGTCGGGCAGCGACAGCAGGATCAGCGGGGTGTCGAGGTGGGACGCGTGGTTGGCCACGAAGATGACCGGACCCTCGATCCGGGCAAGGACGTCGAGTCCCTCCACGCGGGTGCGGACCTGCGAGCGGAACACCGGCTCCAGCCCGGCCTTCTGCGCCACCTCGCGGGCCACCTGGGCGGGCCGTCGGCGGGACCAGTCGGTCGGGAACACCGTCGACCTCGCGGGCGGGACCCACGGCTCGGCCGAGCGCGGCACCTGCGGCCGGCGGCCCCAGCGCCAGCCGCGAGCCACCTTGCCGGAGGTCCTCGACCCCGTCCTTGACGATGGCCACGCTCAGTCACCGCCTCGCACGTCCGCGATCAGGTGGGGCGGGTTGTGCAGGTAGGTGATCGACGGGCTGCTGCCCACGGTGCCGGACGCCATCTCGAGCGCGTCGGCCAGCGTGCTCGCCGCCCGGAACCCGAGCCGCGACGCGACCCGCCGGTCGGCCCCGACCCAGATCACCTCGTCGACGTGGTCCATGGCGTGCGCCGCCCAGTACCACATGTAGAAGGGGTGGACGCCGTGGTAGGCGTGCGAGGTCCGGTAGAGGTGGATGTACCACGGGTCCGTGGCGAACTGCTGCTCGTACTTCTCCCCCACGACCGCCGGGTCGGTCGACTCCGCGAGGACTTCCTCGTAGAAGTCGACGTACGACGGGTGGTGCAGCTGGTTGAACCCCTCGTTGAGCGGGTGGTACAGGATCACCGCTCCCCCACGGCGTACGACGGGCTGGCCGCGGTAGGAGTTGAAGTAGTAGCCCAGGCCCATGCAGGTCGCGAGGATCGGGTTCATCGTCGAGTTGACGTTGTAGGGCCCGAGGTAGGGCACCCCCATCACCAGCACGTCCGACTGACCCTGCACCTCGACGAGCTGCTGCCGGTGCACCGCCGCGATCGTCCGGTCGTGGACCGCCTCGGTGTCGCCGGCGTTGATCCCGGTCAGGCCGTAGGCGCGCCCGCAGGTCGTGGAACATCCGGTGCCGCAGCCGGCGCGGCGCGACCGCGAGCCCGCGACGCACGCCGAGCATCGTGCCCTGGTCCTTGACCGACCACTCCCACTCCCGCTTCATCAGGAAGTCGTAGGGCGACGGGAAGACGTTGTTGTCGAGCGTGGTCTCGATCTGGAAGATCCGCAGGTGGTCCTTGAGCATCCGGCCCATCCGCCACGCCGAGTGGTGCAGGTGGGACTTGGTGTGGTCCATGAACGAGTGCGACCGGACCATCGTCTTCGCGTTGTGGTGGTGCCGCAGCGACTTGTACGACGCCAGCCCGATCGGCACCGACTTGTGCCCGCCGTCCATCGCGACCAGGTTGACGTTGACGTAGACCAGCAGGTCGGACTCGGCGGCCCGCCGGTTGATCTCGACGTCCTCACCCGGTCGGTCAGGCCGACGTGCAGCAGGTTGTCGTGATCCTCGGCGTCGTGGTTGGTGAGCAGACCCTGCGGGTGGAAGGACCGGAACACCCGCTCCCCGACGATGTGCTTGAGCTCGGCCTCCGTCATCCGCCGGTGCAGCGCGTTGGCGGCGATCAGCTCGACGTCGTCCACGCCGGCGTCGGCCGCCATCGTCAGCACCTGCTCGATGATCCGCTGGCGGATGTCCGGCTTGCGCATCGTGGGCAGCGGGATGGACAGGTCGTCGAAGGCGATGGTCAGCCTCATGCCCGGCCGCAACAGCGACGGCAGCGGCTCGGAGTCGACCGGGTTCAGCAGGGCCTCCCGGATCGCCTCCTCGACGTCCGGCACGGTCGGCAGCGACTCCGGTGGATAGATCACCCGGGTCCCGAGCGGGAAGTCCTCAAGCCGGAACCCCTCCCCCTCGTGGACGATGAGAGGAGGCGTCCGGTCGTCCACCTCGAGCACGAATCCTGGACGGCTCACTGGTCAGTTCTCCTCGGGTCGAATGCCACCTTGACCGTGCCGAGCCGGCCGGCCGCGTGGGCGTGGTCGAGTGCCTCTCGCCAGCGGTGCAACGGGTAGCTGGTCACGGTCTTCGCCAGCTGGCTCATCGGGTCACCGGCGACCAGCTCGGTCGCCAGGTCGAACGCACTTCTGCCGTCGGCGCGCTCCTCGCGCTGTGCCGACGCGTAGGAGCCGACCACCTCCAGCTCGCGGAACCAGGCCGCGGACAGGTCGGCGGCCGCCGGCATGCCGGAGAGCACGACGCGCCCGCCGGCGCGGGTCGCGTGGAGTGCCGTCTCCAGGGAGGACTTGCTGCCGACCGCGTCGACGGCGATATCGACGCCGCCCAGCAGGTACGGCGAGGCGTACTCCGGCTTCACCTGGAAGGCCCCGGTCGTACGGCGGACCCGCCGCAGCACCTCGGCGGGAGCCACCACCTCGGTGGCACCGAACTCCTGGGCCAGCTCGCGCTGGTGGCTGTGCTTGGCCACGACGATGATCTCGCCTGCCGACGTGAGGGTGCGCAGGGCCAGGGTCGTGAACAGACCGACGGACCCGGCGCCGCTGACGAGCACCCGGTCGTTCTGCCCGACCTGCGCTGCCAGCGCAGTGTGCACCGCACACGCCACCGGCTCGATCAGGATCGCCTGCTCGTCGGAGTACCCCTCCGGCACCGGGCGCAGCTGGCTGCGGTGCGCCGAGAGCTGCTGACCCCAGCCGCCGCCGGTGTCCTTGCAGAAGCCGGTCTGGAGGCCCGGCGAGAGGTGACCGACGGTGATCCGGCCGCACCGGTTGGTCGCACCTGTCGCGCATGCCTCGCACGGGTCGACGCCGCGGGCGGCGCACGTGAGCACCGGATCGATCACTACCCGGGTCCCCGCGGGCAGATCCTCACAGTCGTCGAGGAGGTCGGCGACCACTTCGTGGCCGGGAACGAACGGCATCGAGACCACGGCGGAGAAGTAGAGGCTGGTGCGCCCGGACAACGCGCCGAGGTCGGAACCGCAGATGCCCGAGAGCCTCGTCCGCAGCCGGGCCCAGCCGGGCTTGGCCACGCGAGGTTCCTCGATCGTCACCAGGCGCAGCGGCGCCGCGAATCCGGACAGGACGCCGGGCATCCGGCCGCCGACCGCCCGGCCGGCGACGTGCCGCGGCAGCGACCGGAACATCTCGAGTGCGAGCATCATCCGCGGTCACCCGCCGGGTTCAGGGTCCGGGCGGTGGCCCCTGAGCTCGGCCAGTCGGCGATCGGCCAGCGATGCTTCCGTGCGTGCCTGAAGAGGGACACGTCGGGACGCACCGCCACCGGATGCCCGACCGCCGCGAGCAGAGGCAGGTCGGAGTGCGAGTCGGCGTAGCCGTACGACGCCGCGAGGTCGACGCCGTTGTCGCCGGCCCACTGACGCATCCATGCCGCCCGCGACTCACCCACGAGCGGCGAGGCCTCGAGGAACCCCGTGCAGACGCCGCGGTCGTCGACCGCGAGCTCGGCGGCCTCGATGTGGTCGAAGAGCGGGATGAGCGGGCGGGTCAGCGGCCGGATCGCCCCGGTGATCAACACCGTCTTGTGCCCGGCTGCTCGGTGCTCGCGGATCCGGCGTACGGCGGCCGGGGCCAGCCTGGACAGCACGTGGTCGCCCAGCTCCGCGTCGGCCACGGCGTCCAGGTCGGCGAGCCGGGCGCCGGCGTACTCGCGGTAGACCGAGCGCAGGAAGGCGCTGCGTTCCTTGCGCTCGGCCCGCACCAGGCCGGGCACCCGAGAGGCGATCCGGCCGAGCTCGGCGAACCGTTCGCCACCGGTCAGCTCCCGCAGTCGCATCCACAGGTAGGTCTCGATGACGTTGGAGGACAGCAGCGTGCCGTCCATGTCGAAGAACGCCCCGACGCCGGGGGTCGGAGCCTCAGGCTCGTCGTCGGGCACCGCGATCCGCTTCAGCGTGCCCGCGACCGGCCGCTTCCGCGCCCGCCTGACCTCGTCCATGCGCCGGATCGGCTCGGTGACCGCCGGGCAGTGCACTTCCCGCAGGTAGTACGACCAGTCGATGACGGCCGTGTCGAACGCGAACCGCGCGCGGTCGGCGTCGTCGAGTGAGTGGTAGAGGCCCAGCGTGTTCGTGTCCGAGAAGCGGAGCTCCGCCTGGGCGTACTCGCGGTAGAGATCGAGATAGCGCCGGAGGAACTCCAGCCGCCTGCCCTGCTGGTCGAGCTTGCGGGCCAGGTCGCGGGTGCGGTCGCTCCGGGGCGCGTGGCCGATGACGTAGTCGGCCACCTTGTGTGCCCGCTCGCTCGTGGTGAGCAGCCGCTCCACGGCCTGCGCGCCGGGGAAGCGCCAGTCCGGCAGTCGGGCCGCACCGCGGTCGCCCGCGACGAAGGGGTGCTCGTCGAAGTAGGCGCGCACGTTGTCGTAGAGCTGGCGGAACGTCAGCGGGTTGCGGTCGCCCGGAGGACACGTGGAAGTACGCCGGCTCGCCGCGCTCGGGCGGGTGGGCCAGGACCGCCACGATGGCGGCGACGACGTGGTCCACCGGGACGATGTCGACGATCGTGTCGGCCGCCGCAGGGAACTCCGGGCAGCTCCCCGCGCCCGTAGGCCAGGATCAGCGGCTCGGCCATCTTGAAGCCCTCGATCCAGCCCGACGTGCGGGCGCTCGAGGGCGGACTCGATGATGCTGGGCCGCACGATCGAGACCGCGCTGGTCGCGGGCGTGCTCCTCGACGACCCGCTCGCCCATCGCCTTCGTGAAGGTGTAGCAGTCGGTCCAGCCCGAGGCTGCGCGCCCGCTCGGTGCCGATCCGGACCAGCTCGTCCTTGACCCATTCCTTGCGGGCCGCCTCGGTGGCGGCGGCCGCCGTCAGCAGGCCGGCCCGGCTGTGCTGCCTTCTCGGCCCGCTTGCGCTCGGCGGTGAGCAGGGCGCTGCCGCGCGAGCGGTGCTCGACGACCTGCCGCTGGCCGAGCCCCCAGCGCGAGCTCGGCCTCGAGATCGGCCTCGTGCGGCACCGGGCCCTCCGGGATGCTGCCCCGCCGGCGCCCCGCGACGTACGCGGTCGAGATGTGGACGTAGTGCACGTGGTCGCCGACCTCGCGCACCCGGGCCAGGAGCTCCCGGGTGCCGACGACGTTGGTGCGGAAGCCCTCGTCGACCGGAGGGTCGAAGCTCACGTCGCCGGCGCAGTGGACGACCGCGTCGAGGTCCTTCGGCAGGGCTCGGGGGCCTGGGCGAGGTCGCCCTCGATCACGCGCAACCGGCGTGCCCATCAGCTCGTCGACGCCGCCCGCCGCCTCGGCCACCTCGGTGAAGATCGGCTTTCCGAGCAGGGACCGGACCCGGGACTCCGCCGACGTCGACCCCTTGGCCCGCACCAGCACGGTCACGTGCACTCCGGGCACCTCGCTCGAGCATCAGGTGCAGCAGCGCCTCGCCGACGAAACCGGTCGCGCCGGTGAGCAGCACGCGCTGCCCGTCCAGCCGCTGGGCGATGCTGCCCCGTCCGCCATGTGGTGTCCTCCCGGTCGGTGCTCCACCCTGGCGATTCTGCACTGTGGTTGGCAAGGGCAGCGCGGCGGTCCCCCGTGGGCGCAGAAGGGATCGAACCTCTGACATCTCCTTGTAAGGGAAGTGCTCTACCGCTGAGCTATACGCCCGGTGGCCGACGACGCCGGTCGTCGAAGCGGGCACAGACTACGCGAGCGGGAGCCTGTCGCGGCTGGTAGCGGCCACGGCAGCAGGTCGGCGCGAACTGGGGCGCAAATGAAAGAGTCGAGCCGCTGGCGTCTCGGGTCACCAGCGGCTCGACATGTAGAAGCATAGACAGCGACTCGGCGCAACGCAAACCCTCTTGATGAAAACCTTGAACAAGCGTCTAGGCCAGGGCCTGCGAGCTGGGCCAGATGCTCGCCCAGATCCCGCCCTCAGGAGCGGCGTTGTGCACCGCCCAGCGCACGATTCCGTCCTTGTCGACGACGTACGACGAGCGCCTGGCGCACCCCTTGACCTCGTCGAAGACGGCGTAGTCGCGGGTCACCTCGCCGTGCGGCCAGAAGTCCGACAACAGCGGGAAGTTGAGCCCGTCGGGTCGGCGAACGCCCGCAGGGCGTAGACCGGGTCGCAGGAGACGGCGAGGATCTCGGTGTCGAAGGTGAGGAACTCCGCCAGCCGGCGCGGATGCCGGCCATCTCGCCCGTGCAGACGCCGGAGAACGCGTAGGGGTAGAAGAAGATCGCGACGGCCTTGGTACCCCGGAACGACGACAGCGTGACGTCCTGGCCGAACTGGTCCCGAAGCGTGAAGTCCGGGGCCGGGCCACCGAGGGCCAGACCCGAGGCGTGAGTTCGTGCTCATTGGTCCCGTTCGGCGAGCTCGCGCTTGAGGACCTTGCCGGTGGCGTTGCGGGGCAGCTCGTCCACGAAGACGATCTCGCGTGGCACCTTGTAGCGGGCGAGGTTCTGCTTGACCCACGCCTTCAGGTCGTCCTCGGAACCGTCGCCGTCACGCGACACCACGAAGGCGCGTGAGCCGCATCCCGTACTCGGAGTCGTCGACGCCGATTGCGGCGACCTCGACCACCGAGTCGTGACGCGACAGGCAGTCCTCGACCTCCTTGGGGAAGACGTTCTCGCCGCCGGAGACGATCATCTCGTCGTCGCGTCCCTCGACGTAGAGGCGGCCGTCCTCCCCGAACCGACCGACGTCCCCGGAGGACATCAGCCCGTCGACGAGCTCCTTGTGGCCGCCGCCCGTGTAGCCCTCGAAGAGCAGGCGAGTTGCCGACGAAGATCCGCCCGGCTTCGCCGTCGGGCACCGGCATGCCGTCATCGTCCAGGATCTTCACCACCGTGCCGTACGGCGGCCGTCCGGCCGACGACGGGCGCCTCGCGCAGGTCGACCGGGTTGGCGATCGACGCGTAGGCCACCTCCGTCGACCCGTAGATGTTGTAGAGGTTGTCGCCGTAGGTGTCCATCCACTCCGTGCCAGGTCACCGGCCAGGGACGATCCCGACGCGGCGACGCACTTGACCGACGACAGGTCGTACTTGTCGTTGACCTCGTCGGGCAGCGGCCATGATCCGCTGCAGCATGACCGGGATCACCACCAGAGAGTCACACTGCTCGTCCTCGATCGCCTTCAGGCAGTCCTCCGGGTCGAACTTGCGGCGCAGCACGATCGTCGAGCCGAGCAGCATGCCCAGGGCCAGGTGCGCGAAGCCCCACGTGTGGAACAGCGGGGCCGCGATGTGGGTGCGCCAGCCGTAACGCAGCGGCAGCCGCGACAGCATCGACACGGCCGCGTCGATCCCGGCCTCGTTGCGCGGCGCACCCTTGGGTGTCCCGGTGGTGCCGGAGGTGAGGATCACGATCCGCGAGTGGTGGTCGGGCGGGCTGCGGTCGCTCGTCGGGTACGACGAGACCAGGTCCTCGAGAGTCTCGACGGTGGACTCGTCGTGGTCGTCGGAATCGGTCCACGCGACGATCCGCCTCTCGATCGAGGCCGCGGCGAGCAGCTCGGTGAACTCCTCGTCGTGGATCACCGACGGTCGGCTGCTCGCGCTCGAGGACGTCGACGAGCTGCGGACCCGCGAACGCGGTGTTGAGATACAGCAGGTCTGCTCCGAGCTTCGCGCCGCGACCGTCGCGTCCACGAAGCCGCGGTGGTTGCGGCACATGATCGCGATGCCGTCGCCCTCGTCGACACCGCGCTCGGACAGCGCGTGGGCGAGCGCGTTGGATCGCGCGTGCATCTCACCGAACGTCAGCGACCCGAGCTCGTCGATCAGCCCGACCCGGTCGGGTGCGCGGGCCGCGAGGGCGGCGAACCCGCCGGCCGGCCCGGTTCCCCACGCCTTGATCGTGGTCGCGATCCGGGCCAGGGTCGCGGGCGAGTACGGGCGGATGACGCCCGCCCCTGCCAGCACCTTCAGGCTGGTTCCGGCGGCGGCGGTCCGCCGCATGATGCTGGTCGATCAACGTGAGTGCTCCGAGACGTCAGGCCGGTGACTTGGGAGTGACCAGCCGGGTGGCCGACCAGTCCTTGCTGACCGACATCGTCGTGGTCTGAGCGAGGCCGGCGACGGGCGCCGCCTCGGCGATGTCCGTCGCGTCGACCGCATCGGGCCTGCCGATCTTCGGCGTGAGCAGCCAGATCGCGCCGCCTCCGACCAGGTCGGTCAGTGAGTCCACGAGCCCGTCGACCAGGTCGCCGTCGTCGTCGCGCCACCAGAGCAGCACCGCGTCGACGACGTTGCCGTAGTCGCCGTCGACCATGTCGGCGTCGATCGCGTCCTCGATCGCGACCCGGAGCTCGTCGTCGGTGTCGGAGTCCCAGCCCAGTTCCTGGATCACCATTCCGGCCTTGAAGCCGAGCCGGTCCGCCGGTCCGGTCGCAGGTCCGTCTGTCTGGGTGGACCCGCCACCCGCGGTCGAACTCACTGACTCCTCCAGGTCTATCGATAGGCCGCCCGACACGCCGGGCGGCACGGTGGGCAGTAGTCCAGCGGAGATGGCGCGCCGGACGCAACCCTGTCCACCCGGTCGGAGGGCCGACTGGTCTACCGCGTGAGCGGATTTCCCTCCGTTCGCCGCGTGCGACGATGGCGGGGTGACCGCAGAGACATCTGACACCACGGGCGACCACCCAGGGCGACAAGGCGCGGCGACCACGCGCTCGAGATCGATCCCGTCCGTCATCCACGAGGGCTGCCCACCCACCTGCCCGGACATCGACCCCGACGAGACCAGCGACTGGCTCGAGTCGTTCGACGCCCTGGTCGACGAGCGCGGCCGCGAACGCGCCCGCTACGTCATGCTGCGTCTGCTCGAGCGGGCCCGCGAGAAGGCCGGTCGGCGTGCCGGCCCTGCGCAGCACCGACTACATCAACACCATCCCGCCCGAGCGTGAGCCGTGGTTCCCCGGCGACGAGGACATCGAGCGCCGGATCCGTGCCTTCATCCGCTGGAACGCCGCCGTCATGGTGTCCAGCGCCAACCGCAAGGGCCTCGAGGTCGGCGGCCACATCGCGACGTACCAGTCGGCGGCGAGCCTCTACGAGGTCGGCTTCAACCACTTCTTCCGCGGCAAGGACCACCCCGGCGGCGGGGACCAGATCTACATCCAGGGGCACGGCTCCCCCGGCATCTACGCCCGCGCCTTCCTCGAGGGCCGGCTCACCGAGGAGCAGCTCTACCGCTTCCGGCAGGAGGTCCAGCACGGCAAGGGCGCCGGCCTGCCGTCGTACCCCCACCCGCGGCTGATGTCGGACTTCTGGGAGTTCCCGACCGTCTCGATGGGCCTGACCGCGCTGAACGCGATCTACCAGGCGCGCTTCAACCGCTACCTCGACAACCGCGGGATCAAGGACACCGACGACCAGCGGGTCTGGGCGTTCCTCGGCGACGGCGAGATGGGCGAGCCCGAGTCGCTCGGCGCGATCGGCCTCGCCGCGCGCGAGGAGCTCGACAACCTGACCTTCGTCGTCAACTGCAACCTGCAGCAGCTCGACGGACCGGTGCGCGGCAACGGCAAGATCATCCAGGAGCTCGAGTCGTTCTTCCGTGGTGCCGGCTGGAACGTCATCAAGGTCGTGTGGGGACGCGAGTGGGACCCGCTGCTCGCCCGCGACGTCGACGGCGTCCTGGTGAACCGGATGAACAACACCCCCGACGGCCAGTACCAGACCTACTCCACCGAGACCGGCGACTACATCCGCGAGCACTTCTTCGGTGTCGACCCCCGGCTGCGCAAGATGGTCGAGCACATGACCGACGAGCAGATCGTGAAGCTGCCGCGCGGCGGCCACGACTACCGCAAGGTGTACGCCGCGTTCGACGCGGCCACGCGAGCACGTCGGCCAGCCCACGGTGATCCTCGCCAAGACGATCAAGGGCTGGACGATCGACGCGCTGGAGGGCAAGAACGCCACCCACCAGATGAAGAAGCTGACGCCAGGACGACCTCAAGAAGTACCGCGACCGGCTCTACCTGCCGATCTCCGACCGCGACCTCGAGCGGGCCTACGAGGACACCGGCGCCGCGCCGTTCTTCCACCCCGGCGAGGACGCGCCCGAGATCGAGTACATGATGGAGCGCCGCAAGGCCGCTCGGCGGCTCGCTGCCCAAGCGGGTCGTCCGGGCCGACGCCGCTGAAGCTGCCCGGCGACGAGATGTACGACGAGCTGAAGCAGGGGTCCGGCAAGAACGCCATCGCCACCACCATGGCCCTGGTCCGGCTGCTCAAGGACTGGATGAAGGACCCCGAGATCGGCAAGCGGATCGTGCCGATCGCGCCCGACGAGTACCGCACCTTCGGCATGGACTCGATGTTCCCGAGCGCCAAGGTCTACAACCCGGGCGGCCAGCAGTACGAAGTCGGTCGACCGCAAGTTGTTGCTGTCCTACAAGGAGTCGGCGCAGGGCCAGATGCTGCACGAGGGGATCTCGGAGGCCGGCGCGATGGCGTCCGCGACGGCCGCCGGGTCGGCGTACTCCACCCACGGGGAGCACATGATCCCGTTCTACATCTTCTACTCGATGTTCGGCTTCCAGCGCACCGGCGACTCGATCTGGGCGATGGCCGACCAGCTGGCCCGCGGCTTCCTGATCGGTGCGACCGCCGGCCGGACGACCCTCACCGGCGAGGGGCTCCAGCACGCCGACGGCCACTCGCCGCTGCTGGCGACGACCAACCCGGCGGTCGTCCACTACGACCCCGCGTTCGCCTACGAGGTCAGCCACATCATGAAGTCCGGCCTCGAGCGGATGTACGGCGACGACACGGACTCCGCGGGTGAGGACGTCATCTTCTACATCACCGTCTACAACGAGCCGATCGTGCAGCCGAAGGAGCCCGACGACGTCGACGCCGAGGGCATCCTGAAGCGGCATCTACCCGTGTCGAAGGGCGAGGGCGACGGGCCCCGCGTGCAGCTGCTCGGCTCCGGCGTCGGCTTCCCGTGGGTCCGCGACGCCGCCCGGATGCTGCGCGAGGACTGGGGAGTCGCGGCCGACACCTGGTCGGTCACCTCCTGGAACGAGCTGGCGCGCGACGCCGATCTCCGCCGAGGAGTGGAACCTGCTCAACCCCGGCGAGACCCCGCGGACGGCCTACGTCTCCGACAAGCTCGCCGACGCCGCCGGGCCCGGTGGTCGCGGTCTCCGACTACATGTGCGCCGTACCGCTCCAGATCGCGCGCTGGGTGCCCGGCGACTACCGGGTGCTCGGCGCCGACGGCTTCGGCTTCGCCGACACCCGCCCGGCTGCGCGGCGGTTCTTCCACATCGACGCCGAGTCCGTCGTCGTCCAGGCGCTCCAGGCCCTCGCCGACGCCGGCGAGATCGACCGCGTCGAAGGTGTCCGGAGGCGTTCGCCGAGTACCGCATCGACGATCCGACCGCCGTCGCCGACGTCAAGCAAGAGGGCGGCGACGCCTGAGCAGCCGAGCACCGGCGTCGAAGGCAGGAGCGCCGCGGCGAGCTTGCGAGGTCGCGCCAGGCGGGATCCAGCGCTCAGGCGATGCGTGGTCTCCGTCAGAGCCGTCGACCTCGAGTCGCTCCACCGGCTCGTTGCGCAGCAGGGCGCGCCAGCGTGCCCGGGAGTACGTCGCCGGCTGGGTGGACCGGACGAACTCGTGGACGATCTTCGCGAACCGCTGCGGGTGGTCCTTGTGCGGGAAGTGGCCGGCGTTGGGGATCACCTCGACCTGCGCCTTGGGCGCCAGCATGGCGGCGTTGCTGGCGTGCCGCACCGGGATGCACCTTGTCGTCGCGTCCCCAGACCACGCACATCGGCATCGCCTCGGTGAGGTAGGCCCGGTCGGCCATGGTGACGATCTGGCCACGCCAGTCGACGACGGCCTTCACCACGTGCCGGATGGCGTGCCGGGCGCGGGGGTCCTTGAACGAGTCGTAGATCTCCGCCACCTCGTCGAGGTCGCGGGCTGTGCTTCCACGGCGTCCGGGACAGCGCCTGCAGCCCGGCCTTCCCGACGTGACGGACACCAGGCAGCGTCAGCGCCGCCATCACCTGGTGGAAGCCGGGGGTCGTGACGGCGCGGATCGCGGGGCTGACCTCGGGGCCGAGGCCGCCGGGGGCGATCAGCACCATCCGCTCGGTCCGCTCCGGGAACTGGTAGGCGAACTGCATGGCCACGCCGCCGCCGAAGCTGTGGCCGACCACGGTCACCTTGTCGATCCCGAGGACCGTCAGCAGGTCACGCATCCCGTTGGCGTAGCCGCCGACGCTGTAGTCGGCCCGGGGCTTGTCGGAGCCACCGTGGCCGAGCAGGTCGGGCGCGATCACGGTGTAGCGGCGGGCCAGGGAGTCGATCACCGGCGCCCACGTGGTGTGGTCGCAGCCGAGACCGTGGAGGAGGAGGAGCGCCGGACCCTGTCCCGTCTTCACGAACGCGCGGCGGTGACCGTGGATCGTGACGTACTGAAGATCGTGCGAGACATCGGGCACGGGGGCCTCCCACATCGGTCGGGTGGTTCGGGATTCAACCAGAACCGGTTTCACTGCAGGAGCCGGGCCCCTCGTGTGACGGAGATATACCCCGAGACAGCCCGCACTAACCTCGCGAAATCCCTGCACTAACCTCGAATCGTGACTCCTCCGCGCCGCGCCGGTCGCCCAATCGGGCGGCCACGCGCCCTCCAGCGATCCACCGGCACCCTGAGCACCGCCGCCACGGCCCGGATGGAGACCGACCTCCCGTGGTTCGGCGACCTGAGCGCCGAGGACCGCTCGTGGGTGGGGCTGATCGTCCAGGCCGGCATCCGCGGCTTCGTGGACTGGTACCGCCACACCGGAGAGCCCGTCCCCGGCGGCACCGTGCTGGCCTCCTCGGTGTTCGGAGCCGCGCCCCGTGCGCTGGCCGGCGTCATCAACCTGCAGCAGACCGTCGACCTGGTCCGCCTGTCGATCGAGGTCATCGAGAGCAAGATCGACGACATCGTGGAGCCCGAGGACGCCGCCGACGTCCACGCCGCGGTGCTTCGGTACGCCCGCGAGGTCGCCTTCGCCACCGCCGAGGTCTACGCCCGCGCCGCCGAGGTCCGCGGCGCCTGGGACGCCCGCCTGGAGGCGCTGGTGGTCGACGCGATCCTGCGTGCGGAGACCGACGAGGCGGTGCTCTCGCGCGCGAGCGCGCTCGGCTGGTCGGCGCCGGGCGACGTCGCGGTCGTGCTGGGCGCCGTACCGGCGGAGCGGCGCGACACCGACGTCTTCGACGAGGTACGACGCGTGGCCCGGGCCGCCGGGCATGGACGCCCTGTGCGCCACCCAGGGTGAGCGCCTCGTCGTGGTGCTCGGCGGCGTGGGCGACGCCGCACAAGGCGGCGAAGACGGTCGTCGAGCTGTTCGGCGACGGGCCGGTGGTCGTCGGCCCGGTCCAGGAGGGACTCAGCCGGGCCCACCTCTCGGCCCGCGCGGCGCTGTCGGCCTACCGGTCGGCGCGCCGGCTGGCCCGAGGCGCCCCGGCCGGTGAGCAGCGGCGAGCTGCTCCCCGAGCGGGCGCTGGCCGGTGACGGTCACGCCCGACGCCACCTGGTCGAGGAGATCTACCTGCCGCTGCTGCGGGCCAAGGGCACCCTGATCGAGACGCTGGCCGCGTACTTCGAGCACGGCTCCTCCCTCGAGGGGGCGGCCCGGGCGCTCTTCGTGCACCCCAACACCGTGCGCTACCGGCTCCGGCAGGTCGCCGACCTCACCGGCTACACCCCGCACCATGCCGCGACACGCCTTCACCCTCGAGATCGCCCTCGTGCTCGGCCGGCAGTCGGGGCGCACCGACGCTGACCCGTCGTGAGCCGCGACCGGTCAGCGAAGTCTTTGTAGGAACCCTACAAAGGATCGCGCGGGCAGATTCGTGCACGCCGGAGGTGAGGCGGACCCCCTCGACCCGGCAGAGTTGATCTCGTGCTCGTCATCGTCGCTCCCGGCCAGGGGGCCCAGTCCCCCGGCTTCCTCAAGCCCTGGCTGGAGGACCGCACCTTCGCCTCGCGCTTCGACTGGCTCTCGACCGTCTCCGGCATCGACCTCGCCCACCACGGGACCGAGTCCGACGCCGAGACGATCCGCGACACCCAGGTGGCCCAGCCGCTGCTGGTCGCCACCGGACTGGTCGCGGCGCTGGAGCTGTTCCCGCATCCCGCGGACGCCTTCTCCAAGATCGGCGCCGTCACCGGTCACAGCGTCGGGGAGATCACCGCCGCCGCCGGCGCGCGGGTGATCACCGCCGAGCAGGCCATGGTCCTGGTCCGCGAGCGGGGTCGGGCGATGGCCGAGGCCTCCGCCATCGACGCCGACCGGGATGACCGCGGTGCTCGGCGGCGACCGCGACGACGTCCTGGCCTCGCTGGACAAGCACGGACTCACCGCCGCCAACGACAACGGGCCGGGTCAGATCGTCGCCGCCGGCACGCTCGAGCAGCTCGAGGCACTCGCGGCCGACCCGCCGGCCAAGGCCCGGCTGACGCCGCTCAGCGTCGCCGGCGCCTTCCACACCGAGCACATGTCCCCGGCCGTCGGCCACCTCGCCGGCCTGGCCCGCTCGGTCTCGGTCCACGACCCGCGCACGCCCCTGATCTCCAACAAGGACGGCCAGGTGATCCACGACGGTCAGGACGTGCTGGCCCGGATCGTCGGCCAGATCGCCAGCCCGGTCCGTTGGGACCTCTGCATGGAGACCATGCTCGACCTCGGCGTCACCGGGCATGCTCGAGATGCCGCCGGCCGGGACCCTGACCGGGATCGCCAAGCGGGCGCATGAAGGGCGTCGAGACCTTCGCGCTGAAGACCCCCGACCAGCTCGACGACGCCCGCGCGTTCGTCGAGAAGCACGGCGAGGCCTCCCAGATCGAGACCACGCCGACCTGGCGGATGATCGTCTCCCCCGCCAAGGGCACCTTCCACCTCGCGCAGTGAGGCCGCCGACCTCGATCGCCTCGCCCCGGGGACACCGATCGGCGACGTCGCCAGCCTGCGCGACCGGACCCACGTCGTCGCCCCGCACGGCGGCCAGGTCGTCGAGTGGCTCGTCGAGGACGGCGACCTGGTCTCACCCGGCCAGCCGCTGCTGCGCCTGCACCCCGAGGGAGCCACCTCGATGAGCCCTCTCGCCAGCACCGCCGGCTGCGACGCACGCCGCGATCCTCGGGCATCGGCGGCTACCGGCCGTCCCGCGTGATCCCCAACTCCGAGGTCATCGACGCGATCGACTCCAGCGACGAGTGGATCCAGCAGCGGTCCGGGATCCGGCAGCGTCGCTGGGCCACGCCCGAGGAGACCGTCCAGATGATGAGCGTGGCCGCGGCGCACAAGGCGATCGACCAGGCCGGAATCTCCGCC
Organism: uncultured Actinomycetota bacterium; assembly: GCA_963773355.1. Lineage (GTDB taxonomy): Bacteria > Actinomycetota > Actinomycetes > Propionibacteriales > Nocardioidaceae > Nocardioides. Next base: position 20,443 of record CAVZAZ010000006.1, on the reverse strand, counting down.
GAGCAGGTCGACTGCGTCATCGTCGCCACCGTCAGCCACCTGCTGCAGACCCCCGCCATCGCGACCGCGATCGCCCACGAGCTCGGCACCAACAAGGCCGCCGCGTTCGACATCTCGGCCGCCTGCGCGGGCTTCTGCCACGGCGTCGCGCTGGCCTCCGACATGGTCCGCGGCGGCAGCGTGGGCCACGCCCTGGTCATCGGCGTCGAGCGCCTCAGCGACCTCACCGACCTGCTACGACCGCGGCACCGCGTTCATCTTCGCCGACGGCGCCGGCGCCGCCGTGGTCGGGCCGAGCGACAAGCCCGGCATCGGCCCGTGGTCTGGGGCTCCGACGGCGAGCAGTTCGACCTGATCCGGCAGAAGGAGGACTGGCGCGACGTCGTCGGCACTCCCGACCGTCCCGGGCAGCGGCGTCATGCCCCACCTGTGATGCAGGGCAACCCGGTCTTCCGCTGGGCGTCCTTCGCGATGGCCAAGATCGGCCAGCAGGCGCTCGACCGGGCCGGGATCTCCATCGACGACCTCGACGTCTTCGTGCCCCACCAGGCCAACATGCGGATCATCGACGCGATGGCGCGCTCGATGAAGCTGCCCGAGCGGGTCAAGATCGCCCGCGACATCGCCGAGCAGGGCAACACCTCGGCGGCCTCCATTCCCCTCGCCCTCGAGCGCATGGTCGACGACGGCGAGGCACGCAGCGGGGACACCGCGCTCCTCGTGGCGTTCGGTGCCGGCCTGGCGTACGCCGCCCAGGTCGTCACCGTCCCCTAGCAGCCCGTGCCGCCACCACCGCAGCACCGAACGCACGACGCCAAGAGAACGAACAACAGAAGGGAAGCCGCAGATGGCCACCACCGAAGAGATCCGCGCCGACCTCGCCGAGATCGTCAACGAGGTCGCCGGCATCGACGCCGACGACGTCCAGCTCGACAAGTCCTTCGTCGACGACCTCGACGTGGACTCGCTGTCGATGGTCGAGGTCGTCGTCGCGGCCGAGGAGAAGTTCGGCGTCTCCATCCCCGACGACGAGGTCAAGAACCTCAAGACCGTCGGCGACGCCGTCGCCTTCATCGAGCGCGCCCAGGGCTGACCGTCGCGGCCCGCGTCGAGCCTGTCCGAGATCATCACCCAGCAAAGGAACCTCATGTCTGCGAAGCGAGTCGTCGTCACCGGCCTGGGGGCCACCTCCCCGGTCGGCGGAGACGTGCCCACCACCTGGTCCGCCCTCCTCGAGGGCCGGTCCGGCGTCGGCGCGCTCACCCAGGACTGGGCCGAGCAGCTCGGCGCGAGGATCGCGGCCGAGGTCGCGGTCGAGCCCCTCGAGGTGCTCGACCGGGTCAAGGCCCGGCGGCTGGACCGCTCCGGCCAGCTCGCGCTGATCGCCGCCAACGAGGCCTGGGCCGACGCCGGCCTGGCCGACGCCGACGTCGACTCGGAGCGGCTCGCGGTCGCCATGGCCTCGGGCATCGGCGGCGTGCAGACGCTGCTGTCCAACTACGACGCGCTCAAGGAGAAGGGCCCGCGCCGGGTGTCGCCGCTGGCGATCCCGATGCTGATGCCGAACTCCCCGGCGGCCAACATCGGGCTCGCGCATCGGCGCCAAGGCGGGCGTGCACACGCCGGTCTCGGCCTGCGCGTCCGGCAACGAGGCGATCGCCCTGGGCATCGACATGATCCGGCTCGGGCCGGGCCGACGTTGTCGTGTGCGGTGGCACCGAGGCCGCCGTCCACCCGCTGCCGATGGCTGCCTTCGGCCAGATGATGGCGCTTGTCGAAGCGCAACGACGACCCGGAGGCCGCGTCCCGTCCCTGGGACAAGGGCCGCGACGGGTTCGTGCTCGGAGAGGGTGCGGCGGTCGTGGTGCTCGAGTCCGCGGAGCACGCCGAGGCCCGCGGGGCGACGGTGTACGCCGAGGCCGCCGGTGCCGGCATCACCGCCGACTCCCACGACATCGCGCAGCCGGACCCCGCCGGTCTCGGGGCCACCCGAGCGATGAAGCTGGCGCTGCGCGAGGCCGACCTGACGCCGGCGACATCGAGCACATCAACGCGCACGCCACGTCGACTCCGCAGGGTGACGTGGCCGAGGCGGGCGCGATCCGGGCCGCGCTCGGAGACGCGGTCGGCGGCGTGGTGGTCACCTCGACCAAGTCGATGACCGGTCACCTGCTCGGTGCCGCCGGCGCCCTGGAGTCCGTGGCGACGATCCTCGCCCTCCACGAGCGGACGGTGCCGCCGACGATCAACCTCGAGGACCCGGAGGACATCGGGCTCGACCTCGCCGACAAGGTGCGTGACCTGCCGGCAGGCGACGTCGCGGCGCTCAACAACTCCTTCGGCTTCGGTGGGCACAACGTCGCCCTCGCGTTCCGGAGCGTGTGATGGCGAGCTCGACCACCGAGAGCCCGGCGCCGCAGCCGCCGGCCAAGCCGGCCAAGCTGCCGCGCGAGCAGGACCCGCGCAACCCGGTGCACCGGCTCACCGCCCTCCTCGACGAGGGCTCGCTGGAGCTGATCACCCCCGACGACGACTCCGGCATGCTGGCCGCCGTCGGCATGGTCGACGGCACCCGGGTGGTGGCCTTCTGCTCCGACGCGACGGTCATGGGCGGCGCCATGGGCGACCTGGGCTGCCGCGTCGTGGTCGACGCCTACCACCGGGCGATGACCGACGGCGTCCCGATCATCGGGCTGTGGCACTCCGGTGGCGCCCGGCTGGCCGAGGGGGTGCTGTCGCTGCACGCGGTCGGCCGGATCTTCCAGGCGATGACCCAGGCCTCCGGCAAGATCCCTCAGATCTGCGTGGTGCTCGGGCCGGCCGCGGGCGGCGCGGCCTACGGTCCTGCCCTCACCGACGTGGTGATCCTCGGTCCCGAGGGCCGGATCTTCGTGACCGGTCCCGACGTGGTGCGATCGGTCACCGGCGAGGACGTCGACATGCTGCGCCTCGGCGGTCCCGAGCCGCACGGCCGTCGCTCCGGCGTCGTCCACATCCTCACCGACTCCGAGCGCGAGGCGCTCGACCGCGCTCGCGGGCGTCGCCTCGCTGCTCGGCTCCCAGGGCAGCCTGGTGCTCGACGCGGTCGAGGACCGTGACCTGGCGGCGCTCCTGCCGGAGTCCAGGAAGCGCGCCTACGACGTGCACCCGCTGGTCGAGTCGATCCTCGACGAGGGCACCGCCCAGGAGCTGCACGCGCGCTGGGCACCCAACATCGTCACCTGCCTCGGTCGCCTCGGCGGACGCACCGTCGGCGTCGTGGCCAACAACCCGCTGCGGCTCGGCGGCTGCCTCGACTCGCTCTCCGCTGAGAAGGCGTCTCGCTTCGTGCGCCTCTGCGACGCGCTCGGGGTCCCCCTGATCGTCGCTCGTCGACGTGCCCGGCTACCTGCCCGGCGTCGGCCAGGAGTGGGACGGCGTGGTCCGCCGCGGCGCGAAGCTGCTGCACGCCTTCGGCGAGTGCGTGGTGCCCCGGGTCACCCTGGTGACCCGCAAGACCTACGGCGGCGCCTACATCGCGATGAACGCCCGGTCGCTGGGTGCCACCAGGGTCTTCGCGTGGCCGGGCGCCGAGGTCGCGGTGATGGGCGCGGTCGCCGCCATCCGGATCCTGCACCGGCGCAAGCTCGCCGAGGTCTCCCCCGACATCCGGCCACAGGTCGAGGCCGAGCTGGCCGCCGAGCACGAGCGGCTCGCCGGCGGCGTGGACAAGGCGGTCGAGATCGGCGTGGTCGACGAGGTCGTCGAGCCCGACGCCACCCGGTCCGCGCTGGCCCGGGCGATCGACGCCGCGGTCCAGGCGGACGGCGTACGCCGCGGAGCGCACGGCAACATTCCGCTCTGACTCGACCCGTGACCCGACCCCCGCCGCACGCGCCGGCTGCGTAACCCTCCCCACACCTCCGCGTTGAACCGCAGGAGAGGTGAGAGCGCGATGAGGCGACATCGCGGTGGCGGCGCTCGCGGTCGGCGCCCTCGTGGGCGGAGGCCTGGTCGCCCCGACGCAAGCGTGGGACGGCGACTACGGCCGGCTCCGGGCGAGCGACAAGGTGCTCAGGGACGGCTGCCACGCCTACCGGTACTACTACCGGATCACGCCACGGACCCCCGACTGGGCCCTCGAGACGTTCCTGCGGGACCCGTCCAGGGACACGATCGCGTCACAACGCCCTGGACAACTTCACGGATCCCCGGCGCGGGCACAGCCGATTCCGGATCTGCCGCAACGTCACCCGGCCCGGGAAGTTCAAGATCCGCGGCAAGCTCACCGCGGTACAACGGCTCCGAACAGACGGTCGTCTGGATCCGGCCGGTCGTGTTCAGGATGCGCCGCCCTGGCTGAGTCGGCTCACACCACCTGGTGCAGCCAGCGCACGGGCGCACCCTCGCCGGCGTGCCGGAAGGTCTCCAGCTCGTCGTCCCACGGCTTGCCGAGGAGCTTGTCGACCTCGATGAGGAGGTTGGTGTCACCGAGCGCCGACTTCACGACCGCCGCCTTCAGCCGGTCCTCGGGGATCATGATGTCGCCGTGCAGCCCGGTGACGGCGTGGAAGACGCCCAGCTCGGGGGTGTAGGAGTAGCGCACCCCCTCCGACGACGCGGTGGCCTCCTCGGTGATCTCGAACCGGAGGTGGCTCCAGCCGCGCAGCGCGGACGCCACTTCCGCGGCCGATCCGGTGCCGCCGGCCCAGGAGAGCTCGGCGCGGTAGGTGCCGGTCTGGGCGGGCTGCGGGATCCAGTCCAGGTTCACGGCAACGCCGAGGACACCGCCGACGGCCCACTCGATGTGCGGACACAGAGCGGACGGCGCCGAGTGGACGTAGAGAACGCCCCTCGTCGTCGCGGTGCGGTTAGCAGTGCGTGCGGTCACCGTGACCTCCTTCATCTCCGGCGTTGAGATACGCCTTCCCCAGCGGTCTCTGACGGAGTGATGGATCACGAAGTCACACGTGTGTAGTTGTGGCACCCATTGTGACCCATGGGGCACCTGAATACCAGTGAAACGAAAGGGTTTTGAGGCGTCGCTGGCGCTCGCTCGACGCTCCTGGGCGTCCGTGGGGCGCCACCGTGCCTGCTAACCGTGCCGGACGAACCCCGGGTCGACGATGTTGGCCACGTCCTGGACCGCTCCGAGCAACCGGCCGTCTCCGACGACCAGGGGTCCCTCGATGACGTCGAGGACCACGCACGTCACGTTGTCCTTCCCGCCGGCCAGCAGCGCGGCCTGGTTGAGGACCGCGGCGGCTGAGTGCGGGTCCGCCAGCGTGAGGACCTGCTCGATCCGGTCGGCACCGACCAGGTCCGAGAGTCCGTCGCTGCACAGCAGCAGTCGGTCGCCGGGCCGGGCATCGAGCGGCACCAGGTCGATGTCGACGAGCTCGCCGGCGGCCGCATGGAGGGACCGGAGGACCACGCTTCGCCAGGGATGGACCGCCACCTCATCGGGTTCGAGCTGCCCGTTGTCGATCAGGAGCTGGACATAGGTGTGGTCACGAGACACCTGCTCCAGAGCGCCGTCCCGGTAGAGGTAGGCGCGGGAATCCCCGACGTGGCCGAGGACGATCCGTTCCCCGTCGGTGACCAGGGCACAGAGGGTGGTGGCCATGCCAGCCCGGTCGGGGTGGTCCTCCACCCCCTCCGCCAGGACGCGTCCGGCCACCGCGACGCCGTCGCGGAGCACCGACTCGGGGTCGTCCCCGAAGCGAGCGAGCGCGGTTGCGGAAACGACGTACGCCGCTGTCGCGGACGCGACCTCACCGGCGGCGGCGCCGCCGACTCCATCTGCCACGAGAGCGACGTAGGGCCCGACGAACGCCGAGTCTTCGTTTTCGGCGCGCACCAGACCGACGTCACTCACACCTGCGCCCGAGAAACGCAACACGGAGTGCCTCCTCCCAGATGCCGGAAGTAGACCGCCTCGACGCAGGTTTGGTCAAGGCTTGAACCATCGTGTCGCACCTGCGCCTGCGCGTGCTCAGCCGAGCTCCTTCTCCAGCTGGTCGGCCCGCTCGGCCGCGTCGGTGATCTCGTCACTGTCGATGGCCTGGGTGCGGTGGAACCACGCGAGTGCGTCGTTCCCGCGACCCGCCTCCAGCAGGGTGTCGGCATAGGCGTAGCGCAATCGGACCACCCACGCCGCGCGGCTCTTGGAGCTCAGCGGCGCCAGCTCGAGGGTGCGCAGCGCCGCGTCGAGCTGTCCGAGATCGCGTCTCGCGCCGGCCTCCACCAAGGTCATCTCGGCCTTCGCCTCGGGCGCGAAGTTCGCCACGGCGGGGCTCTTGGCGAGCTTCAGCGCCTGGTCCGGCTGCCCCAGCGCCCGATGACAGTCAGCCATGATCGGCAGGTAGTCGGTGGCGCCGTTCATCCGCTTCGCCGCCCGGAGGTCCGACAGTGCTTCGGCATAGTGGCCGGCGGCGTAGGCCGCCTCTCCGGCCGCCTCCCGCACCACGGCCAGGCGGCCGGCCCGGGCGCGAGCGGCCAACGTGTGCTGGTAGGCAGTCTCGGGGTCTTCGTCCACGAGCATCCCCGCGGCCGCCAGGTGTCGGGCAACCCGGGCCGCGAGCTTTTCCGGCAGACCCTTCAGCTGCGCCGCCACCGACCGGTCCAGCTCGCGGCCGGTGATCTCCTCGGGGAGGTCGGGGCCGTCATACCTGGCCTGTTCCTCGCTGCGTGCCTGCTGATCGGAGGCCGGCCGCTTCCAGTCGCCCTTGCGCGCCGGCCGCCCACCGGTGGTTCTCCCACGGCCGTCACGACCCTTGCTTCCGGACGGACCTGACCTTCCGGCGCCCTGGCGCGGCTTGCCACCCTCCTGCCGGGACCTGCCTCCGGCCCGCGACGGACGCTGATTGCGACGCTCCTCGGCCACGGCTTCCTTCTCTCTCGAATCGGTTCCAAATAGCGTAAAGGCCACCCGACTGGGTGGCCTCTACGAGGGGTATGTCCGGCGGCGTCCTACTCTCCCACAGCCTCTCGGTTGCAGTACCATCGGCGCTGGAAGGCTTAACTTCCGGGTTCGGGATGGGTCCGGGTGTTTCCCTTTCGCTGTGGCCGCCGTAACTCTGTGTCAAAACCCGCTGTGGTTTCCCCGGTGTTTTGTTGGGGGTGGGTGGGGTTTTGAGGTCTTGGGTTTTGGTGTGTGTTGTGGACGCGAGCACATCGTTGACACCGGGTGGGGTGTGTTGTTGTGGTTGTGATGTGTTTGTGGGACAAGCCCTCGGCCTATTAGTACCGGTCGGCTGGGCATTGCTGCTGTATACCTCCGGCCTATCAACCCAATGTTCTGTTGGGGGCCTTACCCACTTGCGTGGTGGGAAACCTCATCTTGAAACGTGCTTCCCGCTTAGATGCATTCAGCGGTTATCACTTCCGAACGTAGCCAACCAGCCGTGCCCCTGGCGGGACAACTGGCACACCAGAGGTTCGTCCATCCCGGTCCTCTCGTACTAGGGACAGCCTTTCTCAAGTTTCCTGCGCGCGCGGCGGATAGGGACCGAACTGTCTCACGACGTTCTAAACCCAGCTCGCGTGCCGCTTTAATGGGCGAACAGCCCAACCCTTGGGACCTACTCCAGCCCCAGGATGCGACGAGCCGACATCGAGGTGCCAAACCATCCCGTCGATATGGACTCTTGGGGAAGATCAGCCTGTTATCCCCGGGGTACCTTTTATCCGTTGATCGACCACGCTTCCACGTGCCGTGGCCGGGTCACTAGTTCCGACTTTCGTCCCTGCTCGACATGTCTGTCTCACAGTCAAGCTCCCTTGTGCACTTACACTCGTCACCTGATTGCCAACCAGGCTGAGGGAACCTTTGAGCGCCTCCGTTACGTTTTAGGAGGCAACCGCCCCAGTTAAACTACCCATCAGGCACTGTTCCTGAACCAGATCATGGTCCAAGGTTAGATATCTAGTACGACCAGAGTGGTATTTCAACGTTGACTCCACCCTCACTGGCGTGGGGGTTTCATGGTCTCCCACCTATCCTACACAAGCCGAACCAAACACCAATACCAAATTGTAGTAAAGGTCCCGGGGTCTTTCCGTCCTGCCGCGCGTAACGAGCATCTTTACTCGTAGTGCAATTTCGCCGAGTCCATGGTTGAGACAGCGCCCAAGTCGTTACTCCATTCGTGCAGGTCGGAACTTACCCGACAAGGAATTTCGCTACCTTAGGATGGTTATAGTTACCACCGCCGTTTACTGGGGCTTAAGTTCTCAGCTTCGACCCCCAAGAGGGGTCTAACCGGTCTCCTTAACCTTCCAGCACCGGGCAGGAGTCAGTCCGTATACATCGTCTTACGACTTCGCACGGACCTGTGTTTTTAGTAAACAGTCGCTTGGGCCTGGTCTCTGCGACCCTCCCCGCTGCCGGCCGCGTGGGCCATGACGGGTCGGGTCCCCCTTCTCCCGAAGTTACGGGGGCATTTTGCCGAGTTCCTTAACCATGGTTTGCTCGATCGCCTCGGTATTCTCTACCTGATCACCTGAGTCGGTTTGGGGTACGGGCGGCGCATAGCTCGCTAGAGGTTTTTCTCGACAGCATAGGATCACCCACTTCGCCCATGCGGGCTCCGTGTCACGTCTCGGACTCGTGATCGAACACAGCGGCCCGGATTTGCCTGGACCGCGTCCTACCTGCTTACCCGTACTCAACCATCGGTACGGTTGGGCTACCTTCCTGCGTCACCCCATCGCTTGACTACTACCGGTTCGGGTCCCACGCTCTGCCAGACGGCTCCACGCCCGAAGGCATGGTGGCCACTGGTTTCGGATGGTTAGCATCACCGGACTCGTCATGGGCGCTACGTTGCCGGTACGGGAATATCAACCCGTTGTCCATCGACTACGCCTGTCGGCCTCGCCTTAGGTCCCGACTTACCCAGGGCAGATTAGCTTGACCCTGGAACCCTTGATCAATCGGCGCACATGTTTCTCACATGTGATTCGCTACTCATGCCTGCATTCTCACTCGTGTCGCATCCACCCCTGGATCACTCCGGGGCTTCCCTCGCGACACGACGCTCCCCTACCCATCCACACACCTGAACCACCGGAACGTGTCCCGACGGCTGGGCTGTACGCGTGAATGCCATAGCTTCGGCGGATGACTTGAGCCCCGCTACATTGTCGGCGCGGAATCACTTGACCAGTGAGCTATTACGCACTCTTTCAAGGGTGGCTGCTTCCAAGCCAACCTCCTGGTTGTCACTGCGACTCCACATCCTTTTCCACTTAGTCACCGCTTAGGGGCCTTAGCTGATGGTCTGGGCTGTTTCCCTCTCGACTACGGAGCTTATCCCCCGCAGTCTCACTGCTGCGCTCTCACTTACCGGCATTCGGAGTTTGGCTAACGTCAGTAACCTGGTCGGGCCCATCGGCTATCCAGTGCTCTACCTCCGGCAAGAAACACACAACGCTGCACCTAAATGCATTTCGGGGAGAACCAGCTATCACGAAGTTTGATTGGCCTTTCACCCCTATCCACAGGTCATCCCCTCAGTTTTCAACCTAAGTGGGTTCGGTCCTCCACGCGGTCTTACCCGCGCTTCAACCTGCCCATGGATAGATCACTTCGCTTCGGGTCTTGATCGTGCTACTCAACCGCCCTCTTCGGACTCGCTTTCGCTACGGCTACCCCACACGGGTTAACCTCGCAACACAACGCAAACTCGCAGGCTCATTCTTCAAAAGGCACGCCATCACCCACCCGCCCCCAAAAGGACGACCAGGCTCTGACGGATTGTAGGCACACGGTTTCAGGTACTATTTCACTCCCCGCCAGGGGTACTTTTCACCTTTCCCTCACGGTACTTGTCCGCTATCGGTCACCAAGAAGTATTTAGGCTTAACGGGTGGTCCCGCCAGATTCACACGGAATTTCAGGAGTTCCGTGTTACTTGGGAAAACACTCCGGAGCCTCATCCTTACACCTACGGGACTCTCACCCTCTACGGCGCCCCATTCCAAGGGACTTCAACTTCAGATGAGGTTTCTCACTCCGCCACCGGCCGGCAGACCGATACGAATGCTCCCACAACCCCCCAGATGCAACCCCTGCCGGGTATCACACACCTAGGGTTTAGCCTCCTCCGATTTCGCTCGCCACTACTCTCGGAATCACAATTGTTTTCTCTTCCTATGGGTACTGAGATGTTTCACTTCCCCACGTTCCCTCCACACACCCTATACATTCAGGCGCGGGTAACTGGACATGACTCCAGCTGGGTTACCCCATTCGGACACCCCCGGATCACAGCTCGGTTGCCAACTCCCCAGGGCTTATCGCAGGCTCCAACGTCCTTCATCGGCTCTTGATGCCAAGGCATCCACCATGTGCCCTTCATAGCTTGTCACACAAACACAACAAAACAACAACAACAAACACCCACACACCAGACCCACACCCACCAAACAGTTCGAAAAACCAAGTGGGACACGCCGGCG
>CAVZAZ010000006.1:0-7500 GCA_963773355.1 uncultured Actinomycetota bacterium | reverse complement strand
GGGTGCGGCCGAGGAAGACCGCGTCGGCCCCCAGCGCGAGTGCGGCCAGGATGTCCAGGCCCGAGCGCAGGCCGCCATCGACGTACACCGGCACCGCGCCCGCCACTGCGCGCACCACCCCGGGCAGGCAGAGGGCAGTGCTGGCGGTCCGGTCCAGCTGGCGCCCCCCGTGGTTCGACACCCACACAGCGGCCGCGCCCGCGTGGACGCAATCGCTGGCATCGTCGGGCCGAACCACGCCCTTGACCACAACGGGGAGGCCGGTGGTGGAGCCGAGCCAGGCGAGGTCTGCGCGCGAGAGATCCTGTGCCTTCTCGCTGCCCGGCGCCGCGTCGTATCCCGGGTCGAAGTTGACCCGCAGCAAGCCGGGGTCCACGTGGTCCCAGATCACCTCCGCTGCGACCGGGTACTTGGTCCCGACGACCGGGGTGTCGACGGTGAGCACGATGGCCTGGGCGCCCGCGGCGACCGCCCGCGCGAGCATCGGCTCGGCCAGGGCCCGATCCGCCGGCAGGTAGCACTGGAGCCACCAGGCGACGCCCGTGGCGCCGATGTCCGCGAACGGGGTGCCGGCGTTGCTGGAGACGACCATGAGCACGCCGGCAGCGGCCGCGGCCCTGGCCATGGCCAGCTCCCCGTCGGGGTGCACCGCCCGTTGCAACGTGGTCGGGGCCACGCCCCACGGCACGGTTCCGCGCGTCCCGAGGAAGTCACATCCGAGGTCGACGTCGGAGACGTCGCGCAGCACCCGGGGACGGAACCGCACGGCCTGCCAGGCCGACCGCCTCCGCTGCCGTGACTCCAGAGCGTGCCCCCTGGACGACGTACTCGAACAGCGGCGGAGACAGCACCTCCCGCGCTCGCTCCTCGAGCGTGCCCAGCCAGAGGTGCTCCATGGCCCCAGTCTGCGGCAACCCAGTCTCCAGCAACCTAGTGGCCGGCAACCTCGACGCCGGCGAAGTTCTTCTTGCCGCGTCGCAGCACCAGCCACATCCCGCCGACCAGGTCGTCGGCCGCGGGCACCAGCTCCGGGTCCTCGACCCGCACGTTGTTGAGGTAGGCCCCACCCTCACCGATGGTCCGGCGGGCCTCGCCCTTGCTCGAGGCGAGTCCGGACGCGACGAGCAGGTCGACGATGCCCGGCATGCCGCTTTGAGCATCGACGGTGGTCGCACCGGCCTCGCGCAGGGCCGCGGCCAGGGTCGGGGTGCTGAGGTTCGTGCAGGTCGCCCCCACCGAACAGTGCGGCCGACGCGGCCTTGATCCGCTCGGTCTCGTCGGCACCGTGCACGAGCGTCGTCAGGTGCTCCGCCAGGGCCTTCTGGGCAGCTCGCAGGAAGGGCTTCTCGGCGGTCTGGGTAGCGAGCTCCTCGATCTCCGATCGGTCGAAGAAGCTGAAGATCTTCAACAGCTCGACGACCTTCTCGTCCTCCGCGTTGAGCCAGAACTGGTAGAAGGCGTACGGCGAGAGCATCTCCGGATCGAGCCACAGGGCCCCAGCCTCTGTCTTGCCGTACTTGGTGCCGTCAGCGCGGGTGACCAGAGGAGTCGCAAACGCGTGCGCGTGACCGCCAGCGGCGCGCCGGACCAGCTCGACGCCGCCGGTGAGGTTGCCCCACTGGTCGGACCCGCCGAACTGCAGGGTCACGCCGTGGTCGCGGTAGAGGTTCAGGTAGTCCATGGACTGCAGCAGCACGTAGCTGAACTCGGTGTAGCTGATGCCGCTCTCGAGCCGGCTCTTCACCACGTCCCGCGCCAGCATCCGGTTGACCGGGAAGTGCTTGCCGATCTCGCGCAGGAAGTCGATGGTCGACAGCGAGGCGGTCCAGTCGTAGTTGTCCACCATCGTCGCGGCGTTGGGGCCGGAGAACGCCAGGAAGGGCTCGATCTGGCGGCGCACCTTCTCGACCCACTCCTTGACCGTGTCGAGGGAGTTGAGGATGCGCTCGCCTGAGTCCTTCGGATCACCGATCATGCCGGTGGCGCCGCCCACGAGGACGTACGGCGTGTGGCCCGCGTCCTGCAGCCGGCGCGCGGTCACGAGCTGGACCAGGTTGCCCATGTGCAGGCTGGGCGCGGTCGGGTCGAATCCCACATAGAACCTCACGCTTCCCTCCCCCAGCGCCTGACGCAGGGCATCGAGGTCCGTCGAGTGCGCAATGAGTCCGCGCCACTCGAGGTCGTCGAGGAGGGTCGCATCGATGGGCACGCGTGAGCCTTTCTGAAGCGGGTACGTCTGGGTCCAGCCTGCCGTATCCCGCGTGCGGGTGCCCAACGGGTTCGGCGGGGCGGGTGCTCTCGTCCATGCTCGTTAGGATTCCGCGGGAAACGGAGGCCCCCACGTTGATCGCAGACAGGTACACGCTCCTGCGGGAGATCGGGCGCGGCGGCATGGGCGCCGTCTGGCTCGCCCGCGACGAGCTGCTCGGTCGCGAGGTCGCGGTCAAGCGCATCGGCATGGCCCCCGGCGGGCAGTCCGCGGACCTCGAGCGGGCCGAGCGAGAGGCCCGCCTCGCTGCCCGCCTCGACCCGCACGTGGTCGCCGTCTTCGACCTGGTCACCGAGGGCGACGAGCGCTGGCTGGTCATGGAGTACATCGACGGCGTGACCCTGGCCACCCTCGTCCGGCGCGATGGAGCACTCACTCCCGACCAGGCCTCCCCGCTGGTCCGGCAGGCCGCCGACGCGCTCGCGGCCGCGCACTCCGCGGGCATCGTGCATCGAGACGTGAAGCCGTCCAACATCCTGGTCACGGAGGACGGCCAGGTGAAGCTGTCCGACTTCGGGATCGCCCGCGCCGAGGCGGACGCCACCCTGACCCAGACCGGCCTGGTCACCGGTTCCCCCGCCTACCTCGCGCCGGAGGTCGCATCGGGTGATGTGGCCACCGACGCCAGCGACGTCTGGTCGCTCGGCGCCACCTTGTTCCACGCCCTGTCCGGCCGGCCGCCGTACGACGTGACCGACAACTTGATGGGCGCCCTCTACCGGATCGTGCACGAAGACCCGCCGCGGCTTGCGAACACCGGTGGCTGGCGCCGCTGCTCGACGCCACGATGACCAAGGAGCCGGCTGAACGCTGGTCGATGGACCGGGTCCGCGAGTTCGTCACCCTCGGCCCGACCGGCACCGTCGTTCACCCTGTCCCGCCGTCGGTGGCGGAGACCTCCGACCCGACCCGCACGACGGTCCTGCCCCAGGCGGTGCCACCGGTGACCCAGAGTCCGACCGAGGGCCTGGCCGAGAGCACGGCCGAGAGCCCCACCGGGAGCCGCCGCATCCCGCCCGCCCCGGTCCTGGTCGCGGCCGTCATCGCCCTGCTGGTCGGCGTGATCGTCTGGGCGGCCCTCGCCACCCGGGACCCCGGGAGCGGATCCGCGGCCGAGCCGCGAGGAGGCAACAGGTCGTCGCCGGCACAGCAGCAGACGTCGCGGGACCCAGAAGCCCCGACCGCCGAGGACATGCAGGCCTTCATCGAGGGCTACGTGGCCACCGCGTCGAGCGATCCGGAGTCCGCGTTCACCATGCTCACTCCCGGGTTCCAGGAGCAGAGCGGCGGGCTCGAGGGCTACCTCGCCTTCTGGGAGGGGCAGGTCGACACTGCCGAACTTGTGGGGCCGGTGAGCGCAGATCCGGAGACCCTGACCGTCGCCTACGAGATCGAGTACACCCTCATCGGGGAAGGCGACGACGAGGGAGGCGGACAGCAGACCGATTCGGTCAACCTGACCCTGCGCTTCGACAACGGCGTCTACAAGATCGCCGACGAGAACTGAGCGCTTGACGCCCGGCCAGCGTGACGTGGTCGCGAGTCCGTCGTTGGAGTGCATGCCGTCCGGAACAGTGGGTACGCGCCGCCTGGTGCGACCAGAAGGGTGAAAATGAAGACGTTGATCGGCCTGATCGTTCTCGTGTGGCTCGTGATCGGAGCGGCAGCTGCGTTCCAACGCGGCTACTTCGGCGATGACGAAGACGTGAGCTGCAAGGAGGCCAGCGATACCGCCCTCACGATCGTCTCTGGCCCGTTGAACTACATGGGCGTGAACCCGAAGGTCGACTGCAACGTGCCCGAACCCTCGAGCTGACCGCGTGGGGGAGGTGGGGCTCGAACCCACGACCCAAGGATTATGAGGACTGAACCTCAGAACCCCTGTGCTACAAGGCGATTCACGCATGGACCGGATTCCCTCACAGGCTGAATCCCCCTCTCTTGAGAGGGGCAACCGAGAGGAACCGCGACCATGACCACCAACACCGAAAGCCCGACCTACATCGCCACGCCGTGCCCGCCCTGGTGCGAGCTGCCAACCATGCACCCGGTCGACGGCCTCGGCGGCGAGGGCGGCGACTTCCGCATCCACAGCGGACCGAGGTTCGGTCCGTTCCTGTACGGCTACGCCGAGGAGTACGTCAAGGCGCCCGGTGAGCTGCGGGTCGGCGTCGACCTGGAGGCCAGCGACATCGAGATCGCGACGCCCGCTGAGTTGCGCCGGCTCGCCGCGGATGCGACCGCGGCCGCGGAGTGGCTGGAGTCCCAGCAGTAGTTCAACGCAAGCCCCGTGCAGCACTCCGTTTGGTGCTACCAAACGAAACCGGCCCCGGCAGACCATCGCCAGGGGCGGTTTCGGCGCGTAGCGTCGAACGCATCGAGGAATCGTCCCGTGAGCCTCGAGCAATCCGGCGCCCACCCTGGGTCCCCCGTCCGGGGTGGGCGTTCTGTGCCTCCTCCTCCATGCCTCAGGCTTCTCCGCGTCCGGGGCACACAGGACTGGCGCCCGGCCACGCGCTGGTGGGATGTTCGCTGGCCTGCGGCGTGCGAAGTCGCACGACGACGGGGGCGACGTCGGCGACCCCCGACACGATAGCGACGCACGCGATCGTGTCACCGGCCGTTCACGGTTGTCGGGTAGCCGCGCCACCACGGCCATCCAAGGCACCAGCCCCCACATGGTGCCCCGGACGACCCGTGCGAGCCGACCGGCGTGCCGGGTGCGTGACCGAACACACCAACCGATCTCAGTGATCAGAGACCTAGACCTCCGGCTCGGTCAGCGCCGGTGGTCTGATGGCAAAACCGCGGTTGTTGTAGGTGTGGCTGCGCCCGTGCTTTCAGGGGTAAATTGTGAAGACGCCGGGGTCCTTTGTGTCTCTAGATCGCGCCGAGTTCTGGGGCCCCAAACCCGGCCCGGCGCAGGGACGGCCCCTCGCCCACTTCCCCCGCCGGGCGAGGAGCCGTCGTCCGGGCTTTACCCGAGCGACCGGCATCTGAAGGACGCGACCCGGGTACGTGCCTCGATGAGGGGTTGGTGGGAGATCCCCTCGACGGGGTCCCCTGGTGCCAATCCATCCGAGCGACACCAGGGAACCCTTCCCGGGCCTCGGCCAGCCGGTCCGCGGGTAGGATCGAGGTACACCCCGACCGGACGGGTCAGCCACGGCTCGTGTCGGCCGTGCAAGGCCTTCTTTCCGATGTTGACATCCCCCGTCAGCAACAACCTGGAGTCGCTCCGCCACGACGTTGGCGACGCGCGCTTGGAGTTGAACGCCGGCCGGGCGGCACCTCGAAACCAAGATGCTCAGCGCGGCCTCCTAGACGCACTTGAGAAGTACGCGTTCGCGCTCGCTGCGGCTGGCAGGCCGGTTCCGTACCGAATGCGGGACGACTTGGTTCTGTATCGAAAGATTGTCACTGTCCTCGTGGCTTCGTCCCGGGCGGTTCACGTAGCTCCGTCGTATCCCTTGGGCATCTGGCACGCCTCGTCGGCGCGGCCGGCACTAGTCAGAGGGATCTAGTCGGCCTGCGCGTACGCGGACGAGTGACCTTGGCCGGTCCGCCGGGTCTGGACCGACCCGGCGGACCCGCCTCGTCGACCCCGTGGCTGCCGGCTCGCCGTTTGAGGGTGGCGCGCCGGGTCGGGTCGACGTGCATCAGGTTGGCGACCGCGCTACAGGTCGATCGGCCGCAGGACCCGGTTGATGCCATGGGCGATCTGCTTGTTGCCCTTGTTGAGGTCGAGCAGCCCCGGCCGCACCTCGGCGTTGCGCGCGTCACGGTCCTTGTCGCGCAGGAAGATCCGGCCGTTCTTCCAGACGTTGACCCGCAGCTTGCCGCCCTGCGCGGTGGTGAGCGCCGCGCCGTCCGCTTGGGCGGCCTGCTTCGAGGTGATCTTCACGCCCGGAATGACGTGGTAGAGCAGGATCGTCTCGAGCGTGTCGACGTCGGCGACGGAGGCAACGGCGCGGAAGGTCCGCTTCTCGGACGTGGGCATGCCGCCGGTCAGGCTCCTCACCAGGCGCATGAACGCCCGGTCGGTCGGGATGAACGCAGTCGCCTTCTTGTTGCCGTTGGCGAGTAGGCCGACCGGGCTGTTCGGGCTTCGCCTTCAGCACCGTGCGCACGGCGCGGTCGACGATGTCGAAGTCGTGGTGGTTGCGGTCGAACCTGTTGCCGTCGGCGGCGAGGACCTCCGCAAGGCTGGTCGTTCCGGATAACAGGGGCCGCGTTGGCGGTCGTGGGTACAGCGAAAACAGTCGCGGCCGCCAGCAGCGTCGTGACACCGATGGCGGCAATACGGATGAACATGCTCAGCTCCCTTTTCCTGGTCGAGTCGTGCATCGGCGGTGCCGGCTGATCCGGCTCCCTCCGGGAGGTGTTCGCAGCCGATGCGCGGATGGATTGGAAACTTCGCCAAAAACCTCGCCCAAGACGAGTGGGATCGACCTCATCGTCCGCGTGGGGGGTCAGTCCACGTAACCGACCAGGCGCTGGAACAGCGAGGTAGCGCGCTCGAGATCGACCGATGCGGGCGCGGGCTGGTCCGCCAGACGCCTCGCCAGGTTGTCGGCACCCTCGCGAGGGAGGTGGGGCTCGACGTGTCGCGCCGTCAGGGTCGCCGCGGTGCGGACCGCCCTGGGGTCGACCGTCCACACGGTCTCGAACTGTCGCAGCTGGTCGGGAAGTCCGGGTGGCAGCGGTTGCTCCCAGCCGACCAGACATACGGCATAGCCGGGGCTGTTGTACACCAGCAGCCACTCACGCAGCAGTGGCGCATCAACGGGCACCGGGGTCAGGTGAGGGTTGCTCGAAGACCACGTCCGGTTCCGGGAAGTCCGCGAGTACGGCGGCGAACTCGGCGGTCCGGGCCAGCTCGACCCATCGTGCCCGCGACTGCTCGAAGAAGCCGGCCCGCTGGAAGGCAGCGAACAGGACCGCACGGCCCGCGCGCGCGACGAACTCGTCCTCGGCCGCCCTCGTCAGGGCGAGCAAGGTGCGCTTGGTCAGCACGTGGACCGGGAGCTCCGCGTGCGCCGCCCGGAGGCCCGCGAACACGGAGGCGGCGGTAGGTCTTATCGCCGACCGCGGCCGCTGCGGCGCCCATGCTGAGCCCGGATGAGCGCTGTCGCACCATCAGCTGCACCGCCTCGACGGCAGAATCGTCGTAGCGGCGGTGGCCTCCGGCGAGGCGCCGGGAGCGGGGGCCGTCCATAGCGGGTCTCCCA
>CAVZAZ010000005.1:0-26569 GCA_963773355.1 uncultured Actinomycetota bacterium | reverse complement strand
CAAAAATCAGACGCACACCGACACAAGCCCTTGCGGGCAAGCGCTGGGGCAACCTACAAAAACTTACCGGCACCGGCGGGGCTCCGTCAACTTCGCGGGCCCCTGGCCGCGCCGCGCGCGCCGCTCCCAGCGAGCCGGCCTCGCGACCGTGGTGGGAGCCGCTCTCCGCGGCGACCCCCAACATTATCAGCGGCCACCGGCGCACCCAAATCCGGGGTCAGGACTCGGCGCGCGAACGGCGCAACGGCTGCGCGGGGCGGTAGCTGGACACGCTCGGCTCTCCGGTGATCCAGAACCGCCACGGTCGGTCGGCGGCCGCTCGCAGGCCCACGCGTGGTCCCCGGGACACGTCGACGGGGGCGTCGATGGGAGGCTCGAGCCGGACCGCTCCGGTGGCCAGTTCGACCCGGTTGTGGGAGAGGTCGATGCCGAGGGCGCGGCAGAGCCGGGCGGGGCCCCGAGCCAGGTCGCGGTCGGATGCGCCCGGCCGCCGCGTCCGGGCCGCCTCGAGCCCCGCAGTGATCTCCCCGGCACGGAGCAAGACGGCCGATGCCGTCCCCTCTGGGCCGCACACCACGTTCGCACAGTGGTGCATCCCGTAGGTGAAGTAGACGTAGAGATGGCCGGCCGGTCCGAACATCACGTCGTTGCGCGCGGTGGGCCCCCGAAACGCGTGTGAACCAGGGTCGTTCGCGCCGTCATATGCCTCGACCTCGGTCAGCCGGAGCGCGACGTCGCCGTTCCGGAGCACGGCGCCGAGCAGCCGAGGCGCCACCTCGAGGACCGGGCCCTCGAGCGCCGCCCGCAGCTCAGGCAAGGCGCTCCCGGTGCGCGGCGACGATCGCAGCAAGCTCCGCGAGCTGCTCGCGTACCCGCCGCGGCGCCGTGCCGCCGCGCCCGTTGCGAGACGAGACCGAGCCCTCGACCGTGAGCACCCTGCGAACATCCGGTGTCAGGTGCGGGGAGATCTCGGCGTACTGCTCGTCGCTCAGCTCGTCCAACTCGACCCCGAGCTCCTCGCACCGTCGCACGCAGGCGCCGGCGATCTCGTGTGCGGACCGGAACGGCACCCCCTGCGCGACCAGCCACTCCGCCACGTCGGTTGCCAGCGAGAAGCCCTGCGGCGCGAGCTCGGCCATCCGGGCGGCATCGAAGGCAAGCGTCGCCACCATGCCGGTGAAGGCCGGGAGCAGGACCTCGAGGGTGTCGACGGAGTCGAAGACCGGCTCCTTGTCCTCCTGGAGGTCCCGGTTGTAGGCAAGTGGTAGCGCCTTCAACGTGGTCAGCAGCCCGGCGAGATTGCCGACCAGGCGCCCTGCCTTCCCGCGGGCCAGCTCCGCGATGTCGGGGTTCTTCTTCTGCGGCATGATGCTCGATCCCGTCGACCAGGAGTCGTGCAACGTCACGAACCCGAACTCGCGGGTCGACCAGAGGATCACCTCCTCGGCGAAGCGGCTCACGTCGATCCCGACCATTGCGGTGACGAACGCAAACTCCGCGACGTAGTCCCTCGCCGCCGTGCCATCGATCGAGTTGGCACTGGAGTCGCCGAAGCCGAGCTCGGCGGCGACTGCTCGCGGGTCGAGGCCGAGGCTCGAGCCGGCCAGGGCGCCGGAGCCGTACGGCGAGTCGTTGGCGACCCGTGCATCCCAGTCCCGCAGCCGCTCGACGTCTCGCACGAGCGGCCAGGCGTGCGCCAGCAGGTGGTGGGCCAGCAGCACCGGTTGGGCGTGCTGGAGGTGGGTCCGCCCAGGCATGATCACGTCGAGGTGCGCCCCGGCCTGGCCGGCGAGCGCCTCGACGAGGCCGAGCACCTGATCCGCGATCACCCGCGCGTGCTCGCGCAGGAAGGCCTTGAACAGCGTCGCCACCTGGTCGTTGCGACTGCGCCCCGCACGAAGCCGGCCACCGATCTCGGCTCCGACCTCCTCCACGAGCAGCCGCTCGAGGGCACCGTGCACGTCCTCGTCGGACGGCTCCGGCCAGAGCCGTCCGGAGGCGTACCGCTCCCCCAGCGCGTCCAGGCCGCGCCGCAGCTCGGTCAGGTCGGAGTCGCTGAGCAGGCCGGCGGCGTGCAAGACCCCGGCGTGTGCGTGCGAGCCGGCCAGGTCGTACGGCGTGAGTCGCCAGTCGAAGTGGGTGGAGCGGGACAACGCCTCGAGCTCGGGCGACGCGCCCGCCGAGAAGCGGGCGCCCCACAGTGTGCCCTCGTTGGTGGCGCCCTCGGTCCTGTG
The DNA here is from genome assembly GCA_963773355.1 of uncultured Actinomycetota bacterium. Taxonomy (GTDB): domain Bacteria; phylum Actinomycetota; class Actinomycetes; order Propionibacteriales; family Nocardioidaceae; genus Nocardioides. The sequence goes on along the minus strand of CAVZAZ010000005.1, from coordinate 24,335 downwards.
GCTCATGGTGTTTCCCTTCGTACCAGCCCGGATCAGTCCGTGCCGAACTCCATGGCCGCGTTGTCGAGCGCCGCGTCCCCGGCATCGCCCTCGGCGGCCGGGTTGCGGGCGATCCGGTCGCCGCCCCCCATCTCGAGCTCGCCGTACAGCACCCCGTGCTCGACCAGGACCTGACCCTGGTCGAGCGGCTGCGCCGCGTACGCCTCGAGCTTCGAGCGCGAGTCGGCGATGTCGAGGTTGCGCATGGTGAGCTGGCCGATCCGGTCGACAGGACCGAACGCGGCGGTCTCGGTGCGCTCCATCGAGAGCTTGTCGGGGTGGTAGGAGAAGTGGACGCCGTCGGTGCGCAGGATCGTGTAGTCCTCACCGCGGCGCAGCCGCAGGGTGACCTCTCCGGTGACCAGCGAGGCGATCCAGCGCTGGATGGACTCGCGCAGCATCAGCGCCTGCGGATCGAGCCACCGACCTTCGTAGAGCAGCCGGCCGAGGCGTCGACCCTCCGCGTGGAAGCCGGCGATGGTGTCCTCGTTGTGCACGGCGTTGAGCAGCCGCTCGTACGCCGTCCACAGCAACGCCATGCCGGGCGCCTCGTAGATCCCACGCGACTTGGCCTCGATGACGCGGTTCTCGATCTGGTCGGACATGCCCAGTCCGTGCCGGCCACCGATCGCATTGGCCTCGTGGACGAGCGCGACCGGGTCGTCGTACCGGACGCCGTTGATCGCCACCGGCCGGCCGTTCTCGAACCGGACGGCGACGTCCTCGGGCTGGATGTCGACCGAGGCGTCCCAGAACGCCGCGCCCATGATCGGCTGGACGGTCTCGAGGGAGACGTCGAGGTGCTCCAAGGTCTTCGCCTCGTGGGTGGCGCCCCAGATGTTGGCGTCGGTGGAGTACGCCTTCTCCTGGCTGTCGCGGTAGGGCAGGTCGCGGTCCTCCAGCCACCTGCTCATCTCCTTGCGGCCGCCGAGCTCCTCGACGAACTCCGCGTCGAGCCACGGCTTGTAGATGAGCAGGCTCGGGTTCGCGAGCAGACCGTAGCGGTAGAACCGCTCGATGTCGTTGCCCTTGAACGTCGAGCCGTCGCCCCAGATGTCGACGCCGTCCTCGTGCATGGCCTGGACCAGCAGCGTGCCGGTGACGGCCCGGCCGAGCGGGGTCGTGTTGAAGTACACGCGACCGCCGGAGCGGATATGGAAGGCGCCGCAGGCGATCGCGGCGAGGCCTTCCTCGACCAGCTGGCGCCTGCAGTCGATGAGCCGCGAGATCTCGGCGCCGTACAGCACGGCGCGGCCGGGGACGCCCTCGATGTCCGACTCGTCGTACTGCCCGATGTCGGCCGTGTAGGTGCAGGGCACTGCGCCCTTGGCGCGCATCCACGCCACGGCGACGGAGGTGTCGAGCCCTCCGGAGAAGGCGATGCCGACACGCTGGCCGACGGGAAGTGAGGTGAGAACCTTGCTCACGTGGTGCGGTCCTTCTGCTCGGTGTGATCGTTGGCCATGGCCAGGAACCGGCGGGCGAGGTCGTCTCCACCTGCCGGCTGGCGACCGATCACCAGGACGGTGTCGTCACCGGCGATGGTGCCGAGAACGTCCGGGAACTCGGTCTTGTCGAATGCGCTGGCGAGGAACTGGGCGGCACCCGGCGGCGTCCGGAGAATGACGAGGTTGGCGCTCGCCTCGGCGCTGACCAGCAGGTCGCCGCACAGGCGGGCAAGTCGCTGGGCCGCCGCGGCACTCTCGCCGGGTGCCGCGGGTCGTCGGTCACCACCCTCGGCGGGCACGGCGTACACCAGGGCACCCGAGTGGCCCCGCACCTTGACCGCGTCGAGCTCGACGAGGTCGCGCGAGAGCGTCGCCTGCGTGACGTGCAGGCCGTTTTCGGCGAGCAGGTGGGCGAGCTCGCCCTGTGACCGGACCTCCTGGGACGAGACCAGCTCCACGATGCACTGGTGTCTCGAGCTCTTGGTGCTGGGCCGGAAGGCGGTGCGGCTCATGTGGACTCCTCCAGGAGGAAGGTCAAGAGCGCCTTCTGGGCGTGCCGACGATTCTCGGCCTCGTCCCAGACCACGCTGCGCGGCCCATCGATCACTGCGGCCTCGATCTCCTTGCCGCGGTACGCCGGCAGGCAGTGCATGGCGATCGCGTCCGGCGCGGCCTCGCCGAAGAGGGACGAGGTGACGGTGTGGTCACGGAAGACCTCCGCCCGGGCAGCGGCCTCCTCCTCCTTGCCCATGGACACCCAGGTGTCGGTGATGACCACGTCCGCTCCCGTGACTGCCGCGACCGCGTCCGGTTCGAGCTCCGCCGACCCGCCGGTGCCGTCGGCGATCCGGGACGCTTCGTCGACGATCTGGAGGTCCGGCTCGTAGCCCTGGGGCGCGCTGATCTTCACGTGCATGCCGGCGGTCGCGCCCGCCAGCAGCCACGAGTTGCCCATGTTGGACGCCCCGTCCCCCACGAACACCGCGGTGAGCCCGGCGAGACTCCCCTTCTGCTCCGCCACAGTGAGCAGGTCGGCCAGCAGCTGGCACGGGTGGAAGTCGTCGGTCAGCGCATTGACGACCGGGACTCCGGCATGCTCCGCCATCTCGTCGATCCGGTCCTGGGCGTAGGTGCGCCACACGACCATCGAGGTCTGCCGCCCGAGCACCCGAGCCACGTCGGCGATCGACTCCCGCTCGCCGATTCCCGCGAGCTTGCCGTCGACGAGCATCGGGTGGCCGCCGAGCTCGGCGATACCCGCCGCGAACGACGCCTGGGTGCGCAGCGTCGGCTTGTCGAAGATCATCGCCACGGTCTGCGGGCCGACCAGCGGCTTCGACTCGTACGGCGCCCGCTTCAGGTCGGCGGCCAAGGCGAGGACCCGCGCCTGCTCGGCGGGGCTCAGGTCGTCGTCGCGGAGGAAGTGGCGGATGCTTTTCGGGGTCCCCGCGGGGGCGTGAGCGAAGCGAGCGGCTTCGTGGGGTGAAGTCATGAAGGGACCCCAATCGACTCGTCGAGGATGGTGGGCAGGGCGGCGAGGAAGGCGTCGGCGTCGGCTTCGGTGAGGACCAGCGGCGGGGCCAACCGGATGGCTGTCGGGGTCGGGTTGTTGACGATGAACCCGGCGCGCAGCGCGGCGGCGGCGACCTCTGCTGAGTCACCGGCTGTCAGGTCGAGACCGATCAGGAGGCCCGCACCGCGCACCTCGGCGACCCGCGGGTCCGCGGCCAGGCCGTCGCGCAGACTCCGTCCCACGGTGGAGGCATGTTCGAGGAGCGCGTCATCCTCGATGGTCCGGATCACGGCGAGAGCGGCAGCACACGCGACCGGGTTCCCGCCGAACGTGGTGCCGTGATTGCCGGGCTGCAGCAGTTCGCCGGCGCTTCCGAGGCCGATGCAGGCGCCGATGGGGATGCCGCCGGCGAGTCCCTTGGCCACGGTGACGATGTCCGGGGCGATGCCCGCCGCCTCGTGCGCGAACCACCTGCCGGTCCGCCCGATGCCGGTCTGGATCTCGTCGATCCACAGCAGCGCCCCGTGCTCGCTGGCGATCCGGCGGGCCTCGGCGAGGTAGCCGTCAGGCGGCGGGACGACCCCGGCCTCACCCTGGATCGGTTCGAGGAGCACGGCCGCCGTCTCGTCGGTGACGGCGGCGGCCAGGGCGACCGGGTCGCCGTACGGCACGAAGGTCACGTGGCCCGGCAGCGGCTCGAACGGTGTCCGGTAGGCCTCCTTGGCGGTGAGCGCCAGGGAGCCCATCGTGCGGCCGTGGAACGAGCCTTCGGCGGCGACCACATGCGTGCGACCGGTGAGCCGGGTCATCTTGAACGCCGCCTCGTTGGCCTCGGCGCCGGAGTTGGTGAAGAACACCTTGCCGGTCGAACCGAGCAGCGAGAGCAGCTTCTCCGCGAGCTCGATCTGCGGCCGGCTGGCGAAGAAGTTCGAGATGTGGCCCAGCGTGCGCAGCTGGTCGCCCACGGCGTCGACGAGCGCGGGATGGCTGTGGCCGAGTGCGTTGACGGCGATCCCGCCCAGCAGGTCGACGTACTCCGTGCCGTCCTCGTCCCACACGTGCGCGCCCTCGCCCCGGGTGAGCACCAGCTTCGGTGGGCCGAAGCTGTTCATCAGTGCCGCGGCGTAGCGGTCCTTCCACGGGGCGCTCATCGGTCGTGCGCCTTCCGGGTCCGGGTCGGCACGCCGGGCAGGACCTGGGTGCCGACCCCCTCGTCGGTGAACAGCTCCAGGAGTACGGCGTGCGGCTCACGGCCGTCGACCACGGTGGCGCGGGCGACGCCTCCGGTGACTGCCCGGTGGCAGGCGGTCATCTTGGGGACCATGCCGCTGGCCAGCGTGGGCATCAGCTCGAGGAGGTTCTCCGGACTGATCTCCTGGATCACCTCGTCGCTGTCGGGCCAGTCCTTGTACAGGCCCTCGACGTCGGTCAGCACGAGCAGCTTCTCGGCCCCGAGGCTCGCCGCCAGGGCCGCAGCAGCGGTGTCGGCGTTGACGTTGTGGACCACGCCGTTCTCGTCCGGGGCGACACTGGAGATGACCGGGATCCGGCCGGCCTCGACGATGTCGAGGACGGCTTCCGGGCGAACCTCGGTGACCTCGCCCACCAGGCCCAGGTCGACCTCCTCGCCGTCGACGACGGTGTTGGTGGCCGTGGCGGTGAACAGGGCGGCATCCTCGCCGGACAGGCCGACGGCGAGGGCTCCGTGCTCGTTGATCAGGCCGACCAGCTCCCGCTGGACCTTGCCCACCAGCACCATCCGCACCACGTCCATGGCCTCCGGGGTCGTGACCCGCAGGCCGCCCCGGAACTCGGACTCGATGTCGAGCTTGTCCAGCATCTCGGAGATCTGCGGACCACCGCCGTGCACCACGACCGGCTTGAACCCGGCGAACCGCAGGAAGGCGATGTCCTCGGCAAACGCCTGCTTCAGCGCGTCGTCGGTCATGGCGTTGCCGCCGTACTTCACCACCACGACCTTGCCGTGGTAGGTCATCAGCCAGGGCAGGGCGGCGGCCAGCGTGCGGGCCTTGGCGGGGTCGGGCTTCGTCATTTCGGGGTCCCTGCGGATTCGGGAGCGAAGCGAGGGAATTCGTGGGGTGAGGTCATGAGGAGTAGGCGCTGTTCTCGTGGACGTAGGCGTGCGTGAGGTCGTTGGTCCAGACGGTGGCTCGCTCGGATCCCGCCTTGAGATCGATGGTGACGGTGACCTCGCGGCCGGTCAGGTCGACCGACCCGGGATCCTCGGCAGGGGTCGACTTCCGGCAGACCCAGACGTCATTCATGGCGACGTCGAGATCGGCCGGGTCGAACGCCGCATCGGTGGTGCCGATGCTGGCCAGGACCCGGCCCCAGTTCGGGTCGTTCCCGAAGACGGCCGCCTTGAACAGGTTGCTGCGGGCCACGCTGCGCCCAACCGCGACGGCGTCGTTCTCGGTGGCCGCGTTCACGGTCGTGATCGCGATCTCGTGGTCGGCCCCTTCGGCGTCCCTGAGCAGTTGCCCGGCGAGGTCGGAGCAGGCCCGGGTCAGGGCATCGGTGAACGCCGCGACGCTCGGGGTCACTCCGCTCGCCCCGCTGGCGAGCACGGTGACGGTGTCGTTCGTCGACATGCAGCCGTCGGAGTCCAGGCGGTCGAGGCTGACCCGCGTCGCGGCCCGCAGGGCGCCATCGAGGGCCCCGGCCGGGACCACTGCATCGGTGGTGAGTACGACGAGCATGGTGGCCAGCTGCGGGGCGAGCATGCCTGCTCCCTTGGCCATGCCGCCGATCGACCAGCCGTCGCCCTCGACCACGACCTGCTTGCTGACCGAGTCGGTGGTCATGATCGCGGCTGCGGCGTCGGCTCCCCCGTCGTCCGCGAGCGCTGCGTGGGCGGCCTCCACTCCGTCGAGGAGGTCCTGCCGCGGGTTGGCCAGGCCGATCAGCCCCGTCGAGCACACGACGATGTCGACGGCCCCCACTCCGAGCTGGGCGGCGACCGCCTCGGCGACGGCGTGGGTGGTCTGGAAGCCGTCCGGCCCCGTGTAGCAGTTGGCGCCGCCCGAGTTGAGCACGACCGCCCGGACGGTGCCGTCCTTGACGACCTGCTCGCTCCACAGGATCGGGTTGGCCTTGCACCGGTTGGCGGTGAAGACGCTGGCCGAGTCGAAGGTGGGGCCGTCGTTCACGACGAGCGCGAGGTCCTTCGCGCCGGATCCCTTGAGGCCGGCGGCGACGCCGGCGGCCCGGAAGCCGTCCGGGTGGGTGACGCTCATGGCGCAATCCCCACGGAGGTGAGTCCCAGGGTCTCGTCGAGACCGAGGGCGAGGTTCATGCACTGGACCGCGGCGCCGCCAGTGCCCTTGGCCAGGTTGTCGACCGCCGCGACGGCGACCAGGCGCCCGGCCGAGTTGTCCACGGTGACCTGGAGGTGGACCGCGTTGGAGCCGTGCACCGCCTTGGTCTGGGGCCACTGTCCGGGTGGTAGCAGGTGCACGAACGGCTCGTCGGCGTAGGCCTTGGCATACACGTCGTACGCCTCGTCCGCGCTCAGGTCGGTCGCCAGGCGTGCCGAGGCCGTGGCCAGGATGCCGCGCGGCATCGGGACCAGGATCGGAGTGAAGCTGACCCGGACCGTCGCGTCGGTCAGGCCGGACAGGTTCTGGACGATCTCGGGGGTGTGCCGGTGGCCGCCGCCCACACCGTAGGCGCTGGCATTGCCCATCACCTCGCTCCCGAGGAGGTGCGGCTTCGCGGCCTTGCCGGCGCCGCTCGTCCCCGATGCCGCGACGACCACCACGTCCGGTTCGACCACGCCCGCTGCCACGGCCGGAACCATGGCCAGCGTCGACACTGTCGGGTAGCAGCCGGGGACCGCGATCCGGCTCGACCCGGTGAGGACGGCACGCTGCCCGGGCAGCTCCGGCAGGCCGTAGGGCCAGGAGCCGAAGTGCTCACCGCCGTAGAACTCCGCCCATGCGGCGGGGTCGGTGAGCCGGTAGTCGGCGCCGCAGTCGATCACGAGCACGTCGTCGCCCAGTCCCGAGGCCAGCTCTCCGGACTGGCCGTGGGGCAGCGCCAGGAACACGACGTCGTGGCCGGCGAGGCTCTCGAGACCGGTCGGCTCGAGGACCCGCTCGGCCAGGGGGACGAGGTGTGGCTGCAGCCCGCCCAGCGGCTCCCCGGCGTTCGAGTGGCCGGTGAGCACTCCGATCTCGACTCCCGGATGGCCCAGGAGCAGCCGCAGCACTTCTCCTCCTGCGTACCCGCTGGCGCCGGCGACCGCGACCCGCTTCGTCGTCATGTGCATGACTATACAGTGGCCCGTATCTTCATGTGCAAGGGGGTTCACCGGATGCGTCCGTCGGTGGCTCCGGCTAGATTCGGCGGATGGCGCGCCTCGACTTCCCTGACTATCTCGAACACATCAACACCGAGTCACAGCGGTTCCGCGACGTCCTGGCCTCCTGCGACCCCCGCGCCCGGGTGCCTGCTTGTCCCGACTGGAACGCCGCCGACCTGCTCGACCATCTCACCCAGGTGCAGCATGGGTGGGCGTGGGTGGTGGAGCATCGACCAGCCTCGAAGCGCAGAAGGCGGCTATGTCGCGCCCGAGCGCCCCGCGTCGTACGACGCGCTGCTGAAGTCGTTCGACGAGTGCTCCTCGGCCCTGATCGCGGCGCTCGAGCAGGCCGACCCGGCCGACCCTGCCTGGACCTGGTCGACCGAGCAGACGGTCGGGTTCACGTTCCGCCGCCAGGCGCACGAGGCGCTGATCCACCGGCTCGACGCCGAGCAGACGGCCGGCGACGTCACCCCGCTCGATCGGGCCCTGTCCGCCGACGGCGTGGAGGAGTGCCTCGACGTGATGTACGGCGGCTGCCCACCGTGGGGCGAGTTTCGCCCGCTCCCCCACCACATCCGCGTCGACTGCACCGACACCGGCGACTCGGTGTGGGTGCAGATCGGTCGCTTCGTGGGCACCGACCCTCGAGACGACGTGCACTACGACGAGGACGACATCAACGTGGTCGACGACCCTGGCGTCGAGCCGGACGCCGTGATCAGTGGCAAGGCATCCACCGTGCTCACCCGCCTCTGGCGGCGCGGCGACGGGGCTGAGATCCACCTTGCCGGTGACATGGCGATCGTCGACCACTTCCGCGCAGCGATCCACCACCCGCTGGACTGAGTCCTCAGACGCGCTGGACGGCGCCGGTCCGCTCGGCGGCGAGCGCGACGGCGGCGTCGCGCGCCTCGGCGGCCTCCGCCTCGGTGAGGGTCCGGTCGGGTGCGCGGAACCGGAGCGCGAACGCCAGCGACTTCTTGCCCGGGCCGACCTGGTCACCGGTGTAGAGGTCGAACAGCCGGACCGACTCCAGCAGCGCGCCGGCTCCCTCGCGCAGGGCGGTCTCGACCTCGGCAGCGGGGACGTCGGCATCGACGACCAGTGCGACGTCCTCCTTCGCAACGGGGTACGACGAGAACACCGGCCCCGGGACGACCGGCACCGCCAGCTCGAGCAGCCGGTCCAGGTTGACCTCGGCGGCGGCGGTGCGCGGCGGGACGCCGTAGGCCTGGCAGACCCGGGGATGCAGCTCACCTGCGTAGCCCAGGACGGCCTCGCCGACGCGGAACTCGGCGCAGCGGCCGGGGTGCCAGGGTGCTCGGGCCGCGGTGTGCACGGTGAGGTCCACGGCCAGTGCCTCGGCGACCTGCCGGACCGCGGCCACGGCGTCGGTCCACTCGGCGCGCCGCCCGGGACCCCACCAGCCGGAGCGCTCGCGCTCACCGGAGACGGTCAGCGCCAGGTGGAGTGGCTGCTCGGGCAGGGCCTTGTTGAGCTCGTCGAGCTCGCCCTCCGTCGGTCGCCGGTCGACCGGCAGGATCGGAGCCGGGACCGAGCCGCGCGGAAGGGTCACCGTCGCGGCCTCGAAGAGCGCGACGTCGGGATGGCCGTGCCCGGCGTTGCGGGCAGCCGCCTTGAGCAGGCCGGGCAGCAGCGTGGTCGTCATCGCCGGCTCCTCCGACGAGATCGGGTTGGCCAGCCGGAGCACGGTGCGCCGCTCGTCGTCGGGCGCCAGCCCCAGGTCGTCGAGGTCGGTCTCGCCGACGAACGGAAAGCTGACCACCTCGACGTACCCGGCTCCGGCGAGAGTGCGCCCGACCCGGCGACGCAGCTTCTGGCCGCGAGTCAGACCGCGACCGGACGGGGCCTGCGGGAGCACGGACGGCACCTTGTCGTAGCCCTCGACCCGGGCGACCTCCTCGACGAGGTCGAAGGGGTCGGTCAGGTCCGGGCGCCACGGTGGCGGCGTCGCGGTCAGGCCGTCGCTGTCGGCGTCGACCCGACACCCGACCGCCTGCAGATGATCGACCGTGGTGCTGCTGTCGATGGCCATCCCGGTCACCGTGCGCCGGCAGGTCGTAGCCGATTCGGATCGCCTGCCGATCCGGGGCGCGGCCGACCACGGTCACGCCCGCATCCACCGTGCCGCCGCCGAACTCGGACCAACAGGTCGACCACGCGGTCCGCCGCCGCAGCCGGCAGCGTGGGGTCCACGCCGCGCTCCCACCGCTTGGCGCCCTCGGTGGGCAGCTTGTGCCGGCGGGCCGAGCGGAAGATGGTCACGGCGTCGAAGTGGGCCGCCTCGATGACGATGTCGGTGGTGGTCTCCGACAGCTCGGTCGTCTGGCCGCCCATCACGCCGGCAAGCCCGATCGGGCCCGAGTCGTCGGTGATCAGGAGGTCCTCCGTGGACAGGGCCCGGTCGACACCGTCCAGGGTGGTGAGCCGCTCCCCCTCGCTGGCCCTCCGGACCCGGATCGCCCCGGCCAGCAGGTCGCGGTCGTACCCGTGGATCGGGTTCCCCATCTCGAGCATCACGTAGTTGGTGACGTCGACCGCCAGCGAGATCGAGCGCATGCCGGCCAGCTGCACCCTGCGCGCCAGCCAGGCCGGCGTCGGCGCCGACGGGTCGAAGCCGGTGACCGTGCGGGTGATGAAGACCGGACAGCCGGCCGGGTCGTCGACGACGACCGGGTAGCCGCCGTCGTCGGCCGCGGGTACCGTCGCGCTCGGCGGGGTCGGTGAACGTCGTGTCGAACGCCGAGCGCGGCCTCGCGGGCGATGCCGCGCAGTGACAGCGCGTAGGCGCGGTCCGGGTTGATCTCGAACTCGATGACCTCGTCGCGCAGCGGCAGGACGTCGAACACGTCGTCGCCCGGCTGCCCGGCATCCGGCGGCAGCACGATGATGCCCTCGTGGTCCTCGCCCAGGCCGAGCTCGCGGGCCGAGCAGATCATGCCCGCCGAGACGTGGCCGTAGGTCTTGCGTGCCGAGATCTCGAAGCTCCCGGGCAGCACGCCGCCGGGCAGGATCACCGGGACCAGGTCGCCGACCGAGAAGTTGTGGGCGCCGCAGACGATGCCCTGGGGCTCGCCGGTGCCGTTGGCGTCACCGACGTCGACGGAGCACCAGCGGATCACCTTGCCGTTCTTCTGGGGCTCGTCCTCGAACGACAGGACCCGACCCACGACCAGCGGACCGGTGATGTCCTCACCGGGCCGGGTGATCGCCTCGAGCTTGATCCCGAGGGCGGTGAGCCTGGCCGCCAGGTCCTCGACGGACAGGTCGGCGGGCAGGTCGACGTACTCGCGGATCCAGGAGACGGGAGCGCGCATGGCCTCAGATCTCCGTTCCGAACGCGGCCGAGAACCGGACGTCTCCCTGGAACAGGTCGCGAAGGTCCTCCACGCCGTGTCGGAACATCAGCGTGCGGTCGATGCCCATGCCGAAGGCGAAGCCGGTGTAGCGCTCGGTGTCGATGCCGCACGCGACCAGCACCCGAGGGTTGACCACACCACACCCTCCCCACTCGATCCAGCCTTCCCCACGGCAGGTGCGGCAGCTGTCGGAGCCGACGCCCCGGCAGACGAAGCAGACCAGGTCGACCTCGGCGCTGGGCTCGGTGAACGGGAAGTACGACGGCCGGAACCGGGTCGTGATCCCCTCACCGAACATCGCGGTCGCGAAGTGGTCGAGAGTCCCCTTGAGGTGGGCCAGCGTGATGCCCTCGTCGATGACCAGACCCTCGACCTGGTGGAACATCGGGCTGTGCGTGGCGTCGAACTCGTCGGTGCGGAAGACGCGGCCCGGACATACGACGTAGATCGGTGGCTTCCGGGTGAGCATGGTGCGGGCCTGCACGGGCGAGGTGTGGGTGCGCAGGACGAGGGCGTGGTCGGCCGGCTCGGCCCAGAACGTGTCCTGCATGGTGCGGGCCGGGTGGTCCGGTCCGAGGTTGAGTGCGTCGAAGTTCAGCCACTCCGCCTCGACCACCGGCCCTTCGGCGATCTCCCAGCCCATGGCGACGAACACGTCGCCGATGAGCTCCGATCCCGTCGTGATCGGGTGCCGCGAGCCGCGCGGGGCGCGGTCAACCGGCAAGGTGACGTCGACCGTCTCCTCGGCCAGCATCCGCTCCTCGTGCTCGACCTCCAGCACGGCCTGTCGCTCGGCCACGGCCTGCGCGACCTCTCCGCGTGCGCGACCGACCCGCTGGCCGGCCTCCTTGCGCGCCTGCGGGGGCAGGGCACCGATCTCCCGGTTCGCCAGCGCGAGCGGCGAGCGGTCACCGGCATGGTGCAGCCGAGCCTGCTTGAGCTCGGTGAGGTCCGTCGCCGCCGTGATGGCCGCCAACGCCTCGTCCCGCATCGCCGTGACCTGCTCCGCCTTGAGCGGCGTGACCTCGACGGGGTCGTAATCGGTGTTCGGTCCCGACATGACTGCCTTTCCGGGATCGGTGGCCGTGCGGTGGTCGTGCGTGGATCGTGCGGGCCAAGTGTAGGAAGCGGGGCGGTCGCTCGGCGACCGGGTTAGTGCGGTCGGCCAGGGCGGTGGTGCCCGGCCGGCCACATCACCTTGAGCCGGGCCGGTCCGGGCGGTGGTCCTCGGCCGGCCACATCACCTCGACCCGGGCCCCGCCGGCGGCCGCGTCCCCGATGGTGACGGTGCCGCCGTGCGCCCGGACCAGGCCGTTCGCGAGATACATGCCGAGGCCGGATCCGCCTCGCACCCCGCTCTTCCAGAACTTGGTGAAGACCCGGCGCCGCATCTCGATCGGGATGCCCTCCCCCTCGTCCTCGACGACGATCCGGACACCGGCCACGCCGGGGGCGCCGTCCTCGGCCGCCACGGTCTCCAGGGCCACGGTGACCGTGCCCTCGCCGTGCCGGACGCCGTTCTCGACCAGGTTGGTGACCACCTGGGTGAACTTGTCGGGATCGACGCTGATCTCGGGCAGGTCCGCGCCCGCCGTGTACTCGATCGGCCGCGCGGTGCCGGCCTGCACCGAGGCGACCACCCGGCCCACCAGGGCATCCGCATCGGAGGCTCGGGGATGGAGCGACAGTCGCCCGGTGTCGATCCGGGCCACGTCCAGCAGCTCGCCGATCAGGCGGCTCAGCCGTTCGGAGTCGGCGTAGACAGTGGTCAACATCAGCTTCCGCTGCTCGTCGTTGAGCCGGTCCCAGCGGTTGAGCAGCGCCTGCACGAACCCCTTGACGCCGGTGAGCGGCGAGCGCAGCTCGTGTGCGACGGTGGCGACGAGGTCCGAGCGTTCCCGGTCGAGTCGCTCCCGTCCGCGGCCGGATCGCACCACGACCGCCACCTGGCTCACGGGCTGGCTCACGCCCGGGCGGACGAGTCGAGTGGTCACGAGCACCTCGGTGCCGCTGGGCAGGATCCAGGACTGCTCAGGGATCGCAACCCGGGTGCGCAGACCGTCGTACGGGCGGTTCCAGTCGAACCACTGGTCGCCGTCCTGGTTGCGCAGGGCGAGCACCTCCGACAGCGGTTGCCCGACTCCCGCACCGGGCGGGATCGACAGCATGGACGCAGCCACGGCGCTCACCAGGGTGACCGTCCCCTCGGCATCTGCCAGGACGACGCCGTCGGGCAGGGCGTCGGCGACGGCGTGCGCGTCGGCGGTCCATGGGTCCTCCACGCGGGTCACGATAGTCGTCGCCCGACCGGCAGCGAGGAGAACGGACGAGGATCGCCCTTGGGTGCGAGAACAGCAGTCCCGAGCTGGCTGATCAGGATCGCTGGGCCCGCGCCGAGGCGTAGAGGCACACGGCTGCTGCGGTCGACAGGTTGAGGCTCTCCGCCCGGCCGTGGATCGGGATCCGGATCCGGTGGTCGGCGGTGGCCGCAAGGTCCTCCGGCAGCCCCCAGGCCTCGTTGCCGAAAAGCCACGCGGTCGGCTCACGCAGGAGCTCGTCGGCGTCGTCCAGGTCGACCTCGCCGGAGCCGTCCGCAGCGAGCACGGTCAGGCCGGCCGCGCGGGCGGCGAGTACGGCGGCGCCCGGGTCGGCCTCGACCGCCACCGGGAGGTGGAAGAGGCTGCCCACGCTGGCCCGCACGGTCTTCGGGTTGTAGGCGTCCACCGAGTGTCCGGCGAGGATGACGCCGTCGGCGCCGGCGGCGTCCGCGGTGCGGAGCACGGTCCCGGCGTTGCCGGGATCGCGGACGTCGGCACAGATGACGACCAACCGCGGGCGGCCGGCCGCGCCCGTCCCCAGCAACGACGCAACCGGGACGTCGAGGAAGCGGCAGACCGCGACCACCCCGGCGGGCGTGACGCTGTCACTGAGCGAGGCCAGGGCGCGATCGTCGACGAGCGTCCACGCGGGCGCGGCGGCCACCAGGTCGCCGTACTGCTCCGTGGCGGCCGGCGTCGCGAAGACCTCGACGACGCAGTCGTCCACCGACAGCGCGCCAGCGACCGCCTTCGGGCCGTCGGCAAGGAAGAGCCGCCGCTCGGTGCGGACCGAGCGACGGCTGAGCTTCCGGGCGTCCTTGACCCGGGAGTTGCCCGGGGTCAGGGGTGGAACGGTCAGGCCGAGACCTTGGGCGCGTTGACGTCCTCGGGCAGGGCCGCCTTCGCGGTCGCGACGAGCGCGTTGAACGCGGCGACGTCGTTGACCGCGAGGTCGGCCAGGATCTTGCGGTCGACCTCGACACCAGCGAGGTGCAGGCCCTGGATGAACCGGTTGTAGGTCATCCCCTGCGCGCGGGCCGCGGCGTTGATCCGCTGGATCCAGAGCTTGCGGAAGTTGCCCTTGTTCTTGCGGCGGTCGTTGTAGCTGTAGACCAGCGAGTGGGTGACCTGCTCCTTGGCCTTCCGGTACAGGCGCGAGCGCTGACCGCGGTAGCCGCTTGCCCGCTCCAGGGCGACCCGACGCTTCTTGTGGGCGTTCACTGCCCGCTTGACGCGTGCCATGGTGTTACTCCTTGTTTCACAATCTGCTGCGGTGATCCCGGTCGAGGCTCCGTGCTTCGAGCCCGTCGAGGGGACCGCCGGCGGGGTGGGGCTGGGTCAGATACCCAGCATCTTCTTGGCGCGCTTCACGTCGGCCTTGGCGACCTCGGTCGTGCCGGACATCCGGCGGGTGACCTTGGAGGGCTTCTTCTCCAGGTTGTGGCGCTTCCCGGTCTTCTCGCGCAGGATCTTGCCCGACCCGGTCACGCGGAAGCGCTTGCTCGCTCCGGAGTGCGTCTTGTTCTTCGGCATTCTTGGTTCTCTCCTTGGTTGCTGCTCATGCTCCCGCGGTCTCGAGGCTCAGTTCGCTCCGACCTCGACCGCCGGACGGGTCTCAGGCCTCGATCTCGGGATCGAGGTTCTCGGAGCGGCCGCGCTCCTTCTTCTTCGAGCCGACGTGTCCGGCGTTGGCGGCGGTGCGCTCGGCGCGCTCCTCGGCCTCGGCGGCTGCCCGCTCGGCCGCCCGGGACGCCTTCTCGGCCTCGCGCTCGACCTTGGCCTCGGCCTTCTTCCGGTGCGGGCCCAGCACCATGATCATGTTGCGGCCGTCCTGCTTCGGTGAGGACTCGACGAAGCCCAGCTCCTCGACGTCCTCGGCGAGACGCTGCAGCAGCCGGAACCCGAGCTCGGGTCGGTGCTGCTCGCGGCCGCGGAACATGATCGTGATCTTGACCTTGTCGCCGGCCCGCAGGAACCGCACGACGTGGCCCTTCTTGGTCTCGTAGTCGTGCTGGTCGATCTTGGGACGAAGCTTCATCTCCTTGATGATCACGTTCGTCTGGTTCCGACGCGCCTCACGGGCCTTCTGGGCGTTCTCGTACTTGAACTTCCCGTAGTCCATGAGCTTGCAGACCGGCGGCGGGCCGTCGGCGCGACCTCGACCAGGTCGAGGTCGGCCTCCTGGGCGAGCTTCAGTGCCTGGTCGGTGGGAACGATGCCGACGGTCTCGCCGTTGGGTCCCACGAGTCGGACCTCGGATACCCGGATCCGCTCGTTGATTCGCAGCTCAGTGCTGATGTGTCCTCCAGTGTTGACGGTCTCTAAGTGGAGAGCCTCGACGAGTCACGCAGCGAGTCGAGTGGAATCCGCTGCTAAATCGAAGAAGGCTTCCGCTGTCCCAAGCGGAAGCCAGTCGCGACGCGTCTCCCAGACGCATCACCGAGTGCCGGGCCGCACGGGCGGCGTACGCCGTGCGGCCGTGGCCTTCGGGACCGGACCCGACGACCTGTGCCGAACGTGCTGGCGGCGGTCGGTGCGGGTGGGAGACGTAGCGTGCTGAGCCTCCGCTTGAAGATCGGCTCCGCCTCGCGTGCCAACGGAACTGATCGGTCAACGACGGAATGCTACCGGATCATTCCGTCGGCGGCCGAATCCAGGCGGTTCGCTCCCCGACGCGGGCCAGGGTCCAGCCGGCGGCGAGGGCCCTCAGGTCGTCCCCCTCGACCACGCAGCGGGTCGGCCCCGCCACGTCCACGACCAGCGCCTCCGCGGCTTCCTGGACCGCCGAACGGGCGGCGAGACGGGCCTCGACCGGCACCGGCCGGGCGTCCGCGTTCCACGCCCGCAGCTGGTCCAGACCAGTGAACGCGAGCAGCGCCCTGACGGCCGTCGCGCCCGGTCAGCAGCACCGTCGCCATGTCGCTCGACTTGTCGTGGGGGCGGCCGGCTCGTCGTACTCGACCTCGCCGAGCACGGCGACCACCGGCACCAGCAGCCGGGACGGCTGCGAGGGCGGGCAGCGTCTCGGCCGTACGTCCCGCGATCGGCGGCGTACGCCGCCAGGGCGGCCGCCAGCTCGGTGGGCGTCGTGCCGTGTCCCCGGCGAAACCGGGGTCGGGGATGCGCACCCCCGCGAACCTTCCCGGGCCGTGCCCCGACTCGCCGCGACATGCGGCGATCCTGCCAGCAGCCGGGACAGCACAACGGTGTGGGTCGATGTGCCACCCTTTGCTTTGTGGACGACGTGACCTGGGGTGCCCTCACCCTGACCCTCACCGCGCTGGGGGCGGCGTGGACCTGGTTCGCGTTCCGGCGACGCGGGCTGGCGTCGGGGTCTGCGAGGTGCCGGCGTTCACCCTGCTGCCGCTGGCTGCGCTGATGACCGGGACGCTCGAGATGTTCACCGAGATCGGCGGCTCGGTCGCCGACTGGGCGACCAGTCTGGTGTTCAGCCCGGTCGTCTGGCTCGGCATCGTGCTGGCCGGCGTCTCCGTGGTGCTCTTCGGCGTCTCCGGCGCCCTGCGCGAGCGTGGCCGGGGCGGCCCGGCCGGAGACCAAGGCCGGCGGGCAAGGCGGACTCGAAAGGCGAGCTCCCGCCCTCGAAGACGAAGGGCGAGCCCCTGATCGACGACGACATGGCCGACATCGAGGCGATCCTGCGCAAGCGCGGCATCACCTAGGCCGGCGTGATGACCCGCCCCGACGTGGAGCGCGACGCCCTTGCCTCGCGGCTCGACCATGCCCTCGCCGGCCTCCCCGCCCCACCGCCCACGCCGGTCGTGGTCGTGGACCTCGACGCCTTCGACGCCAACGCCGACGACCTGGTGCGACGCGCCGCCGGCAAGCCGGTCCGGGTGGCGTCCAAGTCGGTCCGGGTGCCCGAGCTGCTGCGCCGGGCGCTGCGCCACGACGGCTTCCAGGGCGATCCTCGCCTACACCCTGCGCGAGGCCCTGTGGCTGCAGCGTGAGGGCGTTCTCCGACGACATCGTGATGGCCTACCCGACCGTCGACCGGGTCGCGCTGGCCGAGCTGACCGAGTCCTCCGACGCGCTGCGCGCGATCACGCTCATGGTCGACGACCCGGCGCACCTCGACCTGGTCGACCAGGCCCGCACCTCCGCGTCCCCGGTGCGGGTCGCCGATCGACATCGACGCCGGATTGCGGATCGGCGGGCAGCACGTCGGCCCCAAGCGCTCCCCGCTCTACGACACGGGCGCGGTGGTCGACCTCGTGCGGACGATCTCGGCTCGTCCCGGCTTCAGCCTCGTCGGGGTGATGACCTACGAGGGTCAGGTCGCCGGCCTTCCCGACGCGGTTCCCTCGCAGCGCGCGCGGTCGCTCGTGATCCGGCGCCTCAAGGCGGCCTCCCTGAGCCAGCTCGAGGGGCGCCGCCGCGAGATCGCGGGCCGCGATCGGCGACCTCACCGACCTGGAGTTCTGGAACGCCGGCGGTTCCGGCTCGATCGACAGCACCACCACCGACCCGGTGGTCACCGAGATGGCCGCCGGGTCCGGCCTGCTGGTGCCCGGCGCTCTTCGACCACTACCAGGCGTTCGACCCGCGGCCCGCCGCGTTCTTCGGCGTGCCCGTCGTGCGTCGACCGTCGGCCGAGCTCGCCACCGTCCACGGAGGCGGCTTCATCGCGTCCGGCCCGGCCGGCCAGGACCGGCTGCCGATCCCGTGGGCACCGTCGGGGCTGCACCTGACCGGTCTCGAGGGCGCCGGTGAGGTGCAGACGCCGCTGACCGGGCCGGGCGCCGCGCGGCTGCGCGATCGGCGACCTGGTGTGGTTCCGGCACGCGAAGTCCGGCGAGCTGTTCGAGCACACGAAGTCGCCGTACCTGCTCCCGGAGCGGACATCGTCGACGAGGTGCCCACCTACCGCGGCTGCGGCCTGGTCGTTCTGACGGATGGATGCCGCCCGCCTGGCCCTCGACCTGGTCCGGTCCCGTTCCGCCACGCTCGGCCGCGGCCGGCTGGTGTCCATCGACGGGCCGGCCGGCTCCGGCAAGACCACCCTGGCCGACGAGGTCGCCGGGCTCGCGGCCGACGCGCCGTCGTACACATGTCGTCCACATGGACGACCTGTACGACGGGTGGGACGGCCTGCCCCACCTCACCGACCAGCACGACTCGCTGCTCCGCCCGCTCGCGCTGGGAGAAGCCGGGAGCTACCGGCGCTACGACTGGGTGGCCGACCGCTTCGCCGAGACCGTCGACGTCGCGCCGATCGACCTGCTGATCCTGGAGGGCGTGGGGTCCTGGTCGTCGGCCCACGCCGACCTGGTCACGGTGCTGGTCTGGGTCGAGGCGCCGCACGACCTGCGGATGCGGCGCGGGATCGAGCGCGACGGGGAGGCCTTCGCGCCGCACTGGGAGCGATGGGCGGCCGGAGAAGAACGGCACTTCGCCCGGCACGGCACCCGGGAGCGGGCCGACCTCGTCGTCGATACCGGCTGATCACTCCACCAGGTGGTAGTTGTCCTGCCGGTGCAGCACGCTGAAGCCGGCGCGCTCGTAGAGACCCAGGGCGCCGGTCGGATTCTCGGTGTCCACGTCCAGGCTGACGGTGTCGAAACCCTCCGCGCGGCAGGCCTGCAGCATGTGCGCGAGCAAGGCAGCGGCCAGGCCGCGCTTGCGATACGCGGCATCGGTGCCGAGATAGGCGACATACGCCTCGCGGGACGCCGGGTGCGGCCCGACGGCGGCACGGCGTACTCGTGCGTGAACAGGTACGCCGCGACCGCATCGTCTGCGGCCGGGTCGCGCACCACGAACGACAGAGCCGGGGCGCGCGTGGCTGGCGTCGATCATGAAGGTCCGCCAGTGTTCCTCGTTGACCGCGGTGCTACCCGGGTAGTCCCGGAACGCCGTCGTTGTGCGCGGCCCGCAGCTCCTCGGAGTCGGTCGGGTCGAACCCCTCCAGCCGGAGGCCGTCCGGAAGGCCGGGGCCGCCTGGCTCGGAGGACGCGTCCGCCAGCTCGGTGAGCATGAGGAAGCTGTGGCGGTGGAGGCTGAAGCCGGCGTCGCGCAGCAGCGCGGCCTGGTCGGCCCGGCCGGCGAGGGCACTGGCGGTGTAGCGAGCTGGAGTCCCGGGGCCGTCGTGGGCGTGGATCGCCCGAGCGGCCGCGAGGGCTCGGGCCAGCATGGTCGTGCCGATTCCCTCTCCGAGCCGCGCCGGATGGACATCGCCGAACAGCATGAACGACTGGCCGTCCTCGTTGACGGAGCGCGGCAGGACCGTGGTGAAGGCCACCGGCAGGTCCCCGTCGAACGCGCCCTCGAACACGATCCCGCGGTAGTCACGGAGGATCTCGACGACCTCGCCGGACGGAGAGCGCGAAGCCCGTGGGGTGGTCGCCCTCGATCGTCGCCATCAGGGCAGCGATGTCGGTCGCGTCCGCCGCGGTGATCGGTCGCGTGGTCAGCCCGGGGGCAGTCGTCATGGAGCGACGCTAAGGGACGCCGCGGCGACACCGCTGCGGGTTTTCGCTCGTGCCCTCACGCCGAGGATGCGGCAATCACGCTGCGCACCTCGCGCACGGCGCTGCCTCGCCCGGCCGCCGTCCGAGCCCTGGATCCCCATGGCCGGCGCGCTGGTGCCGTCGGCGAGGTCCAGGACCGCCCACGGCGCGCCGGGCGGCAGATGGATCGCGAGCACCTCGGCCCACTCGTAGGTGCGCTTCCGGTAGCCGTTGACGACGACCAGGCGCGACGTCTCCGCCACGACCCGGGAGCGGACCAGCGCGAAGCCGGCCGCGAACGCGATCAGGCCCAGGAAGACGAGCGTGCCCCGCTGGAAGACCGTGAACCTCGCGCGCGTCTCGGCGTCGAAGGTGAACCAGGCGACAGGCACACGACCAGCAGCAGCCCGCCGAAGAACGCTCCGGCCAGGCGCACGCCGAGTGGTCGCCAGGTGTGCGGCAGCGTCGACCTCAGAGTCGGCAGGCATGGATGTCCGTGAGCAGGATGCCGCGCGCACCGAGGTCCCACAGGTCGTCCATCAGGCGCTGGACACCCGCCCGCGGCACCATCGCGCGCACCGCGACCCAGCCCTCGCGATGCAACGGGGAGATGGTGGGGCTCTCGATGCCGGGGGTCAGGGCCACGGCCTCGGCGACCCGCTCGCTCTCGATGTCGTAGTCCATCATCACGTAGCTGCGGGCCACCAGCACGCCGTCGAGCCGGCGCCTGAACACCTCGAAGCCCGCCGGGGCCTCGCCGCCGCGGGTGATCAGGACCGCCTCGGACTTCAGGATCACCTCGCCGAACGTCTCCAGGCCGGCGGCCTGAAGGGTGCTGCCGGTCTCGACGACGTCGGCGATGACGTCGGCGACCCCGAGCTGGATGCTCGTCTCCACCGCCCCGTCGAGCCGGGTCACGGTCGCCTCGATCCCGCGCTCCTCCAGGAAGGTGCGCACCACCCCGACGTACGACGTCGCGATCCGCTGGCCGCCGACGTCGGCGAGGTCGGTGAACCGGCCCTGCGGTCCGGCGAAGCTGGAAGTTGCTGCGGCCGAACCCGAGCGCGAGCACCTCCTCGGCCTTGGCGCCGGAGTCGAGCAGCAGGTCGCGGCCGGTGATGCCGACGTCGAGGGTGCCCTCGCCGACGTAGAGCGCGATGTCGCGGGGACGGAGGTAGAAGAACTCGACGCCGTTCTCGGCGTCGACGAGCCGCAGCTCCTTGGAGTCGTGGCGCTGGCGGTAGCCGGACTCGCGCAGGATGTCGGCGGCCGACGCGGCGAGCGAGCCCTTGTTGGGGACGGCGATCTTCAGCAACTGCGGACTGGTTCTCGGTCCGAGTCACCCTCCTACAGGTGGGCGTAGACGTCGTCGAGCGTGAGGCCGGTGGCCAGCATCAGCACCTGGGCGTGGTAGATCAGCTGGCTGATCTCCTCGGCCGCCCGGTCCTTGCCCTCGTGCTGGGCCGCCATCCAGGACTCGGCGGCCTCCTCGACCAGCTTCTTGCCGATCGCGTGGACGCCGGCGTCGAGCGCGCGCACGGTGCCGGAGCCCTCGGGCCGGGTCTGCGCCTTCTCGCTCAGCTCGGCCCAGAGCCCTTCGAACGTCTTCACGGTCGACCAGCCTACGGCGTGCGCGCGGCGGACGGACCTGGGTCCGGGCGGTGACCAGGGCGGCCGAGGTCGCCTCGTAGCCCTTGTCCTCGACCGACCCCTCGAGGCCTGCCCGGTCGACGGCCTGCTGCTCGGTGTCGCAGGTGAGCACCCCGAACCCGACCGGGACGGTGTGGTCGAGGGCGACCCGGGTCAACCCGTCGGTGGCCGCGTGGCAGACGTACTCGAAGTGCGGCGTGCCGCCGCGGATGACGACGCCGAGCGCGACCACCGCGTCGTACCCCTGCCGGGCGAGGGCCGAGGCGACGACCGGGAGCTCGAAGGCTCCCGGGACCCGCACCAGGACCGGTGCCTCCACGCGGTAGTCGGCGCAGGCCCGCTGGGCGCCGGCGACCAGGCCGTCCATCACGGTCTGGTGCCAGCTGGCCGCGACGATCGCGACCCGCAGGCTGCTGCAGTCGACCGGTTCTGGTCCGGGGCACCGGGTCCGCTCATCGTGGCTCTCCGTTCCTGTCGCTCCGGCACCAGGTCGGGCAGGTCGTGGCCCATCCGGTCCCGCTTGGTCAGCAGGTAGGCGAGGTTGTGGTCGTTGGGGTGCGGGGTGAGCGGGACGCGCTCGACGACGGGGATGCCGTACTCCTCGAGGCTGGCTGATCTTGTCGGGGTTGTTGGTCAGCAGCCGGACGCTGCCCACGCCCAGGTCGCGCAGGATCTGGGTCGGCGGTGCCGTAGTGGCGGGCGTCCGCGGGCAGGCCGAGGTCGAGGTTGGCGTCGACGGTGTCGCGGCCGCCCTCCTGCAGCTGGTAGGCCTGCAGCTTGGCGACCAGCCCGATCCCGCTGCCCTCGTGCCCGCGCAGGTAGATCGACGACGCCGCGACCCTCGGCGACGACCCGCGTCAGCGCCTCGTCGAGCTGGGGCCCGCAGTCGCAGCGGTGGCTGCCGAACACGTCACCGGTGAGGCACTCGCGTGCACCCGGGTGAGCACGGGCTCGTCGCCCCCGATGTCGCCGTGCACCAGGGCGATGTGCTCGCCGCCGTCGACGGTGATCCGGTAGCCGTAGGCGGTGAAGTCGCCGTGCCGGGTGGGCAGGTGGGTCTCGGCGACGCGCTCGACCAGCACCTCGTGGCGACGCCGGTAGCGGACGAGGTCCTCGATCGAGATCATCGCCAGGCCGTGCTCGTCGGCGAACTCGCGCAGCTCCGGGCCGCGCTTCATGGTGCCGTCGTCGTTGACGATCTCGACCAGGACGCCGGCCGGGGTGAGGCCGGCGAGCCTGGCCAGGTCGACCGCGGCCTCGGTGTGGCCGCGCCGGACGAGCACCCCGCCGTCGCGATAGCGCAGCGGGAACACGTGGCCCGGGCGGGTGATCTCCCAGGGCTCGGTCGCGGAGTCCGCCAGACCCGCACCGTGTGGGCGCGGTCCTTGGCCGAGATGCCCGTCGTGACGCCGTCACGGGCGTCGACGGAGATGGTGTACGCCGTGCGCAGCTTGTCCTTGTTGTGCGGCGTCATCAGCGGGATCTCGAGCCGGTCCAGCATCTCGGCCGGCATCGGCACGCAGACCACGCCGCTGGAGTAGCGGATGGTGAACGCCATCAGCTCCGGGGTCGCCTTGGCCGCGGCGAAGATGATGTCGCCCTCGTTCTCGCGCTCCTCGTCGTCCACCACCACGACCGGCTTGCCCGCGGGCGATGTCGGCGATGGCGCGCTCGACGGAGTCGAGGCGAACCTGGTCGGTCATGGGCGTGCTCCTGACGCGATGTGGACCCCGACCAGCTTCTCGACGTGCCGGGCGATGACGTCGGTCTCGAGGTTGACCCGGTCGCCGGGCCGGCGGTGGCCGAGCGTGGTGCGGGCCAGGGTCTCCGGGATGAGGCTGACCGTGAACGTCTCGCGCCCCTCGCTGGAGGAGCCGGTGGAGACCACGGTCAGGCGGCACCCCGTCGACGGTGATCGAGCCCTTGTCGACGACGTACTTCGCGAGCGTGGACGGCATCGCGATCTCCACGACCTCCCAGTGCTCGCTGGGGGTCCGGCTGACGATCTGTCCCGAGCCCGTCCACGTGGCCCTGGACGATGTGGCCGCCGAGCCGCGTCGTGGGCGTGACCGCGCGCTCGAGGTTCACCCGGTCCCCGGGCTGGCCCCGCGCAGAGAGGTCTGGTCGAGGGTCTCCTGCATGACGTCGGCGGTCCACAGGTCGACCGGCCCGCCGTCGGTGCTGGCGCTCGCCGAGACCACGGTCAGGCAGCAGCCGTTGACGGCGATCGAGTCGCCGAGCCGGGTGTCGTCCAGCACGGTCGCAGCCCGGATGGTGAGCCGGACGGCGTCGCCGCTGGTCCTCGACGGCGGCCACGGTGCCGAGCTCCTCGACGATCCCGGTGAACATCACTACTCCTTCGGCTCCGTGGGCTCGACGGCTCGACGCGCTCGCCCCGCGAGGCCATGGTCAGCCGCACGTTGGGCTGTCGCCGTCCGGCCGTCGAGCACGCGTGACATCGGTGACGTCGAGGTGGCGGGCCTTGGCGATGGTGTCGATGCCGAGGTCGCCGACCGCAGGGGATCCGGCGCCGAGCAGCATCGGCGCGACGTACGCGACGACCTCGTCGACGAGGCCGGCGTCGAGGAACGCGGCGGCCAGGGTGGGCCCGCCCTCGAGGAAGACGTGCTGGCAGTCGCGGTCGAAGAGCTCCGAGCGCC
This sequence comes from uncultured Actinomycetota bacterium, assembly GCA_963773355.1. Taxonomy (GTDB): domain Bacteria; phylum Actinomycetota; class Actinomycetes; order Propionibacteriales; family Nocardioidaceae; genus Nocardioides. The sequence continues at coordinate 533 of CAVZAZ010000005.1, read as the reverse complement.
GCGCGTGGGTCGCGGGTGTGCAGGCGGAGGGTCTCCGGCGCGGTCGTTGAGGACCCGGCGGCGGGGGTCGAGTTCGCGCATCCCCATCACCGCCCGGAGTGGCTGGCGCGGGAGCGGCTCGTCGACCTCGTCGCGGACGGTCAGCTCGGGGTCGTCGACCTCGACGGTGTTGGTGCCGACGAGCATCGTGTCGCACTGCGCGCGCAGCCGGTGGGTGTCGAGCCGCGCGGCGCGACTGGAGACCCACCGACTGGTGCCGTCGGCGGCCGCACTGCGGCCGTCGAGGGTGGTCGCGAACTTCCAGGTGACGAACGGGCCGCCGGTGCTCGACCGCGAACGTCCACGCCCGGTTGAGGAGGCGCGCCTCGTCGAGAAGGAGCCCGCCCTCGACGTCGACGCCGGCATCGCGCAGTGCCTCTGCTCCCCCGGCGGCGACCGGATTGGTGTCGGCCTGGGCGAACACCACCCGTCGTACGCCGGCAGCGACGAGGGCCGCGGTACAGGGGCCGGTGAGCCCGGTGTGGTGGCAGGGC
>CAVZAZ010000004.1:0-51444 GCA_963773355.1 uncultured Actinomycetota bacterium | reverse complement strand
AGAGCGTCGGCTGTGCGAACAACCACGCCCCGATCTGGCCGGCGAGTGACAGCGACGCCGACGTCGGTGCGGCGAAGCTCTTCGACGCGCTCTGGAACGGTCTCTTCGCCGAGCCGATGCTGCTGGGTCGCTACCCGCGGGACCTCGCGATGCTGATGGAGGACCTGATCCGGCCCGGGGACCTGGCCACCCTGCGCCAGCCCGTCGACTTCTACGGCGTCAACTACTACTTCCCGATCAAGATCGCGGCGGCACCCGAGGACGCCCCGATGCCGTTCGAGCGGCTCGAGCTCCTCGGTCACGACAAGACGGACATGGGCTCGCCGATCGTGCCGGACGCGCTGCGGGAGTGGCTGATCATGTTCCGGGCCCGGTTCCGCGCCGCCCTGCCGCCGTTGGTGATCACCGAGTCGGGCTGCGCCTACCCGGACGGCCCCGACGAGGAGGGCATCGTCGACGACCAGCGCAGGATCGACTACCTCGACGCACACATCCGCGCCGTTGCCACGGCGATCCAGCGCGGAGTCGACATCCGCGGCTACTACGCGTGGTCGCTCCTCGACAACTTCGAGTGGTCGGAGGGTTTGCGGCAACGATTCGGCCTGGTCCATGTGGACTACGAGACTCTGGAACGCACTCCGAAGAAGTCGTTCAAGTGGTACGCCGACATGATCGCGTCCCAGCAGTCCGACGACCACGCCAACAACGTGTGACCCGGGCAACCCGACCAGGTCACCCGCGCGTCAGTGCTCCCGCGAGCCGGCGGATGATCTCGGTGAGCCGCTCCGGAGAGGTGGCCAGGTTGAGCCGGGCGTGGCCGTCGAGGCCGGGCTGGTACGCGTGCCCGGGCGACAGCCGCACCCGCCCCTTCTCGAGGCCGACGGCTGCCGGATCGGGGTGTCCGTAGGCCCGCAGGTCCAGCCACGCCAGGTACGTCGCCGCCGGCGGTCGGATCCGCGCCTCCGGGAGGTGCTCGGCGAGCAGGTCCCCGAGGAGTGAGCGCTGCTCGTCGAGACGTTCCACGACGGCTGCCAGCCACGGGTCGCCATCCCGGTAGGCCGCCACCGCGCCGACCACACCGAGTGTCGACCACGAGTCGTTGCGGGCCATGGGCGTCTCGAGGAGTCTCTTGCGGGTGTCCTCGTCGGCCGTGAGGATCTGCGCGCAGCGCAGGCCGGCGGTGTTGAACGCCTTCGACGACGCGACGACCGCGACAGCGTGGTCGGCGGTGCCGTCCAGGCTGAGGTAGGGCACGTGATCGGCGCCGGGCAGCACCAGCGGCGCGTGGATCTCGTCGCTGATCACGCGCGCGTCGTGCCGGACCACGACGTCGCGGATGGCCTCGAGCTCGGGCCGGGTGAACACGTGACCCGTCGGGTTGTGCGGGTGGGTCAGCAACAGCGTGCGCGCGCCGTCGGCGAACAACCGGTCGAGCCGGTCCAGGTCGAACATCGCGGACGGTGCGTCCGGATCGACGACCAGGTCCCAGCGCTCGCGTCCGGTGATCTCCGCGATGTCGAGCTGCGGGTCGTAGGCGGGAAGCGGCAGCACCATCGGTCCCGGGTCGCTGAGCACGTCGAGCGCCACCCGGACCCCCGCCGTGACGTCCACCGTCGGCAGGACGTGCTCGGGATCCACCTGTTGTCCGAAGTGCCGCGCCGCGAACCCGGCGTACGCCTCACCGAGCTCACCGCCGGGCAGGAACGCCGGGTAGGCGGTCATCCCCGCGCGCACGGCCTCGACCAGCGCCTCCTCGATGACCGTCGCGGGTGCGTAGTCCATCTCGGCCACCCAGGCCGGCAACACATCGGCGTCGACGCTTCCCCATTTGTCCGGGAGCGCGCGCCGGGCTTCCTCGTCGGTCAGGTCCCTGATCATGTGCCGAACCTAACGCGACAGGTTCACCTGACAGCGTCGCCACCATTGACAGATACCCCTAGGGGGTATAAGTTCCACGGTCATGGGCGACTCCTGGCGTACCGCAGTCTCAGCAACCCTTCACTGCCTCACCGGCTGTGCCATCGGCGAGGTGCTCGGCATGGTCCTGGCCACGTGGTGGGGCTGGGGCGACGCCGCCAGCATCGCGCTGGCCGTCGGGCTCGCGTTCTTCTTCGGGTACCTGCTGACGTTCGTGGGCGTCCGTCGCGCCGGGCTCGATGTCCGAGCCGCCGTGCGCACCGCCCTCGCGGCCGACACCATCTCCATCCTGACCATGGAGATCGTCGACAACGCCTTCTTGCTGGCCGTGCCCGGGGCGATGGAGGCCACGCTCACGAGCGGGCTGTTCTGGGGTGCCCTGGCGGTCGCGCTGGCCGTGGCTTTCGTGCTGACGGTGCCGGTGAACAAGTGGATGATCGACCGCGGCCGGGGGCACGCGGTGGTGCACGAGATGCACCATGGCAGCCACCACACGAGCGATCACGCGGGTCAGCACGCCGAAAACCACTGATTTCGCACTACGATGGGGCATGCGCGTTCGAACCCTGCTGCTCGCCTTCCCACTTCTGATGGCCGGTGCCGCCTGCGCCCCGGAAGAGGACGAGACGGTTTCGGGCCCCGTGTCCCCTGCTGAGGTGTGCGCCGAGGAGGAACTGGCGGTGCAGAAGCCCGGCACCCTCACGATCGGCACCGACTCCCCGGCGTACGAGCCGTGGTTCGTCGACAACGACCCGACCAATGGCGAGGGCTACGAGTCGGCGGTCGCGTACGCCGTTGCCGATCAGCTCGGCTTCGTGAAGGACCAGGTCGACTGGGTGAAGGTCCCCTTCAACAACTCCTACAAGCCCGGGCCGAAGGACTTCGACTTCGACATCAACCAGATCTCGATCACCCCGGAGCGGGCCGAGGTGGTGGACTTCTCCGACGGCTACTACGAGGCCGCGCAGGCGGTGATCGCCCTCAAGGGCACCGAGGGTGCTGCGGCCACCAGCCTGGACGAGCTCAGCGGCCTGCGACTCGGCGCGCAGACCGGGACCACGTCCCTGACCGCGATCCGGGACATCATCCAGCCCGGCGAGCAGCCGCTGGTGTTCAAGGACACCAACGCCGCCAAGCAGGCCCTGCAGAACGACCAGGTCGACGCGATCCTGGCCGACCTGCCCACCGCGTTCTACATCTCCGCGGTCGAGATCCCGGACAGCACGATCGTCGGACAGTTCCAGCCCGAGACCGGGGAGCAGGAGGAGTTCGGGATCTTGTTCCCGAAGGGCAGCGAGCTGGTGCCGTGCGTGAACGACGCGCTGGCCACCCTGAGTGAGGACGGCACGCTCGAGCAGCTCGAGCAGCAGTGGCTCTCCGACGTCGTGGACGTCCCCGAGCTGCAGTGAGCGGCGGCCCGACCGACGACCGGCAGCCCGACTGGCAACCCAGCGCGCGGGAGCTCGAGCGCCGTCGCACCCGCCGCGCGGTCCGCTCCCGGTCGATCCTGATCGCGAGCGCGGCGCTGGTCGTCGTGTTCGCCGGCCTGGTGCTGGCCGTCACGACCTCGCCCGGCTGGCCACGGGTCCAGGCGGCGTTCTTCGACGCCGGGCACGCGCAAGCGGCCTTCCCCGCGATCCTGGAGGGGTTCTGGCTCAACGTGAAGCTGTTCCTCATCGCCGAGCCGCTGATCCTGGTGCTCGGGCTGCTGGTCGCCCTGGCCCGCCAGGCCAGGTCACCGTGGTTCGTGCCGGTCCGGGCACTGGCCATCGGCTACACCGACCTCTTCCGAGGCATCCCCACGATCCTGCTGGTGATCCTGTTGGCCTTCGGAATGCCCAGCCTGGGGCTGCAGGGCGTCCCGAACAGCCTCTTCTTCTGGTGCCTGGTGGCACTGGTCCTCTCGTACGGCGCCTACGTCGCTGAGGTCTTCCGGGCCGGGATCGAGTCGGTGCACCCCTCCCAGATCGCGAGCGCCGAGGCATTGGCGCTGAGCCGCGGCCAGACGATGCGCCACGTGGTCGTACCGCAAGCAGTGCGCCGCGTCGTTCCCCCGCTCCTCAACGACTTCGTGGCACTCCAGAAGGACACCGCGCTGGTCGCGAGCGTGGGGGTGTTCGACGCGGTGTTCGCCGCCCAGGACTACGGCAACTACAACTTCAACTACACGCCGCTGGTCGTGGTCGCCCTGTTCTTCGTCGCGATGACGGTGCCGCTGGCACGACTCACCGACTGGCTGGGTCGTCGCTACTCCCAGCGCGAGCTCGCCGGGGCGGTGCGGTGAGCGCGCTCCTCGAGGTGACCGGGCTGCGGAAGTCCTACGGCGACCGCGTGGTGCTGGACGACGTCGACCTCACCGTCGCCCCACATGACGTGGTCTGCCTGATCGGCGCCTCCGGCTCTGGGAAGTCGACGCTGCTGCGCTGCCTCAACCTGCTGGAGGAGATCGACGACGGTGTGATCGCGTTCGAGGGGCGGGAGATCTCCGATCCTCGCGTGGACCGACGCGACGTGCGCCGCCGGACCGGCATGGTCTTCCAGTCGTTCAACCTGTTCCCGCACCTGAGCGTGCTCGACAACGTGACCCTGGCGCCGCGCGAGGTGCACGGGCTGTCCCGCGCCGATGCCGACGCCCGCGCCCACGTGCTGCTCGAGCAGTTCGGCCTGTCCGAACACGCAACCTCGCATCCGGACCGGCTCTCCGGCGGCCAGCAGCAGCGGGTCGCGCTCGTCCGGGCGCTCGCCACCGAGCCGGCGCTCGTGTTCCTCGACGAGATCACCGCAGCCCTCGATCCGGAGCTGGTCGGGGAGGTCCTGGCCATCGTCCGCGACCTGGCCGCTGCCGGCACCACCATGGTGCTCGCGACCCACGAGATGACCTTCGCCCGACAGGTGGCGACGCAGGTCTGCTTCCTGGACCGGGGTCGGATCCTCGAGCACGGGCCGCCCGAGCAGGTGCTCGTCGAACCGACCGAGGAGCGCACCCGTCGCTTCCTGCGTCGCGTGCTGCCCGGGTGAGCCGTCAGCTGTCGAGCTCGCCCTCGATCTCGTGCAGCGTCGCCTCCCCCGCGCGTGCGAGCTCGGCACGCTGGTCGGCGGACAGCGACGCCCAGTATTCCTGGAACTTTCGCGCGCCCTCGTGAGCCAGGGACGCGAACTCGGGGTCGTCGGCGAGGGTGCGGAAATCCTCGCGGCCGGTGAGCACATCATCGAGCTGGTCGGCCAGCGGCGAGCCGGCGTACTCGTCGCGCAGGGCGGTCAGCGACCGCCGGAGCTGCTCGGCGGCGGCGCGGTCCCCTGTGAAGGCCTCCAGCGAGTCTGGTCCTGGCTCGGACATGACACTCACTCGAATCCTGGTGGCACGTTGCGCAGCCGCTCTTCGGTGGTGAGCCCGTCATGTGGCCAGTCGTCGTGTACCCAGGTCGCTCCCGACGGCGATCCATGCGGCGCGGTACTTCTTCGTGCTCTCGACACCGCTGTCCTCGTAGCCCCACTCGCACTCGCAGCACGGGCAGATGTCGAACGAGGGCTCCTTGCCGCTTTCGCCCCAGGGCGGAGTCGGCGAGCGCCAGCCGCACACGCGGCAGTTGTAGAGGTCACCCATTGAGGAAGTACTCCCAGTTGTCGGGGAAGTTGTGCTTGCTCGGGTCCGGCTTGAACATCGTCTTCATCACGCCGTCCTTGGTCATGATCCCGAGTGTGTTGGTGTCCGGGTTGTAGCGGAGGATGTCCCCGCCGGGTTCTCGCACCCGGGTGTAGGTGCCGGGCGGCGGGTCACTCATGAACTGCTTGGACCGGTCGAGGTAGTCCTTCGCGTTGTGGATCTCCGGGAACTCCCCCTTGTGCTTGCCGTAGTGCCAGCGAACGTTCTTGGGGTTCGCCCTCACCTGGCCGGTGAACTTGCCTGAGGTCCACAGCCGGTCGTTGATCTTGGTCGAAGCGCTGCGGACCGCGCGGACGTTCTTGAACTTCGTGAGCGCGGTGCGGATGCCGCGGATCTTGGGCAGGGTGCGCGCGATGGTGCCGATCGCCCGGACCGCCTTCAGGGCGGCCAGGGCGGCGATGATCCTGCGGGCGCAGGAGATGGCACGGGCCGTGGCGACGCCGGCGCCCACGGCTGCCGCGCCGCCGAACGTGACGAAGGAGAGCGCGCCGCTGACCACCGCGGTGGCGCCGATCTCGATGGCGAGGTCCCGGATGAGGTCCTTGATCGTCTCCCGCGTCTGCTCGACCTGCTCGGCGTAGTCCTCGCAGGCGTCGCCCAGCGTCCGGCACTCCGCGGCGAGCGCCTGCACCTGCGTCTTCAGGTCCTTGGTGGCGGACTGGGCCAGCGGGATCTCCGGTGAGCGCTGTCCGGAGAGCTCACCGTTTGCCGTGTCGCACTTGCCGTGGCAGCAGCTCGAGGTTGCCGGCCATGGTGCGCCAGGTGCCGGCGGCGGACCGGAGCTTGCCGGTGTCGGCGCTCGGCCAGGCGTATCCCTGCAGGTGGTCGACGACCAGGTTCCAGAACTCCGGCATGTCCTGGTTGTCGCCGCCCAGGGAGCTCGGCGGGGTGTACGCCGCCACGTCGACCGGGCCGTCGCTTGGCAGGCCGGTGCCGTCGTACATCGGCGGCGGCTTCTTGTACACCGACGCCGCGTTGGCGTCGCGGTGGTTCTGGCCGGACGTCGCCGTCAGCGAGGCCATGGTCGCGAACGCGTCGACCACGTCGGCGGACGCGCCGACGGTCTCCCGTGCCATGTCGTCGTACCCCTGCACGAACTCCTCCGACGACTTGTCGTCGCCGGCCATCGCGCCGTACCCGCCCAGCTTGCCGGTGAGGGAGGTGTAGTACATCGCGGCCAGGTGATTGCCGGCCGTGAAGGCCTCGGCCGCGCTGTCGTAGGAGGTGCCGCTGACGTCGAGCCTCATCGGATCTGCTCCCACATCGAGACGTTCGTGTCGGCGGCTCCGGTGTAGTTGCCGTGCGCCACGCGGGCGGCTGCGCGCAGGTCGCCGGAGCGCCTCGCGCATCGTCTCCATGCCCTGCGTCCACTCCTCGTGCGCCTCGTGGTGCGCGTCAGCGGCCAGCCCTTCCCACACCGACTTCAGCACCTTCATCTGCCGGGTGAGGTCCTGGGTGAGGGTGTCGAGCGCGCCCTCGCAGGTCGAGACGTCGGCGATGACCTCGTCCAGCTCGTCGGAGTCGATCGTGAAGCGGTCGGGTGCACCCATGTCAGCCGAGCCTTTCGACGATCCGGGCGGCGATGGTGTCGAGGTGCTGCTGGGACTCGCCGTCGGCGGAGATGAAGTCCCGGTGGGCGGCGTCCAGGAGCTCCCCCATGGCCACCAGACCCTCGAGCACGTCGGTGGCGCCGGTCTTCCAGTCGTCCCAGGCCTCGACGAAGGAGTCCGCCGCGACGCCGGTCCACCCGGCGCCGAGGAACCCGGTGACGCGGCGGTCGATGTCGTCGCGGTCCTTGCGCAACCGCTCCGCGCCGTCGCGGACATCGGTCTTGCCCTTGTCGAAGGCTTGGTGGATCAGGGCGACGGTTGTCATCTGGATGTCCTCCCCCGTGTCGTCGTCCGTGGTGTCGTCCGTTGCGTGTGTGTGTCGTCTTGTGTGTTCCCGGTTCCCTGCCCGGTATCGCCATCGGTGAAACCTTCGGCGGGACCATCCTGCCCACCGTTGACAGCGGCCCTGTCATCATCGAGCCATGAGCTACGCACTCGGTCAGGGCACCGGACCGCTGCGCGGGGTCAAGGTGGTGGAGATCGCCGGCATCGGCCCGGGGCCGCACGCGTGCATGATCCTGGCCGACCTCGGCGCCGACGTGATCCGCATCGAGCGGCCAGGCGGGCAGCTCCTGGCCGGCGGGCCGACCAACCTGCTGAACCGGGGCCGGCCCAGTGTCGCCCTCGACCTCAGGAACAACCGGGCCGTGACCACCCTGCTCGCACTGGCGCAGGACGCCGACCTGCTCGTCGAGGGGATGCGGCCCGGGGTCGCCGAGCGGCTCGGCTTCGGTCCCGCCGACTGTCATGCGGTCAACCCACGCCTGGTCTACGGCCGGATGACCGGCTGGGGACAGGACGGTCCGCTGGCTCAGGCGGCCGGGCACGACATGAACTACATCGCGGTGGCCGGTGCCCTGCACGGGCTCGGCCAGGACAAGTCCCGCCCGCACTTCCCGACCAACCTGGTCGGCGACTTCGGCGGCGGGTCGACGTATCTGGTGATCGGACTCCTGGCCGCGCTGCTCGAGGCACGCACGAGTGGCCTGGGACAGGTGGTCGACGCCGCGATCGTCGATGGCACCGCGCATCTCAACACGGTCACCGCCGCCTTCCTCGCGTCCGGCACCTTCCGGGAGGAGCGGGCGGCCAACCTGCTGGACGGCGGGGCGCCGTACTACGACGTCTATGAGACCTCCGACGGCAAGCACATGTCCGTGGCAGCCCTGGAGCCGCAGTTCTACGACGTGTTCCTCGCCCTGCTGGGCATCGCGGATGCGGCGCCGGACCGGCACGACCCGGAGCGCACCGACGAGCTCCGCAAGCTGATCGCCGAGCGTTTCGCGACTCGTACCCAGGCCGAGTGGGCCGAGGTGTTCGAGGGCTCCGACGCCTGCGTCGCGGCGATCATCCCGATCAGCGAGGCCAAGGACCACCCGCACATGAAGGCTCGCGGGGTCTACGTCGAGCGCGACGGGCTGGTCCAGCCGGCACCGGCGCCGCGCTTCTCCCGCACCGCATCCAGCCTCGGCCGCCCGCCGTCACCCGAGGCCGGCGCACACACCCGCGAGGCCCTGTCGGCGTGGGGCGTCGAGGACGTCGACGCGCTCATCGACAGCGGCGCTGCCGTCCAGGCCTGAGCGGAGCGCGCGACCGTGAAGCCGTTCCTCTTCCTCGGCACCCGGGCCGAGGACGAAGCCGCCGACAGCGAGTACGCCGCCATGCTCCGCTGCTCGGGTCTGGAGGAACGCCACCTGACCCGGATCCGCCTCGAGCGTGACCCGCTCGGCTCCGTCGATCTCGGTGACTGGTCGGGGGTCGTCCTCGGTGGTGGGCCGTTCAACGTCAGTGACCCGGAGGAGGAGCAGTCACCGGACCAGAAGCGCACGCCAGGCCGAGCTCAGCGCCCTTGCCCGTCGCGCCGTGGACGAGGACTTCCCGTTCCTCGGCGCCTGCTACGGCATCGGCATCCTGGGCAGCCTGGACGGCGGGCTCGTCGATCGCACCCACTCCGAGCCGATCGGCTGCGTGGCCATCCGGCTCTCCGACGAAGGGCGCCGAGACCCGCTCTTCGAGGGGATGCCGGCGGAGTTCGACGCCTTCCTCGGCCACAAGGAGGCGGTCAGCAGGCTGCCCGCGGGCGCCGTACTCCTGGCGTCATCGGCCACCTGCCCGGTGCAGGCGTTCCGGCTCGGCGCCAAGGTCTACGCGACCCAGTTCCACCCGGAGCTGGACATCGACGGTCTCTGCACCCGGATCGACGTCTACCGGGAGTACGGCTACTTCCACCCCCCCGAGGCGCAGAGCCTCAAGGACATGGCGATGCGCAGTGTCGTCACCGAGCCGCCGCGGATCCTCAGCCGTTTCGTAGAGATGTTCGCGCGGTGAGCGTCACCTCCTCAGGACGCGTCCAGCGAGCGGATCAGATCCGCATCGACGCCCGGCCGCCGGGAGACATAGTGGAAGCCGAACTCGGTCTCCGGTTCGTAGTGGACGACGGTGCCGTCGCCGGCCCGCTCGGCCAGCCAGCGATCCAGACGCATGGCCATGTCGTCGGCCACGTCCTCGCCGGCGCGCCGTTTCTCCAGCGTTCGGAGCATCATCACCGCATAGCTCCAGCGGTGCTCCTTGCGCACCTCCCAGGGGATCAGCGCGGTCTTCCGTGCACGCTTCTTCCGCTCCCGAACATCACTCACGTTGGCCTGCTCTCGTCGCTCGCCCGTCACGTCACCCATCCCAGCACCTGCCACCGACATCGCTAGGGTCGCGTCAGTGAGCATCGAGCACGTCGACGTCCTGATCGTCGGGGCCGGCCTGTCGGGTATCGGCGCCGCGGCCCAGCTGACCCGCGAGCACCCCGGCCGCAGCTACCTCGTCCTCGAGAGCCGAGCCGCCAACGGGGGCACGTGGGACCTGTTCCGCTACCCGGGGATCCGGTCGGACTCCGACATGTTCACCCTCGGCTACCGGTTCAAGCCGTGGCGCGGCGAGCAGGCGCTCGCCGACGGGCCGGCCATCCTCGACTACGTCCGCGAAACCGCGGAGGAGTACGGCGTGGACCGGCGGACCAGGTACGGACATCGGGTCACCCGCGCCGCCTGGGACTCCGACGACGCGCTGTGGACCGTGGAGGCGGAGACCGACGACGGACCGCGCCGGTTCACGACCCGCTTCCTCTGGTCGTGCAGCGGCTACTACGACTACGACGAGGGCTACGCGCCGGAGTTCGCCGGGAGGGACCGCTTCGAGGGCCGCATCGTTCATCCCCAGCACTGGCCAGAAGACCTCGACTACCAGGGCAAGCAGGTCGTGGTCATCGGCAGCGGTGCCACCGCGGTGACCCTGGTGCCCGCCCTGGTCGAGTCCGGCGCCGGCCGCGTGACGATGCTCCAGCGCTCGCCCACCTACGTCCTCTCCATGCCCGGACGGGACCCACTCGCGGCCCGGCTCAGGCGGATCCTGCCCGAGCGGGCGTCGTACGCCGCCATCCGGTGGAAGAACGTGCTCATCTCCGTCGCGGTCTACCAGCTCAGCCAGCGCCGACCCCGGCTCATGCGCGGCCTGATCCGCAAGGCGACGACGAAGCAGCTGCCCGTGGACTACGACGTCGACACCCACTTCAAACCGCGCTACGACCCGTGGGACCAGCGGCTCTGCCTGGTCCCCGACGGCAACCTGTTCCGGGTGCTGCGCCAGGGCACAGCCGAGATCGTCACCGACACCGTCGACACGTTCACCGAGACCGGAGTGCGCCTGGCGTCGGGCCGGGTGCTGGACGCCGACATCCTGATCACCGCCACCGGGCTCAACCTGAGGTTGTTCGGAGGTGTTGAGGTCACCGTCGACGGGAGGACCCCGAACCCTCCGGACCTGATGGCGTACAAGGCGCTCATGCTGACCGGGCTGCCGAACTTCGCGTACACGATCGGCTACACGAACGCCTCGTGGACGCTCAAGGCCGACCTGGTCGCGGAGTACGTCTGTCGGCTGCTTGCCTTTATGGACGAGCACGGCCACAGGTCGGCCGTCCCGGTGCCGGATCCCGAGGTGAAGGAGCAGCCGTTCCTCGACTTCACTCCTGGCTACGTCCTGCGCAGTCTCGAGGACCTGCCGAAGCAGGGCGACCGCGAGCCGTGGCGACTGCGCCAGAACTACCTCCTCGACGTGCCCAAGATCCGCCGCGGGGCGATCGACGACGGGGCCCTGCGCTTCACGTCGTCGTAAGGCGGAAGTGCGCAGAAATGCCCATGCCCCCTTCCCGGGACTGAGGCGGCCTACCGATGCGCCGGTCTCCCACGGTGCCTAGCGTGGGCTGATAGTGGCCGGCAGGCGCGCCCGCGGGTAGAGGAGGCCTCAATGACGAACATGCAGGAGCCGTCGATCCTCGTGGTGGGTGCGGGCATCGCTGGGCTCGCGGTCGCTCGCGCCCTGGGTGAGCGGGGCCTTGGGTGCACGGTCGCCGAGCAGCGCTCGAGTGCTCCGCGGCTGGGCATGGGGCTCAACCTGCCGGGGAACGCCGTGCGGGCCCTGGAGGCCCTCGGAGTGGCGGACCAGGTCCTGGCGCACGGTGTACCAGTGCGGCGTCGCGAGTACCGCAACGGCCGCGGACGCCTTCTCTTCAGCGTTGACGACGAGGCGTTCTGGCAGGGAGTGGGCGGTCCTGTGTGCGTGCGCCACGGCCACCTGCTCGACGCGCTTCGCCCGCCGGGCCTGGACGCGGCCACGCACGGCACCCACGTGGTCGAGGCCCGACCCGGACCGCGCGGGGTGGACGTCCTGTTCGAGGGCGAGGAGGGCCGGCGATACGACTTCGTGGTCGGTGCGGACGGGGTGCACTCCTCGATGCGCGGCGCAATCGTGGGGGACGCTGTCCGTCCCTCGTCCATGACGAGCTCCAGTTGGCGTTTCGTGGCCGACAACCCCGGCGTCGACTGTTGGACGGCGTGGTCGGGATCGACCGAGACCATCCTGTTGATCCCGGTCGAGCCGGGGCGCGTGTACGGGTACGCCGCCAGCACCCGCGGTGGCGCCACCGGGACCGTCCCTGACTGGCTGAGGGATGCCTTCGCGCGATTCCCGACGCCGGTGACCGAGGTCATCGACAACGTCCTCGCGGACGGTGGCGAGCTCCATCACGCCCCCGTGGACGAGGTGCGCGTCTCGCGTTGGCACAACGGCCGGCTGGTGCTGATCGGCGACGCGGCCCACGCCACCGGGCCGGTGTGGGCGCAGGGAGCCGCGATGGCGCTCGAGGACGCGTTGGCCCTCGTCGGCCTGCTGGGCGTCTCATCGGACTGGACGGGGGTGGGAGCGGAGTTCGATCGGTTGCGGCGGCCCAGGGTCGCGCATGTACAGGCTGCGACAGACAGAATGTCCAGGCTGGCTCGGCTGCCCGGCCCGCTGCGCGACCTGGTCGCGCCGCTGCTCGGGCCCCGTGCGTATCGCGCCGCGTACGAACCGCTACGAGCGACGTGACGCAGCCGTCATCGCCAAGATGCACACCATCGGACCCTTCCCCGATAGGGTGTAGTCACAGCTCGCCCGGTCTCGCCGCGCGCTGTCCGTGTGTCGCAGCACCCTTGCTCCGCACGAGCCAAGTCTTCATGACCAGGCAGTGGCGAGGCAGTCTCACAGAAGAGCGCTCATTTCCTTGTCTGCCCAAGAGTCTGCCCAGAACTTCGCCGACCTCGGCGTACCCACTTCCCTGACCGACGTCCTCGGGCGCCTCGGCATCACCCAACCCACCCCGATCCAGGCCGCCACGCTGCCGGACTCCCTGGCCGGGCGCGACGTGCTCGGCCGCGGCCGCACCGGCTCCGGCAAGACCTACGCGTTCCTGCTGCCTGTGGTGGCCCGCCTCACCTCCTCCAACCGGCCGACCCGCAAGGGCGCACCACGGGCGCTGATCCTGGCCCCCACTCGCGAGCTGGTCGGCCAGATCCACGAAGCCTTGAAGCCTCTCGCCCAGGCCGCCGGCCTGACCACGCAGACCGTCTTCGGCGGGGTCGGCCAGCACCCGCAGGTCCAGGGCCTGCGCCGCGGCGCCGACATCGTCCTGGCCTGCCCGGGCCGGCTCGAGGACCTGATCGGCCAGGGCCACTGCTCCCTCGGCTCGGTGGAGATCACCGTTCTCGACGAGGCCGACCACATGGCGGATCTCGGCTTCCTGCCGTCCGTCCGTCGCCTGCTCGACCGGACGCCCCGGGAGGGCCAGCGGCTGTTGTTCTCGGCCACGCTGGACAAGGCGATCGACGTCCTGGTCAAGCGCTTCCTCAGGTCACCGGTCACGCACGAGGCCGACTCGGTCCAGTCGCCCATTTCGTCGATGGACCACCACGTGCTGCACATCGCCCGCGAGCACCGGGTTTCGGTCCTGGTCGACCTCGCCAGCGCCCCGGGCCGCACGATGGTCTTCACCCGGACCAAGCACGGTGCCAAGGCACTCACCCGCCAGCTCAACAAGCTCGGCGTACCAACGGTCGAGCTGCACGGCAACCTCAGCCAGGGCGCCCGCACCCGCAACATGGCGGCCTTCCACTCCGGGAAGGCGGCGACCCTGGTCGCCACCGACATCGCCGCCCGCGGCATCCACGTCGACGACGTGTCCCTGGTGATCCATGCCGATCCGCCGGTCGAGCACAAGGCCTACCTGCACCGGTCGGGACGTACGGCGCGCGCCGGGGCGGCGGGCACCGTCATCACCCTGATGACCGACGACCAGGTACGCGACGTCAGGTCGCTGACCCGGGCGGCCGGCATCAAGCCGACCACCACTCGCATCGACGGATCCTCACACCCGATGCTCTCGCGGCTCGCCCCCGGCGAGCGGATCAAGATCCCTGGCGGACTCATCGTCGAGGCCACCACCCGGCCATCGCGCGGATCGGGGAACCGTTCGTCCAACGGCTCTTCCAACGGCTCGTCCAACGCTGGGCGCAACCGCTCGCGTCGCGGCGGGGGAGGCCAGGGTGGCAGGCGTCCGCGGAACGGCCAGGGCCAGGGCAAGCAGACGACGCCTCGCTCCTCGAACGGTGGCAACCGCAACCGCAGGGGCGCATCATCGGGGTCCTCCGGCGGCGGCCGGTCCTCGCACAGCGCGGCCACCTTCAGCTCGGGACGCCGCTGACGTTCCCCGTAGGGTCGCCCGCGAAGGGGTGATCCGGTGCGGGCCTGGCTGCAACGCGCGCTGTGGGACGTCGTACCCCGCGATCACCGGGAGACGCCCGCGGCGCTGCGGCGACGGCAACTGGTCACCGTGGCCGTCGTCGTCATCGGGGCGACGGTTCTCGGGCTCTCCCTGAGGATCGAGCCCGGCAGCGCGGCCTTCTACTTCGCCACCCTGGGCCTCGCCCTGGTCTGGACGGTCGGCGCCCTCGCCTCGGGACCCCTGTACCTGGGCCGGATCGAGCGACGGCCGGGCCACCAGGTCAAACCCGTCGTCGAACCGATCCTGCTGGGGCTCGGCCTGGCGGGGATCTTCGTGGTCGGCGGCCTGATGGTGCGCGAAATTCCGTTCCTGGACGGCCAGGTCGGCTCGGTGCTCGACTTCGCCGACGAGGGCTCGGTGCCGCTGCTGCTGTTGATCACGACCGTCAACGGAGTCGCGGAGGAGCTCTTCTTCCGGGGCGCCGTTTACGCCGCCGTCACGCGCTACCCGGTTCCGGTCTCGACTGTGGCCTACGTGCTGGCAACGCTCGCCACGGGCAACCTGATGCTGGCCTTCGCCGCGGTCCTCCTCGGCGCCGTGGTCGGCCTGCAACGGCGGGCGTCCGGCGGGCTCCTGGGGCCGATCCTGACCCACGTCACCTGGTCGGCGACGATGCTGCTGGCCTTGCCGGCCCTCTTCGGCTGACCACCCGGTCCGGGGTCCGGCCCTCCGACACGTCGCTCAGGTCTGGTGGCGTTCCTCGAGCGCCCGCCGCACCGTCTCTGCGTAGGGCATCGGGTCGCCCGGCACGATCTCCCGGATCGACTCGTCCTCGACCACGACCTCGGTGCCCATCGAGTCGATCAGGTTCCGGCCGGTCATGACATCGACGTCGGTGACCAGTGCCAGCCAGTACGACGACAGCCGAGGCGTCAGCAGCGGGACCCGCACGATCGGCACCCGACGGCCTTCGGACACCTCGGCGGCGATCTGCATCATCTCCAGGTAGGTCAGGCGCTCCGGGCCGCCGATCTCGAACGTCCGGCCGAAGGCCCGGGACTCCCCGACGACGCCGGCCAGGTAGCGGACCACGTCGTCGACCCCGATCGGCTGGGTCCGGGTCGACACCCACCGCGGGACCACCATCGCCGGCAGGTTCTTGACCAGCTGCCGGGTCAGCTCCCAGGAGATGCCGCCGTCGCCGACCACGATCGCCGCGCGCAGGACGGTCACCGGGACGCCGGCCTCGCCGAGCAGTCCCTCGACCTGGCGACGGGACCGCAGATGGGGGGAGAGGTCCGGCCCGTCGGCGCCGAGCCCGCCGAGATAGACGATCTGTCGAACACCAGCGGCCGCGGCCGCCCGGCCGAACGTCCGTGCGCCCTCGGCGTCCTTGCGCTCGAAGTCGGGATCGTCGAGCGAGTGGACGAGATAGAACGCGACCTCCACACCATCCAGCGCGACCTCCAGCGATGCCCGGTCCTGGACGTCACCGGCAACCGGTGTACCCGCGCCGTCGTACTTCTCCGGGTTCCTGGTCATGGCCCGCACGTCGAAACCGCGCTCCACCAGCACGGGCCCCAGCCGCCTGCCGATGAAACCGGTAGCCCCAGTGACCAGCACAGTCGGTGCATCGCTCATGGACCCACCCTAGGAACCCGAGGCGAAATCGCCGGCCGCGAACCCCCCGGACCCCATGGGCAACCTCCGCGGCCGGTCGGGATTCAGCCGGCCGAGCTCGACACCCGTCCTGCCCGGCGCGCGATCCCCTCACGCTTCGTCTCGTCCATCGCCGACTCGTACGCTGACACGAGGCTCGCCACAGACAGCGGCTTGAGCCGCTCGACGACGCCCTGGAGTCGCTCGGGGGAGACGCCGGACTCCTTGTAGACCGGCCACACCATCGTGCGGAACAGCTCGTAGAGCTCCTCGGCGATCTGGCGGCCGTGTGCGGCGTACACGGCCGCCGCGGCAAGGGCCGCCTCGGTCGGAAAGCCCAGGTCCAGCAGGCCGAGTCCGACCGAGAGCTGGGAGAGCGCGACCTGGTAGCGGCCGCGTCGGGCCTGGACCACGATCCCGAGCGCGGCAAGGGTGGACAGGTCGTCCTCGCTCAGGGTTCGACCGCACCGCTTCTGGAGCTCCGTCCGCGACATCTCCACTGGGCGCTCCGACTGCCACGGCGCCAGCATGGCGCGGTGCAGGGCGATGTCCTCTGGGGTGGCGTCGGTGGGGATCCCTGCGACGTACCGCTCGATCGCGGCCAGGGTGAAGCCATGTCCCTGCAGTTCCTGCACCAGCTCGAGCCGCGCCACGTGGTCGGGGCTGTAGTACCCGGACCGTCCCCTGCGGATCGGCGGCGGCACCAGGCCCTTGGTCGTGTAGAAGCGCACGTTGCGCACGCTCATCCCCACGCGGTTGGTCAGCTCGTCGAGCGTGAGCAGCTCACGCAGTGTCTCGACGCTCTCGTCCACGCTCGATCTCCCGTGTCGGTGGGGTGACCCGAACCACTGTCCGACCACCTTGACCATGGTGACAGTAACAGTGTCACAATCGCTGCATGACAGAAGCTTTCGTGTACGACCACATTCGTACGCCGCGCGGCAAGGGCAAGCAGGTCGGCTCGCTGCACGAGGTCAAGCCGGTGGACCTCATGGTCGGACTCCTCGACGAGATCAAGGTACGCAACCCGGGTCTCGACACCCGTCGCATCGACGATGTGGTCCTGGGCGTCGTCTCCCCGATCGGCGAGCAGGGTGGCGACATCGCCAAGACCGCAGCGCTGGCCGCCGGGTATCCGGAGACCGTGGCCGGGGTCCAGCTCAACCGCTTCTGTGCCTCGGGGCTCGAGGCCGTCAACCAGGCCGCTGCCCGAGTCCGCGGCGGGTTCGAGGACCTGATCCTCGCCGGTGGTGTCGAGTCGATGAGTCGGGTCCCGATGGGCTCCGACGGCGGCGCGTGTGCCTCCGATCCGGCGACCGCGTTGCGGACCGGCTTCGTCCCGCAGGGCGTCGGCGCCGATCTGATCGCCACCCTCGGCGGCTGGGCCCGCGAGGACGTCGATGCCTTCGCCGCCGAGTCCCACCACCGGGCCGCGAAGGCGTGGGCCAACGGCTACTTCGCCGAGTCGGTCGTCCCCGTCACGGACCTCAACGGACTCACCGTCCTCGACCACGACGAGCTGATCCGCCCCGACACCTCGGTCGAGGGCCTGGCCGGGCTCAAGCCGTCGTTCGCCGACATCGGTACCCAGGCCGGCTTCGACGACGTGGCTCTGGAGAAGTACCACTGGGTGGAGAAGATCGACCACGTCCACCACGCCGGCAACTCCTCGGGCATCGTCGACGGCGCCTCGATCATGGCGATCGGTTCCGAGCAGGTGGGCACCGACCTGGGGCTGACCCCGCGAGCGCGGGTGCTGGCCACCGCCGTCTCCGGCGCCGACCCGACGATCATGCTGACGGGCCCGGCGCCAGCCGCCCGCAAGGCGCTGGCGAAGGCCGACCTCGAGGTCGGTGACATCGACCTCTTCGAGATCAATGAGGCGTTCGCCGCTGTCGCCATGCACTTCATGCGCGACCTCGACATCTCCCACGAGATCACCAACGTCAACGGCGGTGCGATTGCCATGGGCCACCCGCTCGGCGCCACCGGCGCGATGATCCTCGGCACCCTGATCGACGAGCTCCGGCGCCGCGACCTGCGTCGTGGCCTCGCCACCCTCTGCGTCGGCGGCGGAATGGGTATCGCCACTGTCGTCGAGCTCGTCTGATCACCCCGCTTCCGCTGACCGAAGGACCTGAACCGATGACCACGACCGAGACCACCCAGAGCGCCGTCCGCTACGAGCGCGACGCGGACGGCATCGTCACCTTGACCCTCGACGACCCGACGGCCAGCGCAAACACCATGAACGAGCTGTACGTGGAGTCGATGGCCGCCGCCGTCGACCGGCTGTACGACGAGCAGGAGGAGGTCGTCGGCGTCGTCATCACCAGCGCCAAGCAGACCTTCTTCGCCGGCGGGAACCTGAAGGCCATGGTGCAGGCCACGACCGACGATGCCCCGCGGATCTTCGAGGCGAGCGAGAGCATCAAGGCCTCACTGCGCCGGCTCGAGCTCTTCCCGCGCCCGGTCGCCGCCGCGATCAACGGCGCCGCGCTCGGGGGCGGATACGAGATCACGCTCGCCTGCAACCACCGGGTCATCGTGGACGACCCCAAGGCGGAGATCGGCCTGCCGGAGGCCAGCCTCGGCCTGCTGCCCGGCGGCGGAGGCGTCACGCGCGTCGTACGACTGCTCGGCATCCAGACCGCCCTGATGGAAGTGCTGCTCCAGGGCACCCGGTTCAAGCCCGACGTCGCCGCCGAGAAGGGCCTGGTCGACGAGGTCGTCGGCACCCGCGAGGAGCTCGTGCCGGCCGCGAAGGCCTGGATCAAGGCCAACCCCGAGTCGACGCAGAACCCCTGGGATGCGGACGGCTACAAGATGCCGGGAGGCACCCCGAGCCACCCGAAGCTCGCGCAGTTCCTGCCGGCGTTCCCGGCCCTGCTGCGCCAGCAGACCAAGGGCGCCGTCTACCCCGCGCAGCGGGCCATCCTGTCGGCGGCGGTCGAGGGTGCGCAGGTCGACTTCGACACCGCGTCCCGGATCGAGTCGCGCTACCTGACCAGTCTGGTCGTCAACCAGAACTCGAAGAACATGATCCAGGCGTTCTTCTTCGACCTGCAGGCGATCAACGCCGGGAAGCTCCGCCCCGAGGGGATACCTCCCTACCGGGCGGTCAAGGTCGGCGTGCTCGGCGCCGGGATGATGGGCGCCGGCATCGCGTACTCGTGCGCGCGCGCCGGCATGCAGGTGGTGCTCAAGGACGTGGCGGTCGAGAACGCCGAGCAGGGCAAGGCCCACAGCGAGAGGCTGCTCGACAAGGCGATCTCCCGGGGCAAGAGCACAGACGGCGAAGAAGGCCGAGCTGCTGGCCAGGATCACGCCGACCGAGGACCCGGCCGACCTCGCCGGCTGCGACCTCGTGATCGAGGCGGTCTTCGAGGACCCGACGCTCAAGCACCGGGTGTTCGCGGAGATCACGGACCACGTCAACGACGACGCCCTGCTCTGCTCCAACACCTCGACGCTGCCGATCACCGAGCTCGCCGCGGGCGTGGACCGGCCGAAGGACTTCATCGGGCTGCACTTCTTCAGCCCGGTCGACAAGATGCCGCTGGTCGAGATCATCCGGGGCGAGGAGACCTCCGACGAGGCGCTGGCCAAGGCCTACGACGTGGTCCAGCAGATCCGGAAGACGCCGATCGTCGTCAACGACAGCCGCGGGTTCTACACCTCACGGGTGATCGGCACGATGGTCAACGAGGGTCTCGCGATGCTCGCCGAGGGGGTGCACCCGGTGTCGCTGGAGCGGGCCGCCACCCAGGACGGCTATCCGGTCGGCACCCTGCAGCTCTCCGACGAGCTGAACATGGAGCTGATGAAGAAGATCCGGGTCGCCACACAGCAGGCAGCCGAGCAGGCCGGGACGCCGTACACCCCGCATCCCGGCGACGGCGTGGTCGACACGATGATCGAGCTCGGCCGGCCCTCCCGGCTGAAGGGCGCGGGCTTCTACGAGTACGACGAGTCCGGCAAGCGTCAGGGTCTCTGGCCCGGACTGGCCGAGCACTTCCCGGTCGCGGCGGAGCAGGTGCCCTTCGAGGACGTGAAGGACCGGCTGCTGTTCGTGGAGGCGCTGGAGACCGCGAAGTGCTTCGAAGAGGGCGTCATCGAGTCCGCGGCCGCTGCCAACATCGGCTCGATCATGGGCATCGGCTTCCCGCCGAACACCGGCGGGGCCGCGCAGTTCATGACCGGCTACGAGTCCGCCACCGGTGACATCGGCCTGAAGGCATTCCTCGCCCGCGCCGACGAGCTCGCCGACGAGTACGGCGACCGGTTCCGGCCCACGCCGTACCTCCGCGACCTGGCCGGAAAGCGGCGAGTCCTTCCCGGCCTGATCCCTGGGCATCGAATCACTCCTCGAACGAGAACTCGATGGAGTCGACGACCGCCGTCAGCTCGCGCTGTACGGCGGGCGGAGCGTGCGTTGTGGACGCTGCCTCGACCAGGACGGGGATCCCGTCGACGTCGACGACCCACACGTCGCTCCTGTCGGTCCCATCGCCTCCGACCACGCCGTGCGCCGCCGTGTCGAACAGGTTGAAGTCACTCTTGCACGCCTGGAGCGCGGGTGTCGGATAGAGCTCGAGGTGCGTCGCGGGGTGGCCGAACATGTCGACCGGTTCCTGGCTCTGCTCTATCCGGTATCCAGGGATCCGGGTGATGGCCCGGACCTGCGCGGCGGCCGTGGCGCCGACGCTGTCGCCGTCCTGGGGCGCACTGCAGGGGCGGGAGGCCACGGCGTCGACGTCGACGACAAGGACGCCCACGTACCAGTTGGTGGCGCCCAACGCCTCCTCGTTGGAGCGCCCTGGCTCGCGCCCGTCAAAGCGGTTCGGGCCCTGCCAGGCGTTCCAGCCGGCCGGCACTGTGATCCTCGCGACGGGGTAGTGGGAGCGCCAGGACACCTCGAGTGTGTAGGTACCGGCGTCGAGGTCCTCCATGACGGCTCCGGGGTACGGCTGCGCACCGGCGGGTGCATCGTCGGGCGGCTCGACGGGCTCGACTGCCCGGGGCGAGTCGTTCTGCGCGACCGCGATCCCGACGACCGTGAGCACGCATGCGGCCACCGCAGCCCCGCCCGCCAATCGACGCTGGTGGAGCTTCCGTCCGCGACGGTCCAACTCGGCGTAGTCCGGGAGTGAGACGAGCCCCTCGGCCTGCGCGCCGAACTCCCTCAGCTTCTGCTCACTCATGGTCGTCCTCCTCCGACAACAGGGCGGCAAGTGCTTCCCGGCCGCGCATCAGCCTTGACTTGACGGTGCCTTCGGCGACGCCGAGGAGCTCGGCGATCTGGGCCACCTGCTGGTCGGCGAGGTAGTGCAGTGCGAGCACCTCCCGTTGGGGCTCCGGCAGCTGCCGCAGGGCCTGGATGACGGTGACGTGCTCGTCGAGTCCGGGCGGGTCCGGAGGGGGTGCCTCCAGCTGCGGCCGGACGCGATGGAAGTTGCGCAGCTTGCGCCACCGGTTCCGGTGCAGGTTGATGGCGGTCCGCCGCAGCCATGCCTCCGGGTTGTCCACCCGGCGGAACCGGCCGCCGGCGGCCGAGGCCCGGACGAACGCCTCCTGTACGAGGTCCTCCGCCTCCGAGAGGTTGCCGACCACGCCGTACAGCTGCACCACCAGTCGGCGGTAGGACAGCTGGAAGGTCTCGGCCAGGCTCGATCGCGACGTGTCCGCCGGCGTGACTCGACCCAGGGCCAGGGTTTCCTTGTCTGCCATCGCGGGCCTCCCTTCGTCGCCTGTCGTGCAGGACGACCCGCGAGGACCCCCGTGGGTTCCATGGTGCGCCCCGAGACTTTCCGTGTACACCACACGCCGCCCGTCAGAAACTTTCTGACGGGTCAGCCGTTTTCAGGACAGGTGCGGACGGGTCGGCGAGACTTTTGCGGTGACCCCGCCCGTTCCCCAACCCGTGCCCGCGCCCGTCGTCGATGTCCGGAGCCTGCATGTCCGTTTCGGCGACGTGGAGGCGGTGGCCGGCATCGACCTGGCCGCGGATGCCGGCCAGGCGACCGCACTGCTGGGCCGCAACGGTGCCGGCAAGTCCACGACCATGCGGGTGCTGGCGGGCGTCGTACCCCCCACGGCCGGCTCGGTGCACGTCGCGGGCTTCGACGTGCGGACGCACGCACTCCAGGTCAAGCGCGAGGTCGGCTACTGCCCGGACGTCGGCGGCCTGGTCCCGCGGGCGACCCCCTGGGAGCACCTCCAGCTCGCCGCGCGCCTGCGCCGGCTGACCAACTGGGAGGCGCGCGCCCGCGATCTCCTCGAACGTTTCGAGCTGGGTGACGCCGCCCACCGGGTCACCGCCGGGTTCTCCCATGGGATGGGCCGACGACTGTCGGTGATCCTCGCCTCGCTGCACGAACCCGTCGTCCTCCTGCTCGACGAGCCCTTCGACGGCGTCGACCCGACGGGCGTCGAGGCGACCCTCGACGTGATCGCCGACGCCCGGGCCCGCGGCGCCTGCGTCCTGGTGTCGACCCACCTTCGCGAGCTGGCGGTCCAGGCCTGCGGCGACGTCCTCGTGCTGCGCGGTGGCTCCCGGGTGGCCAGCGTTGCGGCCGGCGACATGGCCGGTGAGGAGGGCGCACGTGCCTACCGTGGCCTTCTCGACTAGGGGCTCGACCAGGGAATCGCGACTGGGCTCGTCGCTGGGATCCGTCGCGGACGTCCGTCACCTGTTGGCCTTCCGCGCCGCGACCGTCCGACGTCGCGGCGTCGCGCGGTGGGTACTGGCCGGAGTCGTCCTCGTCACCGCCGCGACGGCCGTCGTCCCGGCCTACACACCGGGCGCGGGCGACAGCTCGCGTGCCTTCGAGGTGCTGCTCCTGCTCCCGACCGGCTTCGCCGGCTTCCTGGCGCTCGCGGTCATCTCGGCCGTGGTGTCCGGCGGCGGCCGCGAGCTGCTGCCGCGCGACCAGGCGGTGCCGTACCCGATCAGCCCGACCACGGACCACTTCGGCGCCCTGCTGCTGGCGCCGGTCAACATCGCCTGGCTGATCCAGGCCTGGGTGCTGCTCGGCAGTGCCTCCTACGCCATAGGTCCGCGAACTCCTGGCGACCGGTCAGGTGGTCGTGCTCCTCTGGCTGGCCGCAGCCACCGCTCTCGCGCAGGTGGTGGCGTGGACCATGGAGGCGGTGCGCCGCCGGCGGCACGGACTCCTGGTCGTGCGCGGCCTCGGCGTGATCCTGCTGGGAGCGGCCGGGTGGCTGCACCTGCAGGATCGACTCACCACACTGCTCGACCAGGTTCCGACGGTCTGGATCATGACCGGAGCCACTGACGGCCTGACCTGGCGCTGGGCGCTGACCGTGCTGGGCGCGCTCGGCCTGACGGTGGTGGCGACCCTGCTCGGCGTCCTGCCGGCCCGGCTTGCGGCGCGGCACGCTCCTCGCGACGAGGCTCGGGTCGAGAGCGAGACCCGCGCCGCCCGCCCGTCACCGCGCTCGGACCTGCTCGCCCTGATCCGTACCGACCGCTCCTCGGTGTGGCGGACCGTCCCGATGCGGAGAGGTCTGGTCGTGCTCGCCGTCGGACCTGGCCTCGTGGCGCTCGTCGGTCACCTGTCCTGGCCCACGCTGGCGATCCTGCCGGGGTTGGTCGCGTCCGGTGCCGCCCTGCTCTTCGGCGTCAACGCGTGGTGCCTGGACGGCCGCGGCGGCTTGTGGCGCGAGAGCCTGCCCGTGCAGCCCGGTGTGGTCTTCGGGGCGCGGACCTACGTCCTGGTCGAGTTCCTGGTGGCCGCGTCCGCCGTCACGATCCTGCTCGGCTGCCTGCGCGCCGGCGTACCCACCACGGCCGAGCTCGCGGCAGTGGTCTGCACGCTGGTCGTGGTCACGGTGCAGGTCGCATCGGCCGCGATGCGCTGGTCGGCCCAGCGGCCGTACGCCGTCGACCTGCGCTCGGCCCGGGCGACGCCCGCGCCGCCGAGCGTGATGGTCGGGTACTCGACACGGCTAGCGGTCAGCACGACCCTGACCGGGGTCGTGTTCTCCGGCATCGCCCGGGTGCCCGCCTGGCAGGTGGCGGTGCTGGTGGCCGTTCCGTGCGTGGCCTGGTCGGCAACCCGGCTGGTGCGCACCCTGGCCAGGTGGCGGGACCCGGTTCAACGCGCCCGGGTCGTCACCGCCGTGGCGGCCTGACCGGGCGAGCGTCAGTCAGCGCCGCTCGGTCCTCGCGGAGGCGAACCAGGGCCGGTGCAGGTCGTAGTAGGCGACGTCGGTCATCATCGAGTCGAAGTCCTGTCGGACGTCGTCCGGCATCGACTTGCCCTCGCCCTCGCGGGCGCTGGCCTCGTCCGTGAACGCCACCGTCTCGGTGAACGTGCCGTCGTCCTCGATCGCGAGCGTCGCACCGATGATGTCCGGCCGCATCTCGTGCAGCATGGCGGTGTCGGCCATCATCGACTTCATCTTCTCGGCGTCGCGCACCTTGCCCCGGATGATCTGGACGAAGCCGGCGCTGTCGGAGCCGCCGTCCATCATCAGGGTCACGTCGTCGCAGTCGTGGAACTCGACGGGGCCGTCCATCAGCGCGGTCATCTTCTCCGCCCAGGCACCCTGCTCGGGTCGCCGTGAGTTGGCCATGGCCGACTCACGGGTGTCGAAGCGGACGACGCCGACGAACATGTCGTCGTCGGTGAAGCCGTACGTGCCGCCGAGCCAGCCGATCGCGCCCGGGCCGAGATCCTCGGGCCACTGCTCCGCCATCGCGCGGAGCTCGTCCTGCCTCGTGCACTTGCCTTGGATGATCTGGATGAACACAGCGTGGCCTCCCGTCCTTCGGGCCGCCTCCGGGGGTGAGGTGGTCTCGTGGTCAACTCTCGACGCTAGCCCTGCGGTCCGTGCGCGTCCATGGCTCGATCGAGGTAATTCGATACCCGATCTTCGGGCCTCAGCCGCCTTCGGCACAGGCGGTCTGCGCGGAGGTCAGCTCGGCAACCTCGGGGGACTCCCAGTCGCCGGTAAGGGACGCGACCGTCGCCGACCGCACCTGGTCCTCCGAGAGCGCCTGGCGCAGACAGGCGGAATAGGCCAGTGCGTCGAGATCACCCTTCGTCACCTTCTCCTGGGCCCGCGTGGAGGCCTCGACGAAGTCGGTGCACGCGAACTGCGCGTCCACCCAGGCCTGGGCGATGTCCTCGGGCAGCGTCGGCAGCTCCGCCACGACGACGTACGACGCGTCGAGGACGCCGGCACGCTGCAGCTCGTCCGGTGTGGTCAGCTGCGGTGAGCTCGGCGGCGAAGCACCGGCCGTCCTCGGTCTCCTGGTCGCCGGGGTGGTCGCCCGCGAAGAGCTGCGCGAGGCCGTTCTCGATGGCGGTCGTGTCCGGTTCGGCATCGCTTTGCAGGCTCCTCCGACTCGCAGGCCGCAAGGGCGAGGAGGAGGGCGGTGATCAGGACGCCGGCGCGCAGCATCTGTTCCTCTCGACGCGTGGGGACGCCCGTGATCCTGCCATCAATGCTTCGTCTAGCCTCCCGGTCATGGGCGTCGTACTCCTCATCCGGCACGGCCAGGCGTCGTGGGGTGAGGCCGACTACGACGTGCTCTCCGACACCGGAGAGCGACAGGCCGCGGTCGTGGGTGAGGCGCTGGCCCACCTGCAGCCCGACCGGTTGGTGCACGGGTCGATGCTTCGCCAGCGGCGTACCGCCGAGATCGCGGCCAAGGCGGCCGGGTGGCGGGTGCCGCCGACCCGCGACGAGCGGTGGAACGAGATGGACCATCTCTCCGTCCTCGCCGCCCAGCCGAAATCCTTCGAGGGGGAGCCGGACCGCACGCAGTTCCAGGCCTGGTTCGAGGCAGCCACCACGCGCTGGACGTCCGGCGAGGACGATGACGCCTACGACGAGTCCTTCCCGGACTTCCGGGCGCGGGTGCGGACGGCCCTGGACGGCCTCGCGGAGGCGGGCACCGTCGTGGTGGTCACGTCGGGCGGTCCGATCTCCTCGGCAGCGTGCGATCTCCTCGGGGCCGGCACCGAGACGTACACGCGGATGGCACCGGTGGTCGTCAACACCTCCATCACGCGCGTGGTCTCCGGCCGCCGCGGCCTGACCCTGCTGACCTTCAACGACCACCAGCACGTGCCCGAGGAGCTCCTCGACCTACCGCTGACGCGCTGCCGGCGCACCCTCACTCGGTATCCCCGGTACCGCTGCGGTATCGCACCCCTTGACCGCGGTACCGGGCGGCCCCACAGTCGAGTGGTGGGCATTGCAGTTCTCGGCCCAGTGGAGGTCGACGGGGGCAGGATCCAGCTGGGTCATCGCGACCGGACCGTCCTCGCGGTCCTGGCGCTTCGTCCGGGTGAGACCTTCACCCCGGACGAGCTCGCGGCCGCGGTGTGGGGAGACCGGCCGCCAGCCTCGTGGGCGAAGAACGTGCAGGGCTGCGTGAGCCGGCTTCGCAGCCATCTGGGTGCTGACGCCATCCGCACGTCTGCCCATGGCTACCGGCTCGAGGTCGGCTCGGTCGAGATCGACGCACAGGAGTTCGTCCGCCTCGTCGACCGGGTTCGTGAGCTGCTCACGCTCGGTGAGCCGGACCGGGCGGCGTACACCGCCGGCCAGGCGCTGGCGCTGTGGCGTGGCCGCGCCTTCGTGGAGCTGGAGGAGTGGGAGCCGGGCGCGGTCGAGGCCGGCCGGCTCGGCGAGCTCCGGCTCGAGGCCGAGGAGCTGCACCTCGAGGCGGCTCTTGCGGGCGGGCCGGCACCAGGAGGCGCTGGCCCAGGCCCGGGCCATGGTCGACGCGGCGCCCTTGCGGGAACGCCGCTGGATGCTGCTCGCCCAGGCGCAGTACCAGGCGGGCCGGCAGGCCGACGCCCTGGCGTCGTTGCGACGCCTCCGCACCGTCCTCGCCGAGGAGCTGGGTCTGGATCCCGGACCGGAGGTGGCCAGCCTGGAGCAGGCGATCCTGCGCCACGACCCCGATCTGACGGTTC
This sequence comes from uncultured Actinomycetota bacterium, assembly GCA_963773355.1. Taxonomy (GTDB): domain Bacteria; phylum Actinomycetota; class Actinomycetes; order Propionibacteriales; family Nocardioidaceae; genus Nocardioides. The sequence continues at coordinate 24,549 of CAVZAZ010000004.1, read as the reverse complement.
CCGCGGCGCCGGCACGGAGCTCGGGCCAGTGCCCGTATCCCGGCCTCACCCCCTACACCGAGTCCGACGCCGACTCCTACTTCGGCCGGGAGCGCGAAGTGGACGCCTGCTTGGCCAGACTGCGAGACGGCGGCTTGCTCGCGGTGGTCGGTCCGTCCGGCTGCGGCAAGTCCTCGCTGGTCCGCGCCGGCGTGGCCGTGGGGCTGCGACGAACCGGGCGCGACGTCGTCGTGATCAGCCCCGGACGTCGCCCGATGGACGCGCTGACGGCGCTCGGAGATCGCCGGCGGCCGCCCTCGTGGTCGACCAGGCCGAGGAGGTCTTCGCGCTGTGCGAGGACCTCGGCGAGCGGACCGAGTTCCTGACTGCGTTGCAGCGACACTCGTCGACAGGCACGGTCGTCGTGGCAATGCGGGCAGACCGGATGGGCGACCTCGCTGCCCACCCCGAGTTCGCCCGCCTGGTCGAGCGTGGCCTCTACCTGCTGGGTGCGATGTCGGCGGCGGACCTGCGCGCCGCAGTCGAGGGTCCGGCCCGGCAGGCCGGCCTGGTCGTCGAGCCGGGGCTGGTGGACCTGCTGGTGCGAGAGGTCGAGGGCGAACCGGGTGCCCTGCCGCTGCTGTCCCACGCTCTCCGAGAGACCTGGCTGCGCCGGGAGGGCCGCACGCTGACCGTGCACGGCTACCAGGAGTCGGGCGGGATCCGCGGCGCGGTCGCGCAGTCGGCGGAGGACGTGTACGCCGGACTGGCCGGCGAGCAGCGACAACAGCTGCGGGACCTCCTGCTCCGGCTCGTCGTGCCCGGGGTCGAGGGTGTGCCGGTGCGCACCCGGGTGCCGCGGCGTCAGGTGATCGCCGACCCGGCGCAGGAGGGGCTGGTCGACGTCCTGGTCGGGTCCCGGCTGGTCACCAGCGGCGACGGCATGGTCGAGATCGCCCACGAGGCGCTGGCCAGGGAATGGCCGCGGCTGCGGGGCTGGCTGGACGACGACCTCGAGGGCCAGCGCATCCTTCACCACCTCGCCTCGCAGCGCCGATGCGTGGGACCAGATGGGCCGGCCCGAGAGCGAGCTGTATCGCGGCGTCCGGCTGACGACGGCGGTCGGCTGGTGGCAGAGCTCGACCCCGGAGCTCACTGCCGTCGAGCGCGACTTCCTCGAAGCCAGCACCACCGCGGCCGACATCGAACGACGCTCGGCCGCGACCCGAGCCCGTCAGCAGGCCCGGCTGATCCGTCGCCTCCGCGGAGTGCTGGCCGGCGCTGTCGTGTTGTTGGTCGCGGCCCTGGTGGCCGGGTTCCTGGCCGCGCGCCAGGCCGACCGCGCGAACACGGCAGCAGAGCAGGCCGACGCCCGGCGTGTGGGTGCCAAGGCGCTGGTCACCGAGGACATGTCGCTCGACCTGCTGCTGGCCGTCGCTGGTGTCCGTCTCGACAGGTCCCCGGAGACCGAGGCAAGCCTCCTCGCGGTGATCGGCAAGCACCCGGAGATGGTGGCCTCCCATCCGATCGGGGGCGTGACGGTGGTCGGCACGGTGGTGAGCCCCGACGGCTCTCGCCTGGCCACCGTTGGACGCGACGCACGAGGTGCGGCTCTATGACCTCGACGAGTTCGAGCTGATCGCCAGGTTCCAGGCCGGGCTCGACCGGATGGAGAGTGTCTGGACAGCGCCGCTCGCGTTCAGCCCGGACGGGCGGACGCTCGCGGTGGGGATGGCCTCGACGAGCCGGACCCCCATTGTCCTCCTCGACGCCGACACGTTGCAGGAGCTGCCCACTCAGCCGACTGCCCAGCCCCGGTACCGGTGGCGGGTGGGAAGCCTTGATTTCAGCGGTGACGGCGAACGGCTCGCCGCGTCCCTGCACCGGATCACGGGACATGGCGCGGACCTGGCCGCGACCAGCGCCGTCGGCGTCGTCTGGGACCTCGACCGATCCGGACGCACGCACCGGGTCCCGCTGGAGCCACCGATGGATTTCCCGTTCGACGACCCCGTGGCCCTCAGCCCGGACGGCCGACGGCTCTACACGAGCCGGCCGGTGACGGTTCACGCGGTGGACGCCGGGACCTCGGAGCGGCTGACGTCGATCTCCGCTTCAGCTGATGCCGCGGACCTCGCGCTCAGCCCGGACGGAGGACTGCTGGCCGTGCCCACCGGTGAGTCCGGGGACGTCGTCCTGCTCGACACCCGGACGGGAGAGGTGCGGCATAGTCTCGACGCGGGCGGCCACGTCTTCTGGGCCGGCTTCTCGGCCGGCGGTGGCCGCCTGATGACCACGACGCGAGATGAACGCCTCACGAGGATCTGGGACCCGACCTCCGGGGAGCAGGTCTCGGAGCTGGCCCTGGACCTGGGCTTCCCGGGGGCCGTCGCGATCGCCCCGGATGGCGGCACCCTCTACTCCGCCGACTACGACGACGCGATGCGTGCTTGGGACGTGGCGGGGTCCCGCCAGCTGCTCCGCCAGCTGCCCCTCCACGACGACACAGCAGTCGGCGTGGAGTCCTCGTTCGGCGTCGCCACCCCGGCGCCCGGGGGCGACTACGTGGCTTTCGGTGGCCGCGGCTGGTTCCTGGACGTCGAGGCGGGGCGCCTGGCCGACGAGCCTCCGGTGGAGGAGGGCTGGCGCTTCGGGTATGGGAGCTGGCAGCCGGACGGACGTCACTACGCCTCCGCGACCGGTGGGGTGGTGCGGGTCTGGGACGCCGACACCGGGGAGGTGGAGCGGCGCGCGAAGCCGGCCAGCGATTACATCAACGAGGTCGACCACAGCCCCGACGGCACCCGCTTGGCCACGGCAGAGCTGGACGGCACGGTCCGGCTGCTCGACGCCGGCACGCTCGAGGAGGTCGGGGAGCCGGTCACCCTGGACGAGGCCGTCTGCTGTGTCGCCCTGGGGCCGGACAACCGCACGGCGTTCGTGATCGTGGCGTTCATGGACGAGGCGTTCTTCTGGAACGACTTCTCCAGCCGCTGGGCGCTCGTGGACCTCGAGCGGGGCCGGGTCCTGGACGAGGGAGACCTGGGCTTCAAGGCGCTGTGGGTGGACATCTCCCCCGACGGCGAGCACGCGGCGGCGAGTGGCTCCGTTGGGGAGGTGGGCGTCGTCGACCTCGACAGCGGGGAGCTGGTCCGGCCGCCGGTGAAGGGGCACGAGGACGCCATCTACTTCTTCCGGTACTCCCCCGACGGGTCGCGGATCGTCACCGGTGGCGCCGATGACGCGGTCGCGCTGTGGGACGGCCCGACCGGTGAGCTTCTCGCCCGGGTGAGGCTGCCCGGCCGTTCCGCGCAACCGTTCTACGTGGCCGAGTTCATGCGAGACGGGCACAGTGTCTTCATCACCCACAACCTGGCCGAACGAGCCTGGATGTGGGACACCCGGATCGAACCTGCGATTGCGTTCGCCTGCCGCGCGGCCGGCCGCGACCTGACCCAGACAGAGTGGGAGGACAACTTCGGTGACCGGCCCTACGAGGAGACCTGTCCGGAGGACGGCAGCAGCTAGATGTTCTAGATGATGCGGCGGAGCACGGGCAGCGGCGCGTGCCGCATCACGACGGAGAGGGGTGCCCACGGGAGGGGTGGGACGCAGGCGGAGGCCTTCTCCTTCTCGATCGCGGTGACGATCGCCCGCACCCCCTTCTCGGTGGAGACCATCATCGGCTGCGCGTGCGCGCCGTACTCGTTCATCTCCGACTCGATGAAGCCGGGGTAGAGGACGGTCACCTTGATCGGCTTGCCGTAGAGCTCCGCGCGCAGGCCCTCGGCGAGGTGCGCGACGCCGGCCTTCGTGGCGGCGTACGTCGTCATCGACTTCGGCATGCCGCGCACCGCGGACATGGAGGACATCATCACGAAGTGGCCGGAGTTCTGGGCCCGGAAGATCTCCATGGCCGCCTCCGATTGTGCGAGCGCGGCGACGAAGTTGGTCTCGGCGGTCGCCCGGTTGGCCTCGAACTTGCCGGTGCCGAGCGGTGCGCCCTTGCCGAGCCCCGCGTTCACGACGATCCGGTCGATCGTGCCGAAGTCGGAGGCGAACGCCCGGAACACTTCGAAGACCTGGTCGTGGTCGGTCACGTCCAGGGCCCGCACCTCGACCCGCCGATCGGGGTGCGCCGCCAGGATCTCGGCCTTCAGCTCCTGCAGCCGGTCGGTCCGGCGAGCGCACAGCGCCAGGTCGTTCCCGCGGGCCGCGAACTGGCGCGCCATCTCCGCGCCGAGGCCGGCCGAGGCACCGGTGATGAGGATCGTCGTCATGCCCGAGAGTCTGGCGTAGGGTCCGCAGCATGAGCGGACGGGTAGTGCATTTCGAGATTCCCTTCGACGACGCCGACCGGGCGCGAGGCTTCTACCGCGAGGCGTTCGGCTGGGACCTGATGGAGATGCCCGGCATGTCCTACACCCTGGCCACGACCGGCCCGTCGGGTGACACCGGCCCGACCGAGCCAGGCTTCATCAACGGCGGGATGCTGCGGCGCGAGAGCCCCAACGAGGGCCCGATCATGGTCATCGATGTCGACGACATCGACGCATCCCTCGCCCGGATCGAGGAGCTCGGCGGGCAGACGCTGCTGGGCCGCCAAGCCGTAGGCGAGATGGGCTGGGCGGCGTACTTCAAGGACGTCGAGGGCAACAGCATGGGCCTGTGGCAGAGCGCCCCATAGCCAGGCCGGCCGCTGTCCGCGTGCCGACACGACTCCCGCGTCATCCGGCGGCGCTCAAGGGTGCGTCTCCTTATCCGGCGCCGCAGCGAGCGGGATTCCGCGCCGATCTGGCAAGGCGGAGGCGCGAAGGCGGGCCGGAGGCCCGTCGAGTCGCCGACAACGCCGCCAGATCGGATGCGAAAGCCCGCGCAGCAGGCGCACCCGGATAAGGAGACGTGCCCTAGGCTCGGCTGCCATGTCTTCCGCTCGCGTCTGCATCGTCGGCGCCGGGTCCTCCGGCATCACGGCGGCCCAGGTGCTCGATGCCAGGGGAATCCCGTTCGACTGCTTCGAGATCGGCTCGGGTGTGGGCGGCAACTGGCGGTACGACAACGACAACGGGGTCAGCTCGGCGTACCGGTCGCTGCACATCAACACCTCCCGGAATGCCATGGAGTACGCCGCGTACCCGATGCCCGACTCGCTGCCCGACTACCCGAACCACTGGCAGGTCGCGGAGTACTTCGACGACTTCGTCGACTACTTCAATCTGCGCCACAAGATCACCTTCCGGACCGAGGTGGTGAAGGTCGCCCCCGCCGAGCGCGGAGGGTACGACGTCACCGTCCGGCCGATCGAGCCCGACCGCGAGCCGGAGAAGCGGCACTACGACCACGTCCTCGTCGCCAACGGCCACCACTGGGATCCGCGCTGGCCGGAGCCGAGCTATCCCGGCAGCGAGACCTTCCCCGGTGAGCAGATCCATGTCCACTACTACCGGGTCCCCGACGCGCTCGAGGGCAAACGGGTCGTGGTGCTCGGGATCGGCAACTCGGCCACGGACATCGCGGTCGAGTCGTCGCGGGTCGCCCGGGAGACGTACCTGGCCATGCGCCGCGGCGCCTACATCGTGCCCAAGTTCATGTTCGGGATGCCGACCGACCACCTCACCGACTCGCCCCTCGCCCGCGGGCCGCTGTGGCTCCAGCAGCTGGGGATGAAGGCGATGCTCCGGCTCTCGGTCGGGAAGGTCACCGACTACGGGCTGCCCCAGCCCGACCACCAGGTGCTCGAGGCGCACCCGACCGTGAGCGACGACCTGCTGACCCGGCTCGGCCACGGCGACATCGTCGTCAAGCCGAACCTCGACCGGTTCGAGGGCTCCAAGGTCTTCTTCACCGACGGCACCTCCGCCGAGGTCGACGTCGTCGTCTACTGCACGGGCTACAAGGTGAGCTTCCCGTTCCTCGACGAGACGGTCATCCACGCCGACGACAACCACGTCGACCTCTACCGGCGGGTGGTCTCGCCAGAGCACCCCGGCCTCTACTTCATCGGGCTCATCCAGCCGATCGGCGCGATCATGCCGCTGGCCGAGGCGCAGGCGCACTGGGTCGCCGAGATCATCGCCGGCGACGTCACCCTGCCCTCCGTGCGCGAGATGCGCGCTCAGATCGCGCGGTACGACGCGGAACTGCGCAAGAGGTACGTCGCGTCCAAGCGGCACACCATCGAGGTGGATGCCCTGAAGTACCTCCGCGAGCTCCAGCGCGAGCGTCGTACCCGCCGCGTGTCGTCCTGACTCGCGGCGCTTGGGTCGTAGCGATCCCCGGCTAGCTGTTCTGACCCGAGAGGTTGGTGCGGGTGATCGGCGGCTGGCCGCCCAACGCGGTGTGTGGTCTGTGATGGTTGTACCTGTGTAGCCAGGCTGGCAAGGCCGCGCGTCGCGCGGATTCGCTGGTGAAGAGCCGTTGGTAGGCCCACTCGTTGAGCATGGTGCGGTTGAAGCGCTCCACCTTGCCGTTGGTCTGGGGTCGGTAGGGCCGGGTGCGTAGGTGGGTGCACTCCGAGCTCGGCGAGGGTGTCGCGCCACAGGTAGGAGCGGTAGCAGCCACCGTTGTCGGTCAGGACCCGCTGGACGGTGATGCCGTGGGTGGCGAACCAGGCGTGGGCGCGGTGCCAGAACGCGGCGGCGGTCTGACGGGTCTCGTCGTCGTGGATCTCGCAGTAGGCCAACCGGGAGTAGTCATCGACCGCCGCGTGGATGAAGGCGTGCCCGCGCAGCGAGCCGTGTCTGCTGCGTTGTCGCCGGACTTGTCGGCCTGGTGGTTGCGGTTCCCGCTGGTGCGTCCGAGCTTCTTCCAGCCGCCGCCGGCGGGAATGTTGCCGAGCTTCTTGACGTCGACGTGGACCAGCCCGCCCGGGTCGGGGTACTCATAGCGGACCGGGTTGCCGGTGGCCCGGTCCAGCCAGGCCAGCCGCTGGAGTCCGCAGCTGGTCAGCACTCGGTGCACGGTCGAGGGGGCGACCCCGACCAAGGGTGCGATCTGCACCGGCCCGAGCCGCTTCTTGGTGCGGTGATGCACGATCCTGCGGACCACCGGGGCAGGTGTCCGGTTCGGGCTGCGGTGCGGTCGCGAGGACCGGTCGACCATGCCCGCCGCGCCGGCATCGTCGATACCGGTCAGCCCACCGGGTCGCTGTGGTGCGCGAGACCTGGAAGCGTTCAGCTGCCCGGGCCACCGGCCACCCGTCCTCGACGACGCAGCGAGCCAGTCGAAGCCGGCCAAGTTCAGACAAGCGGGGCGTTAGCGTGGACCACGAGGGCCTCCTGGTGGGTGCGAAGACTTCAGACATCTCCACACCTCGTCAGGAGGCTCCTCCTACGTCAAGCCCCTGCACCAACCTCCGCGGTCAGAACAGCTAGCCGGGGATTCCTGCACATGTCGGCCATTGCAACGGCCGAGAAGTGCAGGGAATCCCTGGGGAGTGGGTCGAATGGGCAATAAACAGTCAGGCTTGACTGTTTGTTGGCGATCCGTGAGCATGACTGTGTGACCACCACCCGTGTGCCGCAGGAGGAGCGCACTCGCGCGATGCGGGCGCGCTTGCTGGAGGCCACGGTGGATTGTCTGGTCGAACGCGGATTCAGCGGTACGTCGACCACGCTGGTCTCCGAGCGGGCCGGGGTGTCCCGGGGAGCGCAGCTGCACCACTTCCCGACCAAGAACGCACTCGTGGTGGCCGCGGTCGAGCACCTGACCGACGTCCGGGGGGCCGAGCTGGCCACTGCCGCCGAGCGGCTCCCGACCGGCCGACGGAGGACTCGGGCAGTGCTGCAGATGCTGGCCGATCACTTCACGGGGCCGGTCTTCACCGCGGCACTCGAGCTCTGGGTCGCCGCCCGTACCGACGAGGCGCTGCTCGCGGCGGTGGCTCCGCTCGAGCAGCGCGTCGGCCGGGAGACCCATCGGCTGACCGTCGAGCTGCTCGGCGCCGACGAGGCCCGGCCGGGCACCCGCGAGCTGGTGCAGGCCACCCTCGACCTCGTCCGCGGCCTCGGCCTGGCCAACACCATCTCCGACGACGCCCGACGCCGCTCGCGGATCCTGGACCGGTGGGCGGTCACCCTCGACGCGGCGCTGCGGGAGGCAGGATGAGCGACCTCCTCGACACCCTCCTGACCGACCTGAAGGCCGAGGGCGACCAGCTCTGGAGCGTGGTCGCCGGCCTCGACGAGGCGGACTGGGGCACCCCCACGCCCGCCTCCGGCTGGGACATCTCGACCCAGATCGCGCACCTGCTGTGGACCGACGAGGTCGCGGTGGTCGCCGCGACGGACAAGGACGCCTGGGACGCGCTGGTGCTGCGTGCGCTGGGGGACCCCGACCGCTTCGTCAGCGACCAGGCGGTCGAGGTCGGACGCCTGGCTCCGCACGCCTTGCTGGCTCGTTGGGGCAGCGCCCGCGAGGCGCTGGGTCAGACCTTGCGGGAGTTCCCCGAAGGCCAGAAGGTGCCTTGGTTCGGACCACCAATGTCGGCCACCTCGATGGCCACCGCTCGGTTGATGGAGACCTGGGCGCACGCCCTCGACGTGTACGACGCCGTCGGCACCCGGCCCGAGCCGACCGACCGGATCCGGCACGTCGCGCACCTCGGCGTGCGCACGCGGGACTTTGCGTTCTCCGTCCACGGGCTGGAGATGCCCGCCGAGGAGTTCCGGGTCCAGCTCACGGCGCCGTCAGGCGAGGTCTGGACGTGGGGTCCGGAGGACGCAGCGCAGACGGTGAGCGGCTCGGCGTACGACTTCTGCCTGCTGGTCACCCAGCGCATCAACCGTGAGGACACCGACCTCGTGGCGTCCGGCGAGGAAGCCGACCAGTGGCTGGGCATTGCCCAGGCGTTCGCCGGGCCGGCCGGCGAGGGGAGGCCGCCACGATGACCGATGTGCTCCGGATCGGGAACTGCTCCGGCTTCTACGGCGACCGGCTCTCCGCCATGCGCGAGATGCTGGAGGGTGGTCCGCTGGACGTCCTCACCGGTGACTACCTCGCCGAGCTGACCATGCTCATCCTGGGCCGGGACGTGATGAAGGACCCCGCGCTCGGATATGCCCGCACGTTCGTCCGCCAGGCCGAGGACTGCCTGGGACTCGCCGTCGAGCGCGGGGTGCGGATCGTCACCAACGCCGGCGGGCTGAACCCGGCCGGCCTCGCCGACAAGCTGCGCGAGGTCGCGCAGGGACTCGGCCTCGACCCCGCCATCGCACACGTCGAGGGCGACGACCTGCGGTCGATCGCAGGCGATCGTTGGCCGGACGCGCTCACGGCCAACGCCTACCTGGGAGGCTTCGGCATCGCAGCCGCGCTCGACGCGGGCGCCGACGTCGTCGTCACCGGGCGGGTCACCGACGCCTCGCTCGTGGTGGGACCCGCGATCAGTCGATTCGGCTGGACGCCCACGTCGTACGACGAGCTGGCCGGTGCCACGGTCGCCGGCCACGTCCTCGAGTGCGGGACCCAGGCCACGGGCGGCAACTACTCGGGCTTCCGGGACCTCGAGCACACCGGGGCATCGCTCGGTTTCCCGGTCGCCGAGCTGGCGGCCGACGGGTCGAGCGTGATCACCAAGCACGACGGCACCGGTGGCGCGGTCACCGTCGACACGGTGACCGCGCAGCTGGTCTACGAGATCCAGTCCACCCGCTACCTCGGACCCGACGTCACGACGCATCTCGACTCCATCGCGCTCGAGCAGGACGGCACGGACCGGGTGGCGGTCTCCGGAGTCCGCGGCTCGGCGCCGCCGGAGCGCCTGAAGGTGTGCGTCAACCAGCTCGGCGGCTTCCGCAACACCGTCGAGTTCGTCCTCACCGGTCTCGAGATCGACGCCAAGGCGGACTGGGTGCGCCAGCAGATGGAGGCAGCCTTCGCGGCGAGTGGTGCTGCTCCCGCGTCCGTGTCGTGGTCGCGGACGTCGGTCCCGCACGTGGACGCCGAGACCGAGGAGGCCGCGTCGTGCCTGTTCCGGTGCACGGTCAAGGACCCCTCCGCCGACCACGTCGGCAAGCAGTTCACGGCGGCCGCCGTCGAGCTCGCGCTCGCGTCGTACCCGGGATTCACCCTGACCTCCCCGCCCGCGTCGCCGACGCCGTACGGCATCTATCGAGCGGAGTACCTCGACCGCGCGTCCGTCACGCACACGGTCGTCCACGCCGACGGGAGTCGCGAGAAGGTCTCCGACCCACCGGATTTCGGGAGCGAGCCCAGCGACATCGGTCACCGGCCGTCCGGGTTCAATGCGCCTGCAGATGTGCGCACGCGAAGGATGCCGCTCGGCACCTTCGTGCACGCGCGGTCCGGGGACAAGGGCGGCGACGCCAACATCGGCCTCTGGGTCGCGCACGACGGCTCGGACAAGTACGCCGAACGGGTGACCTGGCTGACCAAGCTGGTCACGCCGAGGAAGATCCAGGAGCTGCTGCCAGAGACCGCGGACCTGGAGGTGGAGGTCTACACGCTGCCCAACCTGGGTGCCGTGAACGTGCTGATCCACGGCCTGCTCGGGGACGGCGTCGCGGCCTCCACCCGGTTCGACCCGCAGGCCAAGGGGCTCGGTGAGTGGCTGCGGTCGCGGACGGTACACATCCAGGACGGTCTGGTGTGAACGAGAGCGAGAGGCCCTGCGGGAGACGGCCGCGACGTTCGTACGCCGCGAGGTGGCGCCGCACCTCCAGGATTGGGAAGACGCGGGCGAGGTCCCGCGCTCCCTGCACCTGGCGGCGGCCAAGCAGGGCCTGCTCGGGATCTCCTTCCCCGAAGCGGTAGGTGGCCAGGGTGGCGACCTGCTCGACTCGATAGCGGTCCAGGAGGCCATGCTCGAGGCGGGTGCCTCGAGCGGGCTGATGGCCGCGCTCTTCACCGGCGGCATCGCACTGCCCCACATCGCGGCGGCCGGCGACCCGGACCTGGTCGACCGCTTCGTCCGGCCGACTCTCGCGGGAGAGAAGATCGGCGCCCTCGCCGTCACCGAACCCGGTGGTGGCTCGGACGTGGCCGGCATCCGCACGACGGCCCGGCGCGACGGCGAGCACTACCTCGTCAACGGCGCCAAGACGTTCATCACCAGCGGCGTGCGCGCAGACTTCGTGACCGCAGCCGTCCGCACCGGCGGCTCTGCTGAATCGTCCCGGGGCCACAAGGGCGTCTCCCTGCTGGTGGTCGAGAAGGGTGCACCCGGGTTCACTGTCGACCGTGCGCTGCCCAAGATGGGCTGGCACTGCTCCGACACCGCCGAGCTGTCCTTCGTGGACACCCCGGTGCCCGTCGCGAACCTGGTCGGTGCCGAGAACTCGGGCTTCGCGCAGATCGCCCAGCAGTTCGTCGTCGAGCGGATCGCGCTTGCCGTCCACGCCTACGGCATCGCGGCCCGGTCCCTGGCGCTGACCGCCGACCACTGTCGGGTGCGGGAGACCTTCGGGAAGCCGCTGATCGCCAACCAGGTGGTGCAACACAAGCTGGTCGAGATGCGGAGGCAGGTCGAGGTGGCGCGCACCTACACCCGCGCGATCGCGGCCCGCCACGTCACGGGCGACGACGTGGTCGCCGAGGCCTGCCTGGCCAAGCAGACCGCTGTCGACTGCGCGACGTACGTCTGCGACCAGGCCGTGCAGCTGCACGGCGGAACCGGCTACATGCACGGCACCGAGGTGGAGCGGCACTACCGCGACGCCCGGATCCTGCCGATCGGAGGAGGCGCGAGCGAAGTGCTCACCGACCTGGCCGCGAAACTCCTGGGCTACGCATCGGAAGGGGCGACGCGATGAGCGCGAAACCCTGGGCTGAGGAGCCGAAGAACGGGGCGTCCCGAAACCGCGAGGCGATGCTCGAGAAGCTGGCCGAGCTCGACGCCGAACACGCAAAGGCCGTCGCCGGCGGCGGTGAGAAGTACGTCGACCGGCACCATGCCCGGGGCAAGCTGCTGCCGCGCGAGCGGATCGAGCTGCTCGTCGACGAGGGCTCGGCGTTCCTCGAGCTCTCGCCATTGGCCGGATGGGGCTCGGACTTCACCGTGGGCGCCAGTGTCGTGACGGGCATCGGCGTTATCGAGGGCGTCGAGTGCCTGATCACCGCCAACGACCCGACCGTGAAGGGCGGCGCCTCCAACCCGTGGACGGTGAAGAAGATCTTCCGGGCCTCGCAGATCGCTGAGGAGAACGGGCTGCCCACGGTCGCCCTGGTGGAGTCGGGCGGGGCGGACCTGCCCACCCAGAAGGAGATCTTCATCCCGGGCGGGAAGCTCTTCCGCGACATCACGCGCTCCTCCGCCGCCAAGCTCCCGACGATCGCTCTGGTCTTCGGCAACTCGACGGCCGGCGGCGCCTATGTGCCGGGCATGAGCGACTACACCGTGATGGTCAAGGAGCAGGCCAAGGTGTTCCTCGGCGGTCCACCGCTGGTGAAGATGGCGACCGGCGAGGAGTCGGACGACGAGTCGCTCGGCGGCGCCGAGATGCATGCCCGGGTCTCCGGCCTGGCCGACTACCTAGCTGAGGACGAGCGCGACGCACTGCGAATCGGGCGCCGGATCGTGGCGAGGCTGAACTGGCGCAAGAGCGCAGGATTCCCCGGCTCGCCGGGGAATCCTGCGCTTCCCGGGCATTGCACTGCCCAAGAAGCGCATGGATTGCCTGGAGACTGTGGCGCGCGGGGCCAGTGGTACGCCGAGCCGGACGAGGACGCCGAAGGCCTGCTCGACCTGATCCCCACCGACCTGAAGGAGCCGTTCGACCCGCGCGAGGTGATCGTGCGCATCTGCGACGGCATGGGTCCCGGCAACACCCAGCCCTTCGACGAGTTCAAGCCGCTCTACGGCTCCTCGCTCGTCACGGGGTGGGCGAAGCTGCACGGCCGACAGATCGGGATCCTCGCCAATGCGCAGGGCGTCCTCTTCTCCGAGGAGGCGCAGAAGGCGACCCAGTTCATCCAGCTCGCCAACCAGATCGACGTGCCCCTTCTGTTCCTGCACAACACGACCGGCTACATGGTCGGCAAGGAGTACGAGCAGGGCGGCATCATCAAGCACGGCGCCCAGATGATCAACGCCGTCTCCAACTCCACCGTCCCCCACCTGAGCGTGATCATGGGGGCGTCGTACGGCGCCGGGAACTACGGCATGAACGGCCGCGCCTACGACCCCCGCTTCCTCTTCACCTGGCCGTCCGCGAAGGCGGCGGTGATGGGTCCCGCCCAGCTCGCGGGGGTGCTGTCGATCGTGGCGCGGGCCGCGGCCGAGGCGAAGGGACAGGACTACGACGACGAGGCCGACGCCGGCATGCGCGCGTTCGTCGAGGAGTCGGTCGAGGAACAGTCGCTGCCGTTCTTCCTGTCGGGGATGCTCTACGACGACGGCGTGATCGACCCGCGGGACACCCGCACCGTCCTGGGCATCTGCCTGTCAGTCATCGAGAACAAGGCGTACGCCGGCACCGACCGGTTCGGCGTCTTTCGAATGTGATGGCCACGATGATCCAGCGCCTCCTGGTCGCCAACCGTGGCGAGATCGCGAGCCGGGTGTTCGCGACCTGTCGCCGACTCGGCATCGAGACCATCGCCGTCCACTCCGACGCCGACGCCGATCTGCCGTACGTCCGCGAGGCCGACGTTGCGGTCCGCCTCCCGGGAAACGCTCCCTCCGACACCTACCTCGACATCGACCTGATGCTGGACGCCGCGAAGCGCACCGGCGCCGACGCGATCCACCCCGGCTACGGCTTCCTGTCCGAGAACGCCGACTTCGCTCGAGCGGTGATGGCGGCCGGCCGCACCTGGGTCGGCCCCGACCCGGAGTCGATCGAGCAGATGGGCTCCAAGATCGAGGCAAAGGCGCTGATGGAGGCGGCCGGGATCCCGGTGCTGCCCGACCTCGTGCCGGACGACGCGAGCGACGACGACCTGCCGGTGCTCGTGAAGGCGTCGGCGGGCGGGGGTGGCCGCGGAATGCGGATCGTCAGCGACCTGACGGACCTGGCCGGTGCCGTCGAGGCCGCGCGGGCCGAGGCCGCGTCCGCCTTCGGCGACGGCACCGTGTTCGTGGAGCCCTACGTCGAGCGCAGCCGCCACGTCGAGGTGCAGGTGATCGGCGACCGGAGTGGCGACGTACTCGTGCTCGGGGAGCGGGACTGCTCACTCCAGCGGCGGCACCAGAAGGTCGTGGAGGAGTCGCCGGCGCCGGACCTCGCGGCCGAGGTGGCCACCTCGATGCACGACGCGGCGCGGGCCGCCGCCACCGCGATCGGGTACGTCGGTGCCGGCACCGTGGAGTTCCTCTATGACCCCCAGCGCGAGCGGTTCTTCTTCCTGGAGATGAACACCCGACTGCAGGTCGAGCACCCGGTGACGGAGCTGGTGCACGGCGTCGACCTGGTCGAGCTCCAGCTCGCGGTGGCCGAGGGTGCCGAGGGTTCCGGGGTTTCGAGGCTCGCTTCGCTCGCACCTCAACCACCGGAAGGTCACGCGATCGAGGCCCGCCTGTACGCCGAGGACCCCGCCACCGACTACCAACCCCAGTCGGGGGTCCTCAGCACCTTCGAGATCCCCCGCGAGGCGGGGATCCGGGTCGACCCCGGCTACGTCTCGGGCAGCGAGGTGGCGACCCACTACGACGCGATGCTGGCCAAGGTGATCGCCTACGCGCCCACTCGGGCGGAGGCCGCCCGCGCCCTGGCCCGCACCCTGGCCGGGGCCCGGATCCACGGAGTCACCAGCAATCGCGACCAGCTGGTCTCGGTCCTGCGTGACGAGGAGTTCCTGGCCGCCCGGGTGCACACCGGATTCCTGGAAGGTCGCACCGGGGAGGTGCTGTCGGACCCGGGCTGGGCGCTCCGGGCCGCCGTGGCGGCCGTGGTCGCCGACGAACGGCAGCGTCGCGGAGTCCAACGGGGCATCCCGTCCGGATGGCGCAACGTGGTCAGCCAGTCGCAGCAGATGAGCTTCGAGGTCGACGGCGAAGAGCAGTCCGTGGCCTGGCTCGCGGGAGGCGACGGCCTGGTCTTCCCCGACTCCGACATCCGGCTCCTCGACGTCGAGCCCGGCCGGGTGACCCTCGAGGTCGACGGCATCCGCTGGTCGACCGACGTACTGATCGACCGGTCGACCCTCCCGGGCACGCGGGACATCCACGTCGATGGACCCCTTGGGTACGTTCGGCTACGCGAGGTGCCCAGGTTCGTCGATCCCGCGGACGCGGTCGCGAGCGGTTCCCTACTCGCCCCGATGCCCGGCACCGTGGTCAGTGTCGCGGTGACCGAGGGCGACCGGCTCGAGGCCGGCGAGACCGTCCTGGTGCTCGAGGCGATGAAGATGCAGCACACGGTCAGCGCGCCGCACGCCGGCGTGGTGACCGAGATCGACGTGAATCCCGGTGCCCAGGTGGCCTCCGGCGACGTCTTGGCCGTGGTTTCAGAAGGAGAAGAAGGATGACCGACACCGTTGCGTTCAGCGAGTCCGAGGAGCGCCAGGCGCTGCGCCGCGAGGTGGCGAAGCTGGCCGGCACCTACGGCCGCGAGTACTTCACGAAGCAGGCGCGCAGCGGAGGCAAGACCACTGACCTGTGGCTGGAGATCGGCAAGTTCGGCTACCTCGGGATCAACATCCCGGAGGAGTACGGCGGCGGTGGCGGCGGGATCGGCGACGTCGCGGCGGTCTGCGAGGAGCTCGCCGCCCAGGGCTGCCCGCTGCTGATGATGGTGGTCAGCCCGGCCATCTGCGGCACGGTGATCAGCCGATACGGCACCGAGGATCAGAAGCGGAAGTGGCTGCCCGGCATCGCCGACGGCACCAGCACCATGGCATTCGCGATCACCGAGCCGGACGCCGGCACCAACTCCCACAACATCACGACGACGGCCCGCCGCGATGGTGACGAGTGGTTGCTGACCGGTCGCAAGATCTACATCTCCGGGGTAGACGAGGCCGACCACGTGCTCGTTGTCGCCCGCACCGAGGACGCGAAGACGGGGAAGCTGAAGCCGTGCCTGTTCGTGGTGCCGACCGACGCCGAGGGGTTCGAGTACAAGCCGATCCCGATGGAGATCGTGTCTCCCGAGCTGCAGTTCCAGGTCTTCATCGACGACCTGCGGCTGCCCGCCGACGCGTTGGTGGGCGACGAGGACGCCGGCCTGGTGCAGCTCTTCGCCGGGCTCAACCCGGAGCGGATCATGGCCGCCTCGTTCTCGACGGGTCTGGCCCGTTTCGCCCTGGACCGAGCCGCGGCGTACGCCAAGGAGCGCACCGTCTTCCAGGCCCCGATCGGATCGCACCAGGCCATCGCGCATCCGCTCGCGCAGTCCAAGATCGAGATCGAGCTCGCCCGGCTGATGACCCAGAAGGCCGCCGCCCTCTACGACGCGGGCGACGACATGGGCGCCGGGGAGGCGGCCAACATGGCGAAGTACGCGGCCGCGGAGGCCGCCTGCGACGCGGCGGACCGGGCGGTCCAGACCCACGGCGGCAACGGGATCACCCAGGAGTACGGCATGGCCGGTCTCCTGGTCGCGACCCGCGCGGGCCGGATCGCGCCGGTCAGCCGCGAGATGATCCTGAACTTCGTCGCCATGCACTCACTGGGTCTGCCGAAGTCGTACTAGGAGACTGCTGACCCTCCCAGGCGTCGACTGCCCGGGATCCGGGGGCTGCGCCGGTAGCGTGAGTGGCGTGGGTAAGGCCCTGGCCAGCGTGGATCGCGCGCAACGACGGTTCCCGCCGGTCGGGTTCCCGCTGGCCGTCGTCTACAAGTTCTTCGACGACCAGGGCAACTACCTGGCGGCGATCATCACCTACTACGCGTTCGTCGCGGTCTTCCCGCTGCTGCTGCTGGGCACCTCCGGCCTGGCGTTCGTCCTGCAGGACAACCCGGACCTGGAGCGGCAGGTGCTCGACTCGGCGCTGGCGCAGTTCCCGATCATCGGCAACGAGCTCGGGCTTCCCGGGGGGCTGACCGGCTCCACCACGGCCATCGTGCTCGGTTCCCTCGCCGCTTTGTACGGCGCGCTCGGGCTCGGACAGGCAATCCAGAACGCCACCAACACCGCCTGGTCGATCCCTCGGAACAGCCGGCCGAACCCGCTCCTGCTGCGGCTCAAGAGCCTGCTCCTGCTGCTCGTCGGCGGCCTCGCCGTGCTCGCCGTCACGGTGCTCTCGGTCCTCGCCGGCCACACGGAAGTGCTCGGTGAGAGCATCACGTCCTACCAGTGGCCGATCGTGCTCGGCACCATCCTCGTCAACACCGTGGTGTTCACCCTCTTCTTCCGGCTGGCCGCGGCGCGTCGGCACAGCTTGCGCAGTGCGGTGCCAGGGGCGCTGGTCGTGGCGGTGCTGTGGCAGGCCCTGCAGTATCTCGGAACGTTCTACGTGCAGCAGGTCCTGACGAGCACCAGTGAGATGAACCAGACCTTCGGCCTGGTCCTCGGACTCATCGGCATCATCTTCATCGCCTCGGTCATCGGGGTGCTCGGCATGGAGGTCAACGTCGTCCTGGAGCGACGCCTGTGGCCCCGCGCGCTGCTCACGCCATTCACCGACGCCGTCGACCTCACCGAGGCCGACCGCCGCGCCTACACCGGATATGCGCGGGCCCAGCGGCACAAGGGCTTCGAGACCGTCCGGGTCACCTTCGAGGATCGCCTGCCGCCGGAGGAGGACAGCGGCCCGGCTCAGCGCAGCGGCACGAACCGGTAGCCCCCGTGCCGGGTGACGGCGACATCATCGCCCGACCGGACCACCACCAGCATGGTGCCGTCGACCGGGATCACCATCCGGCCGCCGTCGCCGAGCTGCTGCACGAGCTCGTCGGGCAGGGTGCGCGGCTCGGCGGACACCAGGATCCGGTCGAACGGCGCCCGGTCGGGCAGGCCCAGGACTCCCGGCTCCGCCGCGGAGATGGTGGCCCAGGGCTGGCCGGTCGCCGCCAGGTTGTCGCGGCCGAACGCCACCAGGTCGGCCTCGATCTCCACGCCGAGCACCTCCCCGGACGATCCCGTGAGATGTGCGAGCAGCGCCGTCGACCAGCCCGACCCCGACCCGACGTCGAGCACCCGCTGCCCCTTCTCGACCTCGAGCAGCCGCAGCATCTGAGCCACGGTCCGGGGCTGGGAGTTGGTCTGCCCGTGCCCGATCAGCAGCGGCCCGTCGTACGACGCCAGCCGGCGCTGGCTGCGTGGCAGGAACCCGGTCCGCGGATGCGCCTCGAACGCGAACGACACGGCGTCCATGCCGCCGAGTCAACCACTCGAGCGGCCGGCTCGCGCGGCGTCCCGGTCATGACGGCGGCGCCCATAGCGGCGGCTCCAGAAGAGCATCAGGCCCGAGCAGACGATGTAGAACGCGTGCAGTGCCCAGATCGGCCCGGGCGGCAGGTGGAACACGTAGAACGAGTAGAACGCGTTGCCGACGTTCGACAGGACCAGGTTCCCGGTGCTGTAGGAAGTCAGGTCCTTGCTGCGCAGCGCCTTGCCCAGCATCGGGAGCGTGCTGACCGCGAAGACGACGGTGGCGATGGTGCCGGCCAACGTCGGAATCGAGGTCCACATGCCGTGACGCTAGGCAACCCAGGACCCGGGCCGCGTCGGTCGAACTGCGCATTCGGGACCGGGCAGTCATGGGTCACTCGCACCATGCCCTCGCCGTGAGCACCCCTGCCCTCAACGGGACGGCGTCACGGACGCCTCGGCGGGAGCGGGAAGAACATCGACGTCCGGGCGGCGTACTCGGGGTATCCGGGGCGCTCCATCATCGTCTGTTCCAGGGGGCGGACGCCGGTGGCGAAGAGGAGGAAGTACGTCATCGCGATCGGTGCGGGCACGGACAGCAGCGCCGGCAGCCACCCCGAGGCGAGACCCCCCGCCAGCCAGATGCCCCACCACACGCAGGCATCGCCGAAGTAGTTCGGGTGCCGGGTCCACGCCCACAGGCCGCGGTCCATCACCGGGCCGCGGTCGGGATCACGCTTGTACGCCGCCAGCTGGGTGTCGCCGACCGTCTCGAACACCACGCCGACCAGCCAGAGCGCCAGACCGGCCCAGACCGGCCACCACCACGCCACGTCCCAGACGGCCGCGGTCTGCACCGGAAGTGCGACGAACCACAGGGCCACCGCCTGGAACACGAAGACCTTCCGTACGGCGGCCCGGAAGCCGCCCCCGTCGAGCAGCTTCAGGTAGCGGGGGTCCTCGCCCTGGCCACGGGAGCGCCGGAACACGTACCACGACAGGCGCAGCCCCCACACCGCGACCAGGCCCACCAACAGCCACCCCCGTCGGTCGCCACCCAGCACCGCGCACACCACCGCGATCGCGGTGAGGCCGACCCCCCACGTGATGTCGACGATGCCGACCTTGCCGATGCGACGCGAGATCACGGCCGTGACCGTCATGGCGATGGCAGCGACGACGGCCGTGGCGAGGGTGGTCTCGACGAGCTCGACCACCGAGAACGACTCGATCACGTTCCGGCTACGGAACCGATCGCGGCGACGCGGTGCGGGCCCGTCATCAGGCGTTCTCGAAGGGGATCAGCGCAACCGTCTCGCCGGTGGGCGTCTCGGACCCGCCAGCGGGCTCGACGGTGATCCCGGCTCCGATGGCGGTGGCCGGGTCGCCCTCGAGGAGCATCGTGGCGTCCCGTCCCTGGGGCATCAGGCCAGCCGGGACCATGCCCACGCCTTCGTGCTCCAGCCACAGCTCGTAGACCGTTCCGGGTGGCGGCGGCGCCATGTCGTTGGCGACCAGGACGGCCTGGTTCAACGACTTCGATCGGATCAGGGTGGCCTCGGCGCCGTCGGGCAGGCTCTGCTGGTACTCCTCGGCGTCGTCGGCCTGCAGCACCCGGTCGACGGCACTGAGGCGGGGGGCCTGCTCGGTCTCGTCGGCCCAGGGCTGTTGCCACACGATGGCGCCGCCGCCGAGGGCGATCACGACCGCCGCGGCCGCCGCGAGCGCTGCCGGGCGAAATCGCCGGCGGCGCGGGGCCGTGGTCTCGACGGTCTGCGGAGGCAGGGGGCGGACCGTGCCGATGTCGGCCAGGACCCGGTCCCGCAGCCTGGCAGGAGGGGCCGCGAGGGTGGTCTCCGCCAAGAGCCCGGCCGCCTCACGGAGGCTGGCCACCTCCGCGCGGCAGTCGGCGCACCCGGCGAGGTGGCGCTCGAACTGCGCGCGCTCGATGTCGTCGAGGGCGTCCACGGCGTACGCGCCGGACAGCGCATGGATGTCGCTCATGCGGGACCCACTCCCATCGTGTCGCGCAGCCGGATCAGTCCGTCCCGGATGCGGGTCTTGGCGGTGCCCACCGGCAAGTCCAGCATGCTCGCCACCTCCGTGTGTGTGTAGCCACCGAAGTACGCCAGCTCAAGGGCCTGGCGCTGGACTTCGGTCAGGTGCTCGAGAGCCCCGCGGACGCGGCGCGCCTCGAGCGAGGCCTGGGCGGCCTCGGCGGTCGAGTCGTGTGGGACCGGTTGGGTCTGCTGGTGGTACGTCGTGTCCCTCCGGGTCGAGGCCTCCGCGGACCGGACCCGGTCCACCGCCTTGCGGTGCACGATGGTCAGCAGCCACGCCATGGCGCTGCCCCGGTCGGGGTCGAAGCGCGCCGAGGACCGCCAGATCTCCAGGAACGCCTCCTGGGCGACCTCCTCGGCCTGGGCCGGATCCCGGACGACCCGCACCGCCAGCCCGAAGACCCGGGCCGACGTGGCGTCGTACAGCCGCGCGAACGCAGCCTCGTCACCACGGCCCGACAGCTTCAACAGCTGTCCGAGGTCCGCGGCCCCCGGCGCCCCCGCATCGGGAGCGGGGACGCCGGGGGTGCTTGGGCGGATCGGGTCCACGTCGTGATCCTTTCCCGTCTCGACCGAAGGGCCAAGCCGGATCAGGGCATCAACACCGTGTCGATCACGTAGACCGTGGCGTTGGCGGTCGGGATGTTGCCGCAGAGGACTGTCGCTTCCTCGTCCCCGACGGTCGCCTCCTCGCCGGATCCGTTGATCGTCAGCGTGTCCCCGTTGAGGGTCTCGAACTCGCCGGAGAGCTGGTCCGGTGCGATCTGCTGTCCCACGACGTGGTGCTGCAGGACGCCGGCCAGTGCCTCCTTGTCGGCGAGCAGGGCGTCGAGGTCCTTCTTCGGGATCTCCGCGAACGCAGGCTCCGCGGGAGCGAACACGGTGATCTCCGGAGCCGAGTTGAGCGGCTCCACCAGGTCGGCCTCGGTGACCGCGGCCACGAGGGTCTGCAGGAGTGGGTTGGCGCTCGCCGCGGACGCGACCGGCGCGGTCGCCATGCCGTCGAAGGAGCCGTCCCCCTCGGTGGGGACCTCGCCGCACGCGGCGCCGTACGTCTGGCCCTCCGGGCTGGCCTCCTCCATCGGAGACTCCTCCCCCGCGGGAGTCTCGGACGTGTCGCTGCCGGCGGTCGGCTCCTCGTCCTCGCCACAGGCGGCCAGCCCGAGAGAGAGCGTGAGCGCCAAGGCGGCGAGCCCGCCGGTCCGGTGCAGTGTGCTGAGCTTCATGTCTGAGCCTTTCCTGTGGGTTGCTTTCACCGTGTGTTCGGAGCAGCCACCGGTGCGGATTGGTCGGGCTCAGCTGACCTTGACGATGATCTTCTGCAGGCCGCTGGCGCCGTTCGGGAACGGCGAGGCCTTGGCGGTCGTCTGGACCTCACCGTCACGGGTGGTCGCGCGCACCTGCAGCTCGTGGTCACCAGACTCGGCCCGCCACGGCAGGTACCACTGCCGCCAGTAGTCCTCCCCCGCGGACGGTCCGAGGCGGGCCTCCTGCCAGCTGCCACCGTCGATCGTGACCTCGACCTTGTCGATGCCGCGGTGCTGCGCCCAGGCGACGCCGCCGATGAACGTGTCCCCCGAGTCGATCGTGTCGAAGGACTGCGGAGTGTCGATCCGGCTCTGGACCTTGATCGGCGCGTCCGTCGCCCAGTCCCGCTCGGTCCAGTAGGCGTCCTGGTCGGCGTACGTCGTCAGCGTCAGCCGGGTCAGCCACTTGGTGGCGCTGATGAACCCGTAGAGCCCGGGGATCACCATCCGTACCGGGAAGCCGTGCTCGCGCGGAAGGGCCTCGCCGTTCATCCCGATCGCGATCATCGCGTCCCGGCCGTCGGTGGCCAGGTCGAGCGGGGTGCTGATCGTCATCCCGTCGACGTCGGTGCTCAGGATCTGGTCGGCGGAGTCTCCGACCCCTGCCCGGTCGAGCAGGTCGGTCAGCCGGACGCCGAGCCAGCGGGCGCCGCCGACGTACGGGCCGCCGACGTCGTTGGAGACGCAGGTCAGCGTGATGTCCCGCTCGATGAGCGGCATCGCGGCGAGCTCGTCGAAGCTGAACGTGAGCTCGTTGTCGACGTCCCCGTCGATGGTGAGCTCGTAGTCGTCGACGCTGATGGTCGGCAGCGTGAGTCTGGTGTCGATGCGGTAGAAGTCGTCGTTGGGTGTCCGGAACGACGTGATGCCCGGCACCTTGTCGTCCAGACCCCGGGGGAAGGCCGGCGCGGGGTCGCGCGGGTCGGGCAGTGCGATGTCGGCCGGGCGGGTGCGGTACTGCGTGATCCACCTGCCGGCGCCGCCCATGACCGCGGCGGCGGCCGTGAGCACTCCGGCGGCGATCAGCACCCCACGGCGGCTGGGGCTCGCCTGGGCGTTGGGAGCGGATCGGTCGTCGGGTCGGTCCGCTCGGGGGTCGGGCCTGTCGGGACCACTCCATGCCAGGGTCAGCCACCGGAGCGCGCCGACCCCGACGATCCCGGCGACCACTGCGGGCAGGGCATCTGCGGCGGTCGCGGTCGGGCGCATCAGGGCCGCGACGCCAGCGGTTCCGACCAGGACCACCAGCAGCCCGGCACCGAGCACGAACCTGCGCCGCGCGAGCAGCCCCGCGACGGCCGCCAGGGCCAGGGCTCCGAGCAGCACCGAGCCGATCAGGATCGGCTTGTCGGCCGTCCCGAACTGCTGGACCGCCCACTCCTTGACCGGCGTGGGCGTCAGGTCGATGACGGTGGAGCCCACCGCCAGGACGGGGGAGGCCGCCGGGTCCGTCAGCGCGGCCACGAGGTGGCCCGCGGCCATGCCGACCAGGGTCGCGAGGATGCCGAAGCCGGCATGGGTGAGTCGATTCAGCATGGTCGGGATTCGGAGCCGACGGCCTTCCGGATCGGGTGCGCCGCCGACAGCGGCGTGCGGCAGGATGACGCCCATGACCGAGCTCGTGAGGTACGACGTCGGCGCGGCCGGTGACGGCGGCGGTGCCCTGGCCACCATCACCCTCGACTCGCAGCACAACCGCAACGCCCTGTCGCGGCAGCTGGTCTCCGAGCTGTTCGGTCGTCTCGAGGCGGCCGAGGCCGACCCGGCGGTCCGGGTGGTCCTGGTCCGGGCCGAGGGCAAGGCGTTCTGCTCGGGGGCGGACCTGTCGGAGGCAACCAGCGACGGCATGGAGGAGGGGGCCCGCCGGATCGTCGAGCTGCAGCGGCTGATCGCCACCATGTCCAAGCCCGTGGTCACTCGCGTGCACGGCGCCGTCCGGGCCGGCGGCATCGGGATCGTCGCGGCCTCCGACATCGCGATCGCCGACGAGGACGCCACGTTCGCGCTCACCGAGGTCAAGCTGGGCCTGGCTGCCGCGATCATCTCCCTCACCGTTCATCACCGGATGAGCCCGCGCGCGGCCGCCCTGACCACGTTGGGCGGTGAGGTCTTCAGCGGCGCGGACGCGGCGACGTACGGCCTGGTGACCACGGCCGTCCCCGGTGACCGGCTGGACGCCGAGGTGGAGCGGATCTGCGCGTCGCTGGCGACCGGCGCCCCGCAAGGGCTGCGCGAGTCCAAGCGGATCCTGAACCGCGACCTGGTGGCCAGGATCGATGCGCACGGGGCGGACCTCGCCGCGCTGTCCGCCGAGCTGTTCGCGTCCGACGCCGCCCGTGAGGCGATGACGGCGTTCCTCGAGCGCAAGAGGTAGCCGCCAGAGGTTGGGTCCCTCCACGCGGAATTCCCGCGATCCCCGAGGCTGGTCCGGGTAGGCTGGTCAACTTGCCACATCCGGTTTTCGGGGGAATAGGAATCGCCAGTGTCTGAGGAGCTTGCCGAGCGGGAAGTCGCTCGGGAGCAGGAGTTCGTGGACCGGGTCTACCGCCAGCTCGACCAGTCCGCGGCAGCGGCCAAGGAGCTTGCCCGAGAGGGGCACGGTCGTGGCCGGCTCGGCCACGAGGGTGGGCTCGTCGAGCGCGACGCCATGGTCTTCCAGGCAGCGAAGCGAATGGCCCAGCTCGACGCCGCGCACGAGGGACTGGTCTTCGGTCGCCTCGACCTGCGGGCCGAGCTCGACCCCGAGCCGCGCTACGTCGGCCGGATCGGGCTGCGCGACGCCAACCGCGACTCGCTGCTGATCGACTGGAGGGCGCCCGCGGCGGCGGTCTTCTACCAGGCCACGGCCGCCGAGCCGCACGACGTCGTCCGGCGCCGAGTGCTGCGCTGCACCGGCCCGAAGGTGGTGGGCGTCGAGGACGAGCTGCTCGACTCCTCGGTGGACACCGACCTCCCCGTCATCGGCGAGGGCGCGCTGATGGCCCAGCTCTC
>CAVZAZ010000003.1:0-46255 GCA_963773355.1 uncultured Actinomycetota bacterium | reverse complement strand
GGCGGCGCGACGCGACCGCAGCGGAGCATGACCGTCTCCGGGCCGCACGTTGGCGAGGTGGACCCGGTACACGCCGGGCGCGCGGATCGGCTCGACCCGTCGGCACAACGCCGCGGTCGGCGTCCGGCTGGGCCGCGGCGATCGCACGAACGCCCGGAGGATCCGAACCGCGCAGTGGTCGGTGTCCCCGATGGCGGTCACGTGGAAGCTGTTGCGGACCATCACGAGCCGGGCGTCAGGGAACTGCTCGCGGACCATCCTGGCTTCGGCAGGGGTCGTCACCGAGTCGAGCTCACCTGCCAGGACCAGCACCGGCACGTCGGGGTAGTCGCCTCCCGGGGCCGGACCAGGCCCGCCGGGTTGGTCGGCGGGGCGGTCGGCCAGCGAGTGCACCAGTCCAGCCCCTGCCACCCGGTGCGCGCGTACTCGGAGACGGTGAACGGGCCGTAGGTGTGCGGTGGGTCCTGGCCCGGCGCCGCAGGGCCCGCGCGTCGTCACGCTCCGCGCCGCGCCGGCGGCTTCGTGAGGTCGTAGACGTTGGGGTAGTCGTGGCAGGAACGCGGCCTCGAGCCCCGCGCTGTAGTAGCGGGCGGCTCCGGATCGGTTCCACCGCCGGTGGCCTCGGCGACCAGACGCAGGAGCGGGCGCCGGTCGCCACGTAGCCCCGAGCG
This sequence comes from uncultured Actinomycetota bacterium, assembly GCA_963773355.1. Classification (GTDB taxonomy): domain Bacteria; phylum Actinomycetota; class Actinomycetes; order Propionibacteriales; family Nocardioidaceae; genus Nocardioides. The sequence goes on along the minus strand of CAVZAZ010000003.1, from coordinate 45,584 downwards.
CATGGCCGCCGTCAGCTCGCGGTACCAGGCGGGCGTGAAGGCGGCGATGAAGACGACATCGGCCAGTGTCGCCGGGGTGACTCGCACCCGCATCGGCCGACCGTCCGCGTCGTGCGAGCGACCTCGCCACGGGTGGTCCCGCACCTGGCCCAGCACCCGCCGGATGGTCGGCATGAACTCGGCACCGCCGCGACGGCAGGCCGGCGAGCGATGGCAGACGCGGTGGAACGCCGTGCGGGCGGCCGGCGCGGACGTCTTGAACCAGCCGTTCTCGCCGTAGGTCGGGTACGCCGCGTCAAGGACGACGCTGCGCAGCAGATCGGGGTGGCGACCGGCGAACACCTGGGCGAAGAACGTGCCGTAGGAGTCGCCGTAGACATCGACGTCGTCGAGCTCCAGTGCCTCGAGGACGGCAGCGAGGTCATCAGCCGACCGCTCGGTCGAGTAGTCGTCCGCGAGTTCGCCGAGCGACCTGCCGCAGCGCCCCGCGGCCACGGCGAAGCGGATCTTGAGGTTCTGCATCCGGGGACAGTCGATGGGCTCGGACCGCCCGGTGCCGCGCTGGTCGACGAGCAGCAGGTTCCGTCGGCGCAACAGGTCGCCGTACATCCGGACGTACGACGACCCGGACGCGGTCGTCGCGTACCCGGGGCCCCCCTCGTGGGGAACCAACGTGCCCACGGCAGGACCGTTCCGGGCCCGGACGAACGCGAAGCCGACCCGCACGGTCCCGGCACCCGGGTCGTCGGGATCCCAGTCCCGCCGGATCGAGCCGCACAGCGCCCGCGCGACGACCTGGCACCGACGCAGGGTGACGGAGCCGACCTGGACGCGTTGCTCTGGCGCGACGGGTGACTCGACGCGAGCTTCAACGGGCGACTCGACGGGGGATGCGGCGGCAGTCCCGACCGCCACCAGGGTGGGCACGAGGCAGGCAAGGACCAGCGCGCGCCTGAGCACCGAGACCTCCCGGCGCACTCGCACCCGCCCATGATGAGGGTCGCGACCGCGCCGTGTCACGGGCTGGTCAGGGGCTGGGTCCCGGGCTGGCGCTACCCTGCTGCCGCGATGTTGGACCGATTCAAGAGCTTCTGGCAGACGGTGATGCTGGCACCGTTCATCAACCTGTTCCTCAGGTTGGGCATCAGTCCCGACGCGGTGACGGTGGTCGGGACGCTCGGTGTCGCTGCCGGGGCACTGGTCTTCTTCCCCCGGGGAGAGCTGCTCATCGGGGTGCTGGTGATCACGGCGTTCGTGTTCAGCGACCTGATCGACGGGCAGATGGCGCGCCGGATGGGGCGCACGGACAAGTTCGGTGCATTCCTGGACTCGACGCTCGACCGGGTCGGGGACGGCGCCATCTTCGGCGGCCTGGCGCTCTACTTCGCGGGACCGGGTGACAGTGACCTCTACCTGGTGCTCTCCCTGGTCTGCCTGGTCATGGGCGCCGTCACCTCCTATGCCCGGGCCCGCGCCGAGAGTCTCGGCTTCGAGGCCAAGGTCGGCATCGCCGAGCGGGCCGACCGACTCGTGGCGATCCTGGTGATGACCGGATTCTCGGCGATCTTCGACCTGCCGATCCTCATGTACGTCACGCTCTGGGCGCTGGCCGCGGCGAGCACGATCACCGTCGTGCAGCGGATCTGGGTGGTCCGTCGGCAGGCCTTCGCAGAGCCCGCCCCCTGAGCGGCCCGAATACGCCGTCGGGCACCGGTCGCCGTACGATTGAGCCATGCCTGAGACCCAGAACAACGACGCCGTGACCGCTCCTGAGGGCACCGGCACCACCCGCGTCAAGCGCGGCATGGCCGAGATGCTCAAGGGCGGCGTGATCATGGACGTGGTCACCCCCGAGCAGGCGAAGATCGCCGAGGACGCCGGCGCGGTGGCCGTGATGGCGCTGGAGCGGGTTCCCGCGGACATCCGGGCCGAGGGCGGCGTGAGCCGGATGAGCGATCCGGACATGATCGACCAGATCATCGAGACGGTCTCGATCCCGGTGATGGCCAAGGCCCGGATCGGCCACTTCGCCGAGGCACAGGTCCTGCAGAGCCTGGGCGTCGACTACATCGACGAGTCCGAGGTGCTGACGCCGGCCGACTACGCCAACCACATCGACAAGTGGACCTTCACGGTGCCGTTCGTCTGCGGTGCCACCAACCTGGGCGAGGCACTGCGTCGCATCACCGAGGGCGCCGCGATGATCCGCTCCAAGGGAGAGGCAGGCACCGGTGACGTGTCCAACGCCGTCACCCACATGCGCACGATCCGGGCCGAGCTGCGGCGGCTGCAGACCATGGAGGGCGACGAGCTCTACGTGGCGGCCAAGGAGCTGCAGGCGCCGTACGACCTGGTCAAGGAGGTCGCCGAGAAGGGCAAGCTCCCCGTCGTGCTGTTCACCGCCGGCGGCATTGCCACGCCGGCCGACGCCGCGATGATGATGCAGCTCGGTGCCGAGGGCGTCTTCGTCGGCTCGGGCATCTTCAAGTCCGGCAATCCGGCCCAGCGGGCCGAGGCCGATCGTCAAGGCGACCACCTTCTATGACGACCCCGACGTGGTCGCGAAGGTCTCCCGCGGGCTGGGTGAGGCCATGGTCGGCATCAACGTCGACGAGATCCCGCAGCCGCACCGACTGGCCGAGCGCGGTTGGTGACCTCCGCTCACTACGATTGAGGGGTGGCTGCCCCGACGATCGGTGTCTTCGCCCTGCAGGGCGACGTGCGGGAGCACCTGCGCGTCCTGGCGGGGCTCGGCGCGGCACCGATGACCGTCCGCCGCCCCGCCGAGCTGGAGGCCTGCGACGGGCTGGTCCTCCCGGGCGGCGAGTCCACGACCATGGCGAAGCTGGCGCGGACCTTCGACCTGTTCGAGCCATTGCGGCAGCGGATCAAGGAAGGGATGCCGGCCTTCGGGACCTGTGCCGGGATGATCATGCTCGCCGACCGGATCGAGGACGGCGCGGCCGACCAGGAGACCCTGGGCGGCCTCGACGCGACGGTTCGGCGCAACGCGTTCGGCCGACAGGTCGATTCCTTCGAGGGCGACCTCGACTTCGTCGGTGTCGAGGGCCGGCTGCACGCTGTGTTCATCAGGGCGCCGTGGGTGGAGCAGGCCGGGCCCGCGGTCGACGTACTCGCGCGAGTGGAGGAGGGGCCGGCCGCAGGTAGGATCGTCGCGGTCAGGCAAGGGAACCTGATGGCGACGTCGTTCCACCCCGAGGTGGGTGGCGACGCCAGGATCCACCAGGTGTTCCTGGACCTGGTCCACCGGGCCTGACCAGCTCGGGTCTCGACGAGCTCCGTGCGTTGAGCCCGGCACCCGACCAGTGAGGTAGAAGAGGGACGCATGTCTGGCCATTCCAAGTGGGCGACCACCAAGCACAAGAAGGCGGTCATCGACGCCAGGCGCGGCAAGATGTTCGCCAAGCTCATCAAGAACATCGAGGTCGCCGCGCGGATGGGCGGCGGAGATCCCGCCGGCAACCCGACGCTCTACGACGCGATCCAGAAGGCCAAGAAGTCATCGGTGCCCAACGACAACATCGATCGCGCCGTCAAGCGCGGGTCGGGGGCCGAGGCGGGTGGTGCCGACTACACCACGATCATGTACGAGGGCTACGGTCCCTCGGGCGTCGCGATGCTGATCGAGTGCCTGACCGACAACCGGAACCGCGCCGCCATGGAGGTCCGGACCGCGATGACCCGCAACGGCGGGTCGCTGGCCGACCCGGGCTCGGTGTCGTTCCTGTTCAACCGCAAGGGCGTCGTGATCGTGCCCACCGATCAGGACGGGAAGTCGGTGTCGGAGGACGACGTCCTCGAGGCCACGCTCGAGGCCGGCGCCGAGGAGGTCAACGACCTCGGTGAGTCCTGCGAGGTCATCACCGAGGCCACCGACCTGGTCGGGGTGCGGACGGCGCTCCAGGCCGCCGGCATCGACTACGACTCCGCCGAGGCCCAGTTCGTGCCGGACATGCAGGTCGAGCTCGACAAGGACGGTGCCGCGAAGGTCTTCCGCCTGATCGAGACCCTGGAGGACAGCGACGACGTGCAGAACGTCTTCGCCAACTTCGACGTCAGCGACGAGATCATGGAGCAGCTCCAGGACGCGTGACCGGGTCGTGGCGGGCGGGGCGTGTCGTCCGTCGATCGACGACGGCCACGGGCTAGCGTGTTCTCCGAACAGATGTTCGGACGGAGGGCTGCTCATGCGTGTGCTCGGGATCGATCCCGGCCTGACCCGGTGCGGCCTCGGCGTGGTCGAGGGGTCGGTCGGAAGACCGCTGAGCCTGGTCGACGTCAACGTGCTCCGCACCAGCGCCGACCAGCCCGTCGCCCAGCGACTGGTCACCATCGAGCAGGGCATCGACGCCTGGCTCGACGAGCACGCGCCCGACGCGGTCGCGGTGGAGCGGGTCTTCGCCCGCTCCGACTCCAGCACGATCATGGGCACCGCCCAGGCCAGCGGCATCGCGCTGGTCGCCGCCGCCCGACGAGGCCTGCCGGTGGCGCTGCACACGCCCAGCGAGGTCAAGGCAGCCGTGTCGGGCAGCGGGCGGGCCGACAAGGCCCAGGTCGCGGCGATGGTGGCCCGGATCCTCCGGCTCGACGCGCCGCCGAAGCCGGCCGACGCCGCCGATGCGCTCGCCCTGGCGATCACCCACATCTGGCGCGGCGGGGCGCAGGCCCGCATCGAGGCGGCCCTGGTCCGCCAGCAACAGGCAGTCGCAGGGAGGAAGCCATGATCGCGTTCGTCAAGGGCGAGGTCGCCGCCGTGTCGCGTGACCAGCGCCGTCGCTCGAGGTCGGGGGCGTCGGGCTCGAACTGCTGTGCACGCCGGGCACCCTCGCCACGCTGCGCACCGGTCAGCAGGCGACCCTGCCGACCAGCATGGTGGTGCGCGAGGACTCGCTGACCCTCTTCGGTTTCCTCGACGAGGACGAGAAGGTCACCTTCGAGCTGGTGCAGACCGCATCGGGCGTCGGCCCGAAGCTGGCCCAGGCCATGCTCGCCGTACTCTCGCCCGACGACGCTGCGCGACGGCCGTCGCGGGCGACGACGTCAAGACCCTGACCCGGGTGCCCGGCATCGGCCAGAAGGGTGCCCAGCGGATCATCCTCGAGCTCAAGGACCGGCTCGGCGCGCCGACCGGCAGTCCGGGTCGACGGGTGCGCCGCTGCGCCGCGGCGGCCGCCGTGGCGCGCGCAGGTGCACCAGGGCCTGGTCGGGCTCGGCTGGTCGGCGAAGGACGCCGACCAGGCGATCGAGCCGGTCGCCGCCGACGAGGCGCACGGCCTGCGACGCAGCCCGATGTCGGTGCGCTGCTCCGCGCCGCCCTGCGCACCCTGAGCAAGGCATGAGCAGCGAGATGGCGAGCACACGACCAGGACGCCTCGACGCCGTGAGGAGGCCCACCTCGCAGCCTACCACGGCCGAGGCCGAGGGTGACGAGCGCGTCGTCGAGGCGGCGCTGCGGCCGAGGACCCTCGACGAGGTCGTCGGCCAGCAACGGGTCCGCGACCAGCTCGGCGCTGGTCCTCGAAGCGGCCCGCCAGCGTGGGCGTGCGCCCGACCACGTGCTGCTCTCCGGGCCTCCCGGGCTGGGCAAGACCACGCTCGCGATGATCATCGCGGCCGAGATGACCACCCCGTTGCGGCTCACCAGCGGCCCGGCCATCACCCATGCCGGTGACCTCGCCGCGATCCTCTCCGGCATGAACGACGGCGACGTCCTGTTCGTCGACGAGATCCACCGGATGTCCCGACCGGCCGAAGAGATGCTCTACATGGCGATGGAGGACTTCCGGGTCGACGTCGTGATCGGCAAGGGGCCCGGGCGCCACCGCGATCCCGCTGGAGATCCCGCCGTTCACCCTGGTCGGCGCCACGACACGTGCCGGTCTGCTTCCCGGGCCGCTGCGCGACCGGTTCGGGTTCACCGCCCACCTGGAGTTCTACGACGCCGGGCGAGCTCGACCAGATCGTGCACCGCTCAGCCGGCCTGCTCGACGTCGACCTCACCGACGAGGGCGCGGCCGAGATCGCCTCCCGCTCGCGTGGCACCCCACGCATCGCCAACCGGTTGCTCCGCCGGGTCCGCGACTTCGCGCAGGTCCGCGCCGACGGCGTGGTAACCGTCGACGTGGCGCGGCGGGCCCTCGAGCTCTACGAGGTCGACGAGTCCGGACTCGACCGGCTCGACCGTGGCGTCCTCGACGTGCTGTGCCGCCGCTTCGGTGGCGGCCCGGTCGGCCTGTCGACCGCTCGCGGTCGCTGTGGGCGAGGAACGGGAGACCGTCGAGGAAGTGGCCGAGCCGTTCCTGGTCCGGTCCGGGTTCCTGGCCAGGACCCCCCGGGGTCGGGTCGCGACGCCGGCGGCCTGGGCACACCTCGGCCTGGGTGCGCCCGCCGACCCCGACGCCGACGCTGGAGGACTCAACCCTCTTCGAGGACTGATTCGGGACGTCGGAGTGGCTGCCGGTTACACTGCACCGTCGCCACCCGTCTCGGGTCGGCATCCCCAACAACGCTCGAGAGGTTCAGTCGTGCCGGAGCTCGTCTCCCTGTTGCCCATCGTCGGGATCGCGTTCCTGTTCTGGCTGCTGCTCATCCGGCCGGCTTCGAAGCGTCAGAAGGAACTCGCGCGCATGCAAAGCGCGTTGAACCCAGGTGAGGCCGTCATTCTCACGTCCGGCATCTACGGGTCCCTGAAGGAGGTCGAAGGGGACGCGCTGCTGGTGGAGGTGGCCGATGGTGTGACCATCAAGGTGGCGCGCGGCGCGATTGCCAGCGTCGTCCGTCCAGAGCCCGTCCCCGACGAGCCCGAGGAGAGCTGACATGGCGCGCAGGTACCGTCCGGGGCGCACGGTCGCGACCTTCTTCGGCGCCCTTGCCGTCGCGTTCGGCCTGGTGGCGCTCGCTGGCAGCTGGACCCCGGAGCTCGGCCTCGACCTGCAGGGCGGCACCCGGATCACCATGGGCGCCTCGGGTGACAACGTCACCGAGCAGAACCTCGAAGAAGCGGCCAACATCATCGACCAGAGGGTCAACGGCTCCGGGGTGAGCGAGGCCGAGGTCACCACCCAGGGTTCGAACCTGGTCGTCGTCGAGATCCCCGGTGAGAGCCGACAGGACCTAGAGGAGACGGTGAAGCGCCAGGCCCAGCTGCGTTTCCGGCTGGTTGCCTGCTCCTCGCAGGCCCCCGGCGCGTGCGGCGCCGGCCAGGCACCGACGACCGAGCAGCCCCAGATCCCAGGCTCAGGCGTCACCGCGCCCTCCGGGTCGGGAGCGCCCAGCGGTGCGGCCAACCGGGCGCCGGCGCTCGGCTCGGTCAAGGGCAACAGTGACCAGGGCGGGCAGAACGACGAGTCGCCCAAGCCGAGCGAGTCGCAGGACCCGACCGAGCAGCCGGCCGATGGTGCCACACAGCCGGCGGGAGGTGACCTGGTCGACAAGCCTCTGCGATGGATGGACAACCCGGATCCCGCCTCGATCAAGGCCTTCAACGACTACCAGTGCCCGCCGAGCGGAAACGTCAGCACGGACGTCGACGACCCGGACAAGCCGCTGGTCACCTGCGGCACCGAGGACGACGCCGGCACGAAGTACCTCCTCTCGGTCGCCATGATCGAGGGCACCGCCCTGGACTCGGCCAACGCCGGCGTTCCCCAGGGACAGGTCGACTGGCGAGTGAACCTCGCCTTCGACGACAAGGGCACCGACGTGTTCACCGAGATCTCGCGCGCCCTCTACGGCACAGAGAAGCAGTTCGCGATCGTCCTCGACGGCCGCGTGATCTCGGCGCCCACCATGAACGGCATCATCACCAACGGCGAGGCCGAGATCAGCGGCAACTTCACCGAGGCCTCGGCGAACAGCCTGGCCACCAGCCTGAAGTTCGGGGCGCTGCCGATCACCTTCCCCGACGACCTGATCGAGACCCAGACCGTCGGCCCGTCCCTGGCCGGCAACCAGCTCTCGGCGGGGCTGGCTGCTGGAGCGCTCGGCCTCGGCCTGGTGATGCTCTACTGCCTGCTCTACTACCGCGGCCTCGGGCTGGTGGTCATCGCCTCCCTGTTCGTAGCGGCGGCCTGGACCTACGCCATGGTGCTGCTGCTCAGCGAGAGCGCAGGGTTCACGCTGTCGCTTCCCGGGGTGGCCGGCCTGATCGTCGGTGTCGGCATCACGGCGGACTCCTTCATCGTCTACTTCGAGCGGATCCGCGACGAGATGCGTGACGGCAAGTCGATGCGGGTCGCGGTCGAGAGCGGGTGGGCCCGCGCGCGGAACACCTGCCTCGCGGCCGACGCGGTGTCGCTTCTGGCGGCCGTCGTCCTCTACATCTTCGCGACCGGAGTGGTGAGAGGCTTCGCCTTCGCCCTCGGCCTGTCCACCCTGATCGACCTCGCCGTCTTCTTCTGGTTCACGCACCCGATGGTGTCGTGGCTGGCCAGGTTCGAGCTCTTCAACAGGGGACACAGGCTCTCCGGCCTCGACGCCGAGAGCCTGGGCCTCGACCGAATCCCCGCGGCCGGGAGGGCGTAATGGGTAAGTTCTCCCGCCTCGGGAACGACCTCTACTCGGGCCGGAAGTCGATCGACTTCGTTGGCCGGAAGTGGCTCTGGTACTCCGGCTCGGCGTTGATCCTCCTGCTGTGCGTCGGGGGGCTGCTCTTCAAGGGCCTCAACTGGGGCATCGAGTTCACCGGCGGCGCCGAGTACAGCGTGGCCCTGCCCAGCGACCAGGTCACCCAGGACACCGCTGACGAGCTCCGGGAGGCGGTCGCCAACAGCGGCATCGACAATGCCTCCTCGCCGGTGGTCACCACCTCCGGCTCCGAGGCGATCCTGGTCCAGACCGAGCCCCTCTCCGACGAGGAGAGCGCCCAGGTCGCCGACGTCATCCTCGAGACGAGTGGCGCCGCGCCGGACGACCTCTCCCAGTCCGAGATCGGCGCCAGCTGGGGCGAGGAGGTCGCCGAGCGGGCACTCCTCGGGCTCGCGGTGTTCCTCGTGCTGGTGGTGCTGTTCATCTGGGCCTATTTCCGGCAGTGGAAGATGTCGGTCGCGGCGCTCGTGGCGCTGGCGCACGACGTGGTCATCACGATCGGGGTCTATGCCATCTCGGGCTTCGAGGTCACCCCGGCGACCGTCACCGGCATCCTGACCATCCTCGGATTCTCGCTCTACGACACCGTCGTGGTGTTCGACAAGGTGCGCGAGAACACCAAGGACCTGCGCGCCAACCACCAGACGTACGCCGAGGCATCGAACCTCGCGGTCAACCAGACGCTGGTCCGCTCGATCAACACCTCGATCGTGGCGCTGATCCCCGTCGCATGCATCCTGTACGTCGGTGCCGTGCAGCTCGGATCCGGGTCCATGAAGGACCTCGCGCTCTCCCTGTTCGTCGGCATGGCGGCGGGCGTCTACTCCTCGGTGTTCATCGCCACCCCGCTCCTGGCCCACCTGAAGAGCCGCGAGACGGAGGTCGTGTCGGCCGAGAAGCGCGAGAAGGCCCGTCGTCGGGCGGCGGCGGACAAGTACGCATCCGTCCCGGCCTTCGCGGAGGACCAGCCGGTCCGGGACGAGCCGGGCGACGACGACGAGGATGAACGGGCACCCTCCCGCCAGTCGGAGCCGCCACCGGTCGCACCGGCCAGGGACACCGAGGCGTCCGGTCGCGGACGCGTCGTACCGTCGACTCAACGGCCGGTCCAGCCGAGCAGCGCCGCAGGCCGGCAGCAGCCGAGCCGTCAGTCGCGGTCCAAGCGGGGCAAGAAGTGACCGACCCCTCCGGGGTCGTCGAGCCACTCGAGGCCACGCTTGGACGCTTCGTGGTCGATGTCGCGGACTTCCCCGAGCAGGGGATCGTGTTCAAGGACATCACCCCGCTCCTGGCCGACCATGAGGCCTTCACGCGGGTGGTCGACGCGTTGGCGGCGGCCGGCCGGGACGATTCGGGCGCCGTGGCGGTGGACAAGGTCGTCGGCATGGAGGCGCGTGGGTTCATCCTCGCGGCGCCGGTCGCGCTCGCGCTCGGCACCGGCTTCGTCCCGGTGCGCAAGGCCGGCAAGCTGCCGCGGGAGACCCACGCCGTCTCCTACTCCCTGGAGTACGGCGAGGCGACGCTCGAGATGCACCGGGACGCCCTGCGGCCCGGCGACCGAGTGTTGCTCGTCGACGACGTGCTGGCGACCGGCGGAACAGTCAAGGCGACGGCGGAACTGGTCGAGCGAGCCGGCGCGATTCCGGTCGGCGTCGCCGTCTTGATGGAGCTCAGCTTCCTGCCCGGCCGGGAGACTGTCGGTGCCTTGCCGGTGACGACGCTGATAACCGTGTGACGCGGACCTAGACTGGGTGTGTGACCGAGGAACAGACCGTGTCTGACGCCGAGGTCGAGCGCGCCCCCGAGACCGCCACCTCGGCGCGCAGCATGCGGGCCCGCCTTGCCCGGATGGGCACCCGCAGCCAGCCGGGGAACCCGGTCCTCGAGCCGTTGTTCCGGGCGGTGCGGGCCAGCCACCCCAAGGCCGATCTCGCGCTCTTGGAGCGCGCCTACGTCACGGCGGAGAAGATGCACGGCGCGCAGATGCGCAAGAGCGGGGACCCCTACATCACCCATCCACTTGCGGTCACGACGATCCTCGCCGACATCGGCATGACCGAGCCGACCCTGTGCGCGGCGCTGCTGCACGACACGGTCGAGGACACGCCGTACCGCCTCGACCAGCTCCGCGAGGACTTCGGCGAGGAGGTCGCCCACCTCGTCGATGGGGTCACGAAGCTCGACAAGGTCAAGTACGGCGACTCAGCGCAGGCGGAGACCATCCGCAAGATGATCGTGGCGATGTCGCGCGACATCCGGGTGCTGGTGATCAAGCTCGCTGACCGGCTGCACAACATGCGGACCCTGCGCTACGTCCGTCAGGAAACCCAGGAGCGGGTCGCCCGCGAGACGCTCGACATCTACGCTCCGCTCGCACACCGGCTCGGCATGAACACCCTGAAGTGGGAGCTCGAAGACCTCGCGTTCGCGACCTTGCACCCCAAGATCTACGACGAGATCGTGCGAATGGTCGCCGAGCGCGCACCGTCACGAGGCAAGTTCCTGGCCGAGGTCATCAGCCAGGTCGAGCAGGACCTCAAGGACGCCAAGGTCAAGGCCAAGGTGACCGGGCGGCCGAAGCACTACTACTCGATCTACCAGAAGATGATCCTCGGCGGACGCGAGTTCACCGACATCTACGACCTCGTCGGCATCCGGATCCTGGTCGAGGAGGACCGCGACTGCTACTCCGCTCTCGGTGTGCTGCACGCGAGGTGGAACCCGGTCCTCGGCCGGTTCAAGGACTTCGTGGCGATGCCGAAGTTCAACATGTACCAGTCCTTGCACACCACCGTCATCGGGCCAGCGGGCAAGCCCGTGGAGATCCAGATCCGGACCTTCGCGATGCACCGTCGAGCCGAGTACGGCGTCGCTGCGCACTGGAAGTACAAGGAGGACGGACGCGCCGGGATCGACACCGAGCGTGCGGGCGACCTCGACGACATGACCTGGGTGCGCCAGCTACTGGACTGGCAGAGCGACGTCGAGGACCCCGGCGAGTTCCTGGAGTCCCTGCGCTTCGAGATCAACCGGGCCGAGGTCTACGTCTTCACGCCTCGTGGTGACGTGATCGCGCTGCCGACAGGCGCAACCCCCGTCGACTTCGCGTACGCCGTGCACACCGAGGTCGGCCACCACACCATCGGTGCCCGGGTCAACGGCCGGCTGGTGCCGCTGGAGTCGACCCTCGACAACAGCGACGTCGTGGAGGTCTTCACCTCAAAGGCACCGACGGCCGGGCCGTCGCGGGACTGGCTCACGTTCGTGAAATCCCCGCGCGCCCGCTCCAAGATCCGGCACTGGTTCACCAAGGAGCGCCGCGAGGAGGCGATCGAGCAGGGCAAGGAGCAGATCGCCAAGCTGATGCGCAAGGAGGGCCTGCCCCTCAAGCGGCTGCTCTCGCACGAGTCGCTGATGCTGGCCGCCGTCCACTTCAAGCTGGCCGACGTGTCGGCCCTCTACGCGTCGGTCGGCGAGGGCAACCTGAGCGCCCAGGCGGTCGTCCGCCGGGTGATCGACCTGCACGGCGGCGACGAGGGCGCGGCGGAGGACCTCGCCGAGGGCGTCACGATCACCGGTCGCCGTGCTCGCTCCAAGGTCACGACCAAGGGCGACGCGGGCGTCATCGTCAAGGGTGCACCGGACGTGTGGGTCAAGCTCGCCAAGTGCTGCACCCCCGTCCCACCGGACGAGATCCTCGGCTTCGTCACCAAGGGCGGGGGAGTCTCGGTGCACCGAACCGACTGCACCAACGCCGCGAGTCTCCGCACCCAGCCCGAGAAGCTGCTGGAGGTCGAGTGGGCGCCCACCGGCCAGTCCACGTTCCTGGTCAACATCCAGGTCGAGGCCCTCGATCGCGCCCGCCTGCTCTCCGACATCACGATGGTGCTCTCGGACGCACACGTGAACATCCTCAGCGCGAACCTCTCGACCACCCGCGACCGGGTGGCCAAGAGTCGCTTCACGTTCGAGATGGCCGAGTCCAAGCACCTCGACAACGTGCTCCGCGCGGTCCGCTCGGTGCCCGGAGTCTTCGACGCCTACCGGGTCACCCAGTAACCGCACCGCATCGGCGTCAGGCCCGGAAGGCGAACCACGCCTTCGTCATCCGGCGCTCCTGACCGTGCGTGAAGTTGTCGAGGCAGGGGTCGTCGCCGTAGCTCATGAAGTTGTGGACGGGGTCCATCCCGGGCTGCTTGCAGGTGTCGAGGGATTCGTCGCAGCTCGCAACGTTGGGCCCGTCGGCCTGGTAGGGCGTGTCCTTGACGTGGTCGCCCGGGCGCTTGCAGCCGCCCTGGAAGGTGTGGAACAGGCCGAGCCAGTGACCGACCTCGTGAGTGAGGGTGTCGCCTTCGTTGAACGGCGCGGCTGAGCCGCCGGGGAGGCTCTCGTTGAGCACGACGACGCCGTCTAGCTTGAGCTTGCCCTCGTCGGGGAAGGTCGCGTAGCCGAGCAGCCCCACGTCGGTGAAGTTCGTGGTGTAGACGTTGAGGGCCTTCCAGCCGCCGCGGTGGAGTGCGCGCTTGGCCTTCCGGTCGTCATTGTCTGCCCCCGGCTCGGGGTAGTCCCAGTCGTACCAGTCGTTGTTCCGGGTGAAGTCCGTCCCCTTGAGCACGAACCTGAACGGCGTGTTCGCCGCGTCTGCGCTGGTCCGTCCGGAGTAGGCCTTGTTCAAGACGGCGACCTGCCTGCGGACCTGGTTCCTCGTGACGGAACCCGTCCCGTTCTTCTTGCTGATCACGTGGAAGTACGTCTTGATCTTGATGACCTTGTGCTTTCCGCCGCGCGCCGTCCCGTTCCGGGAGAGCGCCCCGCTTTCGGCCAGCTTCCGGACCTTGGCATCGAGGGCGCGGTCCATGCTCGCCGCCTGCGCAGCGGTAACGCTGTTGGGATCCACCCCGGAACGGTGGGTCGTGCGAGCGTTCGAGGGTGCCGTGAGGCAGTCGCTCGCGGCGTCAGCGCCCGCCGAGGTGGTCAGAACCGACCCTGCGGGGGCGACGAGGCCGAGACCGACGGCAGTGGCCGCGACCGCAAGCGTGCGGGTGAGCGTCCTGGCCGACGGACGGGAGAACGTGGTCATGGGCCGCTCCTGGGGCTTGTGGACCGGCGCCGGTACGTCGATCCGCTGTGGTTGCCCGAACGCTCCCCCGGCGAGCGAACGGCGTCAAGGGCAGCGACCGAGGACCGCTCCAAATTGGGTACGCCGCCGGCAACTCAGCCAGAGAAGTCGGCCGAGGCCTTCCTGGCCATGTCGAGGAACGCCTGCCGGGAGGCGAGGTTCTCCTCGAGCTCCGCGACCCGCTTCTCGTCACCCGCGGACCGTGCTCGATCGAGATCGGCCTTGATGTCGGCAAGCGCCGCCTCGAGCTTGGAGACCATGTCGTCGGCGCGCGCCGACTTCTCGGGATCCTTCTGACGCCACTGCGCGTCCTCGACGCCCCTGATCTCCTGCTCGACCTTGCGAATGCGGCCCTCGAGCTCCTTCATCCGGTCGCGGGGGACCTTGCCGGCGGCCTCCCAGCGTTCGGCAATGTCGCGCATGGCTCGCTTCGCGGCGTCCAGGTCGGTCACGGGAACCAGTGCCTCGGCTTCGACCAGCAGCCCCTCCTTGACCTCGGCGTTGGCCGCGAACTCCTTGTCCTGCTCGGCAGCGGCCTCGTCGCGGGCGCCGAAGAACGTGTCCTGGGCACCTCTGAAACGCTTCCACAGCTCGTCATCGACATCGCGGGGCGCCGGCCCGGCCGCCTTCCACTCCTTCATCAGATCCCGGAAGCGCCCGGCCGTGGGGCCCCACTCGCGGGAGTCGGCCATGCCCTCGGCCTCGGTGGCGAGCTTCTCCTTCACCACCCGCGCTGCGTCCCGCTTCTCGTGCTGCTCCGCGAAGTGCGCCTTCCGGCGCCGGGTGTACGACGTCCGGGCACTGGAGAACCGGCGCCACAGCGCGTCGTCGGAGGCGCGGTCGATGCGCGGCAGTGACTTCCACTGCTCGAGGAGCTCGCGCAGCCGGTTGGCTCCGTTACGCCAGTCGTTGCCGGTGGCGAGCTGCTCGGCCTCGGAGACCAGGGCCTCCTTCTGGGTCTTCGACTCGGCCGCGCGCTGGGCGCGCTCGACCTTGCGCGCCTCACGCTGCGTGGCGATGACAGGAGCAAGTCCGTCGAGCCGGTTGGCCAGGGAACCGAGGTCGCCGACGGCGTGTGCATCGACCACCTGCGCCCGGACGGTCTTGACCGACTCGACAGCCTCGTCCGGAGACAGCACCCCGGACCTGATCCGTTGTTCGAGGAGGCCGACCTCGAAGGCGAGGGCGTCGTACCGCTCGGTGAAGAAGCGCAGCGCCTCGTCGGGGGAGCCCTCGGGGTACTGACCCACCGAGCGCTCACCGTCGGAAGTCCTGACGAAGACCGTGCCGTCCTCGGCGACCCGGCCCCACGGATGACTCGTCACTTGGCTCCCTAACTCACTGGCTTGCGCGAACGCACACCTATGCTAGTCATCGCGCGCCCGGCCGCCGTGTCCGCGGGGGTGCCGACCGATGCGATGGCACGCGTCCTCGGTCGATAGTGTGGCCCGGTGTTCATCGCCGGCTTTCCCGCAGGTCCGTGGGGCACCAACTGCTACGTCGCCGCGACCGCGGCGGGCAACGAATGCGTCGTCGTCGACCCGGGCAAGGACGCGGCTGCCGGGGTCGACGAAGTGGTCCGCGAGCACCGCCTGAAGCCGGTGGCGGTTCTGGTCACCCATGGCCACGTCGACCACATGTGGTGCGTCGCACCGGTCGCCGGAACCTACGACGCCACTGCCTGGATCCACCCCTCCGACCGGCACCTGCTCACCGACCCGATGGCCGGGATGTCCCGGGAGACGAGCCAGCTGCTCCTCGGCGGGAACTACCAGTGGGCCGAGCCCGACGACGTACGCGAGCTCTCCGACCTGCAGACGGTCGAGCTCGCCGGCCTCACGTTCGTCGTCGACCACACCCCCGGGCACACCGAGGGATCGGTCACCTTCCGCACGCCGTGGAGCGCCCCCGATGGCGACCGCGGCTCCACGAGCGGCTCGACCAGCGAGGGAGACATCTCCGAGGTCATGTTCTCGGGCGACCTGCTGTTCGCCGGGTCGATCGGGCGCACCGATCTGCCCGGGGGTGACCACCCCACGATGCTGCGCAGCCTCACCGAGAAGGTGCTGACCCTGCCCGACGACATCGTGGTGCTGCCGGGTCACGGCGAGCAGACGTCCATCGGGCGCGAGCGCGCGACCAACCCCTTCCTCCTCGAGCTCCAGGGCGCGCGCGAGGCCGGACGAGTCACCCGAGGTCTGTAACCCGTGCCTTCCAAGCCCAGCCCGCTGAGCGGGTTCCCCGAGCTGCTGCCTCGCGACCGCTTCGTCGAGCAGCGGGTGATCGACACCCTGCGCCGTACCTTCGAGCTGCACGGGTTCGCCGGCATCGAGACCCGCGCCGTCGAGCCGATGGACCAGCTGTTGCGCAAGGGTGAGACGTCCAAGGAGGTCTACGTCCTCCGGCGGCTGCACGAGACCGATGCCGCGGCCGACGCGGGACTCGGCCTGCACTTCGACCTCACCGTCCCGTTCGCCAGGTACGTGCTCGAGCACGCCGGCAAGCTCGACTTTCCGTTCCGCCGCTACCAGATCCAGCGCGCCTGGCGCGGGGAACGGCCGCAGGAGGGCAGGTTCCGCGAGTTCACCCAGGCCGACATCGACATCGTGGGCCGCGACGTACTCCCGTTCCACCACGACATCGAGATCGCCCGGGTGATGCTCGAAGCCCTGGGGCAATTGGACTTCCTCCCCGGCCTGCGCCTCCAGGTCAACAACCGCAAGCTGAACCAGGGCTTCTACGCCGGCCTGGGGATCGCCGACGTCGACGAGGTCATGCGGATCGTGGACAAGCTCGACAAGCTCCCCGCCGACGAGGTACGCCGGACCCTGCTCACCGAGGCCTCCCTGACCGATGCCCAGGCCGACCAGTGCCTGTCCCTGGCCACGATCCGCGCCACCGACGACTCCTTCGTGGAGCGGGTCCGCACGCTGGGTGTCCGCCACGATCTCCTCGACGAGGGGCTCGAAGAGCTCGCCACCCTGGTGCGTGAGTGCTCGTCCTTGGCCACCGACACCCTCCGCATCGAAGCCGACCTGGGCGTGGCCCGCGGGCTGGACTACTACACCGGCACCGTTTTCGAGACCAGGCTCGACGGCTTCGAGTCGCTCGGCTCGATCTGCGGCGGCGGTCGATACGACGCCCTTGCCGACGACGGGCGGACCACCTACCCCGGGGTCGGCATCTCATTCGGCGTCACGCGGGTGCTGCTGCCACTGATCCAGCGGGGTGTCGTGACCGCGGACCGCTCCGTGCCGAGTGCGGTCCTGGTCGCACTGGTCGACGAGGACTCGCGGGACGAAAGCGATGCGGTCGTCGCCGCACTCCGCGCCAACGGGGTGCCGTGCGAGGTCGCGGCCAGCCCCCAGAAGTTCGGCAAGCAGATCCGGTACGCCGAGCGGCGGGGCATCCCGTACGTGTGGTTCCCCGGCGCCGACGGCCATGAGGTGAAGGACATCCGGTCAGGTGACCAGGTGGCCGCCGACCCGACGACCTGGACACCGCCGGTGGAGGACCTGACGCCGAGAGTCATCACGAAGGAGCAAGACCTGTGATCCGCACCCACGACGCCGGAGCCCTGCGCGCCGAGAACATCGGTCAGACCGTCACCCTCGCCGGCTGGGTCGCCAAGCGTCGCGACCACGGCGGCGTGGCGTTCCTCGACCTGCGTGAGGCCAGCGGCGTGGTCCAGGTCGTGGTCCGCGACGAGGCGGTCGCACACAGCCTGCGCAGCGAGTACTGCATCAAGGTCACCGGCGAGGTCAGCAAGCGGCCCGAGGGCAACGCCAACCCCAACCTGCCCACCGGCGAGATCGAGGTGATCACGGCAGATCTCGAGGTGCTGAGCGCCAGCGCCGCCCTTCCGTTCCCGATCGACGAGCACCTGGACGTGGGGGAGGAGGCGCGGCTCGCCCACCGATACCTCGACCTGCGGCGGAGCGGCCCCAACCGGGCCCTGCGGCTGCGCAGCCAGGTGAACCGGGCCGCGCGTGAGGTGCTCGACGACCACGGCTTCGTCGAGATCGAGACCCCGACGCTGACCCGGTCCACGCCCGAAGGGGCCCGCGACTTCCTGGTGCCGGCGCGGCTGCAGCCCGGATCCTGGTACGCCCTGCCGCAGAGCCCACAGCTGTTCAAGCAGCTCCTCATGGTCGCCGGCATGGAGCGCTACTACCAGATCGCCCGCTGCTATCGGGACGAGGACTTCCGCGCCGATCGGCAGCCGGAGTTCACCCAGCTCGACATCGAGATGAGCTTCGTCGACCAGGACGACGTGCTCAGGGTGGCCGAAGAGGTCCTGGTTCGCGCTCTGGAAGCTGATCGGGTACGACGTGCCGACGCCGCTCCCACGCATGACCTACGCGGAGTCGATGGCCCGCTACGGCACCGAGCAAGCCCGACCTGCGCATGGGCCAGGAGCTGGTGGAGTGCACCGCCTTCTTCGCAGACACCCCCTTCCGCGTCTTCCAGGCGCCGTACGTCGGGCGGCGCGTGGTCATGCCCGGCGGAGCCGGGCAGCCCGGAAGCAGCTGGATGAGTGGCAGGACTGGGCGAAGCAACGGGGCGCCGGGGTCTCGCCTACGTCCTCGTCCAGGATGACGGCGAGCTCGGCTGGCCTGGTTGCCAAGAACCTGTCCGAGACCGAGCGTGCCGGCCTCCCGCCCACGTCGGCGCCGAGCCGGGCGACTGCATCTTCTTCGCGGCTGGGCCGGTGAAGTCGAGCCGCGCCCTCCTCGGCGCCGCGCGTCTCGAGATCGGACGCCGGTGCGACCTGGTCGACGAGGACGCTGGATTCCTGTGGGTCCTGACGCGCCGCTGTTCGAGCCCGCCGACGAGGCGCACCGCAGCCGGGGACGTCGCAGTCGGCAGCGGCGCTGGACCGCGGTCCACCACGCCTTCACCGCACCGCAGGCACCCCGACACGTTCGACTACCGACCCCGGCAAGGCTCTCGCCTGGGCCTACGACATCGTCTGCAACGGCAACGAGATCGGCGGTGGCTCGATCCGTATCCACCGCGAGGACATCCAGAAGCGGGTGTTCGCGATCATGGGTCTCGACGATGCTGAGGCCCAGGAGAAGTTCGGGTTCCTCCTCGACGCCTTCAAGTACGGCGCCCCGCCGACGGCGGCATCGCCTTCGGCTGGGACCGGATCGTGGCGCTGCTCGCCGGCACCGACTCCATTCGCGATGTCATCGCCTTTCCCAAGTCGGGCGGTGGGTTCGACCCGCTCACGGCGGCCCCGGCTCCGATCACCGACGAACAGCGTCGGGAGGCCGGCGTCGACGCGGTACCGGGGCTGACGGACGGCGGCGCGGACGCCGTCTGAGCCGGCGCACCCGTGGCCCCCGAACCCGGGGTTCGGCTATCGAGCAGACCGTGCCTCCGTTGGTACCAAACCGTTATCTCCTAGTGTCCGATCATCGCGTGGTGGTCCCTTAGAGTCGGGTCCGCTCGGGATGTGCGTCCTGTCACAAGCGCCACGCACATCCCACGACCAGAGTCCACACCCGGAAAGGTCATGCATGGCTGGCTTGACGCAAGAGCCGCTGGTGACATCTTCGGAGGCACCGGGCGAGGGGCCTGACGCAAGACCGGCCGGGGAGGTCGCCGGGCGCTCGCCGATGCGGATCGCGTTCGACCGACTACGCAAGGACAAGCTCGCGGTCGTGTGTTTCATCATCGTCGTGATCTTCGCGCTCATCGCGATCTTCGCGGGTGTGATCGCCAACCTGTTCGGGGTCTCCCTCGAGTCGGTCCGGGCGAGCGAACGCGTCGACCTGACCACGGGCATCCCGCTCACGGTCCGCCGAACGAGGGCTTCGACCCCGAACACCCGTTCGGCGTGGCTCCGAAGTCCGGCAACGACCTGTTGGCGTACTGGCTGTACGGCGCCCGCACCTCCCTGGTGATCGCCACGATCGCGGTGATCGTGGCCACCTTCATCGGGGTCGTGCTCGGCCTGGTCGCCGGCTTCGTCGGCGGCGCGACGGACCGGATCATCCAGTTCGTCACCGACGTCTTCTTCACGCTGCCTTTCCTTCTCATGGCGCTGGCCATCGCGCCGATCCTGTCGGAGCGCTTCGGCGACAACCCCGACGCGCTACGAGACAGGCCACGTTCTACTCGGTGATCGCGATCCTGTCGTTCTTCACCTGGATGCAGACGGCCCGGATCATCCGCGGCGAGGTGCTGTCGCTGAGAGAGCGTGAGTTCGTCGCAGGCGGCGCGAGTGCTCGGAGTGCCGACGCACCGGATCCTGTTCCGGGAGATCCTGCCCAACCTGGTGGCGCCGATCGTGGTGGTCATCTCGCTTGGCCTGCCGGTGTTCATCGCGTTCGAGGCGGTGCTCGCATTCCTCGGGATCGGCGTGACCGGCCGACCGTCCTGGGGCCAGACCATCAACGCCGCGATCCCCTATTTCGAGAGCTACCCGCTCTACCTGTGGGAGCCGGTGCTGGGCATCGTCGTACTGGTCGTTGCCCTCAACCTGCTGGGCGACGCCGTTCGCGACGCCCTCGACCCGAAGACCCGGCGGTAGGACCGCCGACCCTGACGTTGACCTCGGCGAACCCGCGGTCACGAACACACAGAGAAGAAAGGCTGGAAACCAAATGAGGCGCAGCAAGCCAATAGCTGCCGTCGCGATCGCAGGACTCTTCGCGCTGGCTGCATGCGGTGGCGGCGGTGACGACAGCGAGACTGCGGGGCCCGAGGAGTTCCAGGGCGAGATCGACGCGGTCGTCAAGGTCCCCGACGCAGAGGGACCCGCCCCGGAAGTCGACGGCGCGCAGGAGGGCGGCACCATCACCGTCCTGCACCCCGACCCCGACGACGGTGCGGCCGCTCTGGACCCGTCACAATGTGGTCGGTCACCGACAACGGCATCATGCAAGCGCTGGTGTTCCGCTCGCTGACCACCTATCGCAAGAACCCCGAGACCGGCGGCATGGAGCTGGTCCCGGACCTGGCGACCGACCTCGGTACGCCCAACGAGGACGCGACCGAGTGGACCTTCACGATCAAGGACGGCGTCACCTGGGAGGACGGCTCGCCCGTCACCGCCGATGACGTCGCCTTCGGCCTCAAGCGGTCGATGGACACCGAGTCCCTTGAGGGCCCGGGTGCGGTCTACTCCAAGGGATTCTTCCTCGGTGGCGACAAGTACGAAGGCCCCTACGTGTCCGGTGAGGACTTCGAGGGCATCGAGGTCAACGGCCAGGACATCACCATCAAGATGGCCAAGCCGTTCCCCGACATGGACTACTGGGGCGCGTTCGCGGCGATGGGCCCGGTTCCGCAGGGGAAGGCTGGCGAGCCGCCGGCCTACGGCCTCGATCCGATGGCGACCGGCCCCTACAAGGTCAAGTCGTTCACGCCGAACGAGGAAATCATCCTCGAGCGCAACGAGAACTGGGACCCGGCCACCGACCCGGCACGGCACCAGTTCGTCGACGAGTGGGTCATGAAGTTCGACCAGAACCCGGAGTCGACCGACGCGCTGATGATCAGCAACAACGAGGAGTCCAAGACCACCATCGACACGATCGTGTCGGGCACCGCGTACCAGGAGATGTCGCAAGCACTGGGTGAGCGCGTCGCCGTCGAGCCGCAGACCTGCACCGCCTTCCTGGCGCTCGACTACAAGGAGATGGACGACATCAACCTGCGTCGCGCAGTCGCCTTCGCCTACGACTACGAGAACGTCTGGGCGGCAGGCGGTGACATCCCGGGCACGACGCGGGTGATGGGCACGTCGATCATCCCGCCGGGCATGGGTGGCTACGACCCCGAGATGGAGCCGATCGAGGGTGAGACGATCGAGTTCAACCCGGACAAGGCCAAGGAGTACCTCGAGAAGGCCGGCATCGAGCCGGGCACCTACACCCTCTCGTATGCCTACGACGCGAGCTCGCAGCAGGGCAAGGACGCCGGAGCCCAGACGAAGCGGGGCTTCGAGGAGTCCGGCTTCCTGGCCAAGGGTTACCCGTACGCCGAGGGTTCGCTGTACGACGTGTGGACCGACCCGAACAACAACATCAACCAGAAGTTGAACGTGTTGGGTACCGCCTGGTGCCAGGACTGGCCGTCGGCGCTGACGTTCATCCCGCGCGCTGTTCCAGACCGGTGAGTTCTACAACACCGGTGAGTTCTCCGAGAAGGTCATCGACGACCGCATCAAGGAGATCCCGTCGCTCCCGATCGAGGAGCAGGCGGACGCGTGGGGCGATCTCGACGCGCAGATCAACCAGGAGTTCTACCCGAACGTGAACACGGGTCACTACAACAACCTGTTCGCGTACGGTGAGAGCATCGGCAACTTCCAGAACGACGACACGCAGGGTTACCCCGACCTGCGGGGCATGTACGTCATCCAGTGACGTCCCGGATCTGATCCGGGAGTTCTAGGAGTACCCGGTCGGGTGGGGCCGCTCAGGCCCCGCCCGACCGGACACGGTCTGTGAAAGAAGGCGCCCGATGTTTGGTTACGTGGTCAAGCGACTGCTGGCCGGTCTCCTGGTCGTCACCGTCGTCTCGATGATGGTGTTCGCCCTGTTCTGGTACGGGCCCAGAGCCCGGTCAAGGAGCTGTGCGAGCGGGACCGCTCGCGGGGATGCCCACCCGAGGTCATCGAGCGCTACGAGGAGAGACTCGGGTTCAACAACCCGATCACCGAGGAGTACGCCGCTTGGGTCAAGGGCATCTTCGTCGGCCGGACCTTCCCCGTCGGCACCTCGGAGATCGACTGTCCCGCCCCGTGCCTGGGCCTCTCCAACCGCAATCGGCAGCCCGTCACCCCGCAGCTGATGGACCGGCTGCCGGCCACCATCAGCCTGGCCGTCGGAGCAGCCACCCTCTACCTCGTCATCGGCGTCAGCATCGGCGTCGCCGCAGCACGAAGACGGGGAACCGTCGCCGACAAGTCGTTGGTCGGCGGCACGCTCTTCCTGACGTCGGTCCCCTACTTCCTCATCGCGCTGATCGCGATGCTGTATCTCTGCATCATCTACGACATATTCGATCGTGGGTACGTCTCCATAGCCGAGGGCGGAGTCGGGAGCTGGTTCGCCCACCTGATCCTGCCGTGGGCTGTCCTCGGCCTCTACGGATCGGTGCAGTACACGCGGTTCTCGCGCGGTGCGATGGTCGAGTCCCTCGATGAGGACTACGTCCGGACTGCGCGCTCCAAGGGGTTGGCGACCCGCAACGTGGTGTACAAGCACGCCCTCCGCTCCGCGCTGGTCCCGATCGTGACCATCTTCGGGATCGACTTCGCCTTCCTGCTGTCCGGGACCCTGATCACCGAGCAGATCTTCGACATCCAGGGGATCGGCAAGTGGTCCCTGGATGCGACGTTCGACAAGGACCTCCCGGTGGTCCAAGCCACGGTGGTCCTGGCGGCTATCATCATCGTCGTGGCCAACATCGTGGTCGACATCCTCTACAGCGTGCTCGACCCCCGAGTGAGGCTCACGTGACACAGACCGATGCGGGCCGTGAGCCGTACCTCACCGTCGAGGACCTCACGGTCCGGTTCCCCACGGCCGACGGTGTCGTCACCGCCGTCGAAAGCTTGTCGTACTCCGTGGAGCTCGGCCGGACCCTCGGCATCGTGGGCGAGTCCGGCTCCGGCAAGTCCGTCTCCAGCATGGCGGTCCTGGGCCTGCACGACCGCAAGCAGTCGCGCATCCAGGGCTCCATCCGGGTCGACGGGCAGGAGGTGATCGGGCTCAGCGAGCAGCGGCTCCGGTCGATCCGGGGCAACAAGGTCGCGATGATCTTCCAGGACGCCCTGGCCGCACTGCACCCGTTCTACCGGGTGGGCGGGCAGCTCGCCGAGGCCTATCTCGTCCACCACCCGAAGGCGTCGAAGCGGGACGCCAAGAAGCGGGCGATCGAGATGCTCGACCGGGTCGGGATCCCGCAACCGGACCAGCGCTACTCCGACTTCCCGCACCAGTTCTCCGGTGGCATGCGCCAGCGCGCCATGATCGCGATGGGCCTGATCAACGACCCTGCGCTGCTGATCGCCGACGAGCCGACCACGGCGCTCGACGTGACGGTGCAGGCGCAGATCCTGGATCTGCTCCAGGACCTGCAGCGGGAGTTCAACTCCGGCGTCATCATCATCACCCACGACCTCGGGGTGATCGCGGAGATGGCCGACGACGTCCTCGTGATGTACGCCGGGCGCGCCGTCGAGTTCGGGTCTGGGAAGGAGATCCTGACCCATCCCGAGATGCCCTACACCTGGGGCCTGCTCTCGAGCATCCCGGACGTGACCGCCGACACCAACGCGAAGCTGATCCCGATCCCGGGCACACCGCCCAGCCTGCTCAACCCGCCCACGGGCTGCGCCTTCCACCCGCGCTGCACGCACGTCGACAAGGTGCCCGGCAGCCTGTGCTCGACCCAGCTGCCAGAGCTCGCCTCGGGAGGGCGGGGGAGCGGCCACCTGAAGCGCTGCCACCTGGCCAACCCCGATGCCATCTTCGAGGCCGAAGTCCTGCCGGAGATCGCGCCCGACCTGGTCGAGGAGGCCTGATGTCCGACGTGAATCTCGACCCCTCAACCGGCAACGAGCCGCTTCCCGGCCCAGGAGGACCCGGCGGCTGCCCCGGTCGACGAGCCACAGGTCGTCTCGTTCTCCGAGCTCGCCGAGCAGACCCACACGGCTGCCGTTCTCGACGTCACGCGCGCCGCCGGTGCTCGAGGTCGAGAACCTGAAGATGTACTTCCCGGTCAAGAGCTCCGGTCTGATCCGGCGAACCATCGGCCACGTGCAGGCTGTCGACGGCATCTCGTTCCAGGTGCCGTCCGGCGGATCCCTCGGGCTGGTCGGTGAGTCGGGGTGCGGCAAGTCCACGACCGGACGGCTGATCACCCGGCTCTACACCCCCACGGCCGGCTCGATGATGTTCCAGGACCACGACCTCGCGAAGATCAGCAACCGGCAGATGAAGCCGCTGCGTCGCGACGTCCAGATGATCTTCCAGGACCCCTACACCTCCTTGAACCCGAGGCACACCGTCGGGACGATCGTGGGAGCGCCCCTGTCGGTGCACAACGTGGTGCCGAAGAAGCACATCCTGTCCCGGGTCCAGGAGATCCTCGAGGTCGTTGGCCTCAACCCCGAGCACTACAACCGGTACCCCAACGAGTTCTCGGGTGGGCAGCGTCAGCGGATCGGCATCGCCCGCGCCCTGACCCTGAATCCCAAGCTGCTGGTGGCCGACGAACCGGTCTCGGCGCTCGACGTGTCGATCCAGGCGCAGGTGATCAACCTCCTGCAGGACGTGCAGAAGGAATTCAACGTCGCGTTCCTCTTCATCGCCCACGACCTGGCCGTCGTGCGCCACTTCTGCCCCGAGGTCGCCGTGATGTACCTCGGCAAGATCGTGGAGATCGCGGATCGGGAGACCATCTACTCCCACTCACACCATCCCTACACGCAGGCGCTGCTCTCGGCGGTGCCCGATGTCAAGCAGGCGGCGGTCGGTGGACGCCGGGAGCGGATCCGGCTGGAGGGCGACGTCCCCAGCCCGATCAACCCGCCGTCCGGCTGCCGGTTCCGCACCCGCTGCTCGCTCGCCCAGGAGATCTGCGCCAAGGTCGAGCCGCCGCTGCTGCAGATCGGCAAGCGACACAAGGTGGCTTGCCACTTCGCAGGCGAGCTGGGTCGTCACCCCGACCACCCGGTGACGGGCGGACTCCTCGGCGTCGACAACCAGGGCGCGCCGGAGGCCGGGGCGACGGCGACCGAGATCAAGGTCGGCCCGGGCTACGAGGACGAGTGGTTCGACATCAGGTCCCGCCAGATGGTGAAGGCCTGAGCTGTCCGCCCCGTCGCCTACGGTGACTGGTGTGGACGGGCTCTTCGACGCAGCACCCCTGTCCGGTCACGCGGCCGGGAGCGGCTCGCTGTCGTCGGCCACGCATGCCTCCGCACCACTGGCGGTGCGGATGCGGCCACGCTCGCTCGAGGAGCTGGTCGGCCAGGAACAGCTCAGGGCACCCGGAGCTCCGCTGCGCCAGCTGATCGAGGGTGACCAGTCGATGTCCCTGCTGCTGTGGGGACCCCCGGGAACCGGCAAGACCACGATCGCGGCCATCCTCAGCCAGCAGACCGACCGCCGTTTCGTCGAAGTCTCCGCGGTCGCAGCCGGCGTCAAGGAGGTGCGGGCCGCCATCGACGCCGCTCGGGCCGAGCTGGTCGCGGGCGGCCGAGAGACGGTCCTGTTCGTCGACGAGGTGCACCGGTTCAGCAAGGCGCAGCAAGACGCCCTGCTGCCGGGGGTCGAGAACCGGTGGGTGACCCTCGTGGCCGCCACGACCGAGAACCCGTTCTTCTCCGTCATCTCGCCCCTGCTCTCGCGCAGCCTGCTGCTCCGCCTGGCGACGCTCACCGATGACGACATCCGCGCCGTCGTCGCCCAGGCCCTGACCGACGAGCGCGGGTTGGCCGGTTCGATGACGCTCGAGGACGACGCGCTGGACCATCTCGTGCGCCTGGCCGGCGGAGACGCCCGGAGGTCCCTCACCTACCTGGAGGCGGCGGCCGGAGCGGCCGCCGCCAACGGCACCGAGACCATCGACCTGTCGACGGCGGAGACCGCTGTCGACCAGGCGGCGGTTCGCTACGACCGACAGGGCGACCAGCACTACGACGTCACCAGCGCCTTCATCAAGTCGATCCGGGGATCCGACGCGGACGCAGCCCTGCACTACCTCGCCCGGATGGTCGAGGCCGGGGAGGACCCGCGGTTCATCGCCCGGCGCCTGGTGATCCTGGCGAGTGAGGACATCGGCCTCGCCGACCCGACCGCCCTGTCGACCGCCGTTGCGGCCGCCCAGGCGGTGCAGCTGATCGGCATGCCCGAGGCGCGGCTGAACCTCGCCCAGGCCACGATCGCGTTGGCCGTAGCGCCCAAGTCGAACGCGGTGATCAAGGCGATCGACGCCGCGAGCGCAGACGTCCGGGCCGGGAAGATCGGGCCGGTCCCGGCGCACTTGCGCGACGCCCACTACCCAGGCGCGAAGAAGCTCGGGCACGGGTCGACCTACAAGTACAGCCACGACGAGCCGTACGGCGTCGCGGAGCAGCAGTACGCCCCCGACGTCGTGGCGGAGGCGGCGTACTACGAGCCGACGGCGCTGGGCGCGGAGGCAGCGGTCAAGGAACGCTGGGAGCGGATCCGGCGCCTCATTCGCGGGCGATAGGGTCGGGCACCATGCAGGACTGGATGTTGCCCGTCGGCTTCGGCGCGCTCGCCTTCCTCGTGCTCGTCCTGGTCGTCGCGCTGCTGCGCGCGCACTCCCGGACCGAGCGGGAACTGGGGGCAGCGCACGCCGAGGCTGCCGCACTGCGCGCGCAGGTGGAGGAGATCGAGCGGCGGTTGGCAGCTGCGACCCCGGTCGCGGGTTCGGGCCCTGACGACGCGGACTACGTCATCACCGGCCTCGGTGAGTCCGCGCCTGCCGCCGGCTCGACCCCGGTCACCGTGGACCGGGCGCTCTTTGCCGACCTCGTCCTGCGCGAAACGGTGGTCAAGGCGGCCGGCCTCGCCCACGGCGTACGACGTGCCTTGGCGCCGGAGACCCGCAACCGGATCCGCTTCGAGATGAAGCGTGAGGTCAAGCGGGCCCGCAAGCAGCGCCGGGCGGACATCAAGGAAGCCCGACGCGAGTGGGCAGCACGCCAGCGTGCGGACATGTCCGACGGCGAGGACGCAGCATGAGGCTCACGCAGTGAGCAGGGGCATCTGGTTCGTCGCCGGCGCCGGTGCCGGGATCTACGCAGTGATCCGCGGTCGGCGCGCGGCCGAGGTCCTCACGGTAGACGGTCTCCGCGACCGTGTGCACGGTCTCGAGGTGGGCGCGCGCCTGTTCCGGGACGAGGTCGCCCAGGGACGTGCGGAGAAGGAAACCGAGTTGCGGGAACGGCTGGGGCTGGTGCCTCATGGAAGGCCCGAGCTCGTGGCCGGGGAGAAGCCCGGTGGGCAGCCCGGTGGCAAGCACAGGGCAACGACCAACGACGAGGAAGGCAGCACCTGATGGACACCGCGGAGATCCGCCGCCGGTTCGTTGCGCACTTCGCGCGCAACGGCCACCAGGCGGTGCCGTCCGCATCGCTGCTGCTCGACGATCCCAACCTGCTGTTCGTCAACGCTGGGATGGTGCCCTTCAAGCCCTACTTCCTCGGACAGGAGTCCCCGCCGTACGACCGCGCGGTCAGCATCCAGAAGTGCGTGCGCACCCCGGACATCGAGGACGTCGGCAAGACCACGAGGCACGGCACGTTCTTCGAGATGTGTGGCAACTTCTCCTTCGGCGACTACTTCAAGGAGGGAGCCATCGAGCTCGGCTGGGATCTCGTCACCAAGCCGATCGAGGACGGTGGCTTCGGGCTGCCCGAGGACAAGCTCTACCCGAGCGTCTACAACGAGGACCCCGAGGCCGTCGAGCTCTGGAAGAAGGTCACCGGGGTGCCCGACGACCGGATCATCCGGCTCGGCAAGAAGGAGAACTACTGGTCGATGGGAATGCCTGGTCCCGGCGGACCGTGCTCGGAGATCCTGATCGACCGGGGACCGGCGTACGGGCCGGACGGCGACTTCGGTGCCGAGGACCGCTACCTGGAGTTCTGGAACCTGGTGTTCATGCAGGACGAGTTGAGCGCGGTCCGCTCCAAGGAGGACTTCGACATCTCCGGCTCTCTGCCGAAGAAGAACATCGACACCGGCATGGGCCTGGAACGCGTGGCCTTCCTGCTCCAGGGCAAGGAGAACATGTACGAGATCGACGTCATGTTCCCGGTGATCGAGAAGGCTGAGGAGCTCACCGGACGGCGCTACGGCGCGGGCGGGGGGCAGGGCCACGACGACGATGTCCGGTTCCGGGTCATCTCCGACCATGTCCGAAGCGCGATGATGCTGATCGGCGACGGGGTGACGCCGGGCAACGAGACCCGTGGTTACGTGCTCCGGCGTCTGCTCCGGCGCGCGGTGCGCTCGATGCGCCAGCTGGGCTACGAGGACCGGGCTCTGCCCGAGCTGCTCCCCGTGAGCCGCGACAAGATGGGGGAGACCTACACCGAGCTGCACCGGGACTGGGAGCGGATCTCGACGATCGCGTACGCCGAGGAGGACGCGTTCCGGCAGACCCTCAAGGCGGGCACGGCGATCTTCGACCTGGCCACCACAGAGGTGAAGCAGTCTGGCGGCGCCCAGCTGTCCGGCGCGAAGGCGTTCGCCCTGCACGACACCTACGGCTTCCCGATCGACCTGACCCTCGAGATGGCGGCCGAGCAGGGGCTGTCCGTCGACGAGGAGGGCTTCCGGCGGCTGATGACCGAGCAGCGTGACCGGGCCAAGGCCGACGCCGCCGCCAAGAAGGGCGCCCACGTCGACGCCCGTGCGTATCGCGAGGTCGCGGACTCACTCGACCGGGCGGTGGAGTTCACCGGGTACGGCGAGGTGGTGACCGAGGGCTCGGTTCGCGGCATCGTCTCGGCCGGCGGCGTCGTCGAGTCCGCCCGCGAGGGCGAGGAGGTCGAGCTGGTCCTCGACCGCACTCCGTTCTACGCCGAGGGCGGCGGCCAGCTCGCCGACCAGGGCGTGATCGACCTCGAGAACGGCGCCCGGGTCGAGGTCCTCGACGTCCAGTCGCCGATCTCCGGCCTGATCGTTCACCGCGCGAAGGTGCTTGCCGGTGAGGTCGCACTCGGGGTCGGCGCGCAGTCGCTGGTGGACATCGAGCGGCGCAGGTCGATCTCGCGGTCCCACACCGCGACCCACATGGTGCACAAGGCATTCCGTGAGGCCCTGGGTGACACCGCGACCCAGGCCGGGTCGGAGAACTCGCCGGGGCGGTTCCGGTTCGACTTCTCCGCCACCGGTGCGGTGGCCGAGTCGGTGATGCAGGACGTCGAGGCACGGGTCAACGACCTGGTGCTGGCCGACCTCTCGGTGCACGCCGAGATCATGACCCAGGACGAAGCGGTGAAGTCCGGGGCGATGGCGCTGTTCGGAGAGAAGTACGGCGACGAGGTGCGGGTGATCTCGGTCGGCGAATGGGCGCGCGAGCTGTGTGGCGGCACGCACGCGGGCCGTTCCGGGCAGCTCGGCGTGATCAAGCTGCTGGGTGAGGCGTCGATCGGCTCCGGCGTACGCCGGGTCGAGGCGCTCGTGGGTGGCGATGCCTACCGGTTCCTCGCCCGCGAGCACGTCCTCGTCGCCCAGCTCTCCGAGGCGCTGAAGGTGCAGCCGGAGCTGCTCCCGGAGCGGGTGAACGACATCGTGGAGAAGTTGCGCGCCGCCGAGAAGGAGATCGAGAAGATCCGGGTCGATCAGCTGCTGTCGGGCGGGGGGACCCTCGCTGAGTCGGCGCAGGACGTCGGCGGGGTGCACGTCGTCGCGCACCGTGCCGACGGTGCCGGCGGAGGCGACGTACGCACCCTCGCACTCGACGTGCGCGGTCGCCTGCCGCAGGGACAGCCCGGTGTCGTGGTGATCATCGGCAGCGTTGACGGCAAGGTGTCGGTCGTCGCCGCCGTCAACGACGAGGCGCGCAACCGGGGCGTAAGCGCCAACGACCTGGTCCGGGCCGTGGGTCCCCTCGTCGGGGGCAAGGGCGGCGGCAGGGACGACGTGGCGCAGGGTGGTGGCTCCGACACCTCCCGCATCGACGAGGCACTTGCCGTGGTGGGCACCGAGGTCGCCCGCGTGACCACAGGCTGATGCGCTTCGGCGTACGTCTCGGCATCGACCCAGGGGAGGCCCGGATCGGCGTCGCTCGCAGCGACCCGTCCGGGGTCCTGGCGACCCCGGTCGAGACGGTGAAACGCGGCCGGGGCGATCTGTCCAGGATCGCCGCCCTCGCGGACGCGGAGGGCGCCATCGAGGTGATCGTGGGTCTGCCGCGGTCGCTCTCGGGAGGAGAGGGTCCGGCGGCGCTCAAGGCCCGCCAGTTCGCGGCCGCGCTGGCACGTCGGGTCGCGCCTGTTCCGGTGCGGTTGTGCGACGAGCGTCTCACCACGGTTTCGGCGGAGGCTATGCTGCGCGACCGTGGTCGAAAAGGCAGCAAGCGTCGGGCGGTGGTCGACCAGGCCGCGGCAGTCCTGATCCTGCAACAGGCACTGGACATCGAGCGCACATCGGGGGTTGCGCCTGGCGAGATCCTCGAGGAGAGCAATGAGTGAGCACCCCGAAGCGGTGACCGAGCACGCCCGCCCCGCGGTGGGCGGCCACCGCCGGAAGAGTCGCCGGAGCCTGCCGGGCTGCCTGGCCGTGATCGTGGCGCTGGCCGTGGTGGTCGCGGGCTTCTACTTCGTCGTCTCGTGGGGGATCGGTGAACTCTCGGATCGCTTCGGTGCGCCGGAGGACTTCTCCGGTCCTGGGCACGGCTCGGTCACCTTCGAGGTCCGGGAGGGCGACAGCATCGCGGCCATGGGGCGCGGCCTCAAGGACGCGGGTGTGGTCGCCTCCGTGGAGGCCTTCACCGATGCCGCGTCCGCGAACCCGGACTCGACCGGGATCCAGGTGGGCTTCTACAAGATGAAGAAGGAGATGAAGGCCTCCGACGCGCTCGAGATCCTCGTCGAACCCGACAACATCGTGAAGAACACGCTCACGATTCCCGAGGGGTTGCGGGTCGACGACGTCGTCGACCTGCTGGCCAAGGAGACGGACTTCACTCGGGCCGAGTTCAATCGGGTCCTGGACGATCCCGCCGCACTCGGCCTGCCCGACTACGCCGAGGGGAACGCCGAGGGCTACCTCTTCCCGTCGACCTACGACTTCGGGCCCAAGGAGACGCCCAAGAGCATGCTGACCGCCATGGTCGACAGGTGGAAGCAGGCAGCGAAGGATGCCGACCTGGAGAACGCCGCGGCCGAGCTCGGGTACACCCCTGCGGAACTGATGGTCGTCGCCAGCCTGATCGAGTCCGAGGCGAGCCGCGATGAGGATCGCGGCAAGGTCGCCCGGGTCATCTACAACCGGATCGAGAACCCCGGCACCGCCGGCACCACCGGGTTGCTCCAGATCGACGCCACCTTGAACTACGCGCTCGGACGTGACCTCGGCTTCGCCATCTCGCCGGAGGACCGCGAGGTCGACTCGCCGTACAACACCTACCAGGTCGAAGGATTGCCGCCGACTCCGATCGAGGCGCCTGGTGACGCCGCGATCCAGGCAGCCGCGAACCCGACCGAGGGCGACTGGTACTACTACGTGACGGTCGACCTGAGCACCGGGGAGACGAAGTTCGCCGAGAGCTACGACGAGTTCCTGCAGTACGACGCGGAGTTCGAGGCCTACTGCGAGACGTCCGACGCCTGCTGAGGCACTCGCGATGAAGTGTGCTGTCCTGGGCGACCCGATCGGGCACTCGCTGTCGCCGGTGCTGCACCGGGCGGGCTACGCAGCGGTCGGGCTGGACTGGGAGTACGACGCCCATCGGGTGACCGCAGGCGGCCTGGCGACATTCGTCTCAGGCCTGGACACGTCGTGGCGGGGGCTCTCGCTCACCATGCCGCTCAAGCGCGAGGCACTCTCCGTGGCACGCGAGGTCTCGCGGACCGCTCGGATGGCGGGCGCGGCCAACACCCTGATCCTCGCGGACGGCTCCGTGCACGGAGACAACACGGACGTGCCGGGCGCTGTCGCCGCGATCCGCGAGCGCTACGACGGCTCCGTCGTCGCGGTGACCATCCTCGGCGGCGGCGCCACCGCGGCCTCGACTGCCTTGGCACTCTGCGAGCTCGGCGCCCACTCCTTCACGCTGCTGGTGCGGTCGCCGGATCGAGCCGCCGACACCCTCGCCGCCATCGACGCCCACCGCTCCCGCCCCGCCGTGTCGATCGGCTCACTCGCCCGCGACCCCGTCGTGGGCGACCTGGTCGTCTCGACCATCCCCGCGGCCGCCCAGGACGACTCGGTCGTGCAGCGCTGCCGGGAGGTCCCGGTCGTGTTCGACGTCCTCTACGACCCCTGGCCGACACCGCTGGCCGCGTCCGCCGGTGACCGGGTCCTGATCAGCGGGCTCGACCTGCTCGTACACCAGGCGGCCCTGCAGTTCGAGATGTTCACCGGCGTGCCGGCGCCCGTGGAGGCGATGCGGGCGGCGGGCGAGGATGCGTTGGGGGTGCGCTGATGGCGGCTCGGTCGGTTGCTGGGTGCCGGTGGTTGAGGTGCGAGCGGAGCGTGCCTCGAAACCCGGTGACCGTGGGCGGGCCGGTCCGTCGGCTGCGCCGAGGCCCCCCTTGCCTACCACCCGCTCCGCTCGTTCCTCGCTCCGCGGGGGCCAGTCCCAACCACGGCTGCGGGGGGCCTCGGCTCCGCCGCCGGCCCGGCCTGTCTCCGGTCCCACCTGCCCCGAGCATCGTGACCTGACCGTGACCGGCTGGGTTGTGGAGAACCCCGGTTTTCTGGGTCTGGGTGTCGGTGCCGGCTGCTTGAGTTGGACCCATGGAAGCCACCACTTTCGATCTGGACACCGCGGCCGATGTGCTGGCCGCGGCTCGGGATCGACGCGCGGTCGCGGACCGGGCCGAGGCCGACCTGCTGGAGCTGGCGGTGGCGTGGGCAGCCATGCATTCGGTGGACTCGCTGGAGGATGCCGCGCTGGTGTGGGATGCCGGGTTCGGCGAGTCGGAAATGGCGATCGCCGGGCTGGGGGCTCCGTTGGTGGCGGAGTTCTGCATCGCGGAGTTCGCGGCCGCGGTCGGGCTGCCGACCGATGCCGGCCGGGACTACCTCGGTGAGGCCCTGGAGCTGCGGCACCGGCTGCCGCGGCTGTGGGCGAAGACCCTCGGCGGGGACCTGGCGGCGTGGCGGGCGCGGCGGATCGCCCGGTCCACCCTCGCCTTGTCTCCCGAGGCGGCGGCCTACGTGGACCGGCACGTGGCCCACGTGGCGCACCAGATCGGCCCGGCCCGCGGTGGACCGGCTGGTCGAGGAAGCGATCGCCCGGCACATGCCCGAGACCGCCGAACGGGCCTGCCGGGACGCCGCGGATGCCCGAGGGTTCACCATCGACCACCGGCAGGTCTCCTTCGCCGGCACCAGCGCCGTCTACGGCGAGCTCGACCTCGCCGACGCCCTGGACCTGGACGCCGCCATCCGTGGCATCGTCGGGCAGCTGGGCGACCTCGGTCGACGCGTACCCGATGCTGTTGGTCGAGGAGGCCTTCGTCCAGCGTCCGGAACTCGTGTTCACCGCCTGTTCCGGAGCGGTCTCGCATGACATCGATCGAGGCATCATCGGTGGTTACGAGGCTCAGATCGACCCCGAGCCGAGACCAGAGGTCGGCCTGGTGACCATCACGGTCGGAGGAAATGACGTGATCTTCTCTCGGGTGGTGCAGCTGTGTCTGCTCTACGAAGACTGCCTCAACGAGCAGTTTGAGCCCCCAGAGGAGGACCGGAGCCGTCCAACCGTCGAGTTTCCACCGTCGGCACCCTTCGAACCATGGGCCCGGGCTGCACTACTCGGGGCTGGCAAACAACCTCGATCGCGTGTACAAGTCGCTCTCAGTCACCTACCCGAACCGCGAGTCATCGTCGTTGGGTATCCATATCTGTTCCCGGCCGGATCGCAATGGCGGTGGCCACCAGATTGCGCAGTCGTGCTCTCGCGGGTCGATTCCCAGGAGCGCACAGGACTGCGCCAGCTGACTGACCGACTGAACAATCTCTTGTATGAGCACGCCACGGCGAGTGGGCTGGAGTTCCTCTCGCCTGCTCGCGGCGTGGCACGAGCACGAGCCGTGTGGCAACAACGGTCAATTGACGGCTGCCGTCAAGCCGGCGATCGCCCACCTCAACCCGGTCGACGGGGGCACCTTTCATCCGAACCGGGCGGGCCAGCGGCAGTTGGCCCGGCTGGTCGCCTGCTATCTGCTCACCTTCCCGAGCCGCGACGACGCACCATCGTTCGAAGCCCGCCAGCCTCCTGGATCGCTCGAACCGGCGATTGCTCAGGACCGTCCCAGTTGCTCGGTGATGCTGGCCGCGAGGGTGACAGGGTCGACAGGTCAGCTTGGGGTACATCGTCCCCGTCGTGGCCCTTGACATCTCAGTCCCCTGAGCGTTGCTGCCGACGTCCGCGAAGCAGGCGTCAGGCCGACTTGGTCGTAGGACCCCGAGCCTCCACCAGTTGGTCAGCAGTTCTCCATGTCTGCTCCGGGCTGGCTCGTGCACGATCGAGTGGTCACCAACCCTCGCACGCGCTCGTTCGAGCGAAGGAGATCACATCGTGAAACTCGGAATCATCGACACCGACAGCATCGCCCCCGTCCGCTACGACTGGGGCGCGGTCAAGTGGGTCGTCGACAACAGCGTCGTCGGCGGCAGCGAGCAGAGCTTCGGTGTCGTCCACATCAACCCGGGCCAGACCAACCCGGCGCACTGGCACACCAGCGCCCAGGAGATCGTGCACATGATCCAGGGCGAGTGCGACATCGAGACCGCCAGCGGGACGATCAAGCTGCAGCGCCGGCCAGACCCTGTTCATCCCGTCGGCGACCACCACGAGCTGACGAACAACGGCTGGGAGCCGGCCATCTACGTCTGCTCGTTCTCGGCCAGTGGTCGTGGCACGTTCTTCGTCGACCCGGATGGGCCCGGTGCGACCGCCCTCTCCGGGGCGACCGGCCGCTACTGATCCTGCTGCCGTCCGGTCCGTCCAGGGTCGGAACGACCTGCGGGCGGGCCGACCCTGGACGGCCGCGGCGGCACGCTCAGACGAGGTGAGCCCATGAGCGAGCTGCAACGAGCCGAGCGACGTCGCCCCGGTCGCTGATGTCGCCCCTCGAGCCGCACGTCATCGTGCTGTTCGGCGCCACCGGTGACCTCGCCCGCCGCAAGTTGTTGCCCGGGCTGCTCCACCTCTCGCAGGCGGGCCTGCTCCCGGATGCCGGATCGTCGGCACGTCGCTCGACGATCTCGACGACGACGTGTTCCGCAAGTTGGCCCGCCAGGCGCTGCGACGAGTTCGCCAACCGGCCCTTCGGCGACGAGCGAGTGGGACGCACTTCGCCCGCACGCTCGTCCTACGTCAGCCCGAGCGACGGCCCCGGCGGGCTCGCCGAGCGCGTCGACGAGCCGAGCGCGAGCTCGGTGGCCGGCCCCGCTCGGCTCCACTACCTGAGCGTGCCCCCGTGGCGCGCGCCGAGGCGTGGTGCGACCGCTCGGCGAGGCGGGTCTCACCGAACGGTCGCGGATCATCGTGGAGAAGCCGTTCGGCACCGACCTGGCCAGCGCCGTCGCAGCTCAACGAGACGCTGCACGCGCACGTTCGACGAGGAGCCAGATCTACCGCATCGACCACTTCCTCGGCAAGGAAGCGGCGCTCAACATCCTCGCGTTCAGGTTCGCCAATGGGCTGTTCGAGCCGATCTGGAACCGCGACCACATCGACCACGTGCAGATCGACGTCCCCGAGACGCTCGACGTCGGCGCTCGCGCCGACTTCTACGAGGCCACCGGTGCCTATCGCGACATGGTCGTCACCCACCTGTTCCAGGTGCTCGCGTTCATGGCGATGGAGCCACCGGCGGCGCTCGAGCCCGGCGCGATCGCCGAGGAGAAGCACAAGGTGTTCCGCTCGATGCGAGCCCGATCGAGCCGAGCCACGTCGTGCGCGGTCAGTACGTCGGCTACCGGGACGAGCCCGGCGTGGCGCCCGACTCGGACACCGAGACGTTCATCGCCCTGCGCTGCGAGATCGACAACTGGCGGTGGGCCGGCGTGCCGTTCTTCCTGCGCACCGGCAAGCGCATGGCCGAGGGCGCCCGCATCATCTCGATCGCCTTCCGAGAGCCGCCCCGCAGCATGTTCCCAGCCGGGCTCCGGCGTCGGCGCCCTGGGACCCGACCACCTCACGTTCGACCTCGCCGACGCGTCGAAGCTCTCGCTGTCGTTCTACGGCAAGCGCCCGGGCCCGGGCATGAAGCTCGACAAGCTCAGCCTGCAGTTCGCGATGCACGAGACCGAGCGGCACGGCGACGTGCTCGAGGCGTACGAGCGGCTGATCCACGACGCCATGAGCGGCGACCACACGCTGTTCAACAGCTCCGAGAGCATCGAGCGCCTGTGGGAGCGTGTCGGCGCCGCTGCTGCAGTCGCCCCCGCCCGTGCGCTCGTACGCGCCCGGCTCGTGGGGGCCCAACGCGATCCACCCGCTGATCGCGCCACGCGCCTGGCGGCTGCCGTTCGAGCGCCCCTGGCGCACGGGCTGACGCGTGGCGGTCAGGCCGGACGCCAGCGACGGACCGGACCGGGGCCGAGCTCGCTGACGGACGCGACCGTCGGGGTCAGCTCGACGAACTGGAGCTCGCGGGTCCTCCGGACCGCTGAAGAACATGCCCGGGTCGTAGGGCAGCACGCCGTCGGCCCACAGCCGGCCCACCTCGTCCGGGTCGTCGACGAGCCGGGCCGTGGCCCGGATCAGCACGTTGGCGTCGAGCTTCGGCGCGCACGTCATCGCCACGTCCGGGCAGTTGCGCAGGTTGGCCGCCTTCTGAGAGTCGGCGAAGATCGAGATCCACAGTCGCTCGTCGGCCCACCCCGGCATCACCCACGTGACGTGGGGGCGCCGATCGGCACCCGAGGTGGCGATGAACATGCCGTCGCCCGCATCGGCGACGGTGGCGGCGAGGTCGTCCCAGCTCAGGGGGATCGTGGCCGGTGGGGTGGTCGTGGTGGGCTGGCTCGTGCTCATGTCGGCGACCGTACGGACCCTTGCGGACAGGTTCGGTCCGCAAGGTGCGAGAATCTCCTCACGATGGACGACGATCACGGGGACCCGACCGGACGGGCGCTGGCCCTGCTGTCGTGCCTCACCGGCCGGGCCCACTGGTCCGGGGCCGAGCTGGCGGACCGGCTCGGGGTCACGACCCGGACGGTGCGGCGCGACGTCGACCGGCTGCGCCGCCTCGGCTACGAGATCGAGGCCGTCGCCCGGGACCGAGGGCGGCTACCGGATGCGGGCCGGCGCCGTCGTCCCGCCGCTGTTCCTCGACGCCGACGAGGCCGTCGCCGTGGTGACGGCGCTCCTGACCGCCGCCGGCGACGCCACCACGGGGATGGTCGACGCCTCGACCCGCGCCCTGGCCAAGCTCCACCACGTCCTGCCGGCGCCGGTGCAGCGGCGGGCCGAGGCCGTCCGCCTGGCCGCCCGCAGCGCCGCGCTCGGACGGGCACCGGCGGTCGACCCCGGGCGCATCGCCACGCTGGCCGAGGCGTGCCGGGACGGCGAGTCGGTGCGCTTCGACTACGTGACCCGCGACGGTCGCGACGCCCGCCGCCGGGTCGAGCCCGAACGCCCTCGTCACTGTGCGCAGCGTCTGGTACCTCATCGCCTACGACCTCGACCGGGAGCGACTGGCGGGTGTTCCGAGTCGACCGGATGGCGGGCGACGTCGAGCGCACCGGCCACGGGGTGACCCGGCGGACGGTGCCCGGCGGACCGCTCGCCTTCCTCGGTGCCTCGCTGGCCGACATGACGTACGCCCACACCGCCGTCCGTCGAGCTCGCGGTCGACCGGGACGTCGCGCTGGCCGAACACCCCTGGGTCAACCCCCGTCGGGTGGAGGAGACCGGGACCGGTTCGTGCCGGGTCCAGGTCGGCGCCGCCGACCTCGGCGAGCTCACCCGGCAGGTGGTCGACCTCGTCGGCGGCGGGCGGGTGCGGGCCGTGCGGGCACCCGAGGCCGTCCACGCCCATCTGGCCGCGATCACCCGGTCACTTCGCGGGGCGCTCGACGGGGGAGAGCAGTAGGTTCCTCGAGGTGCTCGACCCCCTCGACGAGCGCCGCTGCGGGTGACCGTCCGCCGCGCTGCTCATCGTGGCCGTCCTGGTCGCGGCGTGCTCGTCGTCGGGCGACGACCCGTCGACGGTCAGCGTCAGCGGCGACAGCGTGGCGCTGTCAGCCCTCGCCGGCGCCACCACGCCGTCCGCGTTCGTGCTCGAGGTCGACATGGCCGAGGCGACGACGGCGCGCCTCGTCATCGACGGGGACTACGTCAGGCGGACGACACCGTGCCGCTGCGCTTCGACGTCGACGTCGCGCCCGGACGCCACGTGCTCCGCGTACGGACGACGGGCGGCGGCGGTGAGGAGCGGGTCGAGGCGACGTTCATCGCCGGCGGGTGGGCCCCGTTCACCACCGTCACGACCGCCATCTCGACCGCGCCGCCGCGACGCCCACTGCACCGGCCGCAGGGGCGACGATCGTCGTCGACTCGGTGGAGGCCGTCCGCGCCACGCTCGAGACGGCGCCGCCGGGCGCGGTGATCGAGGTCGCCGACGGCGAATACGAATTCCGACCCCGCCTCGTCGCGTCGGCGTCCGGGACGCCGGATGCGCCGATCACGTTCGCGGGTCGCGCAGCGCCGTGCTCCGCACGAAGAACGTCAGCGGCGACTACGGCTTGCACGTCACCGGCGACCACTGGCGGATCGTCGGGCTGACCGTCGCCCACGCCACCAAGGGGAT
The DNA here is from genome assembly GCA_963773355.1 of uncultured Actinomycetota bacterium. Taxonomy (GTDB): domain Bacteria; phylum Actinomycetota; class Actinomycetes; order Propionibacteriales; family Nocardioidaceae; genus Nocardioides. The sequence continues at coordinate 6,357 of CAVZAZ010000003.1, read as the reverse complement.
CGTGCTCGACGGGTCGGTCGGCACGGTGATCGAGGGCGTCGAGGTGTTCGACATCGGCGCCGAGGGCGTGCACTTCCGCACCTGCTCGAGCGACGGCGTGTTCCGCGACTCCTACGTCCACGACACGGGGCGCAACCAGCCGCAGTACGGCGAGGGCGTGTACGTCGGCTCGGCCAACTCGAACTGGTCCGACTTCGAGTGCACCGACGACGAGGAGGGCTCGCGGTCGGCGACAACACCGAGCGGACCCTGATCGAGGGCAACACCTTCGAGGACGTCACGGCCGAGGGCGCCGACCTCAAGGAGGGCACGGACTCCGGGACGCTGCGCGACAACGTGTTCCGGCGCGTCGGACTCTCCGGCGAGAACAGCGCCGACTCCGCCGTCGACGCCAAGGGCAACGGGTGGCTGATCGAGGGCAACCGGGTGGAGGAGACGGCGGCGGAGTGGGACGACGACGGCACGATGCGCCCGAGCGAGCTCGTCGACGGCTTCCAGTCCCACGACGTGTACGACGGCTACGGCACCGGCAACGTGTTCCGGGCCAACGTCGTCGTCGGCGACATCGTCGGCTTCGGCATCGGGCTGGCGCCCGGCGACGGCAACATCGTCACCTGCGACAACCGGGCCGACGGCGCCGGGGCCGGGCTGGTCGGCGACCACGGCCGACCCGTGGCCTGCGGCCCCGACCCGCTCGGCGGGTGACGAACGGCGTGGCGTCAGTGGCGACCGAAGTCGATCACCGAGAACCACGTGCCGTTGGGATACACGACCCCGACACCCGCGTGGTGAAGGAGCAGTCCTCGATCAGCGCCCGGTGGCCGTCGCTGTCCATCCACCGGGCGACGGCGGCCTCGGGCGTGTTCTTGGGCGGCCCGAGCGCGTAGTACATGATCTCGCCGACCTGGGCCGCCGGGGTGTACCCGGCGGCGGCGATCCGCTGGCTGATCGTGCTGCCGTCACTGCCGATGTGGTTGGGGTCGTCGCGCACGGCCAGGTTGTCGCGCATGTCGACGACCTGGCGATCGGCGGCGGCCCGCAACTGCTCGTTGCCGGTCACGGCCTGGCAGCCGGCGGCGGCCCGCTTCTGGTTGACCGGACCGGACCGTGACCACGTTCTGGGCGGCTTGCGTCTCACCCCGTGAGACGGATGCCGCCCTGATACGGATGCCGCCCAGATAGAGGGATCCGCGGCGGATCAGCGGGGGATGGCGGCGGGGTACAGGTGGCGGTGCCGGAAGCGCCAGGTGCCGTCGGCGCCGCGGCGCAGCACGTCGTCGTAGTAGAAGTAGATGACCGGCGACGGCGTGCCGTCGACCCACCGCAGGGCCGTGCACCACAGCTTGCCGTGGACCTCGTCGTCGCCGACGGCCGCCAGCAGCGGCGGGCCCGGCATGTGCATCATCGGCTGCTCCGGACGGTGGTGGCCGCACACGATGGCCGCGATCGCCGGCGGGCCGGCGGCCGAGCCGTACCCGAGCGCCTCGCCGTCCCACGTGGCGTCGTCGGTGAAGAGGGTCTCCACGTCGGCCGTTCGACCGGCATCGGCGAAGAAGGCATAGACCTGGACCAGGTTGCGCAGCAGCTCGCACGTCGCCGGATCCGGGGGCGTCGCCCACTGGGGGACGGTGGGTAGGGCGGCGTCGGTGGAGACGGTCGATCGATCGGTCACGGGCCCTCCTCTCGGGCGCCCGCCATCGTGGCCCGTCGGGCGGGCGCGTGTCGACCCCGAACCCTGGCCGGACGCCGTGCCCGGGGGACGGCTGTCCCATTGACGCGGTGCCGGTGGCCACGCAGCACGGGGGTCCATGACTCCTGGGGGTGGCCGCATGGTTCGTCGTCGTCTCTCGCTCGCGCTCGCCGGCTCGATGCTGCTGGCCGGGTTGGCGTGGTCCAGCGCCAGCGTCAGCGCCAAGCCCGTGCCGCCGGATCCGTTCGAGAGCGGGGGCGGCCTCGCCGTGTACTCGGGCACGATCGACCGGGCCGGCCTCGAGCCGCTGCTCGAGCTGGGTGTCGATCGCCACGAGCTCGAGGTGGCGCCCGTCGAAGGTGCCGACGGCCAGTTCTCGGTCGAGGTGATCCTGAGCGACGGACAGGCTGCCGCGCTCGCCGACGCGCGGCGCTCGAGCTGACGCCCAAGGGCGGCGCCGACAGCCGGATCGCCGTCCAGCAAGACGGCGTGTTCCGGCGCTACAGCGGTCCAGGCGGCCTCCAGGAGGAGCTGATCGCCCAGGCGGCCGCCTATCCGGCGATCGCCGAGCTCGCACACCATCGGACAGACGACCAACGGCCAGGACATCACCGCCGTGCGGGTGACCAGCGACCCGGGCCGGACGCGGCTCGGACGGCGGCCGACCACCGTCTACATCGGCGCGCAGCACGCCCGGGAGTGGATCACGCCGGAGATGGTCCGCCGGCTCCTCGACCACTACCTCGACGGGCTACGGCACCGACGCCCAGATCACCTCGATCATCGACAACAACGAGCTGTGGTTCGTCCCGGTCGCCAACCCGGACGGCTACGACTTCAGCCACGACGCCGAACGGCTGTGGCGCAAGAACCTGCGCGACAACAACGGTGACGGCGAGATCACCGTCGGCGACGGCGTCGACCTCAACCGCAACTTCCCGACCCGCTGGGGCTACGACAACGAGGGCTCGTCGCCGAACCTCGGCAGCGAGACGTACCGCGGCCCGGGCCCGCTGTCGGAGCCCGAGAACCAGGCGCTCGACGCGCTGTTCGCCGAGATCACGCCCGAGTTCCTCGTCAACTACCACTCGGCCGCCGAGCTGCTGCTGTACGGCCTCGGGTGGCAGGTCGCGACGCCGTCGCCCGACGACGTGCTCTACGAAGCGATGGCCGGCAACGACGTCATCGGATCGGCGATCCCCGGCTACGACCCGGACATCTCGGCCGAGCTGTACACGACGAACGGCGACACGGACTCGCACATGCAGGAGGCCTACGGCACGCTCGGGTTCACGCCCGAGATGGCGACGTGCGAGTCGGCGTCGGCGTCAATCCGCGACGACGAGTGGGAGGCCGAGGACTGCGAGAGCGGCTTCCACTTCCCGGACGACGAGGCGCCTCATCCAGGCGGAGTTCGAGAAGAACATCCCGTTCGCCCTGGCCGTCGCCGAGTCGGCAGCCGACCCCGACGACCCCGTGTCGGTCGTCGGCATCGACACGCCGAACTTCGTCGTCGACTCGTTCGACGTCTCCTACGGCGACCCGCAGACCGTCGCCGTCACGGCGAAGCGGGACCTCGCCGGGATCCGCATGAACTACAGCATCAACGGCGGCCGCACTCGCAACGCATCAGCGCACGAGTGGGACGGCGGTGAGCGATACGGCTTCGAGAACACCGACTACTACGCCGAGTTCCGCGGTGAGGTGCAGCGGCGCCGCGGCTGGCGACGAGGTCGAGGTCTGGTTCACCGCGGTGGCGACGGGACCGCGACGAGCGCGGACAGGTCGAGAGCGAGCACTTCACGTACACCGTCGCCAGCGACACCGGCAACCCGGTGCTGATCATCGCCAACGAGGACTACACCGGCGTCAACCCGACGTCCCGACGCCGCCGGGCGGCGGCGCCGAAGTACGTCGACGAGCACGTCGCCGCGCTCGAGGCCAACGGGATCACGCCCGACGTCTGGGACGTCGACGCCCAGGGCGATCCCCCACGACCTCGGCGTCCTCAGCCACTACGACGCCGTGCTGTGGTACCTCGGCGACAACCGGCTGACCCAGGACCCCGAGGACTTCATCACCGAGCTGCCGTGCTTCGGACCGGACTCTGCCAGGACACCTCGGTCGCCGAGCGGCGCAGTACCTGACGATCGCGGTCCGCGACTACCTCAACGCTGGCGGCAAGCTCATCCACGCCGGCGAGACGGCGGCACATGGACAGCCTCCTCGACGACCTGCTCGGCGGGCATCATCGGCGGCATCTACTACGGCCTCGACGACTTCCCCGAGCAGCAGTGCGTCGTCACCGACGACCTGTTCAGCGACTGCCTGCTGCTCGCCGACGACTTCGCCCAGTACTGCCTCGGCGCGTTCGACCGCGAGCCGCTCGACGCAGCCGGGGCGTCGTCGGCACGGCCGGCCCGATGGACGGCGACGAGGCATCGTTCGGTGGACCGGCCACGGTCGACAACCCGATCGACGAGGTCGGCGCGTTCACGGTGACCAGCGACGTGCTGCCGCCGGAGCAGTTCCCGCAGTTCGCCACGTCGGCCGTCCTCGAGTACATCGAGCGCCGTCGGCACCATCGCCGCGGTCGAGGGCGAGTTCGCGGCGGTCGCCAACCACGCCGACGAGAGCTACATGCGCCTCGGGCGTGTCGTTCGACCTGACCGGCATCACCGCCGACGAGGCTCCGACGTTGGAGGCGCAGCTGGCGTGGTACGACCGAGGAGGGCTACGACCACGTCATCGTCGAGGCGCACACCGTCGGGCGAGGACGACTGGACGACGCTGCCCGACCTCAACGGCAACACCGCGACCGACGTGCCGGCGGAGTGCGAGCGGGCTTCTTCATCGGCCTGCACCCGAACCTGTCGACGGTACCTGACGCTCGGGCGACCCGTGCGTGCCGGCCTTCCCGGGATCGTGGAACTCGTTCACCGGCGACTCCGACGGCTGGCAGCCGGTCGCCTTCGACCTCTCGCGCCTACGCGGGCGAGCAGGTCGAGATCGTCGTCAGCTACGTGACCGACCCGGTCACCGGCGGGCTCGGCGTCGTCCTCGACGACATCGGCTCGTCACGACCGATGGCGTGGTCGAGGCAGAGGGCTTCGAGGAGGACTTCGGGGCCTGGCAGGTCCTCGGGCCGCCGGAGGGCAGTCTCGACAACCCGCTCGACTGGAAGCGGGCGCAGCAGCTCGGTGAGATCACCGCCGGCGTCGCCACCGAGGACACGCTGCTCCTCGGCTTCGGCATCGAGCAGCTGGAGAGCCCCGAGGCGCGAGCGGAGCTCGTCGCCGACGCGCTCGAGCTGATCGGCGTCTCGCCGCAGTGAGCTAGGCCTCGGCCGCCCGGACTTCGTGCCGGGCGGCCGACGGCTCCAGGAACGCCAGCGCCCGTTCGGCCTCGGTCTGGATCTCGTCGATCGCGGCCGCGATCCAGCGGGCGATGGCGAACCGTGAGGACCGTCGTCCTCCTTCGACCGCGCGAGTGACCACACGCCGGCGAGGAAGCCATCGTGGAGGATCGATCCGTGGATCGGTGGGTCGGCCACGATCGGCGTGTCGGGCCAGTAGCGGCTGCGGTCGGCGTGTGACAGCACGGCGTTGTCGTACTCGGGCAGCAGGCGCGCGGGTGCGGGCGTGTCGGGATCGGGCAACGGAGCGTCCGGCACGTCGAACAGCTCGCGTCCGTGCTCGTCGCGGAACGTGCGCAGCTGCGGTCGCAGCCGCTCGAGCACCTCGCGGAAGCCCGTCAGGCGCGACCACGCTGCGACGTCGGCCGGTGTCGCTGGTCCGTAGGCGGCGAGGTAGCGCAGCACGACCTCGTCGATGGACGGGTTGGCGACGAGTGGCCGGCCGAGCCATGCCTCGGCGGTGGTCGTGACGACCTGGGACGTCTTGCCCCACACGCCTCGCGGCGGGACCTGGACGAGGGCCAGCTTGTTGCGGCAGGCGAGGCCCATGGCCGCCGGATCGACATCCGGGAAGCGCTCGGCGAGCGCTGCTCGCAGCTGCCCGCCCGAGCGTGGTCGCTCGGCGAGGAGCTGCGCGCCGTAGGTCAGCACCGGCGCCAGGTCGACGCCGCTGTAGTGCCGGCGCCACGTCGCGGTGACGGGCGAGCTCGCCGTCGAGGACCGGTTGGCACAGCGGGCGCAGCAGCAGCGCGTCGTCGGCGGTCAGCAGGTGGACGGTGGCCCGCATCGCCACGATGCGCACGGCGGCGCGACGCTTCGAGCGCCGCGCCCAGCTCCTCGGGACGGAAGTCGCGCAGTCGCGACCACAGGCCGAGGTAGGGGTTGAGCGGCACCTGGGCCTGCATGCCGACGAGATGGGCGACCGCCGCCAAGGGATCGAGATCGGCTCGTTCGAGCAGCAGCTGGCGAGCCATCGTCGCCCGGTTGAGGGCACGCCGGTCGAGGGTCGTCACGGACGCATGATGGCCCGGCGTGCCGCCGGGACGGGTGTGCTCAGAGCATCGTGACGGTCGGCGCGTCGACGTAGGGCGTCATCTTGAGGCCCCGGCGGGGGACCTCGACGATGGTGTCGGGGCCGAGGGTGTCGTTGATGCCGGCCACGAGGACCTCAGTCCGGCGCGGCGTGAGCTGCGGCAGCCCGAGGCGGGCGGCCAGCTCCTCGCGGGTCACCACCCGGCCGGGACGCTGGGCG
>CAVZAZ010000002.1:0-55190 GCA_963773355.1 uncultured Actinomycetota bacterium | reverse complement strand
ACGCCGGGCTCACCGATCAGGACCGGGTTGTTCTTGGTGCGGCGCGACGAGGATCTGCATGACCCGCTCGATCTCCTGCTCGCGACCGATGACCGGGTCGAGCTTGCCCTCGCGGGCGTCCTGGGTCAGGTTGCGGCCGAACTGGTCGAGGACCAGCGAGGCCGACGGCGCATCGCCACCGGACGCGCTCGAGGCGGCGCCGGACGCGGCGGACTCCTTGCCCTGGAAGCCGGAGAGCAGCTGGATGACCTGCTCGGCGGACCCGGTTGAGGTCGGCGCCGAGCTTCTGCAGCACCTGCGCGGCGACGCCCTCGCCCTCACGGATCAGGCCGAGCAGGATGTGCTCGGTGCCGATGTAGGAGTGGCCGAGCTGGAGCGCCTCGCGCAGCGAGAGCTCGAGCACCTTCTTGGCGCGGGGGGTGAACGGGATGTGGCCGCTCGGGGCCTGCTGCCCCTGGCCGATGATCTCCTCGACCTGGGCGCGCACGGCCTCGAGGGAGATGTCGAGGCTCTCCAGAGCCTTGGCCGCCACGCCCTCGCCCTCGTGGATCAGGCCGAGCAGGATGTGCTCGGTCCCGATGTAGTTGTGGGAGAGCATGCGGGCCTCTTCCTGGGCCAGCACGACCACCCGACGGGCTCGGTCTGTGAACCGCTCGAACATTGCGCATCTCTCCTGCCACCTTCGGGGCCCCCACACCTGGATCGGCGAGGAGGTACATGAGGAGTAACCCCGAAGACAGCCTACGCGTTCCCGTTCTGTGCCAAACCTGGTCCGCTCTCAGCGAACACACCGCCTCGAGTTGGGCCGAAATCAGTGCTGAGTCTGGGCCCCGTTCAGTGATCGGGGCCCAACTCAACGCGAACTCGTGCCCAACTCAACGGCCGCGCGTGCCCAACTCGACGAGTGGGTCAGTGAGCGGCTTCGAAGGCGGCCCGGACGTCGGCCGAGACCCGGCCGCGGTCGGGGACCTCGTAGCCGTTCGAGCGTGCCCAGTCGCGGATCTCCTTGGCGCTGGTGCCGCCGGCCGCCGCGGAGGAGGCGGCCTGGACTTGCGGCCCCGGCGCGAGGCCGAGCCGACCTTGCGGGCATGACCGACATAGCCGGACAGGGCATCGCGAAGGGCGGCGGCATTCTTGTCGTTGAGATCGATTTCGTACGTCGTGCCGTCGAGCCCGAAAGAAACCGTCTCGGTCGCATCCGACCCGTCGATATCGTCCACCAGGACGATGTTCACCTTCTGTGCCATTTCCCTCGCCTCTTTCAGCCGATCCACACGTAATGACGGCGAAATAATGTCAGGCGATACGAAAAAAGCGAACGGCCCGGAATTCGAGGCCTATCCGTCAAGGAATGCTGACAGGCAATTCCGGGATCAGGCATTGCGCTGGAAGACCAGCTCCAGCCCGCGCAGCGTCAGCCAGGGGGCGTGGTCGGTGAAGCACCGGCACTCCTCCAGCACCAGCGGCGCGAGGTAGCCGGTGGCGATCACCCGCACGTCGGCGGTCTCCGCGCCGAGCTCGGCGATCATCCGGGACACAATTCCCTCGACCTGGCTGGCCACCCCGAACAGCATTCCGCTCTGCAGTGCCTCGACGGTGTTCTTGGCGATCACCGAGCGCGGGCGCAGCAATTCCACGGTGCGCAGCTGGGCGCCGCGGCGGCCGAGGGCGTCGAGAGAGATCTCAATTCCCGGCGATATGGCGCCACCGATGTACTGGCCCTGGGCGCTGACCACGTCGAACGTCGTGGCGGTCCCGCCGAAGTCCACGACGATGGCGGGCCCGGGGAATTCTTTCGCGGTCGCGAGCGCATTGATGATCCGGTCCGAGCCCACCTCACGCGGGTTGTCCATCAGCACCGGCACCCCGGTCCGGACGCCGGGCTCGACCACCACGTGCGGCACGTCGGCGAAGTGCCGGACCAGCATGTCCCGCCACTCGTGGAGGACCGCCGGCACGGTGGAGCACACCACGATCCCGGTGACGTCCGCGTCGTCGCCCAGCAGGCCGCGCAGCAGCACCGCCCACTCGTCGGACGTACGCCGGGCGTCGGTGGCGACCCGCCAGTCGGCCACGACCTCGCCGTCGCGCAGCAGCCCCAGCACCGTGTGGCTGTTGCCGATGTCGGCGGCGAGGAGCGTCATCAGGAAAGATCCATGCCCAGGTCGAAGACGCGGACCGAGTGGGTCAGCGCGCCGACGGAGATGAAGTCGACCCCGGTCTCGGCGACCTCGCGGGCGCGCTCGATGGTCAGGCCACCGGACGCCTCGAGGGTGGCCCGTCCGTCCGTGATCGCGACCGCCTCGGCCATGGTCGCGGTCGACATGTTGTCGAGGAGGATCTCCCGGCAGCCGGCGTCGAGCAGCTCGCGCAGCTGGACGAGATCGGTCACCTCCACCTCGACCCGCAGGTCGGGGTGGGCGGCGCGGACGGCGTCGTACGCCGGCGACGACGCCTCCCGCGGCGATCACGTGGTTGTCCTTGACCATCGCCACGTCCGCGAGGCTGAACCGGTGGTTGACCCCGCCGCCGCAGCGGACGGCGTACTTCTGCAGGGCGCGGTAGCCGGGCAGCGTCTTGCGGGTGTCGAGGACGCGGGCGCGGGTGCCGTCGAGGGCCGCGACCCAGGTGGCGGTGGCGGTGGCGACCCCCGAGAGGTGGCTGGCGTAGTTGAGCGCGGTCCGCTCGGCCGTCAGCAGGCCGCGGGTCGGCCCGGACACCCGCATCACGACGTCGCCGGGAGCCACCCGGGTGCCGTCGGGGACCCGGTCGCTGACGGTCACGGAGTCGCCCATGACGTAGTGGAAGACCAGGACCGCCACCCCGAGGCCGGCGACGGTGCCCGCGTCCCGGGCGGCGAAGACGGCGGTGCCGTGCGCGTCGGCGGGGATCGTGGCCGCGCTGGTCACGTCGTCGGCGCCCCCGGGCAGGTCCTCCGCCAGGGCCGCGGCCACCCCGTCGTAGACGGCCCGGGCGTCCAGTCCGGCGGCGTCGAGCTCGGCGAGCCAGGTCGGGGGCAGCTGCTCGAGCGGGGTGCGGGCGAGGCTCACGAGAAGGCTCCGTCGGTGGGGGCGGCAGGGTGGAAGGACAGGCTGGTCTCGCCGTCGGCCATCACCGCGTCGAAGTGCCCCGACCAGCGGGCGTCGTCGCGGTCCGGGAAGTCCTCGCGCCAGTGGGAGCCCCGGGTCTCCTCGCGCAGGGCCGCCGCCTCGGCGAGCGCGGCGCTGACGGTGAGCAGGTTGCTGGCCTCCCAGGAGTCCTGGTCGACGGTCCCGGTCGTGGTCTGCGCCAGCTTGTCGAGCATGACCCCGGCCTCGTCGAGACCCTCGGCAGACCGCAGCACCCCGACCCGCGAGGTCATCACCTCCTGGAGCTCGCGCCGGACGGAGCCGGCCACGATCGCCTCGGTCCTCCGGTCCTCGACGCGGGTCGGCCCACGGTCGCAGCTCCCCGGGCAGCACCTGGGCGATCCGGCGCGAGAAGACCAGCCCTTCGAGCAGGGAGTTGGAGGCGAGCCGGTTGGCGCCGTGCACGCCCGAGCAGGCGACCTCGCCGGTGGCGTAGAGGCCGGGCACGTCGGACCGGCCCCACAGGTCGGTGGCCACCCCGCCCGACGCGTAGTGGCAGGCCGGCGCGACCGGGATCAGCTCGGTCACCGGGTCGATGCCGTGCTGGCGGGCGGTCGCGAGGATCGTCGGGAACCGGCGCTCCCAGAAGTCGGCACCGAGGTGGCGGGCGTCGAGCCACATGTGGGGGCGACCGGTCTCGTTCATCCGCCGGGTGATCGCCTTGGCGACGACGTCGCGGGGGGCGAGGTCCGCCAGCGCGTGCTGGCCCTGCATGAAGCGGTGGCCGCCCTCCTCCGGGAGGCCGTCGACGAGGAAGGCGCCCTCGCCGCGGACGGCCTCCGAGATCAGCGGCTGCTGCCCGATCGAGTCGGGGCCGAGGTACATGACGGTCGGGTGGAACTGCACGAACTCGAGGTCGCGCAGCGTGGCCCCGGCCCGCAGCGCGAGGGCCATGCCGTCGCCGGTGGACACGGCCGGGTTCGTGGTCTGGGAGAAGACCTGGCCCAGGCCGCCGCACGCCAGCACCACGGCCCGGCACAGGACGGCGCCCACGCCGTCGCGCTGGCCCTCACCCATCACGTGCAGGGTGACGCCGGCGATCCCGCCGCCGTCGGCGACCGGCCCGTCGAGCAGCAGGTCGACCGCGAGCGCGTGCTGGACGACCTCGATCTCCGGGGCGCGCTCGATCGCCGCGATCAGGGCGCGCTGGATCTCGGCGCCGGTGGCGTCCCCTCCGGCGTGCGCGATGCGGTCCCGGTGGTGTCCGCCCTCGCGGGTGAGGGAGAGGACGCCGTCCGGGTCGTGGTCGAACTTCGTGCCGAGCGCGATCAGCTCACGGACCGCCTCCGGCCCCTCGGTGACGAGGATCCGCACGGCCTCGGCGTCGCAGGCACCGGCGCCCGCCACGAGGGTGTCGTGCTCGTGCTGCGCGGGGGTGTCCTCCGGTCCGAGCGCCGCGGCGATGCCGCCCTGGGCCCACTGCGTGGAGCCCGCGTTGAGCACGTCCTTCGTGACGACGAGGATCTTGCCGACCTGCCCACGCAGACGCAGCGCGGCCGTCAGCCCGGCGATGCCGGAGCCGATCACCACCACGTCGGCCGTCGTGGTCCAGCCGGGCTCGGGGGCCGTCAGCCGGCCGGGGACCCGTCGTACGGGTGCAGGGGTCATTCGGGCAGGCTAGCCGGACGACGCGGAACGGGTGAGGTCTCCGCGGGTCAGGCCGGCGTCACCGAACGTCTCCGCGGGGTCGAAACCCGTCGCGAGGATGTGGTTGTCGGCGTCGACGAACACGACGTGGGGCTGGTGCTCCCTGGCCTCCGCGGTCTCCATCTGCCCATAGGCGATCAGGATCACGATGTCGCCGGGGTGGACCAGGCGGGCCGCGGCGCCGTTGATGCCGATGACACCGCTGCCCCGCTCGCCGGCGATCGTGTAGGTCTCCAGCCGGGCCCCGTTGGTGACGTCGACGATGTGCACCAGCTCCCCGGCCAGGAGGTCGGCGGCGTCGAGGAGGTCCTCGTCGACGGTCACCGAGCCCACGTAGTGCAGGTCCGCCTGGGTGACGGTCGCGCGGTGGATCTTGCTCTTCATCATGGTGCGCAGCATCAGGCTGCTCCTTCTCCGGTGCCGCCAAGGACGATCGGCAGGTTGTCGATGAGTCGGGTGCCGCCGAGGCGGGCGGCGACCAGGATCCGGCCCTCGGTGCCGGGGGGTACGACGTCGGGCAGCTCGCCCAGGTCGGGGTCGGTGATCTCGAGGTAGTCGAGGTCCACGCCGTCCGCCGAGCGGAGCTCCGCGCGCGCGGCGTCGAGGGCGGCGTCGAGCCCGTCGGGTGCGGCCAGGCGTGCCGCCTGCAGGGTCCGGTGGAGCGCCGCCGCCTGGAAACGTCGCTCGGGGTCGAGGTAGCGGTTCCGGCTCGAGAGGGCGAGCCCGTCGTCCTCCCGCTCGGTCTCCGCCCCCACCACCTGCACGGGCAGGCACAGGTCGGCGACCAGGCGGCGGATCAGCACCAGCTGCTGGTAGTCCTTCTGGCCGAACACGGCAACGTCGGGCCGGACCAGCCCGAACAGCTTGGCCACCACCGTCAGCACGCCGCGGAAGTGCCCGGGGCGGATCCGGCCCTCGAGCAGGGTGGCCACCGGGCCGGGGTCCACCGTCACCTGCGGCTCGCCGCCGGGGTAGACCTCGTCGACGGACGGGGCGAAGACGACGTCGACTCCCTGCCGACCGCAGACCTCGAGGTCGGCGTCGAGGGTCCGGGGGTAGCGGTCGAGGTCCTCGCCGGCCCCGAACTGCAGCGGGTTCACGAAGATCGACGCCACGACCGGCCCGTCGGCGACGTGGTCGCGCGCGACGCGCATCAGGCTCGCGTGGCCGTCGTGCAGCGCACCCATGGTCGGGACGAAGCCGACCCGCTTGCCCGCGCCCCGAGCGGGGCCGAGCAGCGCGGCGAGCTCCTCGCGCGTGTGCGCGAGGACGGGCTCGGCACTCATCGCAGGGGTCGCTCCGGCACGACCGGCGCCGGCAGGAGCGGCGCCGCGACACCGGCAAGGTCGAGCACCTGCCGCATCTTCTCGGCACGGATGGGCAGCAGCCGCCCGTCGGTGACGACCCGGTCGAGGGTGTCGCGCGCCAGGGCGACGTACGACGGGAGCGTGTGCGGGGCGGTGCGGGCGATCTCGTCGAGGTGTCCCCGGACCGTCTCGACGTCGCCGCGGACGATCGGGCCGGTGAGGGCGCTGTCGCCCTGGTCGAGCGCGTTGTCGAGCGCCGCGGAGAGCAGGGGCCGCAGGGTGTCGGCGGGGTTGTCGGCACCGGCGGCCGCCAGCAGCTCCATCGCCTGGGTCACGAGGGTGACGAGGTGGTTGGCGCCGTGGGCCAGAGCCGCGTGGTAGACGGTCCGGCGCTCCTCGGGGACCCACATGGGGCGACCACCGAGGTCGGCGACCAGCCGCTCGGTGAACGCGCGCTCGGCCTCACCCGCGGTGACACCGAAGACGCACCCGGCCAGCCGGCCGAGGTCGATCCCGGTGCCCGTGAAGGTCATGGCGGGGTGCGTGGCGACGGGGTGGGCACCGACCGACGCGGCCGGGTCGAGCACCGCGAGGCCGTGCCGACCGGAGGTGTGGACGACGTGCTGGCCCGCGTGGATGGCGCCGCTGGCACTGAGCATCGCCACGACGTTGCCGAGCATGTCGTCCGGCACCGTCAGCAGCAGGACGTCACAGCCGCGGGCGACCGCGGTCGGCTTGTCGTGGGGGACCCCCGGCAGGAGGGCGGCGATCCGGCCCCGGGAGGCGTCGGACTCGCCTGCGGCGGCCACGATCTCGTGACCTGCGGAACGCAGTGCGGCGGCGAGGACGGCGCCGACACGGCCGGCGCCGATCACTCCCACGCGCAGGGCAGGGCTGGTGCTCATGCTCGAACCTTTCGTTCCAGTCCCTCCGACGCCCTCGGGTGAGGGCCGGTGCGGGTACCGGACGGTGTGCTCGGTCAGGTGTGCCGAGGGGCGACCGGGGCCTCCCTCGCGTGGTTCACGGTGAATCTACGCCGCAGCACACGGTCGGGGGAACCACGAGGAGAGTTCCCTGCGTCACACGCGGCGACGCGCCACGACACGGCACAGGTGCGGGTCCTCCTCGTGGTACGGCGACAACCCCGTCCCCTCGTGGCGGTAGAGGACCTCGAACCCGTGCTCGCGCTCGCAGGCTCTCGACGAACACGTCGGGGTCCTGGTAGCGGCGGTAGTGCTGGCCGTGGACCTTCGAACCGGCCTCGTCGAGGTTGGTGCGGAACTCGGCGGCGAACAGGTCCCCGGGGCGGGCGACCGCGGCCAGCACCTCCATCAGGTCGGCCTGGGCGGCCTCGTCGATGGCGTGGAGGAAGAAGCGCAGGTAGAACATCACCGCGCCGTCGGCGGACTCGACGTGGCCCTTCAGGACGGAGGTGAGGGCCTCCCGGTCCGAGACGTCGCACTCCAGGAACCGCACGGTGTCGCCGAGCCCGCGGGACGTGGCGTGGTCCGCGGCGTGCCGGATGCCGACCCGCGACTGGTCGATGCCGAGGACCGACCGGCCGGCGGCGCCGAAGGCACAGGAGTCCCGTCCGTCGCCGCACCCGATGTCGACGATGCTCCCCGGGGTGTCCGGTCGCGCCTGGATGAGCTCGAAGAAGGTCGACCCGGGGCTCGATCCGGCCCGGGCGTAGAAGCTGGCCCAGTAGACCTTGGTCCGCTGCTCGGTGGTCAGCAGCCCGTCGAGGGCGGCATCGGTGCGGGCGAGGTTCCAGTCCCAGCCGGGTTTCGGCTGCCGCCAGTCCTCGCCGTACAGGTGCGCCACGACCTTCTCGGCCTGCGCGGGGACCAGGCCGCTGCCCCCGGGGAAGTCGAGCTCGCGGACCTCCGCGACCTCGCGCGCGTCGAGGACCCCGGTCCCGGCGACGCCCCAGGGGAACTGCACGTGACCGTCGGGGTCGACGTAGGTGTGGAACAGGTCGATCCGGTCCTCCGGGTCGTCCGGGTCGTTGATGTGCAGCAGGCGCTCCCGGGCGTCGACCACGAGGCCGGCGTCGATGAGCGTGTGCGCGATGTCGACCAGCTCGGCCGCGGCCTCCCGGCCGGTGCGGGTCGCGGAGACGTACGCCGCGTCGAAGTCGACGTCGTGGCCGATGTACCCGCCTTCCCGGACCGCGCCGAGCAGCGTGCCGTAGACGAAGAACACGTCGTAGCCGTGGGCGTCGGAGACGATGGTGCGGACCTTCTGGTAGAGCCGCATCACGCGTTGCTGCCACTCGGTGTCGAGCTTCTTCGACAGGCGGATGGTGCCGCTCTGCGACAACAGGTGGCCGGCGTCGAAGAGTGCGCGCAGCTCGGAGAGGGACTGCTCCCCGTTGCGGGGCGGGTGCACGAACATGCCGTGGCCGGCGATCGGCAGGGCCTGCCCGTCGACGGTGACCCGGATCCGGTTCCGCTTCTTCAGGAAGGGCCAGACGCCCTTGATCCGGAAGGAGAACGCGCGCACCTCCTGCGCACTGTTCCGGTGGTCCCCGGGCGGCCCGGGAAGCCGGCGAACACCGCCGCTGGCGACCGGTGCGGGCGGCTGGGCGTTGGGCGGTCCGCCATGGGACCCGGACAGGGGGACCCCGGGAGTGGCGTACGTCGCAGCGAGGTCGAGCTGACCGACCTGGAGCGTGACCCTCGTCGGGGGCGCACCCGCCGGGACCGACACCCAGCCGACGATGCGACGGCGCGTGAACTCCTCCACCAGGCCCGGGGTGCGGGGCGGCTGCGCGGGCGGAGGCTCGGCCCGCCGCGTCCGGGTGACCCGGGTCAGCAGACGCCTGGCTCGCAACTTCATGTGGCTCCTCCGGGTGTCTCACCCTCGCGCTTCAGTGCCAGCTCCACCACCGCGGCGACCGCGGCCGCTGCGATGCCCAGGTCCAGACCCGGGGGCTCCAGCGGGGGCGTCGCCACCGGTACGTCGTCCGGCACCCTCATCGACTCGGGATCACCCACGATCCGCGCGCCCATGGACCGGACCTGCTGGATCCGGCGCTCGCTGCGCGCCCGGAGGTCGTCGGCCGCCCAGGCGGGCAGCGGCGGGGACTTCGGGCCGGGCGGCGCCGGACGCCGCTGCATGTCGGCCAGCACCGCGGCCTTCACGTAGCGCCGGCGCTGCGGCCTGCTCCAGCCCTGCTCCTCGACGATGCCGTTGACGGCGCGGACCAGCTCCGTCTCGGCCCAGCTCAGACCACGGTTGCTGCGGGAGGGGTTGGGCTTGAGGGTGCCGGCAGGGATACCGAGCAGGTCCTCGAAGGAACGTGGCAGGAGCTCGCGGTCGTTCTCGTCACTGAGGATCAGTGTGAACCTGTCGTCGCCGACGACCTCGGTCCACCGGGAGACCAGCTCGCCCACGTCGTGGGAGAACCAGACGTTCTTGCGGTCCCAGGCGAACTCGTCGTCGACGGTGTCCAGCACGACGCGGAGCCAGTCGTCGTACGAACGTCGATCGCCGGCCTTGACCCGTTCCTGCCACTGGGAGGGGAGGTAGCGGTCGAGTCGACGCGCCACCGCCACCACGTGGACGGCGTCGCCGCCGAGGTCGCGGACCAACCGCGTGATCTGTTGGGGGGTGGCCCGCCCGAAGTCCTCGTTGCTGACGCAGACCCGCTGGTCGCCCGCGTCGGCGACCTCGCGGACCAAGGACTTCCAGTGCTTCATCGGAGGCTGCTCCGAGCCCGCCGGGCGACCCCGGATGCCGAGTGCCCAGCCGGCCTTGTCGGGCCGGTGGCCCCTGCCGGAGGCGTAGACGACCCCGTGGTCGGCGAGCTGGGGACGGGCCTCCTGGAGCGCCACCTGGATCGCGGTGCTGCCGGTCTTGTGCGGGCCGATGTGGACCAGCCGGGAGCCCTCGGGGAGCGTCGGTCCGCTGGGTGACTTCAAGTCTCGCCTCGCTTCGGCGGTGGGGGCCCGGGAACCCGATCACCATACGGCCACCGGGCCCGCCGGGCCCACAGCAGGCCGTCTGGAAGGATGCGCGTCATGGAGCCGAGCCCTGTCCGAACGAAGAACGTCGCCGTGCTGCTCGCAGGCGGGGTGGGCGTCCGGGTCGGCCTCGACATCCCCAAGCAGCTGATCAAGATCGCCGGCAAGACGATCATCGAGCACACGCTGACGCGTCTTCGACGGCCACCCGATGATCGACGAGATCATCGTGCTGATGGCGCCGGGCCACCTCGACGCGGTCCGCGCGATCGTCGCGAACGGCGGCTACGACAAGGTCACCGAGATCCTCGAGGGCGGCGAGACCCGCAACGACACCACCCTGCGCGCGCTCGACGCGCTCGGCGAGGCCGACGTGCAACGTCCTCTTCCACGACGCCGTCCGCCCGCTGCGTGAGCGCGCGGATCATCAGCGAGTGCGTCGACGCGCTGGAGACCTACCACGCCGTCGACGTCGCCATCCCGTCCGCCGACACGATCATCGAGGTCGACGAGGACGACATGCATCACGCGACATCCCGCCGCGCGCCGCGCTGCGCCGCGGCCAGACCCCGCAGGCGTTCCGCTCCTCGCACGATCCGCGAGGCCTACGAGATCGCCGGCGAGGACCCCGACTTCGAGGCCACCGACGACTGCACGCGTCGTGCTGCGCTACCTGCCCGACGTGCCGATCTAGGTGGTCGCACGGCGACGAGCGCAACATGAAGGTCACCGAGCCGATCGACGTCTACCTCGCCGACAAGCTCTTCCAGCTCACCAGCAGCGACGTCCCGGCGCCCGGCCGCCGAGGACGACTACCGCGCCGCCCTGGCCGGCAAGACGATCGTCGTCTTCGGCGGCAGCTACGGCATCGGCGCACGACATCGCCGCGCTGGCCCGCGGCCTACGGCGCCGACGTCTTCACGTTCAGCCGGTCCACGCACCAACACCCACGTGGAGCGCCGCGAGGACGTCGCGGCGCGCGGCCCGGCAGGCGATCGAGGAGTCCGGGCGGATCGACTACGTCGTCAACACCGCCGGCGTGCTGCCGCGCGGCAACCTCGCTCGAGACGAGCGAGGAGACGATCTACGCGGCCACCGAGATCAACTACCTCGCGCCGGTCTTCATCGCCCAGGTGTTCTTCCCCCACCTGCGGCGAGACGCAGGGCTCGCTGCTGCTGTTCACGTCCAGCTCCTACACCCGCGGCCGCAGCGGCTACAGCCTCTACTCGTCGGCCAAGGCCGCCACTGGTCAACCTGACCCAGGCGCTCGCCGACGAGTGGGCGGCCGACCGGCGTCCGGGTCAACTGCATCAACCCCGAGCGCACCGGCACCCCGATGCGCACCAAGGCGTTCGGCGAGGAGCCCGCGGGCTCGCTGCTGGAGTCGGAGGTGGTCGCCCGGACCTCCCTCGACGTGCTGATCTCCGCCCAGACCGGTCACATCATCGACGTCCGCAAGGACGACCCGATGGCGATCGACACCGTCGAGGCCGACCTGCCCACCGTCGGCACCTGACGATCCGGCTCAGTCGCGCCGATCCTTGCGGCGATTCCGTCGCTTGCCCGCACCGACGTCACCACCGCCGCCGTCGCGCTGCCGCCGCTCGGCGGCCTGCGCCATCCCCTCGAGAGCGGCCACAGCCGCCTCCAGGCGGACGGTGCCGGGCTGGACCGTAGCCGTTCGGTCCTCCTGCACCGGCGGGACACGGAGCATCTCCAGGTCCCCGAGGACACGGACGGGCTGACGGAGGAGCCCGTCTATCCGCGCGTTGCTCAGATCCATCAGACGAGCGTGCGCCCACGCCGGCACCGGGGGCACCTTGGAGTCCTCCGGGGAAGGAGGTGTCGCCAGCAGCCCCGGGACGACGCCACGCCGGACCAGCTCCAGGTAGGGGCGCCCCTCCCATCCTCGCTCGAAGAAGATCTTGTTCAGCAGGCGCAGCAGCTCTGCCTGCTCGAAGCTCAGGGAGGTGTTGGCGCGGCCGCCGCGGTCCGCGAGCATGCCCGGCGGAAGGGCGAGCAGCTGCTCGAACGTGTGCGGGAGCACCGACCGGTCAGTCTCGTCGGCCACGATCAGGGTGAGGTTCTCGGCGCCCACGACAGCCGACCACCGCTCGAGAAGGTTGACCGTGTCGTGGGGAACCCAGAGGTTGGTCCAGTGCTCGTCTTCCGGGGCGGGGTCACCCAGGACGACCGACAACCACTCCTCGTACGAGAGGCGCAGCTGGGTCTTCACCCGCTGCTGCCACTGCGACGGCATCAAGGCGTCGTAGCGTCGGGCCACCGCCACCACATGGGGGTGCTGTCCACCGAGCTGGTCGACGATACGTCGTGCCTGCTCGTCGGTGGCTCGGCCGAATGCCTCGAGGCTGACGCAGACTCTCCGGGCGTCGGGCGAGTGGACCTGCCGCAGCAGGTTCTCCCAGGCCTCGTCGGAGTCACTCTCGCGGGGGCTCATGCGTTCGAACCCGAGCCCGACGGCGGCGGCCGCCCGCGGTCGGGGACCCGGGCCGGGGTACACCACCCCGAGTGCGCTCATCTCCTGCCGCGCCAGGTGCATGGCCCACTGGATGGCTGTGGACCCCGTCTTCTGAGGGCCTATGTGAAGGAGGTGGGTGCCCTCGGGGAGTGGCGGTACGGGTCGCGTCGGGTCCACCACGAGACCGGAGTCTACGGTCGGCGGCGGCGCGTTCCCGTCGCCGGTCGAACGGTAGCCTGCTCTCGACGCGACCACTGGACGGCCGCGGCCGTCGTCAGACCGGAAAGTAGCCCGATGCCCCTCCCCACCTTCGTGATAGCCGGTGCCCAGAAGTGCGGCACCTCCACACTGGTCGCGACGCTGCGTCAGCACCCCCAGGTGCACATGGCCAAGCCGAAGGAGCTGCACTTCTTCGACCGCAAGCGTGAGGAGGCGCCTGGACTGGTACGCCGAGCAGTTCACGCCCAAGGGCAGACAGATCCAGTGGGGTGAGGCGTCGCCGACGTACATCTATGACCCCGAGGCTCGTCGTGCCATGTGTGAGGACCTGCCCGACCTGCGCATCGTCGTCATCTTGCGGGACCCCGCCAAGAGGGCCTACTCCCACTTCTGGCACTCCAAGCGGCTCGGCTTCGACGACGTGGAGACCTTCGACGAGGCGCTCGACCTCGAGCCCGGGCGGATGGCCAGCGGAGATCGGCGCGACCACATGCGCTTCTCCTACCTCGACCGCGGCCACTACGTCGAGCAGCTCGAGGACCTCGCCGCGCGCCACGACCGGGCGAAGACCCACGTGATGCTGCTCGACGACCTCGGCAACGATCGGGTGTCCACGTTGGTGAAGCTCTTCGAGTTCCTCGAGGTCGACACGTCCCATGCCGCGGAGATCAAGGAGAAGTGGACCAACAAGTACCGCGTGGCCGAGGCGCCGGGGGCCAAGGCCACCGTGGTCGCCTACCCACCGCTCCCCCCGGAGACCCGGGCGCGGATGATCGAGCACTTCCGGCCGTGGAACGACCGGCTGGCCGAGTGGCTCGGCCGCGACCTGTCGGCCTGGAACAAGGTCTGACTGGCGCACCGGTGGTGTGCCGGCCGGCGGTCGCTCACTAGCCGTCGCCAGTGCTGGAGGCGTCGAACACCTGGATGACCCCGGCCAGTGCGAAGCACGTCGCTCCCGCGAACGTCCCCCGGTTGACGAGGCCGGTGTTGATCGCCGGGCGGTCGCCGGGCGGGTGAAGGCTGCGATCCCTGCCAGGAAGAAGCCGCACACCCGAGCGCGCCCGGGGCCCGAACCTCACGCGGAGCAGTCGCGCGTCAGCGGCGGACCTTGCGCTTCGCCCGCCGGGCGATGACCTTGAGCAGGTCCCGGCCGCCGACCTGGCCGACCGGCATCTCGTCGACGGACGCCGGGCGGCGCGGTCGCGAGGCAGGCTTGGCCTTCGGGGTCTTCTTCTGCTCGCCCCGCTTCAGGTCTGCGGCGCGCCGCTTGGCCTCGGTGCGTTCCGACTCGAGCGCGTCGTGGGCGATGTCGACGGACGCCCCGAAGAGCCGGGCGTAGCGTTCGGCCTGCACGTCGAGGTCGGCCGAGGCAGCGTCGTCGACACCATGGGCGGCGGCCAGCACGAGCAGGTCGTCCCAGATGCACTGGGCGATGTCGCGCAGCTCGCCGGGCACCTCGAGCTCCTCCCACGTGACCTGGTGGCGTCGCAGACCGGGATCGATGAACTCGTCGACCGGCGACGGCGCACCGCCGGCCACGTCGACGTCGTAGGTGAGGCCGAGGTCCTGGGCGATGCCGACCAGCACCGGACGCCAGTCCTCGAGCAGCGCGGGGTAGCTCACGAACGCACGGGTCCGTCCCCGGGTCTCGCGCTCGCTGATCAGCGAGGAGTTGATCCAGCGCGCGACGTTGAACGTCTCGTAGCTGCGTCGCTTTGCCTCGTCGGTCGGGCTGGCGTAGTAGGTCGAGCGGCTGCCGACGACCTCGGCGGGATGGCGCAGCATGGAGACGTACCTGATCTCCAGCCCGGCGTCGGCGGCCGCTTGGCTCCAGAGGTCCTGGGCCCAGACCGACCGCGGGTCCTTGACGACGACCTGGTCGTGCCCGGCGCTCTCCTTGTCGAGGAACTCCCGGAGCTCGTTGCGGATGCCGTCGGTGACCGCGGCCTGGGACATCTCGAAGGCCGTGGGCCGGCTGTCGAAGTCGTGGAGGCCGGCGGCCACGGTGATCTGCTTGTGGAACTTCACCGCCCACGTGGACTCGAAGAAGCCCTTGGGGTTGGAGTCGTTGGCGCCCAGGTAGGGGCCGGGCACGTGCAGGCCGAGGTGGTGGAACGTGCCCGACATCGTGCTGGTGCCGCTGCGGCCGGTGCCGGTGATCAGGACGAGCGTCTTGGACATCAGTTGCCCCGGCCGAGACGGCGGGCGACCTTGGCGCCGAGGCTCTGGGAGGCGGTCGACGCGGCGGTGGCCTGGGCCGCGGCCTTCCCCTTGGCCTTGGCCCGCGCCCGGCGGGTGGCCTTGCGGGCGTCGAGATCAAGGTCGTCGACCCGAGTTCCGGGGAGACTGGCCGCGCGGTCAGCCCGGCGAACTTCTGCACCCGCGGCTACTCCGTGATGCTCGGGTACTGGACGGATGAGGAGCAGACCGCGCAGGCCATCGACGCAGACGGCTGGATGCACACCGGTGACCTGGCCGAGATGCGCAGCGACGGCTACTGCAACATCGTGGGCCGGATCAAGGACATGGTCATCCGCGGTGGCGAGAACATCTATCCACGCGAGATCGAGGAGTTCCTCTACACCCACCCCGACATCGAGGACGTGCAGGTGATCGGGGTGCCCGACGAGAAGTACGGGGAGGAGCTGTGCGCCTGGGTCACGATGAGGTCCGGAGCGACGCAGTTGGACGCAGCACGCCGTTCGTGAGTTCGCCACCGGCAAGCTGGCGCACTACAAGATCCCCCGCTACGTGTTGGTCGTCGACGAGTTCCCGATGACCGTGACCGGCAAGGTCCGCAAGGTCGAGATGCGCGAGAAGTCGGCGAAGCAGCTGCGACTGCAGGAGTGAGGCGGCGGCCGGCACGTCGTTCCGGGAGGTCCCGGGAGGGCCCGGGTCAACGGTAGGGCCACCGGGATCCGGGTGGGTGCCGGTGGCACCGCGCCAGACCAGCCACCCGTCGTCGATCGGCTCCACCCGGTCGGCTCCGGAGACCACGACGCGGAACCGCGCGCTCTCGCCCGGCGCCAGGCGCAGGGCAACCGGGCGGACGGTCACCTCGTGGGCGCGGGAAGCGGCTCGTCCGCACGGAGAAGTACGTCGCCCGCCGGCCGACGTTGGTCACCGTCCGGCTCGCGGTCCTGCGGTCGCCCGAGAGGACGATCGACGGCGTGTTCGGCTCCCGCTCCCCCGACTACCCCTCGAGCCAGGCCCGGTAGTCGTCGGTCCGGACGAGATAGGCCAGGCCCGGTCGCTGGGCACGTGCCAGTCGCGGTTCGCCGGCCCCGTGCTCAGGATCGACGCACCACCCCCGACCGGGACGGCGCTGGTGGCCAACGCCGAGCGGACCAGACCTTGGCCCCAACCGCGCTGCGCGAGCAGGGAAGCCGCCAGGCCGCTGGTCCACGCCGTCGCGGCCGAGGTGCCCGACACGAAGTCCCATCGGGGTCCGGCGGACGGCTCGGCGGCACGGCGCCGAGGACGGAGGTCCCGGGCGCGACCACGTCGGGCTTCACCAGCGTGGCGGTCGGGTCGCCTTGGTTGGACCGGCGGGGTCACCCCGGGCGGGGGATGGGCGCACCGGCAGCGGGCGCGAGCCCGAACCTGGCTCGTGGTGCGGCACGGACGGCGGCCATGAGGTCGCGGCCCTGGGCCCGCGACAGGTGCACGGTGGGGACGCTGTGCAGATCGGAGACGACGTTGCTGCGACGTACGTTGACGAGCACCATGCCGACCCCGTCGGCCTGGCCGACGGCCGCGGACTTCTCCACTCGGCCGACGCCGCCACGCTGGCACAGGACGATGGCGCCGCGAGTACGAGAGGCGTCCAGGCTGCCGGGACTGCAGAGTCTGCGGCGGCGCGCCCGGCGACCACTCCCGCGGGCCTCGGCGCCGACGACCAGTCGGGCCGGCCCGGCCGACCGGGACGAAGCCATGGCCCCGACCAGATAACCACCGGACGGCAGAAGCGACCCGGCCGCGGCGCGGATCGCCCGTCGCGGCGCCCACCGTGAGCACCCAGGGGGACGGGTGCGCGGCGTAGGCGGCGTGGCCGTCGTTGCCCGCAGCGCCGACCACCACGAGGCCGTGCTCGGTGGCGCCCAGGAGGGCTCGTTCCACGGTGTCGAACGATGACGGTCCGGTGACGGCGAGGTTGAGGACGTCGACCCGGTCACGGGTGGCCCGGTCGATCGCAGTCACCAGGTCCGCCGTCGCGCACCCGTCATCACGCGGGTCCGGTGTGCTCCAGACGCCTTGTACGCCGCCAGGCGCTGCCTGCGGGGCAACGCCGGCATAGGTGCCCATCCGTTGCCCAGGGAGGTGCACGGAGACTCCCGCGTTGCCGGCGGCGATCGACGCCATCTGCGTGCCATGACCGCTGTCGTCGCGTGGGGACAGGGAGGACGCGCTGCGCAGGTTGTCCTCACCGAAGCCGTTCGCGAACCACTGCGCGGCGACCAGCTTGTTCGTGCACGAGCCGGCCCCCCAGTCCTCACCAGTGGAGCACGTCCCCCGGAAGCCGCGTGGGAGACGGCCGAGTTCGGTGGAGTCCGCGAACAGCGGGCTCTCGGGCCAGATGCCGGTGTCCACGACTCCGACCACGACACCGGCGCCCCCGCCCTCCCCGCCGTTCGGGGTGAGGCGGGTGGCGGGCCCCGCCGTTCCGGCCAGCCGGCGAACCGCGTTCTCCTCCACGAGAGCGACCCGAGAGTCGGAGGCGAGCTCCGTCGCCTGTTGCGTCGTCAGTGCCACGGCGAAGCCGTTGAGCGCGGTGGTCCACCGGTAGACCGGCATGGGGGCGTCCACCAGCTCCAGCACCTCGTCCTGACTGGCGATCAGGCCCTGTCGGGTCGCTGGTGTCGTCCCGGGCGCCTCCGGCAAGGCCGGGGCCGGTGAGTGTTATCAGATGCAACCGGGTCTGGGCTGCAGCGGCCTCGGCCACTGCCTGGGTCGGTGCCAGGGCGAGGGCGCCGGCCGCGGTCACCGCCGAGGCGAGGAACGCGGCGAGCACGGACCGGGCGCGCCAGGCTTCGGCGTACCTCGTCCCTCGCGTCATCACTGTCCCATCCGTCCCACTAGGAGCCTGCTCCCAGGTCTCGCGATTTTGCCGCAAGTCGCCCAGCGTGGCAGGCGATTGAGCACTCCGCAACGATCGGGCAGCGGCCGAGCAACCGGCCCCGTCCCCGCGCGGGTTGAACCCGACCTCCTACCCTGACCCCATGCAGGACCTCGCCGTCGGCTTCGATCTCGACATGACCCTCATCGACACGGTGCCGGGTTTCGGGGCCACGCTGCGCGTCCTGGGAGCCGAGCTCGGCGTCGAGTTCCCGGTCGAGGAGATGACGGCCCGGCTCGGCCCCCCTCTCGACACTATGCTCGCCGCCCACCTCCCCGCGGAGGCCGTGGCGGGCGCAGGCGACCGGTTCCGGACGCTCTATCCCGACCATGCGGTTGCTCCGGTTCCCGTGCTGCCGGGCGCGCACGAGGCGCTGGCGGCCGTCCGCCGCCACCGCGGCCGGATCGTGGTCGTCACGGGCAAGTACGCCGCCAACGCCCGGCTCCATCTCGACCACCTGGAGCTGGACGTGGACCTTCTCGAGGGCTGGGTCTGGGGGGTGGGAAAGGCCGATGTCCTGCGCCGCGAGGGCGCCACGATCTACGTCGGGGACCACGTCCACGACGTCGAGGGCGCGCTGGCTGCGGGCGCCGTCAGCGTCTCGGTCCTGAGCGGCGGCTGCACCCGCGAAGAGCTGGTGGAGGCCGGCACCCATGTCGTCCTCGACGACCTCGCCGCGTTCCCCGCCTGGCTCGACGAACACCTGCTCACGACCCGGTTGGCGGCTCTGGAGTCGGACCTCCGCGGTCGGGGGTCGGTGCTGGTCGCTTACAGCGGAGGCGCCGACAGCGCCCTTCTGCTCGCCGCCGCGGTCCGCGCGCTCGGCGCGGACAACGTCGTCGCAGCGACCGGCTACTCCCACTCCCTCCCTGAGTCCGAGCGCGACCCGGCCCGCGCCTTCGCGGAGTCCCTCGGGGTCCGGGTGCTCACACCGCGGACCCATGAGATGGACCGAGCCGGATACCGGGCCAACGCGGGGGACCGGTGCTTCTTCTGCAAGGCCGAGCTCCTCGACGTGCTGACCCCACTGGCGTCCGAGCACGGCCTGGCGTTCGTCGCCACGGGCACCAACGCCGACGACGCCGTGGCGGGGTTCCGGCCCGGCATCCGCGCGGCCGCAGAGCGTGGGGCGATCACGCCGCTGCGGGATGCGGGGCTGAGCAAGGCACAGGTGCGGGAGGCCTCGCGACGATGGGACCTGCCGACCTGGGACAAGCCGGCCGCCGCCTGCCTCTCCTCGCGGGTTGCATACGGCGTCGAGGTGACTCCGTACCGGCTGGCCCGGGTGGAGCGGGCCGAGGCGGCCATCCGCGCCCTGCTGGCCGAGGCCGGCGTACCGCTGCGTGACCTGCGGGTCCGTGACCTCGGCGACCGGGCATCCGTGGAGGTCGACTCGGGCCTGCTCGCCGCCGACCTGGCGCCGGGTGCGTCCCTGGCCGACCGGCTTGTCCGGGCCGTCCGGTCGGCCGGATTCGACACCGCCGAGCTCGATCCGAAGGGCTTTCGCTCGGGGTCGATGAACGAGCTGCTTGACCTGACCCGAGCTCCGCAGGCCACAACCCGGTGGCCCGGGGCTTGGCCCGCCACATAGGCTTGCGCGTTGCCGCGGTGACGTGCCGTGGCCGAGCAAGGAGAGGTCAGACCGTGCCCAGTGGCAAGGTGAAGTGGTTCGACGCGGAGAAGGGCTTCGGCTTCCTGTCCCAGGAGGACGGACCCGACGTCTACGTGCGCACCGAGGCGTTGCCCGAAGGGGTGACGACGATCAAGGCCGGGACGCGCGTCGAGTTCGGCATCGCCCAGGGTCGTCGCGGGGACCAGGCGCTCCAGGTCCGGATCCTCGACGCACCGGCGTCGGTCAGTCGCAATCAGGCGCACGCCCGGCGCAAGAAGCCAGAAGAGATGGCGCCGATCGTCGAAGACCTCATCCGGCTCCTCGACGGTGTCGGTGAGGCCTACCGGCACGGTCGCCACCCCGACGCGCGCACCGCTCGGCCGGCGGCGAAGCTGTTGCGCGCGCTCGCCGACGAGCTCGAGCTCTGACGGCCTGAGGGTGGGCGGCGCTCAACCGGCCGACGGCACCGGTCGCGGTGCCCGTGGGGCTGTGACGAGCACGAAGAAGGCCCAGGCTCCGAGCACGGCGGTCGCCACGCCCAGGCCGAGATGCGGGTACAGCGGCATGGCAATTCCCACGAAGCCACCGATCACCCAGGCCAGCTGAAGGGTGGTGTCGCTGCGCGCAAAGGCGCTGGCCTGGATTCGACCGGGCACATCGCGCTGGATCGTGGCGTCGAGGGACACCTTCGCGAGCGACTGCCCGAGCCCGGCGACCAGCGCGAGCAGGGCGAGGGACGCGACGCCGTAGAGGACCGCCGCGACCAACGTCGCAACGGTGACGGCGACGAGGGCCAGCACCACCGTGAGCTTGGGGTTCACGTTGCGCAGCAGCGAGGCGGTGGCGATGCCGAGGGTGTTGCCGAGGCCGGCGGTCCCGATGACGATGCCGAGCAGCAGGGCCGGCTCCCAGTCCCCGATGGGATGCTCCCGCAGAAGAAAGGCCATGAACATCGTGAGGAAGCCGGTGAGCCAGCGTGGTCCGCAGTTGGCGCGCAGGGCGAAGGCCACGGCCGCCGGGATCCGCATCTTGGTCCTGCCCTGGCGTGCGGTCCCGGTCGGTTCGGGCTCCGAGCCGCCGTGCAGGACGAGCTCACCCTCGCCCCGGTTGGAGTCGACCTTGGTCGGCAGCCGGATGGCGCCGATCGTCGCGATCACGAACAGTACGAACGCGTAGCGCAGCGACCACTCCGGCCCGGCGACCGACGCCAGGCCCGCGATCGGTGCGGAAACGGTCGCGCCCACGATGCCCGACAGCGGACACCCGGGCATTCGCCTTGACCAGGGTCAGCTTCTCGGGCAGCAGGCGGGGTACGGCGGCCGCGCGGGTCACGCCGTACGCCTTGGACGCGACCAGGACGCCCAGTGCTGCGGGGAACAGCCATGTGGAGTCCGTGACCACGGCCCCCGCCAGGACCCAGCAGAGGAAGGCGCGCACGGCCATCGTGCCGCCGATCGCCCAGCGCCGCCCGTGGCTGAACCGGTCCAGGAACGGGCCGATGAAGGGTGCCACGATCGCGAACGGGAGCATCGTCAGACCCAGGAACAGAGCCACCTGACCACGGGCCTCGCCGGTGGGGACCTGGAAGAACAGCGTGCCGGCGAGGGAGATCGCCACCGCAGCGTCCCCCGCGGTGTTGAAGAAGTGCATCTCGAGCAGCCGCGACAGCCCGGAGTCCCCGGCCCCTTCCGCCCGGGCCGCCCGCCGCGCCTGCCGCGCGGTGTACCGACCAGCCCGTCCGGTGGCCCGGGCGGCCACCTTGGCCCCCGTCCCCAGGCTGCGTCCGACGGCGCGTGCCCGCCGGGGCCCGGCCGGGGGCGGGGCCTCGTGCGGATCCGGCCGCCGGGTCTCCCCAGCCTGGGAGTCCGGTCCGGTCTGGCTCATGGCGCCCATCCTGCCCGGTCCTCGTGAACGGCCGGACGTGGGACACGGATCGCGACCCGACCTGACACGGGGTACCGCGATGGGTGATGATGTGGCCCGTGATGACCACGGTGCGCACCCGAGCCGACGCCGGCGCCAAGGCGGCCGTCGACGACGCGCGCTCGGTGCTGGTGGCCGACGTCGGCGCCGAGGACGTCGGTCAGCACCTCGGGCACGTCGTCGAGGGAGACCGGGTCATCACGCACCTGTTCGAGTGCTCCCGCCACGGGTACGCCGGCTGGCAGTGGGCCGTGACCGTCGTCCGGGCGTCGCGCCAGAAGGCGATCACTGTCGACGAGATCGTGCTGGTGCCCGGCGAGGGCTCCATCGTCGCCCCCGAGTGGGTGCCCTACAAGGAGCGGATCCAGCCCGGCGACCTCTCCCCGGGCGACCTGCTTCCCGTCGAGGAGGGTGACCCACGGCTGGTCCCGACGTACTCCTTCGGCGACGACCCACTCTCGCCGGAGGACAACGCCCAGATCCGGTCCGTCGCCGCCGATCTCGGGCTCGGGCGGGTTCGCACCCTCTCCATGGAGGGCCGCGACCTCGCGGCCCAGCGCTGGTACGACTCCGATGCCGGGCCGAACGCCCCGCTCGCCCAGTCGGCTCCCGACACCTGCTCGAACTGTGGGTTCCTGCTCCGGATCGCCGGACCGCTGTCGGAGATGTTCGGCGTGTGTGCCAACGGCAGCGCCAACGACGACGGCCGCGTGGTCTCCCTGGACCACGGGTGCGGCGCGCACTCGGAGGTCCAGCTCGCCAAGAAGCACGAGCCTCAGCCGCTCCCTGACCACGTCTTCGACACCGTCGGCGTCGACGAGCTCGAGACCTTCTGACCGAGTGCCGTCACTCCGCCAGGCTGAGCGTGCCTCCTGGCGGGCCTTCTTGCGGCGGCGGCAGTACTCGAGCCCGAGCAGCCCGAGCCCGAACCCGGCCAGGCAGGTCCACAGCCACCACAGGCGGCCGGCGTCCTCGAGGCGACCGTAGAACGGCAGCAGGGCCACGAACCCGATCAGCCAGAGGGCGGTGCCGACCTCGACGGTGCGCACGCCGTCCACGTCGAGGGGCTCCACGTCCGCGACGATGTAGGTCCGGTTGCCGATCTCGTGCTTCTTCGGCTGCTCGTCGCGCAGTTCCACGTCGTCCACGCTAGTCGAGACCGGCCGTTGAGGTCCCACACCCCCGGTTTCGGCTCTGCCATGCTGCCGTCGTGAGCGAGAACACGAAGGCCGGCACGGGTGCCGGCGCCCGGCCCTCAGCGGGCGGGCTCGACGGCTACTTCAAGATCTCCGAGCGCGGCTCGACCGTCGCCCGTGAGGTCCGCGGCGGGGTCGTGACGTTCCTGACGATGGCCTACATCATCGTCCTGAACCCGATCATCCTGTTGAGCGGTACCGACGTGAACGGCGACCTCCTCGCCGGGGGTGACTTCGCCGCGATCGCAGCGGCTACGGCCCTGGTGGCCGGGGTTGTCACGATCCTGATGGGCGTGGTGGCGAACTTCCCGCTCGCCCTCGCGACCGGCCTCGGGCTGAACGCGTTCGTCACCTTCTCCATCGCCAGTCAGATGACGTGGGCCGACGCCATGGGCCTCGTGGTGATCGAGGGGCTGATCATCCTGGTGCTGGTGCTGACCGGCTTCCGGGAAGCGGTCTTCCGGGCGGTCCCAGCGCAGCTGAAGATCGCGATCTCGGTCGGGATCGGTCTGTTCCTGACGCTCATCGCGCTGGTCGACGCCGGGTTCGTCCGTCGTCCCGCCGCAGGCGTGGTGCCCGTCGAGCTGGGCATCGGTGGCCAGCTCGAGGGCTGGCCGGTGGCCGTGTTCTGCCTGGGCCTGGCCCTGCTGTTCTCCCTGTTCGTGCGCGGCGTGAAGGGCGCCATCCTGATCACGATCGCGGTGATGACGGTCGTCGCGATCCTCGTGGAGCAGGTCGCCGACATCGGCCCCACCGTCGCGGGGGAGGAGTTCAACGCTCGGGGTTGGAACCTCAACGTCCCGACGTGGCCCGACGACGTGTTCGGGATTCCCGACCTGCAGCTCATCGGCGAGTTCAACCTGCTCGGCTCCTGGGAGAACGCCGGGATCGTCATCTCGGCGCTCTTCGTCTTCACCCTCCTCCTGGCCGACTTCTTCGACACGATGGGCACGATGACTGCCATCGGCGCCGAGGCCGGCCTGCTCGATGAGGAGGGCATCCCGCCCAACACCCAGCGGATCCTGCTCGTGGACTCCCTCGCCGCCGCGGCGGGTGGAGCCGCGTCGGTGTCGAGCAACACGTCGTACATCGAGTCCGCCTCGGGTGTCGCCGAAGGCGCCCGCACCGGCCTGGCCAGCATCGTGACCGGTGTGCTCTTCCTGGGCGCGATGTTCGTCGCCCCGGTGGTCGGCATCGTCCCGAACGAGGCCGCCGTCCCGGCGCTGGTCCTCGTCGGGTTCCTGATGATGCAACAGGTCCAGGCCATCGACTGGAACGACCTCGAGATCGCGATCCCGGCGTTCCTCACGATCGTGCTGATGCCCTTCACATACTCGATCACCGCGGGCATCGGGGCTGGCTTCCTGGCCTTCGTGCTGATCAAGTCGGTTCGGGGCAAGGCCGCCGACGTCCATGTCCTCATGTGGATCGTGGCTGCGCTCTTCATCGTGTACTTCGCGATCGACCCGCTCACCGACTGGCTCACCTGACCTGCATTCGCCGAGTCGGCGTGAGTTGTCAAAACTCACGCCGACTCGGCATGTCTGCCGTGACAACTCACGCCGACTCGGCAGGTTTAATTAGCAATGCTAATGACCTAGACTAAGGACATGCCCACTGTCCAGAAGGTCGCCCGGAGCAATGCCGGGCTGGCTGCCGAGCTCCGGATCTCGGTGATGCGGCTTCGCAGACGGCTGGCGAACGAACGTCACCCCGACAACGAGCTCAGCCTCGGCGCGATGGCCGTGCTCGGCTGCCTGTACCGCACCGGCGAGCTCACCGTCGGCGAGCTGGCCGGACACGAGCGGGTGCAGCCGCCCAGCATGACCCGCACCGTCAACTGCCTCGAGGAGGGCGGGTTCGTCACCCGTCGCCCGCACGACACCGACGGTCGTCAGGTGGTCGTGGCACTGTCCGCGCGCGGCAAGGACGTCGTGCTCGCCGACCGGGCCCGCCGCGACGCATGGCTCGCCCAGGGGCTCATGGACCTCACCGCCGAGGAACGCGCCGTACTCCGGAAGGCGGCGCCGATCCTCGAACAACTTGCCCAGAAGGACTGATCCCACGAGTTGAGCCCCACGTTCCGCTCCCTCGCCAACCCCAACTACCGCCGGTACGCCGCCGGCAGCGTCGTGTCGAACGTCGGCACCTGGATGCAACGGGTCGCACAGGACTGGCTGGTCCTGCTGCTCTCCGGCTACAGCGGCGCCGCCATCGGCATCACCACCGGCCTGCAGTTCCTCCCGTTCCTGCTGCTGTCACCGTTCGCCGGTCTCGCCGCTGATCGGATCCCGAAGCGGCGGCTGCTGCAGATCACGAACTTCGGCATGGCCGTACCCGCACTGGTCCTCGGCCTGCTCGCCGTCACCGGCACCGCCGAGATCTGGCACGTCTACGTCCTCGCGTTCGTGCTCGGCACGGCCGCGGCGTTCGACGCTCCGGCCCGCCAGTCCTTCGTGTCCGAGCTCGTCGAGCCGGAGGACCTCACCAACGCCGTCGGCCTGAACTCGGCGAGCTTCAACGCCGCCCGCATCGTGGGTCCGGCCGTCGCGGGCGTCCTGATCGCCGCGCTGGGCGGCGGCGAGGTGGCCACCGGCTGGGTGATCCTGGTCAACGCGGTCACCTACGCGGCCCCGATCCTCACCCTGCGCAGCCTCGACGGGGCGACCCTGCGCACCCCGAAGCCCGCGAGCCGCGGACCGGGGCAGATCCTGGCCGGCCTCGCCTACGTGCGGAACCGGCCCGACCTGATGCTGATCCTGGCGATCGTATTCTTCACGGGCACCTTCGGGCTGAACTTCCAGATGACGTCCGCGCTGATGGCGACGGAGGTGTTCGACAAGGGCGCCGCCGAGTACGGCTTGCTGGGCACGTTCATGGCCGTCGGTTCGCTCACCGGATCTCTCGCCGCTGCCCGCCGCCCGTACGTGCGTCTGCGCCTGGTGCTGGGTGCCGCGCTGGCGTTCGCCGTGATCGAGATCGCCGCGGGACTGATGCCGTCGTACCTCGCCTTCGCGCTGACCACGCCGCTGCTCGGGCTCGCGGCCCTGACCATGATCACGGCCGCCAACGCCTTCATGCAGCTGCACACCGACGAGCGGATGCGCGGCCGGGTGATGGCCCTCTACATGATGATCTTCATCGGCGGCACCCCCTTCGGAGCGCCGCTCATCGGCTGGATCGGGGAAGAGTTCGGCGCCCGCTGGACGCTGATCCTCGGCGGCCTCGCGACCGGACTCGGTGTGGGGCTGGCCGGACTGTGGTTTGCGCGGGCCAGGCGCGTTTTGACCGCCGATCAGGGACCGAGTAATCTCGTTCCTCGTGTCTGGGACAACCAGACCGTTGCGCGTGCCCAAAAGTGATCCGAGCAGCCGCCGCCTTCAGGCCCGGCCTCGAGAGGCCCCGGGCACACACCACAGGCACACAGCATGAGCAGTTTCATCGTGCCCGGCACGGCGCCGGGTTCTGACTAGAGGACGAGAAAGGGAACCACCCGGTGCCCACCATTCAGCAGTTGGTCCGCAAGGGCCGCCAGGACAAGGTGTCGAAGAACAAGACGCCTGCCCTCAAGGGTTCACCCCAGCGACGCGGTGTGTGCACCCGCGTCTACACCACCACCCCGAAGAAGCCGAACTCCGCCCTTCGCAAGGTCGCCCGCGTGCGCCTGTCCAGCGGCGTCGAGGTCACGGCGTACATCCCGGGTGTCGGTCACAACCTCCAGGAGCACTCGATCGTGCTCGTCCGCGGCGGCCGGGTGAAGGACCTCCCCGGTGTCCGCTACAAGATCATCCGCGGCACGCTCGACACCCAGGGTGTCAAGAACCGTCGACAGGCCCGCAGCCGCTACGGCGCCAAGAAGGAGAAGAGCTGATATGCCCCGCAAGGGTCCCGCTCCGAAGCGGCCAATCGACGTCGACCCGGTCTACGGGTCCCAGCTGGTGAGCCAGCTGGTCTCCAAGGTGCTGATCGACGGCAAGAAGCAGGTCGCGCAGCGCATTGTCTACACGGCGCTCGAGGGCTGCCGCGAGAAGACCGCCACCGACCCGGTCGTGACGCTCAAGCGCGCGATGGACAACGTGAAGCCGGCCATCGAGGTCAAGTCCCGCCGCGTCGGCGGTGCGACCTACCAGGTCCCGATCGAGGTCAAGGGCACGCGCGGCACCACGCTGGCCCTGCGCTGGCTGGTCAGCTATGCCCAGGACCGTCGCGAGAAGACCATGTCCGAGCGGCTGATGAACGAGATCCTCGACGCCTCCAACGGCCTAGGTGCCGCTGTGAAGAAGCGCGAGGACACCCACAAGATGGCCGAATCCAACAAGGCCTTCGCCCACTACCGCTGGTGACGGGTTGCGGTGGTCGGTGGTCACCAATGGTGGTCACCCCGCCGCGACGGCACATGTGCCTCGCATCACCACCGCTGCCCATCCCCCTCTGACGTTCTAAGGAAACCGACTCACAGTGGCCGTTGACATCACCACGGACCTCAAGAAGGTCCGCAACATCGGCATCATGGCGCACATCGACGCCGGCAAGACCACCACGACCGAGCGGATCCTGTTCTACACCGGCATCACCTACAAGATCGGTGAGGTCCACGAGGGCGCTGCCACGATGGACTGGATGGAGCAGGAGCAGGAGCGCGGCATCACCATCACGTCCGCCGCGACGACCTGCTGGTGGAAGGACCACCAGATCAACATCATCGACACTCCCGGTCACGTCGACTTCACCGCCGAGGTCGAGCGCTCCCTGCGGGTGCTCGACGGCGCGGTCGCCGTCTTCGACGGCGTGGCCGGCGTCGAGCCGCAGACGATGACCGTCTGGCGACAGGCGAACAAGTACGCCGTGCCGCGCATGTGCTTCGTCAACAAGCTCGACCGCACCGGCGCGGACTTCTTCCGCTGTGTCGACATGATGGTCGAGCGGCTCAACTCGACCCCGTTGGTGCTGCAGCTGCCGATCGGAGCGGAGGCCGACTTCATCGGCGTCGTCGACCTCGTCGGCATGCGCGCCCTGACCTGGCGCGGCGAGACCAAGATGGGTGAGGACTACGAGGTCGAGGAGATCCCGGCCGACATGGCCGAGCAGGTGGCCGAGTACCGCGAGAAGTTCCTCGAGACCCTGGCCGAGGCCGACGACGACATCATGGAGAAGTACCTCGAGGGTGAGGAAATCTCGGTCGACGAGCTCGAGGACGCGATCCGTCGCGCGACCCTGGCCGACAAGCTCAACCCGGTCCTGTGCGGCACCGCCTTCAAGAACAAGGGCGTCCAGCCGCTGCTCGACGCGGTGGTGAAGTACCTCCCGTCGCCGCTCGACGTCGACGCGATCATCGGCCACTCGCCCAAGGACGAGGCCGAGGAGATCTCGCGCATGCCCAGCGACGACGAGCCGTTCTCCGGCCTCGCCTACAAGATCGCCTCCGACCCGCACCTGGGCAAGCTGATCTACGTCCGGGTCTACTCCGGCAAGCTCGAGGCCGGTTCGAGCGTGGTCAACTCGGTCAACGGCCGCAAGGAGCGGATCGGCAAGGTCTACCAGATGCACGCCAACAAGCGTGAGGAGATCGCGTCGGTCGGCGCCGGCCAGATCGTGGCGGTCATGGGTCTGAAGGACACCAAGACCGGCCACACCCTGAGCGACGCGCAGAACCAGGTCGTCCTGGAGTCGATGACGTTCCCGGCCCCCGTGATCGAGGTGGCGATCGAGCCCAAGACCAAGGGCGACCAGGAGAAGCTCGGCACGGCGATCCAGCGGCTCTCCGACGAGGACCCGACCTTCACGGTCAAGTCCGACGAGGAGACCGGCCAGACGATCATCGCCGGCATGGGCGAGCTCCACCTGGAGATCCTGGTCGACCGGATGAAACGTGAGTTCCGCGTCGAGGCGACCGTCGGCAAGCCACAGGTGGCCTACCGCGAGACCCTCCGCAAGGAGGTCACGAACCACAGCTACACGCACAAGAAGCAGACCGGTGGTTCGGGACAGTTCGCGAAGGTCGTCATCTCGCTCGGTCCCAACATCGACCCCGAGACCGGGGCCGGCGCGGGCTACGAGTTCGCGAACAACGTCAGGGGCGGTCGGGTACCGAAGGAATACATCCCCTCGGTCGACCAGGGTGGCCAGGACGCCATGGAGTTCGGCGTGCTCGCCGGATACCCGATGGTCGATGTGCGGTTCACCCTCGAGGACGGCGCCTACCACGATGTCGACTCCTCCGAGCTGGCCTTCAAGATCGCCGGCAACCAGGCCTTCAAGGAGGCGGCCCGGATGGCCAGGCCGGTCCTGCTCGAGCCGATGTTCGCTGTCGAGGTCATCACGCCCGAGAACTTCCTCGGTGACGTGATCGGTGACATCAACAGCCGGCGCGGTCACGTGCAGAACATGGAGGAGCGGCACGGCGACAGGGTCGTCAATGCCCTCGTTCCGCTGTCCGAGATGTTCGGGTACGTTGGCGACCTGAGGTCCAAGACCTCCGGTCAGGCGTCGTACTCGATGGAGTTCGACTCGTACGCCGAGGTTCCCCAGAGCATCGCCGACGAGATCATCGCGAAGGTCCGCGGCGAGTAGTCGCGGGTCCTCGGCACAAGTAAACGCAAGACGAGTCAAGTAACAACCACACCAGGAGGAGCCCACAGTGGCTAAGGCGAAGTTCGAGCGGACCAAGCCGCACGTCAACATCGGCACCATCGGTCACATCGACCACGGCAAGACGACGCTGACCGCAGCGATCACGAAGGTGCTGCACGACCAGCACCCGGACTTGAATCCGTTCACGCCGTTCGACGAGATCGACAAGGCCCCCGAGGAGCGTCAGCGCGGGATCACCATCTCGATCGCGCACGTCGAGTACCAGACCGAGGCGCGCCACTACGCGCACGTCGACTGCCCGGGTCACGCCGACTACATCAAGAACATGATCACCGGCGCGGCCCAGATGGACGGCGCGATCCTCGTGGTCGCCGCCACCGACGGCCCGATGCCGCAGACGCGTGAGCACGTGCTCCTCGCCCGCCAGGTCGGCGTTCCCGCCCTGGTCGTCGCGCTCAACAAGTGCGACATGGTGGACGACGACGAGCTCGTGGAGCTCGTCGAGATGGAGGTGCGCGAGCTCCTCTCCGAGTACGAGTTCCCCGGCGACGACATCCCTGTCGTGAAGGTGGCTGCATTCCCGGCGCTGAACGGCGACGAGAAGTGGGGCAAGTCGGTGTCCGAGCTGATGACGGCCGTCGACGAGTACATCCCGACCCCGGAGCGCGAGACCGACAAGCCGTTCCTGATGCCGGTCGAGGACGTCTTCACGATCACTGGTCGTGGCACCGTCATCACCGGCCGCATCGAGCGCGGCATCGTCAAGGTCAACGAGGAGGTCGAGATCGTCGGCATCCGCGAGGGCTCGCAGAAGACGACGGTCACCGGCGTCGAGATGTTCCGCAAGCTGCTCGACGAGGGCCAGGCCGGTGAGAACGTCGGCCTGCTGCTCCGCGGCACCAAGCGCGAGGACGTCGAGCGCGGCATGGTCGTCATCAAGCCGGGCACCACGACGCCGCACACCAACTTCGACGCCTCGGTCTACATCCTGTCGAAGGAGGAGGGCGGCCGGCACACGCCGTTCTTCAACAACTACCGCCCGCAGTTCTACTTCCGTACGACGGACGTGACCGGCGTGGTGACCCTCCCCGAGGGCACCGAGATGGTCATGCCGGGTGACAACACCGAGATGTCGGTGGAGCTCATCCAGCCGATCGCCATGGACGAGGGCCTGCGGTTCGCGATCCGGGAAGGTGGCCGCACCGTCGGCGCCGGCCGGGTCACCAAGATCACCAAGTGATCCACTGATCCATGAGTTCGGCCCCGGACCTCCCGGTCCGGGGCCGTTCTGCATTTCGGGGCGGTTCAGGCACCGCGCCGGCTCCGCCGTCGCGGCGCCAAGGTCTCCGCTCCGTGCCGTTGGCGGCCTCGGCCTTCGGTGGTCGAGGAGATTGCGGAGCAACAGTCTCGGGACCCTCTCACCCGTGCAGGGCGCTGAGTGCCTGACCGAACACGTCGGTGTGGCGGTCGACGTCCGCCGTTGTGTGGTGGGGGCTGAAGAGCGCCATGTTGTGGAACGGGGTCAGCAGGATGCCTCTGTTGAGTGCGAAGAGGTGGAGGAACTGCTCGAGGTCCTCGTCGACGGCGGCCGCGGCGGCTGCGCCGTCGCGTGGCGGCGGGCAGAACCAGTACTCCGCGCGGCAGCCGAGGCGCTGCACGTGCCAGGACAGGTCGTGCTCGGCGATCACCCCGGCGACTCCGTCGGTGAAGCGCTCGGCGAGGGGGATGGCGACCGCGAAGTCCTCGTCACGGAGGCAGGTCGAGAGGGTCGCCTTGATCG
Source organism: uncultured Actinomycetota bacterium (assembly GCA_963773355.1). Taxonomy (GTDB): domain Bacteria; phylum Actinomycetota; class Actinomycetes; order Propionibacteriales; family Nocardioidaceae; genus Nocardioides. The sequence continues at coordinate 24,223 of CAVZAZ010000002.1, read as the reverse complement.
CGGCCACGGCGAGCGCGTTGCCGGTGAGCGTGCCGCCGACACCGGCGACGTCGATCTCGTCCTCGAGCATCTGGCCGTCCAGGCGGTCGGCCACCTCGGCCGACATACCGTACGCGGCGCAGGGGACGCCGCCTCCGATGGGCTTGCCCACCACGACGAAGTCGGGCTCCAGTCCCCAGGCCGCAGTGCATCCTCCGGGGCCGGCGCAGAGAGTGTGCGTCTCGTCGATGATCAGGAGGACGTCGTGACGGCGGGTCACGGCACGGACGCCGTCGAGGTAGCCCTCGTCGGGCAGCACGATCCCGATGTTGGTGAGCGCCGGTTCCATCAGCAGGCAGGCGACGTCGCCTGCTGCGAGCCGGCGGTCCAGGGCGTCGAGGTCGTTGAACGGGACGACCGCGGTCGTGGTAGCGACGTCGTCGGGTGGGCCCATGGCTCCAGGGCGGGCCACGACCCGGCCGTCGGAGAGGACGGCCAGGGTCTCGTCGACGGTGCCGTGGTAGCACCAGTCCATCACCGCGATCCGGGGCCGACCGGTCAGGTGACGGGCGAAGCGGAGCACGAATCGGTTGGCGTCGGTCGCGGACATGGCCAGCTGCCAGGACGGCAGCCGGAACCTGCGGGCGAGCTCGTTGCCGACCCAGACTGCATCAGCACTCGGGAGCATCGTGGTGATTCCGGTGCGGGCCCGGTCCGCGACCGCGTCGGCCACCTGGGGCAGCGCATGGCCGGTCATCGCGCCGGTGTCCCCGAGGCAGAGGTCGACGTACTCGTTCCCGTCCACGTCGGTGAGCCGGGCGCCGGTGGCCGAGTCGAAGAAGACCGGGAAGGCGCCCGGCCAGCGGGTCATCCAGGGCATCGGCACGCCGGCCAGGAGCGGGCCGCGCGCGTCGGTGGCAAGCTCGGCCGAGCGGGGGTGTCCGTCGACGAAGCGCTGCTCCTCAGCCGCCCGGAGGTCGGACAGGTGGGTACGGTCGATCATGGAGGGAACCTACCGCCCGGCACGGGTGGCCGGATCCCCTAGAACAGGTCGATGGTCTTCACCAGTGTCTCGTAGATGCCGTAGACCAGCGGCAGGCCGACGAGCGCCCAGGCCAGCACCAGGAGCGCGGGGGAAGTGGTGATGCCCGCGTCCGCCTCCGCCGTGGCGAACCGATGCGAGTCGACCTCGTCAGCGATCGGCTCGTCGTGCCCCGGCTCGTGGAACCGGTCTGCCACGCGTTTGATGCACAGGTTCGCGACGAGACCGACGGCCAGGACGCCCACCATCGTGAGCAGTGCCGGCTTGTAGGCGGCTGCCGTCAGGGAGCCCGGTTCACCCTCGGCGTCCAGGAAGCTGTTGATGATGAGCGGTCCGGCGATGCCTGCCGCGGACCAGGCAGTCAGCAGGCGACCGTGGATCGCGCCGACCTGGTAGGTGCCGAACAGGTCGCGCAGGTACGCCGGCACTGTGGCGAAACCGCCCCCGTAGAACGAGATGATGATGCCCGCCAGCAGCACGAAGAGTCCGATGGAGGTGTCCCCGATCAGGGCGAGCAGGGCATAGCAGACCATCCCGATGCCCAGGTAGCCGATGTAGATGCGCTTGCGGCCCGTGTAGTCAGAAGTGCTGGACCATGCGAACCGCCCGGCCATGTTCGTCATCGACAGCAGTCCGACGAACCCGGCCGCCGCTGCCGGCGCCACGCTCGAGACGCCGTCGGGGGCGCGGAAGAAGTCCTGGATCATCGGCGCCGCTTGCTCCAGGATCCCGATGCCCGCTGTGACGTTGCAGAACAGCACCGTCCACAAGAGCCAGAACTGCGGGGTCCTGACGGCACTCTTGGCCGAGACACGCTCTCGGTGGTGACGAGGGTCTTGTCCTTCTCCTTGGTCGGGTCGAAGCCCTCGGGACGCCAGCCCTCGGGCGGCACGCGGACGAGCCAGGCGCCGAACAGCATGACGACGAGGTAGACCAGGCCGAGGGTCACGAACAGCTTCGCGACCGCGGCCGCTGGCGACGGCGGTGGCCGAGGAGGAATCGAAAGACGGGTCGTAGGTGCCCAGGAGCAGTGACGACAAGGGACTAGCGATCATCGCCCCGCCGCCGAAGCCCATGATGGCGAGCCCGGTGGCCAGGCCGGGGCGGTCGGGGAACCACTTGATCAGGGTCGAGACCGGGCTGATGTATCCGATGCCCAGGCCGATGCCGCCGATGACGCCGTACCCGAGGTAGAGCAACCACAACTGACCGGTCGCGATGCCGGCGGAACCGACGAGGAAACCGCTCGACCAGCACAGCGCCGAGGTCACCATGGCGCGCCTGGGTCCGCCCTCGTCCACCCAGGTCCCGAAAACGGCCGCGGACAGGCCCAGCATCACGATCGCGATCGAGAACACCACGCCGACGGCGGTCAGGCTGGTGTCGAAGTGCTCGACCAAAGACACCTTGTAGACGCTGGTGGCATAGGCCTGGCCGATACACAGATGGATGGCCAGTGCAGCTGGCGGGATCAGCCATCGATTGAAGCCGGGAGGCGCGATGGTGTGCTGTCGTTCCAGCAGGGCGATACTCATGGGCTTCCCCTGTCCCGAGACGGTTCAGACAGTGGGCGCGTACCCCGAATTGAAATCTCGAACACCACTCGTCACGAGGAAGGCGTTTCAGCGGCCGCAGTGCCCGCGCCGGTGCCGCCGACCGTGCGGGAGACTGGGCGGATGACCGAGCCACCCGAGGGCGTCCGCCCAGCTCGCCCTCACGAGCGGCTCACCGAGGACGGCCGACGGATGCGGGAAGTGCTCACGTACTCTCGCCGCGGCAGCCGATTCACGCACCGTCAGGCTGCCGCGTGGGAGGCCCACCACGCGGCCTGGGTGATCCCCGACGCGGCCGTCGACGAGCCGTCGTTCTCGCTTGCCGAGTGGTTCGGCCGCGAAGCGCCGCTCATCGTGGAGATCGGCTCCGGAGTCGGGGAGGCGACCGCCGCGCTGGCGGCGGCGCGACCGGACGTCGACGTCCTGGCCTTCGAGGTATGGATGCCGGGGGTGGCACAGGCTCTTCGTCGCGTGGCCGATGCCGGCGCCGAGAACGTCAGGTTCTGCTCGGTCGACGCGGTCTGGTCGATGCGGCACCTGATCCCCGAGGCGCGCCTCGCCGGCCTCTGGACGTTCTTCCCGGATCCCTGGCACAAGAAGCGGCACCACAAGCGGCGACTCGTCAACCCGGACTTCGCGCATCGGGCGGCCTCGCGGTTGGCGCCGGAGGCGGAGTGGCGCCTCGCCACCGACTGGGCGGACTACGCCGAGCAGATGGTGGAGGTGCTCGATGCCGAACCCCTGCTGGCCGGTGGGTCACGCAGCGCTGGGACGAGCGGCCGTGACGAAGTTCGAGCGCAAGGGGCTGGCGGCCGGTCGCGCGATCACCGATCTCGCGTACCGACGCATTCCGGTCGAGTAGCGGACGACGACCAAGGTCACGGCGGCGAGGACTCAAGGACGATGCCTGCGGCCTCGAGCTCGGCCTCGACCCGCAGCCGCTCCGACTCGTGCTCGAGCCCCTCCGGGAGGGCGTCCAGGCTGGTCGGGACGTCGAGTGCCCGGCACGCGTCGAGCAACGCGTCGTCGTACGCCGCCACGATCCCTCGGTGCTTGGCGACCGGCATCCCCGGAGTGTGGCGGCGGGCCTCGACGCGTAGCCGCCGTAGGTCCCGGGCGATCTGCTCCAGGGGCATGCCGGCCGGTGCGGGTGGACGGAGGTGGCGCCAGGTGCAGACGGCGGGCAAGCCGCACCGACATTGCCGCGAGCTCGCGGCCATACAGCACCAGGCCGATGACGACCGCCGCAACCGTGATGAAGCCTAGGATCGAGAGCACGCCCCCGACCGGTCCGTCGACCATGCCTCGACGGTAAGCCGACCACGACGCCCCGGCAAGCGAGGAGCGACCCCGCGCCTAGGCTGGGCGCCGTGACCGCGAGCGTCGAGAGGCCTGCTGGCGTGGCCCGGATCCATCGCGCGTGGTTCGTGGCTGTCATCACCATGGCCGCACTGGTCGCGGCCGCCGGCTTCCGATCATCGACCGGGGCCTTGCTGGAGCCGCTCGAGGAGGACTTCGGCTGGTCCCGGGCGACGACGAGCGGGGCGGTCAGCCTCAACCTGATCCTCTACGGCCTGACGGCTCCCTTCGCGGCGGCGCTGATGGAGCGGTTCGGCCTGCGCCGGGTGGTCGTCGTCGCGCTGACCCTCGTCGCGATCGGTTCCGGACTGACCCTCGTGATGACCTCCGCCTGGCAGCTCTGGCTGCTCTGGGGCTTCGCCGTGGGCGCTGGCACCGGCGCCCTCGCCCTGGTGTTCGGCGCGATCGTCGCCAACCGCTGGTTCGTCACGCCACCGGGGCCTGGTCATGGGGGTCTTCTCGGCGGCTGGCGCGACCGGTCATCTCGTCTTCCTGCCAGCCATCGCGAGACTGGCCGACGGCCCGGGCTGGCGCTGGGCTGCCGGGCTCGTGGCCGTGTTCGCGCTCATGCTCGTGCCGCTCGTCTGGTGGATCCTGCGTGACCAGCCGACCGACGTCGGGACGACGCCGTACGGCGCCCCGGACGACTGGCGACCTCCCCAGCCGGCCAGCCGCACGCGGAACGCGGCCCAGGTGGCGATCGACACCCTGCGCGAGAGCTCGCGCTCCCGGACGTTCTGGATCCTGATGGTGACGTTCTGGATCTGCGGCTGGTCGACCAACGGACTGATCGGCACCCACTTCATCCCGGCAGCCCACGACCACGGCATGCCGGCCACGACCAGCGCCGGACTGCTCGCCCTGATCGGGATCTTCGACATCGCCGGGACCGTGGCCAGCGGCTGGCTGACCGATCGGGTGGACAGCCGCTACCTGCTGTTCGTCTACTACTTCTTCCGCGGTCTGTCGCTGCTCGCCGTCCCCTGGCTGCTGGGCCCGCACGTGCACCCCAGCCTCTTCCTCTTCATCCTGTTCTACGGACTCGACTGGGTGGCCACGGTGCCGCCGACGGTCACGCTGTGTCGGGAGCACTTCGGCATCGAGAAGGCCGGGGTGGTGTTCGGCTGGGTCTTCGCGTCCCACATGGTCGGCGCCGGAGTCGCGGCGAGCTACGCGGGCTGGATCCGGCAGGTCAACGGCGACTACTACGCGGCCTGGCTGACCGCCGGCGCCATCTGCGTGGGGGCGGCCGGGCTGTGCCTGATGATCCCGCGTATGCCGGTGTCGAAGGGCCACGACATCGGGGAACCGGTCACGGACTCGATGTAGGTGCCGGGCTGCTCATCGGCGGGAGGTGAGTCGGCGCCGGAGCTCGGCCTCGCGGGCGAGACGGGCGGTGTCGCGTTCCCTGCGCGAGGCGAGGACGGCGGCGAGGAACAGCTCCGGTGGCGTACCCGGCGCAGGTAGTGGGGCGACGTAGGGCCGGACCTGCTCCGCGAGCCTGGCGCCCATGCTGGCCCGGGTCGAGGGGTCGATGGTCGAGAGCCGGCTGAGGTACTGGCGAACGGCGAGGACCAGCCCGCTGGGCAACGACGCCATGTCGGTCGAGGTCGCCCAGGCCGCCAGTTGCGGCGGCATCTGCGGCGGCGGCGGAAGCGTGAGACGGACCCGCTCCCGCACGACGTACGTCCCCGCGGCATGGTCGCCGAGTCGCTTGCCGCGCGAGCTGAGCAGCGCGGAGAAGAACGCGGGCACCCCGAAGAACGCGTAGATCTCCACGATGGCGATCAGGGAGCGAACGAACGCGTGCTGGAACGAGATCGGACCGGCGTCGTCGCGCACGGTGCGCAGACCGAGCGCCCGGTGGCCGAGCGACCGGCCGCGGGTGAGGGTCTCCACGGTGGTCGGGGACGACGAGGAACACCGTGATCAGGGTGCCGACGTAGGCGACCCATGCCAGCGCAGCGTCGGTCCCGACCGAGGCGGTCATGAACAGGAGGATCACGCCCACGAGCAGGAGGACCGTCACGGCCACGTCGATCAGCCCGGAGGCGATCCGCGTCCCCAGGCTCGCCGGCGGCAGGTCGAGCGCGACGGCCTCGCCGGTGACGAGGTCGTCGCTCGTCAGGGTGGCGAACTCCGGGGTCGACATCGGCGCCAGCATAGGTGTGTCTCACGCTCGACGACCGACGATCGGCAGACGGACCCTCTAATCTGCGCGTGTGGACCTGGACGCGTACGTCGTCGCGCACTCCGGTGAGTGGCAACGCCTCGAGGAGCTGGTCCGTCAGCGGCGACTCACCGGCGCGGAGAGCGATGAGCTCGTCGAGCGGTATCAACAGGTGGCCACCCACCTGTCGGTGGTCCGCACCTCGGCCGCCGACCCGTCGCTGGTCGCACACCTGTCCTCCCTGCTGGCCCGCGCCCGCAACCGGGCCGCCGGTGCCAGGGTCGGCACCTGGCGGGGGGTGGCCTCGTTCTTCATGGAGCGCTTTCCTGCCGCGCTCTACCGCCTGCGCTGGTGGTGGCTCGGGGTTCTCGCGGCCAATGTGCTGCTCACCGCGGTGATGATGCTGTGGCTGCTGGAGAACCCCAACGTGCAGCAGAGCCTGATGTCGCCGTCGGAGGTGGACCAGCTCGTCAACGAGGACTTCGAGAACTACTACAGCGAGTACGCCGCCGGCCACTTCGCGGCGCAGGTGTGGATCAACAACGCCTGGGTCGCCACGCTCTGCCTGGCGCTGGGCGTGCTCGGCTTCCCCGTCATCTACCTGTTGTTCCAGAACGTCGCGAACCTCGCCATCATCGGCTCGATCATGCATCGGGCCGATCATGGCGGGCACTTCTGGGGACTGCTCCTGCCGCACGGTCTGCTCGAGCTGACGGCCGTGTTCGTCGCCGGAGGCGTCGGCCTGCGCCTGTTCTGGTCCTGGGTGGAGCCCGGTTCGCTGACCCGCAGCCAGTCACTGGCCCACGAGGGCCGCACCGCCGGCACCGTTGCCCTGGGACTCGTGGCCGTGCTGATGGTCAGCGGTGTCATCGAGGCGTTCGTGACGCCGTCCGGCCTGCCGACGTGGGCGCGCGTCGGCATCGGGATCATCGCCGAGGCGGTGTTCTTCGCCTACGTGTTCATTCTCGGCCTGGCCGCGTCCCGTCGCGGCCACACCGGGGACATCGACGCCGACCTGCTCGAGGACCGGGTCGCCACCCAGGCCTAGCTCACAGCAGCCCGCGCGACTTCAGGCCCAGGTAGTGGTCAGCGAGCGCCGGCGGCAACCGCTCCGCATCGGCGTCGACCACGTCCACCCCGAGGGTGCGCAACAGCTCGGCCGTGTGCCGCCGGCGCAGGATGACCTGCTCGGCGGCCGCGGCGTCGTACACCTCGTCGACGCTGTCGCGCCGGGCGGCCAGGCGCTCGAGAGCGGGGTCCCGGACCGACGCCAGCACGACCCGGTGATGCCGGGTGAGGGTGGGGAGCACCGGCAGCAGCCCCTCCTCCACGGCCGACGGCTCCAGCGGCGTGAGGAGTACGACGAGCGCGCGCTGCCGGCCGAACCCGGTCACGGCGCCGGCCAGAGCCGCCCAGTCGGCTTCCGCGATCACGGGCTGCAGGTCGGCCATGGAGTCCTGCAGCCTGGCCGCGACGTCGCGTCCGCCGGCCGAGCGCAGGCGGCTGCGGACCCTCCGGTCGCCTGCGAGGAAGTCGATCCGGTCGCCCGCCCGGGCGGCCAGGGCGGCCAAGAGCAACGCGGCGTCCATCGCGGAGTCCAGTCGGGGGACGTCCTCCACCCGGCCGGCCGACGTTCGGGAGGTGTCGAGGACCACGACCACCCGACGGTCCCGCTCGGGCTGCCAGGTCCGCACCACGACGTTGCGGTTGCGGGCACTGGCCCGCCAGTCGATGGACCGCACGTCGTCCCCGCGGACGTACTCCCGCAACGAGTCGAACTCCGTGCCCTGGCCGCGCACCCGGACTGCAGATCGGCCGTCGAGGTCGCGCAGCCGCGCCAAGCGGCTGGGCAGGTGCTTGCGGGACTCGAACGGGGGCAGTGAACGGACGGTCCCGGCCACGGTGCGCGTGGCCTGGCGGGAGGCGAGGCCGAGCGGCCCGGGCAGTCGGACGGTCACGCCGATCGCGCGAAGGTCGCCGCGGCGCCGCGGACGGAGCGGGGTACGAAGAACCGCCCGGTCGCCCGGGCCGAGCCGGATCCGGTGCCGGTCGTCCGTCGCGCCGGCCGTCGGCTGCCAGGAATCGCGCAGTAGCCCCCTCACCCGGCGACCACTGTCGTTGCTCGCGATCAACACGGTCTCGGTGGCCTGGCCGAGCCGGACCGTGCCCACCGGGCGGCGGACGATGGACAGGGCGTCCGGCCGCGGCGCGACCGCCCAGTCCACGAGGGTCAGCAGGGTCACGGCGAGCACCCACAGCCAGACCGTGCTCAGGGCCGGCCGCAGCACCACCGGGAGGAGTCCCAGGAGGAGCAGGAGCGGCACCCGGCCGGAGATCGCCATCAGCGGAGACGACTCATCGCGGGACCGGGACCGATCCCAGCGCCGAGGCCAGGACCTGGGCCACATCGACGCCTTCGAGCTCGGCCTCCGGACGCAGTCCGAGTCGATGCACCAGGGCGGCGTGGGCGAGAGCCTTCACGTCGTCGGGCGTCACGAAGTCCCGGCCCTCCAGCCAGGCCCATGCCCGCGCTGACCGGAGCAGGGCGGTGGCGCCGCGCGGGCTGACCCCGAGGCTCAGCGACGGGGACTCGCGGGTTGCCCTTGCGATGTCGACGACGTACCCGGTCACCTCGGGAGAGACCTGCACGGTCCGCACCGCCGCCTGGCCCGCCACGATGTCGCCGGCGCCGGCCACGGCAGTCAGTCCGGCCGCGGCGACGTCGCGTGGGTCGAAGCCCTCGGCGTGCCGACGAAGGATCTCCAGCTCGGCGGCGCGGTCCGGAATCGGCAGCACCACCTTGACCAGGAAGCGGTCGAGCTGAGCCTCCGGGAGGGGGTAGGTGCCTTCGTACTCGACCGGGTTCTGGGTGGCGGCCACCAGGAAGGGCTGCGGCAGCTGTCGCGAGACGCCGTCGACCGAGACCTGTCCCTCCTCCATCGCCTCCAGGAGCGCGGACTGGGTCTTGGGTGGCGTCCGGTTGATCTCGTCCGCCAGAAGCAGGTTCGTGAACAGGGGTCCTTCACGGAAGGACAGCTCGCCCCGGTTGCTGTCGATCACCATCGACCCCGTGATGTCGCCGGGCATCAGGTCCGGCGTGAACTGCACCCGTCTGGTATCCACCGACAGCGCACCTGCCAGCGACCTCACCAGCAGGGTCTTGGCGACCCCCGGCACCCCCTCCATCAGGACATGTCCCCCGCAGAGCAGCGCTACGAGCAGACCGGAGACGGCGGCATCCTGGCCGACGACTGCCTTGGCCACCTCGGCACGTACGGCGATCAGGCGCTCGCGCGCACCGCTCGGCGGCTCGGGAGGCCCCGCGTCCGGACCTGCGTCCGGGTGGCCGCCCGGCGGGGTGAGGGGCTCGGTCATGAGCGTCGTACCTCTCTGTCGAGTTCGGCCAGGGCACTGGCCAGGGCGATCAGGTCCTTGTCGGCCGCCGGGGCGCTCAGCGGCAGGAGCAGGTCGGCGATCTCGCTCTCGGGCCGGTCCACATGACGGGCCACGTCGCGCACGAGGGCGTCGTCGGTCATCGGCACGAGTCGCAAGCGCTCCGCGGCGCTCGCCCGGGCGGAACGGCGCAGGGCGTCGGCGGCGTGCGCCCGGTCGCCGGCCTTGCGGTAGAGGCGGCCGCGGCTGCGGGTGGTCTCGATGGCCTTGACGACGACCGGCAGCGGCTCACTGGCGAGGGGCCCGAGGCGGCGGGCCCGCCACACGATCATCGACAGCGCGGCGATCGCCGCCAGCCACAGGCCGGGTCGCAACCACCGCGGCACCAAGGTGGCCAGACTGACGCCGTCGTCCGCGACCAGGTCTTCGATGGTGGGGATGTACCAGACCAGCCGGTCGTCCTGCCCGAGCAGGCGTACGGCGACCGCGGCGTTGTCGGCGCGCAGGATCTGGTCGTTGGTGAGCGCCTCTGCGGGGCCCAGGAACCGGACGCCGTTGCGCTCGACCACGAGGGAGCCGTCAGCGCCGGGAAAGCAGCCCCGCCCGCGATACGCCAGGGCGCGGTCGACCTCCACGGTCAGCCCCTGCAACAGCGGATCGGGGCAGTCCGCTTCACGGCCGTCACCGACCGGCACCCGCGACGGCATGCCGGCGGCGCCGAGGGTGTCGACGAGTCCCGGCCCGGGCTCGGCCAGGACCAGTCGTGCGTCGGAGGCGTGGGCGAGCAGTCGCCCGGTCGTGCTCTGGCCCAGGAACTCCGTGGACGTCACCAGCACGGTCGTCCCCGACCCGGCCTCGGCGTCCTCCAGGGCGTCGGCGCTGCGGACGACGGTGACGTCGACACCCTGGTCGTCGAGCACCCGAGCGAGTGCCCGGGCCCCGTCCGGCCCGGGATTGTCCGGGTCCAGCGGGGTCGCGGTCCGGTCGTCCGTGCCTCCCAGGACGACCACCACCGCCAGGGCTGCGGCGGCCCCCAGGGCGATGACAAGCGAGGTGCGGTGACGGACCAGCCATCCCGGGTGCCTGCCGGCACTGGGCGCCGACGCAGGTGTCGCGGTCCGGGTCACGGTCTGGGTCACGGTCTGGGTCATCGCAGTCCCGCCAGCTCGTCGTCGAGCGCCAGGACACCGCTGGCCTGTTCCCGGGTCGCGGCCCGGTCGCCGTACAGCACGAGGTCGAAGAGTCGGGCGCTGCCGTCGACCCGTGGCCGCTGGTGGGGGTACGTCGCGGCCAGGGCGTCGGCGACCTCGTGCGCAGTGGCATCCGGGGTGTCCTCGAGGCGCCCGCGCTCGGCCTGGCGGACGGCGAGGGCCCGGAAGCCATCCACGAGCGCGTCCTCGTGGCGGCCCGCGGCAAGCGCGGCCTCGGCGCGGGCCCGTAGCGCCGCCGCGGTCAGGGACTCCTCAGGGAGCAGCGCCCCGCCAGCGGGTCGACTGCGGGTGTTCCGCCGGGCCCGCGACACCAGCCAGGCCAGTCCGGCCACGAAGAGGAGGAGCACCAGCATCGCCGCGAAGGTGGTCAGCGGCGGGGTGTCCTCGGCGACGGCCAGGCCGCGGTCCACCTGTCGTTGCAGCCAGGTGACCAGCCGTTGGACCAGGTTCTGCTGGTGGTACTCCGGCTCCAGCAGCTCCCTGCGCAACCACGACCTGGCCTCGTCGGAGGACGGCTCGAGCGGCGGGTCGGCCAGCCGGGTCACCACGGCGGGGACGAGCAGGGTCACGACGCGATGATCCCCGCCTGGGTCATCAGATCGATGTCGTAGGCCTCCTTGCGGATCCGCTGGTCGAGGTACAGCAGCGACGCGACCGCCGCGGTGAACGGCGTGACGAACGCGGCCGACACCACGGAGCTCAGCGCCTGCGTGCCGACGAGCCCCAGCACGGCGTACTCCGAGCCTCCCGCCAGCGTCACCAGCTGTCCCAGGAAGGAGATCGGCAGAACGAGGACGAAGGCCGCCACCTGTGCGATCAGCAAGGTGAGCAAGGCGATGCCGAAGAGCCGCCAGAACTGCCGCCGGGAGAGCCGGAAACCTCGGCCGATGGCCCCGAAGACTCCCACCTGCTCCAGCATCAGGGCCGGGACCGGGAGGTAGAACACGCGGATCCACAACCAGAACATGAGGCAGAGGAAGAGGGGCACGCTCACCAGGCCCCACACGACGACGAACCAGGTCTCGGCGAATGCCACGACCGGCACCCACAGGGCGACGTACGCCGCGACGGCCACGCCGGCGAGCAGGGCCAGGACCACTGTCAGCCCGATCAGGCGCCAGCGCTTCCCCCGGGTCGCTCCCCACGCCTCACCGAGGGACAGCCTGCGGCCGATCGCCGCCGCCGCGACGACGTGGGCGATCATCCCGGTGACCAGGATCAGGCCCACCTGCTGGAGCACGGCACCCAGGCCGAGTGAGCCGAGCGCGCTCAAGACGCCCACGGCGTCGGTCTGGGTCATCCCGCCGCTGTCGTCAAGAGAGAGGTCGACCGCCCAGGTGAGGGCTCCGGTGACCACGAGGGGGATCGCCATCGCGACGGCGGCGACGAGCACGGCCGAGCCCACCGTCGCCTTGGGGTTGAAGCGGATGATCCGGAACGCCGCGTCGTAGACGTCCCCGAGCCCGAGCGGGCGCAGCGGCATGGCTCCCGGCTTGTGGGCCGCGCCCAGCATGCCCGGGGGAGGCGCCCAGGGCTGCGCGAGGGGAGCGCCCGGGAACGGTCCCGGGTGGCCAGGGGAGTTCGGGGGCAGGTGCTGCCCGGGCGGAGGGGGGTGAGCGCCGGGTGGAGGCGGCCCCGCGGGCTGGCCCGGCGGCGGGTAGCTCTCGTTGCCTGACATTGACTCCCTCACGTCCCGAGGCCGGCGACGCGGCACATCCTGTCAGGTTCCGGGCTGCAGGAGGGCGATCTCCTCGTCGACGTACGGATCGACCTCACCGTCGGCGTCCAGCTCCGCCTTGAGCGCGAGCTGCATCCCGAGCGCCTCGTCCCGCCGACCGAGGTTGCGCAGGGACCACGCCACCATCCATCGGGCGACCCGGATCTCGGGCACGCCGCCGATGCGCTGCCGAGCCTCGAGTGCCTCCTCGAAGCTGACGAGTGCCGCGGTGTGGTCACCGGCGTCGGCGTGGGTCATGCCGATGTTGTTCAGCAGGGACGCGTCCCAGTCCCGGGCGCGGGGATCGGTCGAGGCGCGGGCAACCTCCAGGGCCGCCTCGTTGACGGTCCGGGCCCGATCCGGCTCCACGACCAGCGCGGTCATGTGCATCGCGTCCACCCGGAGCTCGTCGAGACCTGCGTCCTCGGCCAGCCTCGCCGCCTCGGCGAAGTACGGCGCGGCCGCGTCCGGCTGTCCCGACGACCGGTGCAGCCGGCCGCGCTCCAGCGCTGCGCGGGCCGCCGCGTCGGGCCCACTTGCGTTCAGCTCGTCGAGCACGCGATGTGCCTCGTCGTAGTACGACTGGAGCCCCAGCGCCCGGGCCACCTGGGTGAGCAGGATCGCGCGCTCCTCTCCTTCTGCCGCTCCGGCCGCGTCCCGGAAGCGTTGCTCCGAACCGGCCGGGTCGTCGAAGTCCCACAGTGATTTCGAATCGATCACGGTCACATCGTGCCGCAGCCATCCCGCGCAGTCATGCACCTACGCTCTGCCTCATGCGAGCACGCTCGGGTGTGGTGGTGATGGCGATGCTGGTTCTGCTCGGCTGCTCCGATGCCGAGCCTGCGGGCGAGGCCGCGGATCCTCCCCAGCCGACCACGGAGGGCGCGGCGGACGAGACCGGGCTGGCCCGCTGCGGCCAGGACGTCCCGGCGGGCGCGGCGGAGGACGTCGTCCTCGAACCGGCCCCGAGGGTGTCCCTCCCGGCGGCTTTGTACGACGCTGACGCCCCGACGACGCTGGTTCTCCTCCACCAGACCGACCGGGACGGGCTGTGCGGCTGGACGCCGTACGCGCTGGAGGCGGCCGAGCGGGGAGTCTCCGCACTGGCCATGGACACGTGCGGATGGGGCAGCGCGGAGTGTCCCGACGCGTGGGACACGAGGTCGTCGGAGCAGATCCAGGACGCCGTGGACTACGCGCGTTCCGAGCTCGGGGCGCAGCGGGTGGTCCTGGTCGGCGCCTCCATGGGGGCCGCTCGCACTGTGTTCGCGATGGCGGACGGCGTGGACGCGGACTCGTGGGTCTACCTCTCCGGCCCGCCATCGTGGGATGGCCGGGTGGTGGTCGAGGAGGCGCGGCGGATCGACGTACCCGGCCTGGTCCTGCACGACCCCGGGGACGGTGCAACGGAGTTCGCGGCCTCCGCGGAGACCGCAGAGGCCGCCGGGGCACGATTCGTTCGGGCCGACGGCGGGCACGGCTACGACCTGGTCCTCGACCTCGACGGGAACCTCACCCGGCAGGGGGAGCAGGTGCTCGAGTTCGCCCTCGGCACGAGTCCCTGATCGGCGGCGGAGGACGCAGGGGAACGGATTTGGTGCTGGCCCGGGATGTCTGCCAAGATAGTCCGGTTGCTCCGGCGGGTTGCCGGGGTGCGTCACACCTTGACTACTGAATCGCGTTTCCGCAACACGATCGGTGGCTGGCGTGCGGCCGCACCGATCCTGGAGACCCGATCAGCCCGACGAACCCGTCGGGCGCCACCAACTACAAGCAAGATTCCCGCCCTCGTGGCGCGTTGAAAGTGCGCGACACACCCGACCGCGGGGGTCGGTAATCGGTGGTGAGCACGGGCGGGACGGCTTCACCCGAGGCGGTCTCGTGACCAGCACGCGGTACGACTACGAAGGACGAGAGAGACCTATGGCGGGACAGAAGATCCGCATCAGGCTCAAGGCCTACGACCACGAGGTGATCGACACCTCGGCGCGCAAGATCGTGGACACGGTCACCCGCACGGGTGCCAAGGTCGCCGGCCCGGTGCCGCTGCCGACCGAGAAGAACGTGTACTGCGTCATCCGCTCGCCCCACAAGTACAAGGACTCCCGCGAGCACTTCGAGATGCGCACCCACAAGCGCCTCATCGACATCATCGACCCCACGCCGAAGACCGTCGACTCGCTGATGCGCCTCGACCTGCCTGCCGGCGTCGACATCGAGATCAAGCTCTGAGGTCCATCCCATGACTTTCGAACGCAATCTGAAGGGGCTGCTGGGCACCAAGCTCGGCATGACCCAGCTGTGGGACGCCGACAACCGCGTCGTCCCGGTGACCGTCATCGCCGCGGGCACCAACGTCGTCACGCAGGTGCGCCTGCCCGAGACCGACGGCTACCACGCCATCCAGGTCGGGTTCGGCGAGATCGACGGCCGCAAGGTGAACAAGCCGCGGGCTGGCCACTTCGCCAAGGCCGGGACGACTCCACGTCGTCATCTCGTCGAGATCCGCACCACCGACGCCGGGTCCTACTCCGTCGGCCAGGAGCTGGCCGTCGACACCTTCGCCGCAGGCGAGGAGATCGACGTCACCGGCACCAGCAAGGGCAAGGGCTTCGCCGGCGTCATGAAGCGGCACGGCTTCCACGGCGTCGGAGCCTCCCACGGCGCGCACCGCAACCACCGCAAGCCGGGCTCGATCGGCGCCTGCGCCACCCCGGGACGCGTGTTCAAGGGCGTGCGCATGGCCGGCCGGATGGGTCAGGACACCGTCACCACGCAGAACGTCACCGTGCATGCGGTCGACACCGAGAAGGGCCTGATCCTGCTCAAGGGTGCCGTCCCCGGACCCAAGGGCGGGCTCGTCGTGCTCCGCTCGGCCGCCAAGAGCACAGCTACCGATGGGGAGGCCGCCAAGTGACCGCGAAGACCGTCAAGGTGAACCTGCCCGCCGAGATCTTCGACGTCCAGGTCAACATCCCGCTGATCCACCAGGTGGTCGTGGCCCAGCAGGCCGCCGCCCGCCAGGGCACGCACTCCACCAAGTCCCGCGGCGAGGTCAGCGGTGGTGGACGCAAGCCCTACAAGCAGAAGGGCACCGGCCGCGCCCGCCAGGGATCGATCCGGGCACCCCAGTTCGCCGGGGGCGGCGTCGTCCACGGCCCGCAGCCCCGCAGCTACGACCAGCGCACGCCCAAGAAGATGAAGGCCGCAGCCCTGCGCGGGGCCCTCTCGGACCGGGCCCGCAACGACCGGATCCACGTGGTTGAGGCGCTCGTGTCGGGTGACACTCCATCGACCAAGGCGGCGCTGGCGGCCCTCGCCGGACTGTCCGACCGCAACAAGTACCTAGTGGTGCTCGAGCGCGTCGACGCCGTCTCCTGGCTGTCGCTGCGCAACGTTCGCGAGGTGCACATCGTGGCCGTCGACCAGCTGAACACCTACGACGTGCTGGCCGCCGACGACATCGTCTTCACCCGCGGCGCCTACGACACCTTCGTCAACGGCACCGCCGCGGCGAGCGAGCGGGTCTCGACCGGCTCGACCACCGACAAGCCGGCGGAGCCGGCCCCGAAGCCGAATGCCGAGAACAAGGCCGAGAAGCCTGCCGCCGAGGCGAAGGCGGAGAAGCCTGCCGCCGAGCCGAAGGCCGAGAAGCCTGCCGTAGAGACCAAGGCCGACGAGCCCACCCTGCCGAAGGGCGCCAAGGCGCCGCTCAAGTCCCCGAGGGCACCCAAGGGCTACGAGGTGTTGGGTCTCGCCGCCGGGGTCTACCACGAGCCGGACAGCCCGGGCTACGACCCTGCTGCCGCGGACTTCTGGTTCAAGTCCGTCGAGGACGCCGAGGCCGCGGGCCTGACCCGCGGTGAGGAGGACGCGAAGTGAGCACCCTGCACAAGGACCACCGCGACATCCTGATCGCGCCCGTCGTGTCGGAGAAGAGCTACGGCCTGCTCGACGCGAACAAGTACACCTTCATCGTGCGTCCCGACGCCAACAAGACCGAGATCAAGATCGCCGTCGAAAAGGTGTTCAAGGTCAAGGTCACGTCGGTCAACACGATCAACCGCCAGGGCAAGACCCGTCGTACCCGCTTCGGCGTGGGCAAGCGTGCCAACACCAAGCGCGCGATCGTCAGCCTGGCCGAAGGTCACCGCATCGACATCTTCGGAGGTCCGGTCTCCTGACCGGGCTCCTGACTGAGGACTGAGAAATGGCTATCCGCAAGTACAAGCCGACCACCCCGGGCCGCCGGGGCTCGTCGGTCGCCGACTTCGTCGAGGTGACCCGCACCACGCCGGAGAAGTCGCTGACGCGCCCGCTGCCCAAGAAGGGTGGCCGCAACAACCAGGGCCGGATCACCACCCGCCACCAGGGCGGCGGTCACAAGCGCGCATACCGCATCATCGACTTCCGTCGCTACGACAAGGACGGCGTCCCCGCCAAGGTCGCGCACATCGAGTACGACCCGAACCGCACCGCCAGGATCGCGCTGCTGCACTTCGCCGACGGCGAGAAGCGCTACATCGTCGCCCCCCGGGGCCTGGAGCAGGGCAACGCGGTCGAGTCGGGTCCCAACGCCGACATCAAGCCCGGCAACAACCTGCCGCTTCGCAACATCCCGGTCGGTACCACCATCCACTGCGTGGAGCTGCGTCCCGGCGGCGGCGCGAAGATCGCCCGCTCCGCGGGCAACTCCGCCCAGCTGGTCGCCAAGGAGGGCTCGCGGGCGACCCTGCGGCTGCCGTCCGGCGAGATGCGGTTCGTCGACGTGCGCTGCCGCGCCAGCATCGGTGAGGTCGGCAACGCCGAGCAGTCCAACATCAACTGGGGCAAGGCCGGCCGGATGCGCTGGAAGGGCCGTCGGCCGACCGTTCGCGGTGTCGTCATGAACCCCGTCGACCACCCGCACGGCGGTGGCGAGGGCAAGACCTCGGGTGGTCGCCACCCGGTGTCCCCCTGGGGCAAGCCCGAGGGCCGCACGCGCAAGCGCAAGGCCTCCGACTCCCAGATCATCCGTCGCCGCAAGACCGGCAAGAAGCGCTGAGTAGGGAAGTAGACAGATGCCTCGCAGCCTCAAGAAGGGCCCCTTCGTCGACGACCACCTGATCAAGAAGGTGGACGCGGAGAACGACAAGGGCAGCCACAACGTGATCAAGACCTGGTCGCGTCGCTCGATGATCGTGCCGGCCATGATCGGCCACACGATCGCAGTGCACGACGGCCGCAAGCACGTTCCGGTGTTCGTGACCGACTCGATGGTCGGCCACAAGCTCGGCGAGTTTGCCCCCACCCGCACCTATCGCGGGCACGTGAAGGACGACCGGAAAGGACGACGTCGATGAGTGTTACCGAGCGCAGGCGCACCAGCGCCCGCCGCGAGTCGCTGCTCGGCGATCAGCCGGGAGCCTTCGCGAGCGCACGCTTCGTGCGGATCACGCCGATGAAGGCCCGCCGTGTCGTCGACATGGTCCGCGGTCTGCCCGTCGACGATGCCCTGGCCCTGCTGCAGTTCGCGCCGCAGGCCGCCTCCGAGACGGTCTACAAGGTGCTGGAGAGCGCTGTCGCCAACGCCGAGACCACCGAAGGTCTCGACACCAGTGACCTGGTCGTCTCCGTGGCACTCGTCGACGAGGGACCGACCATGAAGCGCTGGCGTCCGCGTGCCCAGGGCCGCGCGACCCGCATCCTCAAGCGCACCAGCCACATCACCCTGGTGGTCCAGCCGGCCGCCGAGGTCGCTGAGAAGAAGGGACGGAGGGCCTGATGGGCCAGAAAATCAACCCGAACGGTTTCCGCCTCGGCATCTCGACGGACCACAAGAGCCGTTGGTACGCCGACAAGCTGTACAAGGCGTACGTCGGTGAGGACGTCGCGATCCGCAAGCTGCTGTCGAAGGGCATGGAGCGGGCCGGCATCTCCAAGGTCGAGATCGAGCGCACCCGCGACCGGGTCCGGGTGGACATCCACACGGCCCGCCCGGGCATCGTCATCGGCCGACGAGGCGCCGAGGCCGACCGGATCCGCGGCGAGCTCGAGAAGCTCACCGGCAAGCAGGTCCAGCTCAACATCCTCGAGGTGAAGAACCCCGAGATCGACGCGCAACTGGTCGCCCAGGGCGTGGCAGAGCAGCTGTCCGGCCGGGTCCAGTTCCGGCGTGCGATGCGCAAGGCGATGCAGACCTCGATGCGATCCGGTGCCCAGGGCATCCGGATCCAGTGTTCTGGTCGCCTCAACGGCGCCGAGATGTCGCGCACCGAGTTCTACCGCGAGGGCCGGGTCCCGCTGCACACGCTGCGTGCCGACATCGACTACGGCTTCTACGAGGCCCGCACGACCTTCGGCCGGATCGGCGTGAAGGTCTGGATCTACAAGGGCGAGGTCGCGGGCACCCGTGCCGAGCGCCAGGCCCAGGCCGCCGCCAGGGCCGGGGTTCCCGGACGCGGAGGCCGTCCGTCTCGCGGTGGCGACCGTCCGAGCCGTGGCTCGCGCGGTGACCGCCCGAGCCGCGCGGACCGCGGTACCGAGGCCCCCGCCGGCGCCCCTGCCGGAACCGCTCCCGCAGCCGCGCCTGCAGCCGCTCCCGCAACCGGTCCCGCAGAGACGCCGGCCCCGGCCGAGGCGACCCAGGCTGCGGCTCCCGCCGAGTCCGGTAAGGAGGGCTGACCCGTGTTGATGCCCCGTCGTGTCAAGCACCGCAAGCAGCACCACCCCAGGCGGACCGGAGCGGCCAAGGGTGGGACGAGGCTCGCCTTCGGTGAGTTCGGCATCCAGGCGGTCGAGGGCCATTACGTCACCAACCGCCAGATCGAGTCGGCGCGAATCGCGATGACCCGGCACATCAAGCGTGGTGGAAAGGTGTGGATCAACATCTACCCGGACCGCCCGCTGACCAAGAAGCCCGCCGAGACCCGCATGGGGTCCGGCAAGGGCTCCCCCGAGTGGTGGGTTGCCAACGTGAAGCCCGGCCGCGTCATGTTCGAACTGTCCGGCGTGGACGAGGGAACGGCTCGCGAGGCCATGCGTCGCGCGATCCACAAGCTCCCCATGAAGTGCCGGTTCATCTCACGTGAGGGTGGTGAGTTCTGATGCCCAGCAACAAGTTGGCCACCCACGAGCTCGACGAGATGACCGACGTCGACCTCGAGGCCAAGCTGCGCGAGGCCAAGGAGGAGCTGTTCAACCTCCGGTTCCAGGCGGCCACTGGCCAGCTGGAGAGCCACGGCCGGCTGCGCACGGTCAAGAAGGACATTGCCCGGATCTACACCGTGGCCCGCGAGCGCGAGCTCGGCATCAGGGTCCCGCCGGGCGACGAGGACGGCACCGACGAAGAGGACAGCACGCAGGAAGGCGGCGCCGCATGAGTCAGCAAGCAGGCGAGAAGACCGAGCGGAACACTCGGAAGGTCAAAGAGGGCCTGATCGTGTCGGACAAGATGGACAAGACCGTGGTCGTGTCCGTCGAGGACCGCGTCAAGCACGCGCTCTACGGCAAGGTCATGCGCCAGACGGCGCGACTCAAGGCCCACGACGAGAACAACGAGTGCGGCATCGGCGACCGGGTCCGGATCATGGAGACCCGTCCGCTGTCGGCCACCAAGCGCTGGCGCGTGGTCGAGATCCTCGAGCGCGCCAAGTAAGCCCCGGGCGGAGCCCAAAATCGACAGAGAGTTCGGCAAGGCTCACCAGCCGCGACACGGCGTGAGAACCAGCTCGACAACCAGGAGAAACAAATGATCCAGCAGGAGTCGCGACTCAAGGTCGCCGACAACACAGGTGCCAAGGAGATCCTCTGCATCCGTGTTCTCGGTGGCTCGGGTCGACGCTACGCCGGCATCGGCGACGTCATCGTCGCCACCGTGAAGGACGCGATCCCCGGTGGCGGCGTGAAGAAGGGCGACGTCGTCCGGGCCGTGGTCGTGCGCACCGTCAAGGAGCGTCGTCGTCCCGACGGTTCCTACATCCGCTTCGACGAGAACGCCGCGGTGATCCTCAACCCCACCGGCGAACCGCGAGGCACCCGCATCTTCGGCCCGGTGGGCCGTGAGCTCCGCGAGAAGAAGTTCATGAAGATCATCTCGCTGGCACCGGAGGTGCTCTGACCATGGGAAAGCCACAGAAGGACAAGAAGTCGGTGAACATCAAGAAGGGCGACCAGGTCGTCGTCATCACCGGCAAGGACAAGGGTGCCGAAGGCAAGGTCATCCAGGTGCTCCGCGAGGAGCAGCGGGTGATCGTCGAGGGAGTGAACCGCGTCAAGCGGCACACCAAGGTCGTCAACCAGGGCGGTCGCGCCGGCAGCACCGGCGGCATCATCACCGCCGAGGCGCCGATCCACGTGTCCAACGTGATGCTGATCGAGGGCGACGGTGTGACCCGGATCGGCTTCCGCCGCGACGAGGTCACCAAGCGCCGCCCCGACGGGTCGACGTACACCTCGACGCGCAGCGTCCGCATCTCCCGCAAGACCGGCAAGGAAATCTGATGAGCGAGACCCAGACCGAGAAGGTCAGCCCGCGTCTCAAGACCCGCTACCGCGAGGAGATCGTCCCCGCGCTGCAGTCGGACTTCGAGATCAAGAACGTCATGCAGGTGCCCGGACTGACCAAGATCGTGGTCAACATGGGCGTCGGCGAGGCGGCTCGCGACTCCAAGCTGATCGAGGGTGCGATCAAGGACCTCACCACGATCACCGGCCAGAAGCCGCAGGTGACCAGGGCGCGGAAGTCCATCGCCCAGTTCAAGCTTCGCGAGGGCATGCCGATCGGCGCTCACGTGACCCTGCGTGGCGACCGGATGTGGGAGTTCCTCGACCGGCTCCTGTCGCTCGCGCTGCCCCGGATCCGTGACTTCCGTGGCCTGTCGCCCCGGCAGTTCGACGGCCGTGGCAACTACACGTTCGGCCTGACCGAGCAGGCGATGTTCCACGAGATCGACCAGGACCGCATCGACCGCCAGCGGGGCATGGACATCACGGTCGTCACGACCGCGACGAACGACGACGAGGGTCGCGCGCTGCTCAAGCAGCTCGGCTTCCCCTTCAAGGAGAACTGACATGGCGAAGACAGCGCTGAGGGTCAAGGCGGCCCGCAAGCCCAAGTTCGCAGTGCGCGGCTACACCCGTTGCCAGCGCTGCGGCCGACCCAAGGCCGTCTACCGCAAGTTCGGCCTGTGCCGCATCTGCCTCCGGGAGATGGCGCACCGCGGCGAGCTGCCCGGCGTGACCAAGTCCAGCTGGTAGTGATGCAATCGGGGCTTCGCCCCGCGACCTCGTGGGGGCTTCGCCCCCACAACCCCGTCTGGTGGTTACGGCGGGGACCGAACAACAACAACAGATCGCTGCAGGTCGCACCTGAGACGCAGGTGCGAAACCACGGTGGAGAAAGGGCCTCACGGCCATGACGATGACTGACCCGATCGCAGACATGCTTACTCGTCTGCGCAACGCCAACCAGGCGTACCACGACGCGGTGTCGATGCCGTACAGCAAGCTGAAGCAGGGCGTCGCGGAGATCCTCCGGCAGGAGGGCTACATCACGTCGTACGACGTGCAGGAGCCGAACGAGGGCGAGGTCGGCAAGACGCTGAACATCACCCTCAAGTACGGCCGCAACCGGGAGCGCTCCATCGCGGGCGTCCGCCGGATCAGCAAGCCCGGGCTGCGGGTGTACGCGAAGCACACCGGCCTTCCGAAGGTGCTCGGCGGCCTCGGCGTCGCGATCATCTCGACGAGCCAGGGTCTGCTGACCGACCGCCAGGCCAACCAGAAGGGCGTAGGTGGGGAAGTCCTCGCCTACGTCTGGTAACGACGAGACCGAGAAGGAGAGAAGAAGCATGTCGCGCATTGGCAAGCTCCCCATCGTGGTCCCGTCGGGTGTCGACGTCGCGATCGACGAGCGACTGGTGACGGTCAAGGGCCCCAAGGGCACCCTGAGCCACAACGTGGCCGCGCCGATCACGGTCGAGAAGGGCGACGACGGCGCCCTCGAGGTCCAGCGGCCCGACGACGAGCGCGTCAGCCGGTCGCTGCACGGCCTGACCCGCACCCTGATCAACAACATGGTGGTCGGCGTCACCGAGGGCTACGAGAAGAGGCTCGAGATCGTCGGCGTCGGGTACCGCGTCCTGTCCAAGGGCCCGACCCAGCTGGAGTTCCAGCTCGGGTACTCCCACGCGATCACGTTCAACGCCCCCGACGGCATCACCTTCACGGTGGACGGCACGACCAGGCTCGGTGTCCAGGGGATCGACAAGCAGCTGGTCGGCGAGACCGCTGCCAACATCCGCAAGCTGCGCAAGCCGGAGCCCTACAAGGGCAAGGGCGTTCGCTACGCGGGCGAGCACATCCGCCGCAAGGTCGGAAAGGCAGGTAAGTGACCATGGCGATCACGCTTTCGCACCACAAGCACACCGCCGCGCGCGCCAAGGCCCGCCTGCGTCGCCAGGTCCGGGGCCGCAAGAAGGTTGCCGGCACCGCCGAGCGCCCGCGCCTCGTCGTCACCCGGTCGTCGAAGCACATCACCGTCCAGGTGGTCGACGACCTCGTTGGCAAGACCCTGGTGTCGGCCTCCACGATGGAGCCGGACCTCCGTGCGCTCGACGGCGACAAGACAGCCAAGGCCAAGCGGGTCGGCGAACTCGTCGCCGAGCGGGCCAAGGCGGCCGGGCTCGAGGGCGTGGTCTTCGACCGCGCCGGCAACAAGTACCACGGCCGAATCGCGGCCCTGGCCGATGGCGCCCGCGAGGGCGGCCTGACGTTCTGATCGCACGACAAGTTACAGAGAGAAGAGGAAGAGTCTCATGAGCGGAGCCCAGCGCGGACAGCGCGGTGGCGAGCGCCGTGGCGGACGCGACGATCGTCGTGGAGGCCAGGGCGCTGACAAGACCGCCTACATCGAGCGCGTCGTTGCGATCAACCGTGTCGCCAAGGTCGTGAAGGGTGGTCGTCGCTTCAGCTTCACCGCCCTCGTGGTCGTCGGTGACGGCGAGGGTCTCGTCGGCGTCGGATATGGCAAGGCCAAGGAAGTCCCGGCGGCCATCGCCAAGGGTGTCGAGGAGGCCAAGAAGAGCTTCTTCAAGGTCCCCCGCATCCAGGGCACCATCCCGCACCCGGTCCAGGGCGAGAAGGCGGCCGGTGTCGTCCTGCTCCGTCCTGCCGCTCCCGGTACCGGCGTCATCGCCGGTGGTCCGGTGCGCGCGGTCCTGGAGTGCGCCGGAATCCACGACGTGCTGAGCAAGTCACTCGGCTCGTCCAACCAGATCAACATCGTCCACGCGACCGTCGAGGCGCTGCGGATGCTGGAGCAGCCGGAGGCCGTTGCCCTCCGCCGTGGCCTGCCGGTCGAGGAAGTCGCCCCCGCGGCACTCCTCAGGGCCCGGGCCGAGGGCGCCCAGGAGGTGGCGCGCTGATGGCTCAGCTCAAGGTCCAGCAGCAGAAGTCCACGATCGGCTGCAAGGCCAACCAACGCGAGACCCTGCGCACGCTCGGGCTCAAGCGGATCGGGGACGTGGTCGTCAAGGAGGACCGCCCGGAGATCCGCGGCATGGTCCAGACCGTCCGTCACCTGGTGACGATCGAGGAGGTCGACTGACATGACGCTCAAGCTTCACCACCTGCGTCCGGCTCCCGGCTCGAAGACCGCCAAGACCCGTGTGGGTCGCGGTGAGGGCTCCAAGGGCAAGACCGCCGGCCGCGGCACCAAGGGCACCAAGGCCCGCAACCAGGTGCCGGCCTCGTTCGAGGGCGGCCAGATGCCGATCCACATGCGGCTGCCGAAGCTGAAGGGCTTCAAGAACCCGTTCC
>CAVZAZ010000001.1:0-178051 GCA_963773355.1 uncultured Actinomycetota bacterium | reverse complement strand
TCGGCCTTGGCCTTGTCGATCACGCCTTGCTGCGCGGTTGAGTTCGAGCAGTGCCGATGTTCCACCCCCGTGTTGGTCACGTCGTAGGTCCGGTCGGGTCGTGCGCCGCGGAGACGATGTGGCCGACGACCCACGGTGTGGTGCCGTCTCGACGGGTTGGCCGCAGAGGCCACAGGGTTGCGGGAGGTGGGTGCGCCATAGTTCGCGGATGGCTCGGGAGTGAGATCCGCCCCACGGTTGGGAGCTGTGGTTGATGGTCATGGTTCATCATCCTCAACTTCGAGGGAGGTTGAGGTTGGCGGACGACCCCTCGTGCAGGTGTTGGGTGAGGAGCAGGAGTTCGCGGTGGAGTCGGGTAGTGGTGGCGTCGGTGTAGCCGGCGAGGTACGTGAGGGTGTCGAGGGTGGGCTGTTCGATGACGCCGTCGAGGACGTGTTCGAGTTGGGAGACGTGTCGGTGTAGGCGGGCGATGCGGTCGCTGAGCCCGGTGGTCATGGCTGCTGCTCCGGGTTCGGGTCGTCGCTCTCGACCTGCCAGGCGACCATCAAGATGTAGAGCAGGTCGAGACTCTCGTCGATGCTGCGGTGGCTGGCATCGGCCCAGAAGCGGAGGGGGAGGCCGGCGGCGTAGCGGAGCATCGGGTCACGTGTCTCTGCGTAGGGGTCGAGGACCTGTCGGCGGATGCGTTGCCACTTGGGGTCGACGGCCTGCGCGGTGATGAGGTCCGGGTCGTCGAGTCTGGCGATGGCGTCGGCAAGGACTCGTCGGGTCAGGTCGTCGTCGTGGCTCATGGTCGATCACCGGACCTCCCCGCGGGTGACGAGACCCAGCTCGTCGAGCGCTGTGGTCAGCAGGTAGAGAGCCTCGTCGAGGCACTGGGCTAGGTCGGTCGCCTCGTCGTTGCCGGTTGCGACCATGCCGAGCGAGTCGGCCACCCTGTGCAGCTCGCGCAGCATGTCGACCAGGTCACGACGGGCGAGCTGCCGGGCCGGGCTCAGTCGGTCCATAGGGGCACGTCCTCGCTGCTGCCCTTGCTGTTGAGCCGGTCCGTGATCTCGTCGGCAAGCTGACGCCATAGGACCCGTTGCTCCTCCGGCTCGGCGGGGTCCTCGGCGCGTTCGAGGTACCAGTCGAGCCCGTCGCGCAGGTTGGAGCGGCGTGGCCGGTTCCGCTCTCGCTGGACGTCGACCCCGTGCTGGCGCTCCCAACGGTCGAGCTCCTCCTGCTGGCGGAACCACTGCGAGCGCCGGCCACAGTCGCAGAGGACGCGACGGCCCTCCGGTCCTGCCTCGATTGTCGTCCTGTGCTGGACCGCGGCGTACCCCGTGATGCGCGCGTCGGTGGGCAGGTCGGGATCCATCTGCCTGCGGTTCACCGAGCCGCTTGGCTTCATGGCGCTTCCCCTCCTCCACTACTTCCGTAGACAGAGAAATCAAGGAATCGGTGCAATGCGACCGGCGCATCATTGCGTCGATTCTCTGGATTGCTTGACTAGGAACCGGGGCTCGGCTTGCGTCCCGGTCCGGGTCGCTCCGGGGCCGGCTGCCGCACGATCCACCGGTGCTCCTCAAGCACTTCGAGCGCGTCCTTGAGGACGTCGACCCGCGGGAAGCGGCTGGTACCGAGCCGGGCGTGCAGCTCACTGACGCTGAACTCGCCGACACCTTCGCGGCTCAGATGGTCCAGAACGTACTTCGCGTCTGCGGTGGGGCCATCGGTGCCCATCGCAACAAAGGCAGCCTTCGCGTGCTTGACGTAATAGCCGGTCAGCTCAAACGCGTCGCGCATCGTGGCGCCGTTGATCGGCTCGAACAAGGCAGCCCTCCCGCTGGCGAGATGGAGGAGACCGCCAATCCGGATCAACTGCCCGGCTGCCTTCGAGCCCCAGTCCGCGACCAGGCCAAGGTCTCCCATCGGGGCCAGTCGTGGCTCGATCGTCCGCTCGAAATCCAGTACCTCCTCCGCGGCGTCCGGGGCGAGGAGCAGGCGGGCAGGGTCGCCCGCCCATTGCTCCATATCCACCGCCAACGACCGCACCGCCTCCTCATAGGTGGCCACGAGCTCCTGACCCACGGGGGAGGTTCCGACCTTCCGGTGCCCGACGTTGTTCGGCGGAAGGGCGTACAGGAACCGGGCGAGGAGACCTCTGCCACGAAAGGCAACGTTGCGCGCGATGGCCGAAAGCACCGCAGGCTGGATCGTCAACATCATCGTGATGTGCGCGTGGGGCACGTACTCGCTGGGAGCTCCGCGACGATCGACCCGGACCGGCTCGGCGGACCAACCCTTCAGGAAGGTGTCCAGATTCGGAACACCGTTGCTGTACCTGCCCGCGAGCGTGTCGAAGATGCCGCCCTCAGCTGACATGACCGCGATCCGCCCACCATGGGCAGCCAGCAGCGAGGCCAAGGCTTCGGGGGTGACGTCGTCGGCCAGTATGCGTGGCTGCCGTGGCACGTCGATGCCCTCGACGAACATCGTGGCCGAGATGGCCTCGGCCATCTTCTCCGCGTCACCGGGGGTAGCTGCCGCCTCCCGCTGAGCTCGCTTGGCGGCCTCCTCCGCCACCTTGCGCTGTGTCTGCGCCTCCACCTCCACCGGCTGCCATTGGTCGAAGAGCCCCTTCTCGGCCGCGACCAACGGAGCGGTCATCTGGGCGAACACGGGCGACTTGCGGGTGCCGGGCGGTGAGGACACCACGGCGTACAGGTTGAGCGGCTCGGTCCAGGCGCCACGGACCTCCACGCCCGCGCGGCCCGCGGCACACGCACTGAGCACTCCCAGACCGACCGTTCCGGCCAGCGCGGGATCGGTCTGGGTGAACTCCGCCACCGCCGCCACCATGGCCCGCACCGGATCGGGCAGCGCATCCGTGGGGAACGGTGGCAACGGCTCGGTCTGGTCCAGCGGGATCGGCTGGTTCGTCTCCTCCAGGTTCCGGACCTCCGCATGCAGGTCCTTGCTCCACTGCGTCATACGCCCTCACCGCCGTGCACCGCGACGGCTGCGCGGTTCCGGCACGCGCACGCGACCTCCCGGAGGCGACGGTCGCGGGCGGACAGCTCGTCACGCGTGGCATTGCCGGGGTAGTCGCCGGGCCTCGACATGGCCGCCTCAAGGTCACGGGCTCGGCGCCGCCAGTACGCCGCCTCGGCCTCAGCGAGGGCATCGAGGACGATGCGGCGCACGAACTGGTCGAGGTACTCGGCCAAGGACAGGTCGGTCACGTGCTTGCGTTTCCGGCCCATGGGTCCTCGGAGTCGGGATCGAACTCGCCAGCGGTCTCCTCCGGGGGCTCCGGGTCCGGAGGGGTCGCCCACGAGTCGACGGCACCGGACCGTGCCTGCTGCGTGGGGCTTCCTGCCGCCCTCAGGGGCGTGTTGCGCCCAGTCGAACCGGTCCACGCCTTCCGGCCTGGTGCCGGGGTCGCACACCACGGCGTACGTCTTCGCCGGGTTCGCCTTGCCGGTGTCGTGCTCACCGATGAACTGGATGGCGAGCCGGTCACCGGGCTGCACGTCTAGGTCGACGAGCTTGCCGCGCAGGCCCTTGGGGCTGGTGCGGACGATGAACTGGCCGCTGTCGGTGGCGACGACCAAGCTGGGGTTGTACGCGGTTTCGTAGACCTCGACGACAGTGCCGTCGAGGACGTCCCCGGAATCAGGCTGCCACTGCTTCCGATCGGCGCGAGCCTTCTCCTCTTCGGCCGCCTTCGCGAGGCGTCGGCGCAGCTCGGCTACGGGGCTGTGGTCGGTGGTTGCCGTATCCTTCATGTGAGTTCTTCCTTTTCAGTTGGCGGGGCTTTGGAGGCGTCGGGCCGTCAGACCCCGACGCCTCTTGTCTCGTCTTAGTCGCATGCCAGCTCCTCGCTGGCGTTGAACTGCTTGGTGATCCAGGCATCGATGTCGGCCTCGCGGTAGAAGATTCGGCGTCCGATCCGAACGGCGGGCGGTCCGTAGCCGCGGTGCCTCCAGTAGCGCCAGGTGGCCTCAGGCCAGGGAGTGCGGCCGCCCCTGTCGCTGGCGACTTCGCTTATTCCCAACAGACGGTCCATGGGGGTTCTCACCTCCTCCGGGGAATCAATATTGAGTCTGGATGGGACTACTCTGTACCTGTTTGACATGATGCGCAAGGGGTGTCAGTGTCTATTCGCATGGGGAATCACCAAAGGGGTGTCACTCCCGAGCGCCAGCTCGGCCTGACCGTCCTCCATCACCGCAACGCCCGCGGCTGGAGCCAGCGAGAGCTCGCCGATCGGATGTCCCGGAACGGCATGAAGATGACCCAGAGTCAGATCGCGAAGACCGAAGCCGGCGACCGCCCGGTCCGGCTCGACGAGGCCGCCGCCTTCGCGGAGGTCTTTGGGCTGACCATCGAGGACATCACCTCCCCGCCCGGCATCCGACCCGAGCTGGAGAGCGCCGGCGAGGCCGTGCGGAACAGGTACCGCGAGCTCAACCTGGCGAACCGCGACCTGCTAGCCGCGCAGGGCGCGTTCATCGGTGCGCTCCCCCTGGAGACCACCGACGAGGAAGCCGCCTTCATCAACGAGATCCAGTCGATGAGCATCGAGCAGCTGGTCACGGAGTACCAGAAGCTCCGAACGGAGAGGACGGACGATGGCGAGCATCAAGAAGCGCCCGACGGCAAGTGGCGCGCCCGCTACCGCGACGACGCCGGCAAGGAGCACGCCCGGCACTTCGACCGCAAGGTCGACGCGCAGCGCTGGCTCGACGAGCAGACCGTCGAAGCTCGTCACCGGCACGCACGTCGCACCGCGAGCAGGCGCGGACGACCGTGGGGGAGTGGTGCGACACCTGGCTCGAGGGCTACCGCGGCAACCGCGCGTCGACCGTCCGGCAGGCCGAGGTGCACATCGCCCGGATCAAGGCAGACGTTCGGCGACATGCGGCTCGGGCGCCGTCCGGCCCTCGCACGTCCGGACCTGGTGCTGCCCAGCTCGCGGCCGAGGGGCTGGCCGACTCCTACGTCTACGCGCTGCACGCGCGGCTCGTCGCAGCTCTACTCCGACGCGGTGCACGACGGGCTCGTCGCCAAGTCGCCGTGCTCGCGGCGCACCTCGCCGAGGGCAGGGCAAGCAACGGCCCTACGTCGCCACCACAGAGCAGGTGTGGGCGCTGCACGACGCGATGCCCGAGCACCTGCGCGCGGCGGTCCTGCTCGGCGCGTTCGCCGGCCTGCGGCTCGCCGAGGCGTGCGGCCTGCGGGTCGT
The DNA here is from genome assembly GCA_963773355.1 of uncultured Actinomycetota bacterium. Classification (GTDB taxonomy): domain Bacteria; phylum Actinomycetota; class Actinomycetes; order Propionibacteriales; family Nocardioidaceae; genus Nocardioides. The sequence goes on along the minus strand of CAVZAZ010000001.1, from coordinate 172,818 downwards.
CGACGTCGACTTCATGCGCGGCGTCGTCTCGCCGGCGGTGCAGTACCCGGCCGAGCCGCTCAAGACCGAGACGTCGCAGACGCCGGTCCCGATCCCGCAGAGCCTCGCCCTCGACGCTCTCCGCGCACGTCGCCCGCTGGCAGGCCGAGACGGTGCTCGTCAACGAGCTCGGGCCGGCAGCTCGCGCCCTGGACCCTCGAGCGGGCCATCCGCACGGCCCGGGCCAAGGTGCCCGGCCTCCCGCCGGAGTTCCGGTTCCACGACCTGCGGCACTACTTCGCCTCGCTGCTGATCGCCAGCGGCGCCGACGTGAAGGTCGTCCAGGCGCGGCTGCGGCACGCGAGCGCCAAGACGACGCTCGACACCTACGGCCACCTGTGGCCGGACTCCGACGACAGCACACGAGCCGCCATCGAAGCGGTGATGGCGGCTCGTGCGGACAATCTGCGGACTGCGGGAGGTGGTGACGGCATGTAAACCCGCAGGTCAGACGGCCTAGTCGGGCCTAGATGTCGTAGTAGAGCTCGAACTCGTGCGGGTGCGGGCGCAGCGCGACCGGCGGGATCTCGTCGGTCCGCTTGTAGTCGATCCAGGTCTCGATCAGGTCGGGGGTGAACACGCCGCCCTCGAGCAGGAAGTCGTGGTCGGCCTCGAGCGAGTCGAGCACCGCGTCGAGCGAGGCGGGCACGGTCGGGATGTCGGCGTGCTCGTCCGGCGGGAGCTCGTAGAGGTCCTTGTCGACCGGCTCGTGCGGCTCGATCTTGTTCTTGATGCCGTCGATGCCGGCCAGCAGCATCGCGGAGAACGCGAGGTACGGGTTGGCCGACGGGTCGGGGCAGCGGAACTCGATGCGCTTGGCCTTCGGGTTCGAGCCGGTGATCGGGATCCGGACGCAGGCCGAGCGGTTGCGCTGGCTGTAGACCAGGTTGACCGGGGCCTCGAAGCCGGGCACCAGGCGGTGGTAGGAGTTCACCGTCGGGTTGGTGAACGCCAGCAGCGACGGGGCGTGCTTGAGCAGGCCGCCGATGTAGTAGCGCGCCATGTCGGACAGGCCGGCGTACCCGGTCTCGTCGTAGAACAGCGGCTCGCCGTCGTTCCAGATCGACTGGTGGCAGTGCATGCCCGAGCCGTTGTCGCCGAAGATCGGCTTCGGCATGAACGTCGCGGTCTTGCCGTTGCGCCAGGCGACGTTCTTGACGAGGTACTTGAACTTCATGACGTCGTCGGCGGCCTTGAGCAGCTCGTCGAAGCGGCAGTTGATCTCGGCCTGGCCGGCGGTGCCGACCTCGTGGTGGGCACGCTCGACGACGCAGGCCGGTCTTCTCGATCTCGATGACGATCTCGTCGCGGAGGTCGCCGAAGTGGTCGTACGGCGCGACGGGGAAGTAGCCGCCCTTGTACTTCACCTTGTAGCCGCGGTTGTTGTCCTCGGAGCCGGTGTTCCAGGCGCCGGCCTCGGAGTCGATGTGGTAGTAGCCGGCGTTCTGCTTGGTCTCGAAGCGGACCGAGTCGAAGACGTAGAACTCGGCCTCGGGCGCGAAGTACGCCGTGTCGCCGATGCCGGTGCTGGCGAGGTAGGCCTGCGCCTTGCGGGCGATGTTGCGCGGGTCGCGGGAGTAGGCCTCGCCGGTGAGCGGGTCGTGGATGAAGAAGTTCACGACCAGCGTCTTGGCGGTGCGGAACGGGTCGAGGTACGCCGTCGTCGGGTCCGGGAACAGCGACATGTCGGACTCGTGGATGGCCTGGAAGCCGCGGACCGAGGAGCCGTCGAAGTTCAGGCCGTCGTCGAAGACGGCCTGGTTGAACGACGAGACGGGCACCGTGAAGTGCTGCATGACGCCGGGCAGGTCGCAGAACCGGACGTCGACCATCTCGACGCCCTCGTCCTTGATGTACTTCAGCAGCTCGTCGCTGTTTGCGAACATTCGTCCTCCTTGGCCGCACCAGATCCTGGGCGGCCGACAAAAGTCTGTGCGAGCGAAGGCGCCGGTGCGACGCTGCACCGCGCTGTTCCCGCAACCTAGGCGGGGGCAGTTTCTTGACCGTATCCGGTTTGTTTCGCGGCATGTAACAGGTGTCCCGGACCGGCGATGCCGGGCGCCGTCCGGCGTAGCCTGACGCGGTAGCCGACGCCCGTGATCGAGACCGCCTCCTGGGCCGCGTCGGATCCTCGCCCTGGTCGTCGACTGGTTCGCCTGCACCCTGGTCGTGGTGCGCTGGGCTCGGCCGCCGGCTGGCGCGAGCAACCCGCTCGCCGGCATCTACACGATGGCGCGTCTTCCTCCTCGAGTCGCGCGTGCTTCACCGCGCTGGTCGGCGGCTCCTTCGGCAAGCTCGCCACCCGGCTCCGCGTCGTCCGCGCCGACGGGAGCGGGCGGCCGATCGACCTGCTCCGCTCCCTGCTGCGTGCCGGTGCTGGTCTGCCTGGTGATCCCGCCGCTGGTCTTCCGGCCGGACGGGCGCGGCCTGCACGACATGGCGGCCGGATCGGCGCACCATTACGGCCTTCACCGGACGACACCGGGTTGAGCCGTTTCGCCGCGTGGTTATCGTGGACGTGACCCACGACGCGACTTGCGACCCGGACCGGAGAGTGACTCCATGCGCCGTTCCCTGACCCTCCGCCGCACCCTGGCGACGCTGGCCGTCGCCGCTGCTGCTGATCGGCGCTCGCCGCCTGCGGCGACGACGCACCGAGGAGCCGAGTCGGCCGACGAGCCCACCGAGCTCTGCGTCAGCCGAGTCCGAGGAGTCCGCGGACGACCGAGGCGAGGCGAGGAGGTCGACGCGGACGAGTTCGTCGACACTCATGCAGACGGCGCTCGAGAGCGTCCACGACGGCCCACTGACCATGACCATCGACGTCGGCGGGCAGAGCATCGACGCCGAGGGCGAGGTCGGACTACACCACCGACCCGCCGTCAGATGGCCATGAGCATGGCGATTCCCGGCCTGGCGCGAGCGAGCCCATCGAGATGCGCCTCGTCGACGGCGTCATGTACATGAACATGGGCCAGCTGACGCAACGACAAGTTCGTCTCCTTCGACCTCGACCGACCCGAGCGAGCTCCCGCCGGGGCTGGACGAGCCTGGGCGACCAGCCATGGACCCGCTCGCGGTCGTTCGAGCACTTCGCCGCCGGGCTCGAGACGGTCGTCTACGTCGGCGACGAGGACGTCGACGGCGAGAGCTCGACCGCTACTACCGTGGTCAGCTCGACACGACCAAGATCGAGGCGCTCAAGGAGCGCCCGGGCCAGGCCGAGCTGCCCCGAGAGCTCGACTACGACATCTGGCTCGACGACGAGGACCGGATGCGGCAGATGGTGACCTGAGGTCGACATGGGCGGCGCCTCGGCCCAGACGGAGATCAAGCTCTTCGACTGGGGCGAGCCGGTCGACATCGCAGGCGCCGCCCGGCCAGCGAGATCGTCGAGCAGCCGCATGGCCTGACGCCGGGTCAGCGACCGGCGCATGTTGCCGCGCATCTGGCCGCGCATGCCCTTCATGCTGGTCGGGCACCGGGCCCTTCGGCAGCGGGATGTTGGAGCGGTTGGCGTCGAGCGCCTTGAGCCGGTTGAGCACGTCGGTGAGCTCGGCCGGCTTGACGTTGCGGCCGAGCTTGGTGACGTGCTTGACCAGCTTGGGCAGCGGCACCTCGCCCTCGCCGTTGCCGCAGATCACCTCGTGGATCGGGATCTCCGCGGCGACGCGCTCGTGCTTGCGGCGCTCGCTGGCCAGCAGGGTCCGCAGCCGGTTGGGGTTGCCCTCGCCGACCAGGACGATGCCCGGCGGCCCGACGACGCGGTGCACGACGTCCTGCTGCTTGGTGAACGCGATGACCGGGTCGACCTTCCAGCCGCGGCGCAGCATGCCGAGGGCGCTGCCGGCCGCGCCGGGCTGGCCCTCCATCTGGGGGTACGCCGCCTTCTGGGCGCGACGGCCGAAGACGATCACAGCGGCCAGCAGGCCGAAGAGCAGGCTGCCGACGACGGCCGATGACGATCCCGATCGGCCCGCTGCCGGGGAAGCAGCCAGAACAGGCCGAACGCCGATCGCCGGCGCCGACCAGGAAGGAGCCGAGGATCCACAGGCCGAGCCGCTTGTCGGCGCGCCTTGGCCATCTTGTAGGTGGCGACGAACTGCTGGCGCCGGTTCATCTTGTCCGGATCGACGTCCTTGGGCATGGTGCGGCGGCCTTGCTTTCTCGAGATGGGTCAGGTGCGGTTCTCAGGTGGCGCGGGCCGGGACGGCGTCGCGGGCCTCCATGGCCTGACGGTACAGCCGTCCGGCGCGGTACGACGAACGGACGAGCGGGCCGGACATGACCCCGGGAAGCCGATCTGGTCGGCCTCGTCCTTGAGCTCGACGAACTCCTCGGGCTTGACCCACCGCTCGACCGGGTGGTGCCGCAGGGAGGGGCGCAGGTACTGCGTGATCGTGACCAGCTCGCAGCCGGCGTCGTGCAGGTCGCGCAGCGCCTGGCTGACCTCCTCGCGGGTCTCGCCCATGCCGAGGATCAGGTTGGACTTGGTCACCAGGCCGAAGTCGCGGGCCTGGGTGAGCACGTCGAGCGAGCGGTCGTAGCGGAACGCCGGCCGGATCCGCTTGAAGATCCGCGGCACGGTCTCGACGTTGTGGGCGAGCACCTCGGGCCGGGACTCGAACACCTCGCGGAGCAGGTCGGGCTTGCCGTTGAAGTCCGGGATGAGGTTCTCGACCCCGGTGTCGGGGTTGAGCTCGTGGATGGCGCGCACGGTCTCGGCGTACAGCCAGGCGCCGCCGTCGGGGAGGTCGTCGCGGGCGACGCCGGTGATGGTGGCGTAGCGCAGCCCCATCTTCTGCACCGACTCCGCGACCCGGCGCGGCTCGTCGCGGTCCAGCGGCTCGGGCTTGCCGGTGTCGATCTGGCAGAAGTCGCAGCGCCGCGTGCACTGGTCGCCGCCGATCAGGAACGTCGCCTCGCGGTCCTCCCAGCACTCGAAGATGTTGGGGCAGCCGGCCTCCTGGCACACGGTGTGCAGGCCCTCGGACTTCACCAGCGCCTGGAGCGCGTTGTACTCCGGCCCCATCTTCGCCCGGGTCTTGATCCACTCCGGCTTGCGCTCGATCGGCGTCTCGGCGTTGCGGACCTCGAGCCGGAGCAGCTTGCGGCCGTCGGCTGCGACGTTGTGAGAAAGGGCCTGGGTCACGTCGGCCAACTCTACGCGGGAGGGTGTGAAGCCCCCCAACTCACGGGGTGACGAGCTCGATGCGCGGGGTCCGGCCGGGTTCGGGACGGGGCTCATAGTCCGGCGTCGGGGTGTACGCCGCCCACGACAGGTAGTGAGAGAGGTGGCGCTCGACACTGGGAAGCACGTCGGAGACGGTGACCGCGCGGCCCAGTTCCTGGCTCAGCGACGTGACGCCGGCGTCGGCGATGCCGCAGGGGACGAACCGGTCGTACCAACCGAGGTCCACGTCGCAGTTGAGCGCGAAGCCGTGCATGGTCACTCCCCGGCTGACTCGGATGCCGATCGCGGCGACCTTGCGCTCCGGTCCGCGCGAGTCCGCGCGCAGCCACACACCGCTGCGACCCGGCACCCGGGCGGTGTCGACGCCGAGGTCGTGGCAGACCGCGATCAGCGCCTCCTCGACCCGGCGGACGTAGTCGACCACCTTCACGTGATCGGGCAGGGTCACGATCGGGTAGCCGACGAGCTGGCCGGGGCCGTGGAAGGTGATCTTGCCGCCGCGGTCGACGTCGATCACGGGCGCGCCAGCCGGGTCGGCGGGACGTTCGTGGGGCTCGGTGCGCTTGCCGGCGGTGAAGACCGGCGGGTGCTCGAGCAGCAGCACGGTGTCCGGCGAACCACCCGACACGACTGAGTCGTGGACGTCGCGCTGCAGGTCCCACGCGGCGACGTACTCCACGGCGTCGGGGCCGAGCCCGGCGATGCGGAAGTCAAGAGGCACGCTGCGCAGCCTACCTCTGTGGATAAGTCCCGACCGACCCGTCAATGGTGGGTAGGACTGGGTCGTGAGCGCTGCGTGGACCCGACTGCTCCTATCCGCCCTGCTCGCCGCGACCCTCACGCTTGGGCTCGTGGGCTGGCGGGTGTCCGATGCCGATCCGGCACCGAGCGTGCTTCGGGCGGCGCAGGACAGCCGTCCGGAGATCGCGGCCACCGCAGTCCTGCACGCCTGGGACGCTCGCCGCGCGCGGGCGTGGAGGCTCAGCGCCCCCGAACTGTTGAGTCCGCTCTACGTCGCGGGCTCGCGCACCGGCCGCCATGACCACGCCATGCTGACGGCGTACGCCGACCGCGGGCTGCACGTGGTCGGGATGCGGATGCAGGTCCTCGCCGTCGAGGTGCATCACCGCTCGACCGATCGAATGGTCCTGGTGGTCACCGATCGCCTCGCGCGGGCCGTCGCCGTCGATCCCCTCGGCCGGCGAGTCGCCCTGCCCAGCGACCTGCCGAGCACCCGGGTGATGACCTGGCGTCGGGTGTCGGGCGAGTGGCGGGTGGACGAGGTGCGGTTCAGCGGGGTTTCGCGGCGAGCGCGGCGGCGAAGACCGCCGAAACGTCGCGGTCCCGGAACCTGTAGCCGACGGCATCGAGCGCTGCCGGACGGACGTGCGTCGAGTTGAGCAGCTCGGGGCCGGCAGGCCCGGCGGCCACCTTCAGGAAGGGGGCAGGGGCGAACAGAAATGCCTTGCGGTGCACGGCAGCCGCCAGCGCCTTCGTGAACTCGGCGTTGGTCGGAGTGTCGGGGGAGGCGACGTTCACCGGTCCCGAGATGGACGCATCCTCGGCAAGGAGCATCGCGGCCCCGACCCAGTCGCGCACGGAGACGACCGGGAAGTACTGTTCCCCGCTTCCCAGCCGCGCACCGAGGAAGAGCTGGAAGAGCGGCTTGAGGATCCGCAGCGTCATGCCCTGTCCATCCATGACGGGCGCGGTGCGCAGGATGCAGACCCGGGCTCCCGCCTCGATGGCGGGATCCGCGGCGGCCTGCCAGTCCCGGCACACGCCGGTCATGAGCGTGTCGCCGCGGGAGGGGGACTCCTCGGTGACGGCGTCGTTGCCGTGGTCGCCGTAGTAGCCGGTGGCGTTCTGGGCGAGGAAGACCGGGCGATTGCCGGAGCGGGCGATCGCGCGGGCCAGCACGTCGGTGGTGTGCACCCGGCTGTCCCGGAGGTTCGTGCGCCACCTCTGGCTGTGCGGGTTGCCGAAGAGTGGTGAGCCGGCCGTGTTGACCACTACGTCGGCGGCGTCGATGACGGACTGGTCGATCTCGCCGGCGTGCGGATCCCAGCTGGACTCGTCGGGCGCCGACGTCGGGCGCCGGACCAGGGCGATCACCGAGTGGCCGCGCCCGATCAGCTCCTGGGAGAGGTGGCTGCCGAGGAGACCGGACGCCCCGGCGATGACGACGTTCAGTGCCATGGACTCAGCCTGTCACGGACGCGGTTGCCGGAGAATCACCGCCGGCCCGCCGATGCAGGTCGCCCGCTCGCGAGCTCCTCCTGTGTCATCGGCTGCCCGCCGGGCAGTCCCAGGTCGACCCGTTCGCCGATCCGCACGCTGCCGTCGGTCGCGAAATCGATAGCGGCGTAGCCGGTCTGGAGGCCGGACTCTGTGTTCACGTACTGCAGTTGCACGCTCACGTCCTTGAGCGGGACCGAGAACGGTGTCGAGAAGCGGTTGAACGTCGGGCTCTCCTCCACGCCCCCCGAGGTGCCGAGCTGACTCACGACGGTCCAGGTCACGAGGTCGCCGTCGGTGTTCCAGACCACCCACGGCCCGCTGACGTCGTGCAGGTGTCCGATGTTCACCGAGCCGGGCGGCAGGTCCGGGATGCCGTCGTCCCAGGGTGTCGTCTCCCGGCCCTCCGCGGCGCGCAGCTCTGCGGTGGTGTCGATACCCAGGTAGCCCGCGGCGGCCGTCGGCTGGTGTAGCAGCACGATCACCGGATCGTCCTGACCGAAGTCCTCGTCCACCTGCTCGCGGAGCATGGACCCGAGCTCGGTCTCGGTGATGCCGGACTCGTTCGTGACCAGGCCGCCGAAGAGGGTCTTGAACGCCGGGTCGTTCGCCCCCACGATCTCGAGCCCATCGACGTCAACGGGCTCGAGATCGGGGACGAGCACGTCATCGTCCAGGAGCTGCTCGACCGTGGCTTCTGAGTCGTGGTCGCCCTTCACGGCGACCGTGGGGATGTCCGGACTGGCTGTCGCCTCGCCGCGGACGAAGCCCTCCTCCGCCACCGTTCCGTTGGAGCTGATGTCACCGGAGATGGTCCGGGCGGCGATCGCGTCGTCGCCGAGGTACTCCTCGAGCAACGGGTAGAGGACCTCTCGTACGCGGGTCCCGACCAGGCTGCCCTGCGGGTCGGCCTCGGCCACCACGATGCGTTCGTCGTCACGGGGGGTCAGGCGGTCGGCGACGACCGGCAGCAAGGAGCGCAGCGACGCCTCGGCACTGTCCTGGTAAGCCTCCGCACGTGCCCGGATCCGGTCGGTGTTCTTCTCGATGAACGGCTGGACCTGCTGCGCAACCTCCAGAGTCTGCGGGCTGCTGAAGCTGAGCTGCTCGTCGCCGGGCATCCGGTACGCCGTCGTGACCTCGACGCTCCCATCCCACTGCCGGAAGAGCTCGAAGGCGAGGAGCGAGGAGACGCCCACGCCGACGACCAGGCAGAGCGCGGCCGCTCCCGCACGGTGCCACCGAGACCTGAGCCGTCGTGGGAACGGATGTCGCGCGCGGAAGATGATCGTGAGGACCGTGCCGCCGATCAGGCCCGACCACAGCTGGACCTCCAGGAAGCCCAGCAGAAGCTGGGACCTGAGCTCGCCGCCGTACACCCGGGCCACCTCGCCCGGGTCATTGACGAACTGTGCGTTGGCCTGCACGAACCTCGGGCTCACGTACGACGACAGGGTGTCCCCGGCCTCGGGGGGACCTGTCGCGCGGATGCACGCCCCGAATCCCGCCGCCCCGGTTCGCTCCCAGTAGACGCTGCCCAGGACCCCGGTATCCAGCGTCGAGAACCCGTTGTGGCAGAGGGACACCTCGACCGGCAGGGTCCCCAGTCGGTCCTCGAAGCGGACGCCCTCGATCGCCTGCTCCACGGCCACCGGCGTGGTGACCACGATCGTGGCCAGCCCGTACCCGAGGAAGGCCAGGAGCACCTGGACCGCCTGGCGGGCAACGGGGTTCATTCTTCGAAAGGCTACGGCGTCAGCCAACGAGACGAGGGAGAATGCATCGACCGGTCGACGGCCCCGTGGCCTCAAGCCACGAATGAGTCGGGTCTGGTCACCGCGGGCCAAGCCGGCTGAGGTCGGCCTCCGGTCATCGTCGGTCGCCGCTGTGAACGTGCACATGTAGATGCTTCGAGTCCTGGTAAGCGCCGAGATTCGTCAACACTCCGGCGGCTCCGTAGGTGCCCTCTATCTCTCGTGCGACGTCCTGGACGACCGCGAGCAGCGCCCGGACGTCGGCCTCATCGTCGTCAGTGACCGTCGTCAACGACGCGATGTGCCGCTTCGGTGCGCAGCCGCCATAGGCACCGTAGGTGTGGGGGTGACATCTACGTCACCTACGGCATCTATGGAGACTTCCGCCTTGGACGGTTCGCCGGGAAGCACCCAGAGCCACGGTCCCCCGAAGCCATCCCGTCGAGAGGTGATCCCGCGCCGGGCCTTCGCCCGCCGGAGGGCACTGGCTGTACTCCAAGACCGCGCCGTCCTTCATCACGTCGGTGGCGAGTGCCTGCCCGTCCCGGTCGGTGAGGTAGTTCACCAGCCACCCGCCGATGTCGGTGCCGGTGCCGACTGCGAGCATCCGGAAGTTGACGGTCAGCGCGGGCACCCAGTCGGCACGGAAGAAGTCGTAGGCGGGGAGGGGGTACGCGCATGCCGAAGACAGGGTGTGGGCGGCTGAGCGCTGTGTCTAGTCACCCCTGAGGGTCCCGCGCGGGGGATGTCCGTTCTATGTCGGGGGTGGGACCTTTGGACTCACCCCTCGGGCCCACCCGAGATGGAGGACGCATGAGGTACATCCCCACCCGAGCGCTGATCGTGAGCGGCGCGGCCCTCGTCACGGCAGCAGCGATGCTGCTGTTCTCGACCGGTCCAGCCACGGCCGCAGTGCCGAAGCAGGTGACCGGCCCCGGCCGTAGGCGGCGGACTCGACACCACAGCCGAGGCCCGTGACTTTCAGACCTCGAACTGGCCGCTCTCGAGACGCTGCTTGACCTCTGTCAGGAAGCGGGCTGCGTCGGCGCCGTCGACCAGGCGGTGGTCGTAGGTGAGGGCGAGATAGACCATCTGGCGAACGGCGATCGTCTCGCCGAGGTTCTCGTCGTCGATCACGACCGCGCGCTTGACCACCGACCCGGTGCCAATAATGGCGACCTGGGGCTGGTTGATGATCGGGGTGTCGAACAGCGCGCCGCGGCTGCCGGTGTTGGTGAGCGTGAACGTCCCGCCCGAGAGCTCGTCCGGGGTGATCTTGTTGTTCCGGGTGCGGTCGGCGACGTCGGCGATCTTGCGGGCCAGGCCGGCGATCGACAGGTCGCCCGCCTCCTTGATGACCGGCGTCAGCAACCCCTTCTCCGTGTCGACAGCGATCGCGAGGTTCTCCTTGTCGAAGTAGGTCACCTCGCCCTTCTCGGTGTCGATCGCGGCGTTCAGGGACGGGTGCTGCTTGAGCGCATCGATCGCGGCCTTGGCGAAGAACGGCATGTAGGACAACTTCACGCCCTCGCGCGCCGCGAAGTCGGCCTTGGCCGAGTCGCGCAGCCGCGAGATGGCGGTGACGTCGACCTCGATCACGGTGGTGAGCTGGGCACTCGTCTGCAGCGACTCGACCATCCGGGTGGCGATGATCTTCCGCAGCCGCGACAGGGGCTCGGTCTTGCCCCGCAACGGCGACGGTTCGGCCGCCGGTGGGGATTCCGCGGGTGCGGACGCGGCCGCCGGCGCAGCGGCCGGCTTCTCCTTCGCCTTCGCCGCGTCGAGCACGTCCTGCTTGCGGATCCGCCCACCGACACCGGTGCCCGTGACCTGAGAGAGGTCCACGTCGTGCTCGGTGGCCATCTTGCGGACCAGCGGTGTCACGTACGTCGAGGGCTCGCTGCGGTCGCGCTCGGGAGCCTCCTCGGCCTGCGCCGCCTGCTTGGGCTCGTCCTCCGCCTTGGACGGCCGGGCGCCGGCTCCTCCTTCTTCTCCTCGGTCTGCTCCTGCTGGGGCTCCTCCTGCTGGGGCTCTTCGCGAGGCGCTTCCTGCTGCTCCTCCTCGGCCGGCGCCTCCTGCTGCTCTTCCTGCTCGGTGCCCTGGTCCTCGCCGGAATCCGCGGGAGCCGCATCGCCGGAGCCGACGACCGCAAGCTCGGCACCGACCTCGACGGTCTCGTCCTCGTTGACCTTGATCTCCAGGAGCTTGCCGGCCACGGGGGAGGGGATCTCGGTGTCGACCTTGTCCGTCGAGACCTCGAGGAGGGGTTCGTCGACGGCGACGTCGTCGCCGACCTGCTTCAACCAGCGGGTGACGGTGCCCTCGGTGACGGACTCGCCGAGTGCCGGCAGAGTGACCGACGTACCGGACCCGCCGGAGTCGCCGCCGGACGGCTTGCTCTCCGCGGCCGGCTGCTCGGGCTCGGGCCCGTCCTGCTGAGGCTCGGCCTCCTCCGGCTCGGGCTCCTCATCGGGCTGGGACTCCTGCGTCTGCTGCTCGGGGGCGGGCTCCTGGCTCGACTCCTCGGCCTGCTGCTCACCCGAGTCGCCCCCGTCGGAGGACTCATCGGCCGAGCTGTCTCCACCCGACTCGCCCTCGTCGCCGATCAGCGCCAGCACGGCACCGACCTCGACGGTGTCGTCCTCGTTCGCCTTGATCTCGAGGAGCTTGCCGGCGACGGGGGAGGGGATCTCGGTGTCGACCTTGTCGGTGGAGACCTCGAGCAGGGGTTCGTCGACGGCCACGTCGTCGCCGACCTGCTTCAGCCAGCGGGTGACGGTGCCCTCGGTGACGGACTCGCCGAGGGCGGGGAGGTTGACTTCGGTCGCCATGGAGTTCCTTCGCTAGCGGAGGGTCGGATCAGGAGTGGGCATGCAGGGGTTTGCCGGCCAGGGCTAGGTGCGCCTCGCCAAGGGCTTCGTTCTGGGTGGGGTGTGCGTGGACCAGGGGCGCGACGTCCTCTGCGTGCGCCTCCCAGTTGTAGATCAGCTGGGCCTCACCGACGAGCTCGCCCACGCGGTCGCCGACCAGGTGGACCCCCAGCACCGGGCCGTCCTTGTGCCGGACCAGCTTCACGAAGCCCTGGGTCTTGAGGATCTGGCTCTTGCCGTTGCCGCCGAGGTCGTAGGTGACCGACTCGATCTCGTCGGCGCCGTACTTCTCGACGGCGGCACCCTCGTTCAGGCCGACCGACGCGACCTCGGGGTGGGAGTAGGTGACCCGCGGGATGCCCGCCTCGTCGATCGGCTGCGGGTCGAGCCCGGCGATGTCCTCCGCGACGAAGATGCCCTGCTGGAACCCGCGGTGGGCCAGCTGCAGGCCGGGCACGATGTCACCGACGGCATAGACCCCCTCGACGTTGGTGCGGCAGCGGTCGTCGGTCAGGACGAAGCCCCGATCCATGGCGACCCCGTGGGTGTCGTACCCGAGTCCGTCGGTCGTGGGACCACGCCCCACCGCGACGAGCAGGAGCTCGGCCTCGATGACGTCGCCGCCCTCGACGGTGACGGCCACACCGGCGTCGGTGGTCTTGACGCTCTGGAACGGGCGCACCGGTGCGGACGTCGATCTTGCGCTTGCGGAAGGCGCGCTCGAGGGCCTTCGACGACGCCTCGTCCTCGGCGGCCACCAGCCGCGGAAGCGCCTCGACGATGGTGACGTCGGCGCCGAAGCTCTTCCAGACGCTCGCGAACTCGCAGCCGATGACGCCGCCGCCGAGCACCACCACCGACGCCGGCACCTGCTCCAGCCTCAGGGCCTGCTCGGAGGTGATGATCCGCTCGCCGTCGATGTCGAGGCCCGGGAGCGACTTGCTGTAGGAGCCCGAGGCCAGGACGACGTGCTTGCCGGTGTACGACGTCGTGTCGTCGGTGCCCGTCGTCCGCACCACAACACTGCGTGGTCCGGCGAGCCGTCCCTCGCCCTCGATGACGGTGATGCCTCGTCCCTTGATCAGGCCGGCGAGGCCCTTGAACAACCGCGAGACCACGCCGTCCTTGTAGGCGTTCACGCCCACCATGTCGATGCCGTCGAGGCTGGCCTTGACACCGAACTGTTCCGACTCGCGGGTCTGGTCGGCGACCTCGGCCGCGTGGAGCAGCGCCTTCGTCGGGATGCAGCCGACATGGAGGCAGGTGCCGCCCAGGTTGCCCTTCTCGACGAGACCCACGGAGAGGCCGAGCTGCGCGGCGCGCAGGGCACAGGCGTAGCCGCCAGATCCCGCCCCCAGAATGAGTACGTCGAACTCGGCGTCGGCCACGCTCTTCCTTCCCTCCGCGAACTGCCCTCCAAGACTGGGCTGCCCCATCTTTGCACTCTTTGCGAGAGTGTCCACACCGGCCATCGGCGGTCCGCCGCGCGGCTGTCCGGGGCGACCGTTCCCCCGATTCGTACCCCGACCGGGCACACTTGGACGCATGGGTTTGTTCGACCGTTTCCGACGCGGCGGCACGCGGATGCGCAAGCCGGCCCGCGACGCGGCCCGCACCGGTTCCACCCAGGTGCGCGCTTCCGACCGTGCCGACGAGGAGCATCTGCACAACTTCGTGACCAGCCGGCGAGGCGTCGAGGGGTTCGTGGAGCCACGGACCGCGGTCAGTGACGTGACCCTGCTGCTCGTCGCTCACGACGGCGAGTGGACCCGGCGCCGGGTTCCCTCCGTCGAGTGGGCGCACGGATTCTGCAACAAGCACCGGGTGCCGTCGTACGACGCGGCCGTGGTGGGGATCCCGCAGCGGATGCGCGACTACAACCGGCGGAAGAAGCAGCAGGGCGGGCTCTAGCGCTCTTCTAGGCGGCGAGGCTCCGGGCGTAGTCGACCAGGGTCGCCACCGCGAACCCGGTCCCACCCGAGGTGATGTGCCCGTAGGCGCTCCCCGAGTTGAAGCCGGGGCCGGCGATGTCGAGGTGTGCCCACGGGAGCCCGTCGGTGAACTCCCGGAGGAACGCCGCGGCGTACAGCCCGCCACCCCACCGGATCCAGTCGTGCTGGGCGAGGTCGGCGACCTTGCTGCTGTGGATCCGCTCGATCATGGCGTCCGGGATCGGCATGTGCCACTGCGGCTCACCCGCGGACCGGCCTGCTGCCACCACGGCTTCGACCACGTCGTCGGTTCCGAGCACGCCACCAACGCGGTCGCCGAGCGCCAGGACCATGTGGCCGGTCAAGGTTGCGACGTCGACCAGGACGTCCGGCTTGAGCTCCGTCGCGCGGACCAGCGCATCGGCCAGGATCAGCCGACCCTCGGCATCGGTGTTGAGCACCTCGACGGTCGTGCCGCCGTACATCGTGAGCACGTCCCCGGGCCGGATCGAGGAGCCCGACACCATGTTCTCGGCCATCGGCACCAGGGTGGTGACCTTGATGGGGAGCTTCAAGCGTCGCGATCGCCATCGTGGCCTGGACGACGGCGGCCGCCCCGGCCATGTCGCTCTTCATCTCCTTCATGCCCTGGGCCGGCTTGATGGTCAGCCCGCCGGAGTCGAAGGTGACTCCCTTGCCGACCAGGGCGAGGTGGAGCTTGGCCTTCTTCGGTGCGTAAGACACCTCGACCATGCGCGGAGGCGCAGCCGACCCGGCGCCGACACCGAGGATGCCGCCGCAGCCGAGCTCGGCGAGTTCGTGCTCGTCGAGCACCTTGACCTTGAGCTTGGGTGCGCCGCGTCCCTTGCCCAGCGCCTTGATCGCGTCGTCGACCGTCTCGGCGAAGACGGGAGGCGTGAGGTCGCCGGGCGGCACGTTCACCCAGTCCCGAGTGGCGTTGACCGCGTCGGCCACCACCTGCGCGCCCTCGAAGGCCGCGACCGCCTCCTGCTTGCGGGCGATCGGGCTGAGCACCGTGACCGTGCCGGCCTGGCCGCTCGACTCCGCCTCCTTCTTGTACGACGTGAAGGCATACCCGCCGAGCGCGAAGCCCTCGGTCGCCGCCCGCACCAGTTCGGGGCTGTCGGCGGGCAGGGCGACGGCCACCGACGTGGCGTTGGTGCCGGCGCGCGCGGCCGCACCCGCTGCTCGCCGTACGGCGTCGGGGTCGGCTTCCTTGCCGAGCCCGACGAGCAGCAGGAGCGGCGAGGACAGGGTCCGGGAGGTCGGTACCTTGACCACCTCACCCGCCTTGCCGGTGATGCCGAGCGTCGCGAGGAGCGGAGAGAACTTGCGGCCGTAGGCCTTGGCGACCTCTTCACCGCCCGAGGCCACCCTGGGACCCTTGGCGTGCTGCTGGACACCGACCACAACGGCGTCGGCACGGGTCTTGGCGGGGTTGGCACTGCGCAGGTGGTACGTCGTCATCGGGGCAGGATAGCCACCCGGGCGCGGGGAGTCCCTGCGGTAGGTTCCCGTGACATGAGCGAGACCGGTCCGACCCATCGTTCCCTGCTCCGGTCCCCGCTGCACGACCGGCACGTCGCGCTGGGCGCGAAGTTCGCGGAGTTCGGCGGCTGGACGATGCCGCTGGAGTACTCCTCCGGGGTCGTCAAGGAGCACACCGCCGTCCGGGAGTCGGTCGGGATCTTCGATGTCAGCCACCTCGGCAAGGCCATGGTCACCGGCCCGGGGGCCGCGGCGTACGTCAACGCGACGCTCAGCAACGACCTGGGCAAGATCCGGCCGGGCAAGGCGCAGTACACGCTTGTGCTGCGACGACGAGACCGGTGGCATCGTCGACGACCTGATCGCCTACTTCCACGACGACGAGCACGTGCTGCTGGTGCCCAACGCGGCGAACACCGCCGAGGTGGTCCGACGACTCACCGCCACCGCGCCGGAGGGCGTGAGCGTCGTCGACCACCACCACGACTACGCCGTGCTCGCCCTGCAGGGCACGAAGTCCGACGATGTCCTCGGGAAGATCGGGCTGCCGACCGGGCACGAGTACATGTCCTTCGTCGAGGCCACCCTGCCCGACGAGTGGGGTGGCGGTGCTGGTGTCGTCGTCTGTCGCACCGGCTACACCGGCGAGCGCGGCTACGAGCTGGTCGCCAGCAACGACGTGGCCGGCCCACTGTGGGACGCGCTCTTCGCGGCGGGCGAGGAGTTCGGGCTGCTGGCATGCGGCCTCGGCGCGCGAGACACCCTCCGGACCGAGATGGGCTACCCACTCCACGGCCAGGACATCACCCTCGACGTGACTCCCAACCAGGCACGGCTCGGCTGGGCGGTGGGCTGGAAGAAGGACGCGTTCTGGGGTCGCGACGCCCTGCTCGCCGAGAAGGAGGCCGGCCCCGAACGCCGGCTGCGCGGCCTGCTCGCGGTCGGTCGCGGGATACCCCGGCCCGGGATGACCGTCAGCCTGACCCACGACGTACCGCTCTGCGAGGTCACGTCCGGCACCTTCTCCCCGACCCTGAAGAAGGGAATCGGCCTGGCCCTGGTGCCCACGATGGTCGACCCGGACGCCCAGCTCGGCGTCGACATCCGCGGCCGACGCGAGATCTTCCAGCTCGTCGATCCACCATTCGTGGATCCGTCCGTGCGAGAGTCCTGATCCGTGGTGAACCTCCCCGACCAGCCCCCGACGTTCCGCCCGCCGAGCCCCGCGGAGCGGCCGTGGTGGTGGCGCCTCGAGAACGCCGCCGGCGCCGAGGTCGAGGTCGGCGAGGAGTACGCCGACCAGCGCTTCACCAGCCAGGCGGACGCCGAGTCGTGGGTGGGGGAGACGTGGTCCGACCTGGCCGTCGGCCGGAGTCGATGCGGTGACCCTCTTCGAGCACGACCGCCTCGTCTACGGGCCGATGTCCCTGCACGCCTGACGCAGTACTCCTGACGCAGCACCTCGGCTGGCCGCGACGAATACGCTGGTGAGGTGAGCGTGAGCGACGGGGCGGACTTCCGGGCGTACATGGTCGCCCGCTGGCCCTCGCTCGTGCGGTCGCTGGTGCTGATGGGCTGTGACCCCGGCACCGCCGAGAACGTCGCCGAGGACGCGCTCGGCCGCTGCTGCTCCTCGTGGGACCGAGTGCGCCGCGCCGACGATGTGGACGTCCACGTCTACGGGGTGCTGCTCGAGCGCTGGGAGAGGACCGCGGACCGCGGGTCCGGGAACCGGCCGGTGGCGTCGGGCGCCGTGGTTCCCGTGCTCGGCTCGGGCCTGTCGGACCCCACGCCACGCCTCGAGCTCCTGCGGGCGCTCGAGGCGGCGCTCGACCCCCTGCCCGAGGAACTGCGCCTCGTGCTGGTCCTGAGGTTTGTGGCAGACCTGGATGTCGTCCAGGTTGCCGAGGTCCTCGACCAACCCGTCGCGACGGTCCAGTCCCGGCAGTCGGAGGCCCTGGCGCGGGTCGACCTCGGCGCCCTCTGGGAGGAGTCGCGATGAGCGAGCTCCTGGCCACCGAGGTCTTCCACGAGGCGCAGGAGGCCATCTCGGTCCGGCAGCCCCCGGTCGATGCCGTCGTCGCCCGCGCCTCCTCCGCGCGCCGGCGACGCCGCACCTGGGCTGCAGGACTGACAGCGGGCATCGTCGCAGTCGTGGCCATCGGCACCTGGATCGGCACTCGGCCCGAGGACGCAGGGCTGCCGGACCCGGTCCTGAAGACGGAGGAGAACCCGGCGAACCTCGACTGGTACGCGAACGGTGTCCTCCACCTGGCCGACCTGACGCTGGAGCTGCCCTCCCTCGAGCGCTTGGTCCAGGTCAATGACGGCGGTGTGGTGTACGGCGACGAGGACGGCCAGGTGATCCACGTGCGGGCGGACGGATCGCTGGAGGCCCTTGGTCGCCAGGAGCCCGGTGCGCCACTCGCCAGCTCCGTGGAGCGAGGGTGGGTCGCGTGGGTCGACCCAGGCGAAGGCTCGCCCGAGCTGATCGTGCACAGCACTCTGACGGGGCAGGAGATCGGCCGGCAGAGGTTGGCGTCGAAGGCTCCCGACGGGGAGGAACCCGGCGGTAGCTACCCCGTGGCGATCGACCAGGGCAACGTCTACTACTCGGCGCGGGACGGCGACTGGGCCTGGGAGCTGCCCGATGGCAACCCGAACGCCGTTGCCGGTGGCGAGCTGCTGGACGTGGCATCGGCCGTGCGCGTGTTCCAGGAGGAGGGTGGGTTCCTCCGCGTCATCCAGCCGACGTTCGATGTCGAGATCGGGGTTCCGGGCGAGGGCGCGATGCTCTCCGAGGACGGAAACTACATCCTCACCCGGGTCGGCACATCCCTCAGCGGCACGGACACGGTCCGGATCTACGACACCCGGTCGGGGGAACAGGTCGGGACCGGACTCGAGTCGGACGACTCTGCGGTCGCCGCGACGTTCGGCCCAGACGAGACGGTCACCTACATCGTCCGCGGCCTCGCCACCGTTCCGGACAGCGACCCGGGGATGCGGCTGTCGACCTCCGGCCCCGTCGTCATGCGGATCTGCGCGCTTGACATCCAGAGCTGCGCGACGCCGGTCGAGTTCGCCCACCGCCAGATCCCGGTCCTGCCAGAGTGACCCCGCATGCGCGCGACGCGCTGAGGACCATCACAGGAGAGGTACCCATCACGGCGTAATGTCGGCTCCGTGCAGCAGTACCTCGAACTCCTCCAGCGGATCCTCGACACCGGCGTGGAGAAGGACGACCGCACCGGCACCGGCACCCGCAGCGTGTTCGGGCACCAGATGCGCTTCGACCTGAACGCCGGGCTTCCCCTCGTCACCACGAAGAAGGTCCACACCAGGTCGGTCTTCGCCGAGCTCTTGTGGTTCCTGCGCGGCGACACCAACGTCAAGTGGCTGCAGGACCGCGGCGTCACCATCTGGGACGAGTGGGCCGACGACGACGGCGACCTCGGGCCGATCTACGGCTACCAGTGGCGCTCCTGGCCGGCCCCGGACGGGCGCCACATCGACCAGGTCAACCTGGTGCTCGACCAGATCCGGAGCGACCCGGACTCGCGGCGCCACATCGTCAGCGCCTGGAACGTCGCCGACATCCCGCAGATGGCGCTGGCCCCCTGCCACACGATGTTCCAGTTCTACGTGGCACCCGCCGACGACGGGCGCCGGCAAGGCTGAGCTGCCAGCTCTACCAGCGCAGCGCCGACGTCTTCCTCGGCGTCCCGTTCAACATCGCCTCCTACGCCCTGCTCACCCACATGGTCGCCCAGGTGACCGGGTTGCGGGTGGGCGACTTCGTGCACACCCTCGGCGACGCCCACCTCTACTCCAACCACGTCGAGCAGGCGAGGTTGCAGCTGACCCGCGACCCGCGCCCGCTGCCCACGCTGTCCCTGGACCCGACGGTGACCGAGCTAGACGCGTTCGACCTCGAGCACATCGCGATCGAGGGCTACGACCCGCATCCCGGCATCAAGGCGCCCATTGCCGTCTGAGGGCGCCAAGCGGGTCGTCCTGATCGCTGCCGTCGCCGACAACGGTGTGATCGGCGCGGACGGCGGGATCCCGTGGCACCTGCCGGAGGACTTCGCCCACTTCAAGGCGACCACACTTGGGCACACGCTGGTGATGGGCCGGACGACGTACGACTCCATCGGGCGACCGCTGCCCGGCCGCACCACGATCGTTCTCACGCGCGATGCCGACTGGTCGGCCGAGGGCGTGCTGGTCGCCCACGAGCTGGACGACGCGCTGGCGCTCGCCCAGGATCTGCCGGGTGACGTGTACGTGGCCGGCGGCGCCCATGTGTACGCCGCGCTGATGGACCGCGCCGACGAGCAGATCCTCACCGAGGTGCACAGTCGACCCGACGGGCGACACGTTCTACCCGGAGTTCGACCGGGCGCAATGGACCGAGACCCGACGCGAGATGCACGACGGGTTCGACCACGTGTGGTGGCGGCGGGTCTGACGGGAAACCCTCATGGTGGCAAGGTGGAAGTCATGGAGCTTCGGATCATGACCGAACCCCAGGAGGGCGCGACCTACGACGACCTGCTCGTGGTTGCGCGCACGGCCGAGGAGCTCGGCTTCGGCGGGTTCTTCCGTTCCGACCACTACGTGAGCATGGACACCGACGGCCTTCCCGGGCCGACGGACGCCTGGGTGACCCTCGCCGGGCTTGGCGCGGGACACCCAGACGATCCGGCTCGGGACCATGGTGACGGCGAGCACGTTCCGCTACCCCGGGCCGCTGGCGATCTCGGTCGCAACAGTCGACCAGATGAGCGGCGGACGGGTCGAGCTCGGCCTCGGAGGCGCCTGGTTCGAGGAAGAGCACGTCAAGTACGGCATCCCCTTCCCCGCCCCGGCGGAGCGTTTCGACCGGCTCGAGGAGCAGCTCGCCATCGTCACCGGACTCTGGGCGACGGAGGTCGGCGGGAGCTTCACTCACGAGGGCACGCACTACAGGCTGATCGACAGCCCCGCCTTGCCGAAGCCGACCCAGGAGAAGCCCCCGGTCATCGTCGGCGGGTTCGGCAAGCGCCGCACGCCCGCACTGGCGGCGACGTACGCCGACGAGTTCAACCTCCCGTTCGGCGACGAGGATGCGACGAAGGCCCAGTTCCCGCGGGTTCGCCGCGCCTGCGAGGAGATCGGCCGGGACCCCGCCACCATGCGCTGGTCCAACGCACTGACGGTCTGCGTGGGAGCGGACGAGGCGGAGCTGGCCAGGCGCGCCAAGGCGATCGGGCGGGAGGTCGCCGACCTGAGGCAGAACGCCCTTGCCGGCACGCCCGCCGAGGTGGTGGAAACGCTCGGCCGGTACGCCGAGCTGGGCAGCGAGCGCGCCTACCTCCAGGTGCTGGACCTGGCCGACATGGACCACCTGCACCTGCTGGCAGATGCGGTGATGCCGCATGTCTGAGCGATAGCCTGTCGGAAATGACGTCCGCACCCGCAGCCCCGTTCGGCCGCGTGCTCACGGCGATGGCGACGGCGTTCCACGACGACGGCTCGGTCGACCTCGAAGGCACTGCCCGGATCGCGGCCCACCTGGTCGACCACGGCCATGACGGCGTCGTGGTCTCCGGGACCACCGGGGAGTCACCGACCACGAGCGTTGCCGAGAGCGGCGGATCCTGCTGCTGCGGTCCGGGACGCGGTCGGCGACCGGGCGACGGTGGTTGCCGGGGTCGGGACCAACGCCACGGCGCACTCGATCGAGCTGGCCCAGCAGGCGGAGAAGATCGGGGCCGACGGGCTGCTCCTGGTGACGCCGTACTACAACAAGCCCGGCCCGGCGGGTGTCCTGCACCACTTCCGGCAGGTCGCGGAGGCCGTCGACGTTCCGATCGTCCTCTACGACGTCCCCGGCCGCACCGGCACGACGATCGCCCCCGAGACCTACGAGGAGGCCATCGGCTGGGACAACGTCGTCGCGGTCAAGGACGCGGTCGGCGACTTCGCGCGTGGTGTCACGCCTCGTCGAGATGGGCTACGCCGTCTACTCCGGCGACGACGTCGCCAACCTCGGCTGGCTCGCGCACGGTGGCTGCGGCTTCATCTCCGTCGTCGGCCATGTGGCCGGCGACCAGCTCAGGACCATGGCCGACGCCTTCTTCGCCGGTGACCACGCCGGTGCCCTGGCCGTCTACACCCGGCTGCTCCCCGTGGTCGACGCCGTCATGGGCGTCGCCAACTACGGCGCCACCACCGCCAAGGCCGCGCTCCAGCTGCTCGGCGTCCTCGACAACCGCAACGTCCGCGGGCCGCTGGTGCCGCTGGACGAAGACGAGGTCGCGGCGCTGCGGAGTGCCCTCGCGGCCGCTGGACTTCTCTGAGACCCCTCAGACCCCTTCACGAAAGATTCCGAATGTCGCATCCCCATCCAGATCTGGCCGCGCCCGGCGAGCTCGCCGCAGGAGGACTGCGGATCACGCCTCTCGGCGGTCTCGGCGAGGTCGGTCGCAACATGACCGTCTTCGAGTACGACGGCCGCCTGCTGATCGTCGACTGCGGCGTGCTGTTCCCGGAGGACCACCATCCCGGCGTCGACCTGATCCTGCCCGACTTCGACCCGATCCGGGACCGCCTCGACGACGTCGAGGCGCTCGTGCTCACGCACGGGCACGAGGACCACATCGGCGCCACGCCGTACCTGCTCCGCGAGCGCGAGGACATCCCGCTCGTCGGCTCGGAGCTCACCCTCGCCCTCCTCGACGGCAAGCTGCGCGAGCACCGGCTCCGCGAGACGGTCCACCACGTCGTGAAGGAGGGTGACCGGCTCACGCTCGGCGCCTTCGACCTCGAGTTCGTGGCCGTCAACCACTCCATCCCGGACGCGCTGGCCGTGGTGATCCGCACCGGAGCCGGCCTGGTGCTGCACACCGGCGACTTCAAGATGGACCAGCTCCCGCTGGACGCCCGGATCACCGACCTGCGCGCCTTCGCCCGGCTGGGTGAGGAGGGCGTCGACCTGTTCCTGACCGACTCCACCAACGCCGAGGTGCCGGGCTTCACGACCGCCGAGAAGAACATCGCGCCCGGTGCTCGACCGGGTGTTCTACCAGTCCGACCAGCGGATCATCGTGGCCTGCTTCGCCTCCCACGTGCACCGCGTCCAGCAGGTGCTCGACGCCGCGGTCGCCCACGGTCGCAAGGTCGCCTACGTCGGCCGTTCGATGGTGCGCAACATGGGCATCGCCCGCGACCTCGGCTACCTGCACGTGCCGCCGGACGTCCTGGTCGACGCGAAGGACCTCGCCGACCTGCCGCCGGAGCGGCAGGTGCTGATCTCCACCGGTTCCCAGGGGGAGCCGCTGAGCGCCTTGAGCCGGATCGCCCAGCGCAACCACAACTTCGTGCACATCGAGGAGGGCGACACCGTCGTCCTCGCGTCCTCGCTGATCCCCGGCAACGAGAACGCCGTCTACCGGGTCATCAACGGGCTCTCGCGCTGGGGTGCCAACGTCGTGCACAAGGGCAACGCCCTCGTGCACGTCAGCGGGCACGCGAGCGCGGGCGAGCTGCTCTACTGCTACAACATCGTCCGGCCGCGCAACGTGCTGCCGGTCCACGGCGAGATCCGGCACATGCGCGCCAACGCCGAGCTTGCCCGCCAGACGGGTGTGCCTGCGGAGAACGTCGTGATCGCCGAGGACGGCGTCGTCGTCGACCTCGTCGACGGAGAGGCCCGGATCGCCGGCAAGGTGTCGTGCGGCTACGTGTTCGTCGACGGCGCCTCGGTCGGTGACATCACCGAGTCCTCCCTGAAGGATCGCCGGATCCTCGGTGAGGAGGGCTTCATCTCGGTGATCGTGGTCGTCGACTCCGTCACCGGCAAGGTGGCCGGCGGCCCGAGATCCACGCGCGTGGCTTCGCCGAGGACGACTCCACGTTCGACGAGATCAAGCAGCCGATCATCGACGCCCTCGACGCCGCGGTGCGTGACGGCGTCGACGACTCCTACCAGCTGCAGCAGACCGTGCGCCGCGTGGTCGGTCGCTGGGTCAACCAGACGCACCGCCGCCGGCCGATGATCATCCCGGTCGTCATCGAGGCCTAGCCGCCCAGCACCCCGGCGGTGATCAGCGCCTGCCCGACCTGGTAGGTCACGATCAGCGACAGCCGGGCGCCCGGCACCGGTCGGACGAAGCGGTTCACCGCCAGGATCGCGTCGCTGGCGACGAAGACGGTGGCGCCGAGGGCCACGAGCGGTTCGCCGGTGAACCACGCGCAGACCAGCATCGCCGCGATCACCGCCATGTAGACGGCCACCGGCCCGGACACCCTGGCCCCACCCAGGCGATGGGCGGACGGGACGACTCCGCGGATGACGATGAGCGTCACCACGGGGACGATGAGCCCGGCCCACGACCAGACGGGAGCCGGCAGACCCGAGCGTGGCGAAGCACGTACGAGGTAGGTCGAGGTGGCCGGTCCAGGATGCTCGGCGCAAGCCGTCTCTGGGAGCGGAGCATCGACTGCCGACGAGCAGCGCGCATGTCGCCGACCAGTCCGAGGCGACCAGCGCCACGCGGCATGCCAGCGCCCGGCGGTGGTCGTCGGTCGGCGCCCGAGCGTCAGCGCGACCACGATCGGGAGACCATCACCAGCGGTCGCCGCGGACCGCGGTACCCCGGTCGTCGCGCGCCACGGCGTACCAGTCGACCAGCGCGCACCCGGCCGGGAGGATCCAGATGAGCGTCGACGGGCACGGCCGAGCATCGTCAGGCGCCGCACGGCGCGAGGCCCCGCCTGAGCTCCGGCGGGGCCTCGTGGGTCTCGAAGCCCACCGAGCAGGCACCCGTAGCGTTGAGCGGGTCGACAGGTCTAGGCACGTCGAGCCAATCTGCGTAGCATCTGCCAGTCGCCGACGACACGCTTCGTGTGATCGGTGTGACTGGTGTGACTCTCGCCTAGGGTCGTGACCATGGCGACCCGTACGTCTTCCCCGCCGGGGTCGCGGAGCAAGAGCACGTCCTCGTCCAGGTCGAGCAGTCCGGTCCAGCGGACCGGGCGAGGCGGCTCGAGCACCCGATCCCGGAGTACCCGCTCCCGCAGCGGCTCGGCGCGCCGCAACGGCGCGACCGCGGAGCCAGCGGCCGGCACCGCGCGCCGTGCGCAACGGTCCGGGTCCGGTCTCCCGCTCCTTCCGCGGCCCTCGGTCGCGGCGCCTGGCCGCGGTCTGGCTGGGGATCGCCCACGCCGTCGGGGCCACCGCCCGCAGCATCGGCCGGACGCGCGCGCGACCTCGAGCCCGAGCACCGCCGCGACGGCGTCGGCCTGCTGTCTGATCGGCCTGGCCGTCGTCGCCGCCGCGGCCGTCTGGTGGCAGCTGCCGGGCGCGCTCATGGAGACCATCCGCACGATCGTGGCCGGCTCGGTCGGCAAGGTCGGCTGGCTGGTGCCGCTGATGCTGGTCTTCATCGGCTGGCGCAACCTGCGCGACCCCGAGCGCAACGGCCCCGCGGGCCGTCAGGTCATCGGCTGGGTCGGCGCTGGCCTTCGGCGTGCTCGGCATCGTCCACATCGCCGCCGGCAACCCGCAGCCGGCGCTCGGTGACGCCAGCCCGCTCTGGCAGGGCGGCGGCGCGATCGGCTACGTCGTCTCCAGCCTGCTGCTCGACCTGCTGCGCACGCCGTACGTCGTGGTGCCGCTGCTCGTGCTGCTCGCGTTCTTCGGCGTGCTGGTGATCACCGCGACGCCGGTCTACCAGGTGCCGGCCCGGCTGGCGGCGGCCGCGCGACCGGCTGCTCGGGCCGGCAGCCCGCGACGACGCGGCGGCCGAGGCGAGCCGCACCCAGCCGATCCGCACCCGCGCCGGCGCGGCTCTCGACCGGCGAGGTCGACCCCGAGCCGGCGACCCGGCGTACGACTCGCCCGGTCCTCGAGGACCGCGAGCTCCGCCGCCGTCGCAAGGGCGACCCGAGGACGAGCACCGCCGAGCGTCACCGGACGCGATCGACACCAGGCGCCGAGCTGGAGCCGCCGCCGCACACCCCGCTGCCCGCAGCGCGTCGAGCAGCTCGCGCTGTCCGGCGACGTCACCTACTCGCTGCCCGGCAACGAGGTGCTCAAGCCGGGCTCGCTGCACAAGGCGCGCTCGCAGGCCAGCGACGACGGTGGTCGGCCGGCTGACCCAGGTGCTCGAGGAGTTCGACATCGACGCGCAGGTGACCGGCTACACCCGCGGGCCCGACCGTCACCCGCTACGAGGTCGAGCTCGGCCCCGCCGTCAAGGTCGAGAAGGTCACCGCGCTGTCCAAGAACATCGCCTACGCCGTCGCGTCGGCCGACGTGCGGATCCTCTGCCCGATCCCCGGCAAGTCCGCGATCGGCATCGAGATCCCCAACCTCGACAAGGAGATCGTCTCGCTCGGCGACGTGCTCCGGTCGGGCACCGCCCGCAGCGACCACCACCCGATGGTGTGCCGGGCTCGGCAAGGACGTCGAGGGCGGCTTCGTCGTCGCCAACCTGGCCAAGATGCCGCACCTGCTCGTCGCCGGTGCCACCGGCTCCGGGCAAGTCGTGCTTCATCAACTCGATGATCACCTCGATCCTGATGCGGTCCACGCCCGACGAGGTGCGGATGATCATGGTCGACCCGAAGCGGGTCGAGCTGAACGCCTACGAGGGCATCCCGCACCTGATCACGCCGATCATCACCAACCCCAAGAAGGCCGCCGAGGCGCTGGCCTGGGTCGTGCGCGAGATGGACCTGCGCTACGACGACCTGGCCAACTTCGGCTTCCGCCACATCGACGACTTCAACAAGGCGGTGCGCGCCGGCAAGGTCGAGGTGCCGCCCGGGCAGCGAGCGCGAGCTGGCGCCGTACCCCTACCTGCTGGTCGTCGTCGACGAGCTCGCCGACCTGATGATGGTGGCGCCCGCGCGACGTCGAGGACGCCGTCGTCCGGATCACCCAGCTGGCCCGGGCCGCCGGCATCCACCTCGTGCTCGCCACCCAGCGGCCGTCGGTCGACGTCGTCACCGGCCTGATCAAGGCCAACGTGCCCTCGCGGCTGGCCTTCGCGACCTCGTCGCTGGCCGACAGCCGGGTCATCCTCGACCAGCCGGGCGCCGAGAAGCTGGTCGGCCAGGGTGACGGGCTGTTCCTGCCGATGGGCGCCTCGAAGCCGGTGCGCGTCCAGGGCTCCTGGGTCACCGAGGCCGAGATCCACCAGGTCGTCGCGCCACTGCAAGGACCAGCTCGAGCCGACCTACCGCGACGACGTCACCGCGCCGGCCGCGAGCAAGCGCGAGCTCGACGACGACATCGGCGACGACCTGGACCTCGTGGTGCAGGCGATCGAGCTGGTCGTCTCCACGCAGTTCGGCTCGACCTCGATGCTCCAGCGCAAGCTGCGGGTCGGCTTCGCCAAGGCCGGCCGGCTGATGGACATCCTCGAGAGCCGGGGCGTCGTCGGGCCGAGCGAGGGCTCGAAGGCGCGCGACGTGCTCGTGAAGCCCGACGAGATCGACAGGTGATCGCCACCCTGCAGGGGGAGGCCTGATGGGTGCCGCAGAGGTCCGCGACGACATCGAGCGTCGAGACGCCGGACGGGGGAGCGCCGTCCGGGAGCCGCTGGCGCTGGCGCCCGACGTGGTGGAGGTACGCCGCAACGCGGCCCTGGCTGCGTTCGTCGGCGCCGTCGCCTCGGGCGTCGGCATCGCCTACCTCGCCCGGGCGGCGAGCACCGGCGCCGTCCTCGACTGGGCTGCTCGCCGCCGTGATGGGCCTGGTCGGCGTCGGCCACCTGGTCGCCCTGGTCGACGCCCGGACGCCGCTGCTGGTCGCCGACACCAGGGGGTGCGGATCCGGCTCGGCCGCACCTGGCGCGGTCTCCCGTGGGGAGCGCTCGCCCGCGTCGAGCACCGGCCGCGGCGTGGCCCGTTCCGAGACGGGCGAGCTGGTCGCTGGTGGTGCGGCACCCTGCCCGCCTGATCGAGGAGCTCGACCGCGGCGGCTCGGCGTCAGTCCCGGCTCTCCCAGCGGCTCTACGGAGCACCGTTCGCCGTGCCGCTGGCCCTGTCGACCCGGGTGCAGCGGCGCGGGCGACGACCTGACCGCGGCCCTGACCGCCCTGGCGGGCGACGCGCGACCACGATCGTCGAGATCGAGGACCGAGCCGACAGCAGCCGCGCGCCTGCCCTGGCGCGACCCGCGCCCGCAGCTCGGGCGCGCGCATCGCGGCCCTGGCGACGCTGGCGCGCCACGACGCACGGGGCGACGCGCGAGACGCCTGGCGACGCCGGCGCACGTGAGGACGCGCCGACCGAGGCATCCGGACGAGCCGCTGGTCGCGAGCGCGACCCCCGGCCCGCTGCGCGACCCGGTCACCGCCCAGCGGGCGCGAGGTCCGTCGCGAGGTGGAGCCGATCCGACAGAACCCGAGGGTGGCCGGGAGCTGCGCCGGCCCGGCAGCGTGAACCTCGTCGAGGACACCCAGGTCTGGAGCGAGCGGGTGCAGCCCGATCGCCCGTCCCGGCGACGCCGTCGAGCCGCTGCACATCGACGACTACGCCGTCGAGCCTGCCGAGGAGCCCGTCATCGGGCCCCAGCTCGCTCGCTGCCCGCACCCGGCTCGGCCTCACCGTCGACCAGCTCGCCGAGCGCACCCGGATCCGGCCGCACGTCATCGAGTCGATCGAGGTCGACGACTTCGCGCCGTGCGGCGGCGACTTCTACGCCCGCGGCCACCTGCGCACCCTCGCCCGGGTGCTCGGCATCGACGTCGCGCCGCTGCTGACGGCGTACGACGAGCGCTACGCCGACGCCCCGATCAACCCGCGCCGGGTGTTCGAGGCCGAGCTCGCCACCGGCGCCAACGGCTCCATCCGCGGCACCCGCGGTGGCCCGAACTGGTCGGTCCTCGTCGCGGCCGTGATGGCGCTGGTCCTGGCCTGGTCGGTCGCCCGGCTGATCATGGACAGCCCGGTCGAGCTGCGCGGCGCGGCGCCGATCCTCAACGGCTCGGCCGGCGTGGACAACAGCGCCCAGCAGGCCGCCGACCCGGTGCCGGTGGTGCTCTCGGCCGCCGGCGGCGGCGCCCGGGTGGTCGTGCGCGACGGCACCGGGAAGGTCGTGTTCACCGGCAACCTCGCGTTCGGGGAGACCAAGACCCTCGCAGGTGGCGCCGCCGGTGCGGGTGCAGTCCTCCGACGGGTCCCTCGAGGTCGACGATCGCCGGCGAGGACGCGGGCGCCCTCGGCGCCACCGGCGAGCCGGCCCAGAACACCTTCCCCGTCCGCTGACGCCAGGCGAGCGCTCCGGCGCTCCGGCGATTCGTATGACGTCGCGGCAGGCGGCATACTCGAGACGACATGACCACCCTTGAGACGCACCCCAAGCGAGCCGGTGCCCCCGAGCCGCCGATGTCGGTCGCGCTGGTGACCCTGGGCTGCGCCCGCAACGAGGTCGACTCCGAGGAGCTGGCCGGGCGGCTCGAGGCCGACGGGTTCCGCGCTGGTGTCGGACGCCGCCGACGCCGACACCGTCGTGGTCAACACCTGCGGCTTCGTCGAGGCGGCCAAGAAGGACTCGGTCGACACCCTGCTCGCAGGCCGCCGACCTCAAGGAGTCCGGCCGCCCACAGGCCGTCGTGGCGGTCGGCTGCCTGGCCGAGCGGTACGGCAAGCGACCTCGCCGAGTCGCTCCCCGAGGCCGACGCGGTGCTCGGCTTCGACGACTACCCCGACATCGCCGCCCGGCTGCGCTCGATCGTCGCCGGCGAGACCAGCACCCGCACGTGCCGCAGGACCGGCGCACGCTGCTGCCGATCTCACCGCCGACCGGCTCGACCGCGTCGGCCGACGCCGCGCCGCGACCGTCCGACGTCGCCTCGAGCGGGCCCGATGGCGCCGCTGAAGCTGGCCAGCGGCTGCGACCGGCGCTGCACCTTCTGCGCGATCCCGCGCTTCCGCGGCTCGTTCGTGAGCCGCCGCCCGAGCGACGTGCTCGCCGAGGCCCGGTGGCTGGCCGACGAGGGCGTGCGGGAGCTGTTCCTGGTCAGCGAGAACTCCACGTCGTACGGCAAGGACCTCGGCGACCTCCGGCTGCTGGAGACGATGCTGCCCGAGCTGGCGGCCGTCGACGGCATCGACCGCGTGCGGGTGTCCTACCTGCAGCCCGCCGAGACCCGCCCCGGGCTGGTCGAGGCGATCGCCGCGACGCCGGGGGTCGCGGCGTACTACGACCTGTCCTTCCAGCACGCCAGCGCGACGGTGCTGCGCCGGATGCGCCGCTTCGGTGACCCCGACAGCTTCCTCGGCCTGCTCGAGCAGATCCGCGGGCTTGCGCCCGAGGCCGGCAGTCCGCTCCAACGTGATCGTCGGCTTCCCCGGCGAGACCGAGGAGGACCTCGAGATCCTGTGCGACTTCCTCGTCGCCGCCCGGATGGACGTCACCGGCGTCTTCGGCTACTCCGACGAGGACGGCACCGAGGCCGCGTCGTACGACGACAAGCTGGATCCACGACGAGATCCGGGCCCGGGTCGAGCACGTCAGCGCGCTCGTCGACGAGCTGACCTCCCAGCGGGCGGAGGAACGGATCGGCGAGATCGTCGAGGTGCTCGTCGAGTAGGTCTCCGACGCCCGGGTCGAGGGTCGTGCCGCCCTGCAGGGCCCGGAGGTCGACGGCACGACCTCGCTCGACTGCCCGCCGTCCGGGATCGAGGTCGGCGACCTCGTCGCGGCCGAGGTGGTCGCCACCGACGGGGTCGACCTGGTCGCCCGACCGACCGGTGGCCGCTCGATGACGGAGATCGGAGGCACGGGTCAGCAACCTGAACCTGCCCAACGTGCTGACCACCCTGCGGATCGTGATGGTCCCGTTCTTCGGCTGGGCGCTGCTCCAGGACGGCGGCGACTCGATCGCGTGGCGCATGGTCGCGTTCGGCATCTTCGTGCTGGCGATGATCACCGACAAGGTCGACGGTGACATCGCCCGGTCCCGCAACCTGATCACCAACTTCGGCAAGATCGCCGACCCGATCGCCGACAAGGCGATCACCGGGATGGCCTTCATCGGGCTGTCGATCGTCGGCGACATCTGGTGGTGGGTCACGATCCTGGTCCTGGTGCGCGAGTGGAGCGTCACCCTGCTGCGGCTCTCCGTCCTCAAGCACGTCGTCATCGCCGCCTCCGCCAGCGGCAAGCTCAAGACCACTCTGCAGGCCGTCGCGCTCTCCGGCCTGCTGCTGCCGCTGCCGCACGGAGACGACGCCCATGGCGGTGCGTTCGACCAGTTCGGCGTGGTCGGCGAGGTGGTCTTCTACACCAGTCAGGTGCTGCTGGCCGGCGCGGTTGCGATGACGCTGTGGTCGGGCTACGAGTTCTTCCGGGACGTGTGGCGGCAACGCCACGCGATTCGCGGCGACGCCTGACCGGAGCCACACCATGCGTGGCAACTGATCACAAAGGGTTTCACCGAACTTCATCAGATCTGCTACTCGATCCCGCCCGATCCAGGGTTAGGGTGTTGCCGCCCTCACACCGCTGGTCTCGGTTTTTCTCGGGTCTCGGGCTCCGCGGTGGCCGGTCCTTCTAGTGCCTCCGGAGTCCCTTCATGCCCTCATCTCGGAAGAGAGTCGCCGCTGCCCTCGGGCTCGGCGTGGCCGTCAGCGGCCTGTCCCTCGTTTCATTGCCTGCGGCCAATGCTGCCGGTCCAGGTCTCGTCATCACCGAGGCGTTCGTCGCCGGCGGCACGGGCGGTGCGGCCTACGTCTCCGACTACGTCGAGCTCACCAACACCTCCGACGCACCCATCTCGCTGGCCGGCCTGTCGGTCCAGTACAAGTCCGCGGCTGGCGCCGCAGCGACGTCGAAGGCCGATCTGGCAGGTTCCCTCCCCGCCGGAGCCAGCTACCTCGTGCGCGGTTCCGGGGCGGGCGATGCGTCCCTGACGCCTGACGCGACCGGGAACTTCGCGGCGTCCGGCACCAACGGCTTCCTCGCCCTGGTCGACGGCACGGACCTGTTGACTGTCCCGGCCGGCACCACGACGGCCAACGCGGACATCATCGACGCGATCGGGTACGGCACGGCGAACGCGTTCGAAACCACCGTCGAGCCGGAGGCGACCGGGCTGGCGAACTCCTACGTCCGCACCGGCGGAGTCGACACCGACGACAACGCGGCGGACTTCTCGGTGGCCGGGCCGTCCCTCACTGCCTGCGGCCTGGCCTGTGCCCCTCCCGGCGGCGACCGGACCATCGCCGAGATCCAGGGCACCGGCGACGCCAGCCCCGATGTCGGCAACACCGTGACCACCGAGGGTGTCGTCACGGCCCGCTACCCCACGGGTGGCTTCACCGGCTTCTACATCCAGACCGGTGGCACCGGCGGCGCGGCGGACGCCACGCCGGGTGCCTCCGACGCGATCTTCGTCTTCGGGCCCGAGCTCCGTGCGGGTCAGTACCCCGCACTGGGGACGTCCGTCGAGGTCACCGGTGAGGTCAGCGAGTTCTTCGGGACGACCGAGATCACCACCGAGGCCGAGGACATCGTCGAGCTCGGCGCCCTGCCTCCGGTCACGCCGCTCGCCACAGCCTGGAGCAACCTCGACACCGGCACGGAGAAGGAGGCCCACGAAGGCGAGCTCCTCGCCCCGCAGGGCGGCTTCACCGTCACCGACAGCTACGACATCGACAACTTCGGTGAGATCGGACTGGCCCAGGGCGACAAGCCCCTGATCCAGCCCACGGACGTCGAGGACTTCCAGGAGGGCGACCCCGACAGCATCGTCGCCGACAACGCGGCCCGCACGATCGCACTCGACGACGGCGCGTCGATCAACTTCCGCGACGTGGCCAACCAGGACACGGCCTACCCGTGGCTGAGCCCGAGCAACCCGGTCCGGGTCGGAGCCAATGTCACCTTCACCGGCAACGTGGTCCTGGAGTTCCGCAACAACCTGTGGAAGTTCCAGCCGCGCCAGCGCGTGCTCGGCGAAGGCGCGTCGACGGCCACCTTCCAGAACACCCGTGACGATGCCCCCGAGGCGGTCGGCGGGGACCTGCGGATCTCCACCTTCAACGTGCTGAACTACTTCCCGACGACGGGTGTCGAGTTCGACGCCATGCCGGGCACCACGTGCACGTACTTCCGGGACCGGGACGGGAACCGCACCACCGTCAACTCGTGCAACCCGGACGGCCCGCGTGGAGCCGCTGACCCGGTGAACCTGGAGCGCCAGGAGTCCAAGATCGTCGCCGCGATCAACGCCCTGGACGCCAGCGTGGTCTCGCTGGAGGAGATCGAGAACTCCGCCAAGTTCGGCAAGGACCGCGACTTCGCGCTGTCGACCCTGGTCGACGCCCTCAACGAGGAAGCCGGCGCCGGCACCTGGGCCTTCGCCCCGTCGCCGCCCGCGAGCCTGCTGCCGCCACTGGCCGAGCAGGACGTGATCCGCAACGCGTTCATCTTCAAGCCCGGCGACGTCGAGCGCGCCGGCCCCTCGAAGGTGCTGCGGAACTCAGCCCCGTTCGCCAATGCCCGCGAGCCGCTGGCCCAGGCCTTCCGGCCCGTGGGTGGGGGCGCGGACCAGACGTTCGCGGTGATCGTGAACCACTTCAAGTCGAAGGGCTCCGGCGGCGCCACCGGCGACAACATCGACACCGGGCAGGGCGCCTACAACGGCGACCGCACCCGGCAGGCCGCCGCGCTGAGCGACTTCGCGGAGGAGTTCGCGTACGACCGCGAGATCGAGGCGGTGTTCCTGGCGGGTGACTTCAACTCCTACACCGAGGAGGACCCGATGCAGGTCCTCTACGACGACGGGTACACGAACCTGAAGTCCACGACCGACCCGGCGGAGACGTCGTACTCCTTCAACGGCCTGTCCGGCTCGCTGGACCACGTCGTCGCCAACGACGCGGCCGCGGTCGATGGTCACCGGCGTTGACCTGTGGAACATCAACGCCGAGGAGGCCGTGGCCTACGAGTACAGCCGCTACAACAGCAACGTCACCCAGCTGTATGACGGTGACACCCCGTACAAGGCGTCCGATCACAACCCGGAGATCGTGGGGCTGGACATCGCCGGAGTTCGGGTCCACCGACATCCAGAGTCCTGGCGACCAACGACTTCCATGGGCGGATCGTCAACAACATCCCGAACCCGCCGTCCAACCCGACGGGCGGGCCCGAGGCCGGTGCCGCGGTCCTGGCCGGAGCGGTCAAGCAGCTGCGTGCGCGACAACCCGAACACGGTGTTCGCTGCGGCGGGTGACCTGATCGGTGCCTCGACCTTCGACTCGTTCATCCAGAAGGACAAGCCGACGATCGACGCGCTGAACGAGGCAGGCCTCGAGGTCTCCGCGGTGGGCAACCACGAGTTCGACCAGGGGTACGACGACCTGGTCAACCGGGTGATGGCGCCGTACGACGCGGAGGACAACCCGTTCGGTGGAGCCGAGTGGAAGTACCTCGGGGCCAACGTGGTCGAGCCGGAGAACCAGGACCTGATCGACGCCACCTGGATCAAGGAGATGGACGGCGTCCAGGTCGGCTTCGTCGGTGCCGTGACCGAGCACCTGGAGGAGCTGGTCTCACCGGCCGGCATCGAGGGCGTTGACGTGACGGACATCGTCGCGGCGACCAACGATGCCGCCGACGGCCTCAAGGCCGAGGGAGCCGACGTCGTGGTCCTGCTGGTGCACGAAGGTGCGCCCGGCACCGACTGCGCGGTCATGGACGACGACCCGAGCTCCGACTTCGGCAGCATCATCAACGGCGTCAACGACAACGTCGACGCCATCGTGTCGGGGCACACCCACCTCGCCTACAACTGCTCGTTCCCGGTCGAGGGCTGGGCCGGTCGCCCGGTCACCGAGCGGCCGGTGGTTTCCGCGGGCCAATACGGCGTGAACCTGAACAAGCTGGTGTTCACCGTCGACGAGGTCACCGGTGAGGTGCAGGCGAAGAACCAGTCGATCCTCGCCCTCAAGTCCAACCCGGCGACGCCGAACTACCCGGCCGACCCGGCGACCGCCGAGATCGTCGCTGACGCGGTGGAGACGGCCAACGAGCTGGGCCAACAGCCGCTGGGTCAGATCGAGGCTCCGCTCAACCGAGGCAAGATCGCCAATGCCACCCTCACCGAGAACCGGGGCGCCGAGTCCACCCTGGGCAACATGGTGGCCGAGGTGCAGCAGTGGGCCACGGAGACCCCCGAGGCCGGCGCAGCACAGATCGCCTTCATGAACCCGGGTGGTCTGCGGGCCGACATGGCGGGCAACGGGAGCGGGGCGGATCCGAGGACCGTGACCTATCGCCAGGCAGCCGAGGTCCAGCCGTTCGCCAACACGTTGGTGAACATGCGGCTCACGGGTGCCGCCATCGAGGAGATCCTGGAGCAGCAGTGGCAGCCCGCCGGCTCGTCGCGTCCGTTCCTGCGCCTCGGCGTCTCGGAGGGCTTCACCTACACCTACGACCCGCCTGTGTTCCCGCCGCCAGCCGGCGTGAAGGGCGAGGTCACGGGGATGTGGCTGGACGGAGTCGCGATCGACCCCAACGCGAGCTACTCGGTGACGGCGAACTCGTTCCTCGCATCGGGAGGCGACAACTTCGGCGCCTTCAGCCAGGGGACGCAGAAGCGAGACACCGGCAAGGTCGACCTGCAGGCGATGGTCGACTACATGGCCGAGTTCGCGAACACGGAGATGGGCGACCCGCCGTTGCCGGTGAACTACAGCCAGCGGGCGGTCGGCGTCGAGTTCGAGGACCCCGAAGCGGTGTACGCCCCGGGTGACGAGGTCACGTTCGATCTGACGTCGTGGTCGTTCACGAACGCCGAGGACCAGAAGGACACCGAGGTGGTGGTCTCGCTTGACGGCGAGGAGCTAGACACCGCCGCGCTCGACAACACCGTGCAGGCTGCACTGCCCGGTTACGACGAGCAGGGCAGGGCCTCGGTGGCGTTCACGCTGCCCGCCGACGTACCGGGTGGAGACGTGGAGCTCACCCTCACCGGGGCGACCACGGGGACCGAGATCCCGGTGGTCATCCAGGTCGAGGAGGGGGACACCACGGTCGACGCGGACATCACGGTCGACCACCGGCCCAACCGGGTGTTCGCGAACTCGACGCGGCCGTACCTGGACATCGACGTGACGGCCGACGGGGTCACGCCCACCGGTCGGGTCGAGGTTCGTCAGAACGGTGCCCTGCTCCGTGCCGGCAACCTCAGCAACGGATCGGTGACCCTGCGGTTGCCGGCGTTCACCAGCCAGGGTGCGAAGACCCTGGTCGTCTCCTACCTCGGGAGCGACACGGTCAACCCGGCCCAGGAGCAGTACGTCATCCAGGTCGAGCGGAGGCGCAACAGAGGACGCTGAGGGGAGGCTCATCGGCCCCGGCACCCCATGTGGGTGTCGGGGCCGGTCTGCGTCCTGGGGGCTATCGGATCGATCCTCAATTTGGGGGATCGGGGTCAGGTTTCGCCGTCTGGCGTCGACCACGGCGCGACAGTTGACGCGGTCAGCGGACCTTTCTTCTCAATGTAAATCGGGGGGCACTTCCGATGCCTGCACGTCGTCGCATCATCTCTCTTGCTACGGGGCTCGGCCTCGTGGGCAGCGCCCTGCTGCTCGTCCCCGTCGGCGCCACCGCGAACCCGGCCGGCACCGGTCTGGTGATCTCCGAGATCTACGGCAACGGCGGAAGCAACGCCACCGCCGCCTTCCGCTCGGACTTCATCGAGCTGTACAACCCGACTGCCTCACCGATCGAGCTGACCGGCCTGAGCCTGCAACACCGCACGGCGACCTCCAGCACCTCCACCGGGATCGTTCCGCTGAACGGCACCGTGCCGGCCGGCAGCCCACTACCTGGTCAAGGCCGACGACGGCGGCGACCTCACCAGGCCCGAGCTGCCGACCCCCGACGCCGTCTCGACCCTGACCCTGGCCAACCGGGGCAGGTGCTGCTCGTCGACGGCGTCGATCCCTTCGTCGGAACCGGCAACCTGGCCGGCAGCCCCGGGCTCGTGGACATGGTCGGCTACGGCGTCGACGCGATCAGCTTCGAGGGGGCGACCCGGGCGCCGGCGCACGGCGGCGCGACGAGCACGGCTCGCGAGCCCGTCGGCGCGGACACCGACAAGAACGGCCCGGACTTCGTCGATCGCGACCCCGCCGACGCCGGAGGTCTGTGGCTGCCCCAACTCCGGAGGCGGCGTGCTCCCCATCGCCGAGATCCAGGGCACTGGCGCGATCACCCCCGAGCTCGGGTTCCAGGTCACCACCACCGGCGTCGTGACCGCCGCCTACCCGCTGGGCGGCCTCAACGGGTTCTACATGCAGACCCCCGGGCCCGACGACACCCCGAGTGCCTCTGACGGCATCTTCGTGTGGCATGGCTCGGGTGGCGGATTCACCTTCCCTGCCGTCGGCGACACGCGTCCGGGTCGTCGGTATGGCCTCCGAGGGCACTGGGGCCGCGACCAACGTGACCCAGATCGTGCCCGGTGCCACCGGCTCGGTCACGGTGCTGGCGGATGCGACCGAAACGGTCAGCCCGGTGGCCCTGAACCCCTGGCCGGACTCGAATGCCGAGAAGGAGGACCTCGAGGGGATGGTCGTCGACCCGCAGGGCAACTTCACGGTCACCGACAACTTCGCGACCAGCCAGTACGGCGAGATCGGCCTGGCGACGGGCACCACTCCGCTCATCCAGCCCACCCAGGTCGGCGAGCCCGGTTCGGCGGCTGCAGCGGCTGCCGCGGCCGACAACGCGGCCCGAGCGATCACGCTGGACGACGGTGCCTCGACGGACTACGTCGACACCTCGAACAACGCCGCCACCTGCGGCGCGCTGCCGCTGCCGTGCCTCACCAATGGTGACCGGACCCCGCCGTACACCTCCAACACCGCGCCGATCCGGGTCGGGGCGACCGGGACGTTCAACTCCGACGTGATCCTCACCCAGGGTGGCAGCGCGACCGCCTCGACGTACCGCTTCCAGCCGGTCGCCAGAGTCGTGGGCCCCGGCAATGTCGGCTGCACCGGCGACCTTCCCGAACACCCGCACCAACGCGCCCGACGCCGACCAGATCGCCGCGGACGGCGACCCGGCCGTCAAGGTCGCGTCGTTCAACGTGCTGAACTTCTTCACCACGCTGGGCACCGCGGACGCCAGCTGCGTGCCCACCAGGGACCGGGACGGCAACGGCAACACCGTCAGCAGCGGCTGCGACCAGCGCGGCGCCTGGGACGCCCAGGACCTCGCACGTCAGCGGGCCAAGATCGTGCGTGCCATCAACGCGCTCGATGCCGACGTGGTCGGCCTGATGGAGATCGAGAACTCACTCGCCCTCGGCGAGGCCGCCGACGAGGCCACCAGGCGCTCGTCGCGGCACTCAACGCCGACGCCGGGGCCGGGACATGGCTGGCCAACCCGTCGTCCGCAGACCTGCCCGCCGGTTTCGCAGATGGACGTCATCACCAACGCCATCATCTACAAGCCGGCCGCGGTCGTGCGCAGTGGCTCGGCCCGAGCACTCGGCGACCTGAGCTCGGGCACAGGCACCGACCCTGCCGACGAGGCGTTCGCGAACGCCCGCGAGCCGATCGCCCAGACCTTCGCACCGGTCGGCGGCGGCGAACCGTTCCTGGTCGTCGTCAACCACTTCAAGTCGAAGAGCTCGCCCGGTCCGTTCACCGGCGACGCGGACACGGGTGATGGCCAGGGGGCGTCGAACGAGTCGCGCATGCGCCAGGCGACGGCACTCGCCGACTGGGTCTCGGACGATCCAGGGCAACGTCGACGACGTGCTGCTGCTCGGCGACTTCAACTCCTACGCCCAGGAGGACCCGATGCAGGTCCTCTACGACGAGCGGATACACCAACCTCGCGGACGCGGCCGAGCATCGACGAGTACTCCTACTCGTTCGCCGGCCTGTCCGGCTCGCTCGACCACGTGCTGGCCAACGACTCGGCGCTCGAGCGGTTCACCGGCGCGGACATCTGGAACATCAACGCGGTCGAGTCAGTGGCCCTCGAGTACAGCCGCTTCAACTACCACTCGACCAGCTTCCACAGTGACGGTCCGTTCCGCTCCTCCGACCACGACCCGGTCGTGGTGGGGCTGACCGAGGGCGACCCGGTCGTGCTGGTCGACACCACAATCGGCGCGACCACACGGCAGATGACGTACGGCCGGCCGGGCTCGGTCGAGGTCACGGTTGGTCCCGACTCAGCAAGCGGAGACGTGGCGGTGCTTCGTGACGCCACCCAGATCGGTACCGCCACGCTCGCGAGCGGCGAGGCAACGGTGACCATCGCGGGCAACGCCCTGGTGGCGGGCACCCACGAGCTGACCGTGCGCTATCCGGGCGACGCCGCGCACGCACCATCGGAGACCGACCTGTCACTCACGGTGGTCAAGGCGACGTCCCGGCTCAGGATCGGCAACAAGCCCAACAAGGTCTTCGCCAAGAAGACCCGGGCGACGCTGGTCGTCCGCGCGCTGGCAACCGGGGCCACGCCTGCCGGCACGGTCCAGGTCAGGCTGGGTCGCAAGCTGCTCAAGGCGGGTTCGCTGCGGACCGGGTCGGTCAGGCTGAGGCTGCCGAAGTTCACCTCGGTCGGCAAGAAGACCCTGAAGGTCAGGTACCTCGGAAGCACCCGGATCCGCCCGGTGACGAGCACCTACGTCGTCAGGGTCAAGAGGCGCTGAGGCGATCAGGTGCCGGCCAGGTCGAAGGCCGCCTGCACCAGGCTGAGGTGGCTGAACGCCTGCGGGAAGTTGCCGGCCATGCGCTCGTGTCGCGGATCGAACTCCTCCGACAGGAGCCCGACGTCGTTGACCAT
Organism: uncultured Actinomycetota bacterium; assembly: GCA_963773355.1. Lineage (GTDB taxonomy): Bacteria > Actinomycetota > Actinomycetes > Propionibacteriales > Nocardioidaceae > Nocardioides. The sequence continues at coordinate 133,459 of CAVZAZ010000001.1, read as the reverse complement.
GCCCACAAGCCGGTCGAACAACGCCCGGCCGTCGTCGATGCGGCCGGCGGCGGCATAGGCCGAGACCAGCCAGAAGGAGCACGCCACGAACGGGTGTTCGTCGCCACGCAACCCGTCCACCCCTGTCTGGGTCCGGTAGCGCAACAGCAGGCCGTCGCGCAGGAGGTCATGCTCGATCGCTTCGATGGTCCCGAGCATCCGAGGATCGTCGCCGTCGACCAAGCCGATGTCCCCCAGCATCAGCAGAGACGCGTCTACCTCGCTGGTGTCGAAGTGCTGGGTGAAGCTGTTGCGCCGCTCGTCGAAGCCGCGCGCCAGGACCTCCTCGCGGATCGCGTCCCGCTCCGCACGCCAGTCGTCGACGGGCCCGTCCAGGTCGTGCTCCTCGACGGCTCGCACGGCTCGGTCGAAGGCCGCCCAGGCCATCGCCTTGGAGTGGGTGAAGTGCTGACGCGGACCCCGGATCTCCCAGAGGCCGTGGTCGGGTTCGCGCCAGGTCCGGGCGAGGTTGCTCACCAGCACACGCTGGAGCTCCCAGGCGTTGTCGTCGCGCGCCACCCCCGCCGTGCGCGCCGTGTGCAGCGCGATCATCACTTCCCCGAGCACGTCGGTCTGCCGCTGCTGCACGGCACCGTTGCCGATCCTGACGGGCTGCGAGGCGGCGTAGCCGGGCAGGTGGTCGAGGGTGCGCTCGGGCAGCCGTCGCGACCCGTCGACGGCGTACATGATCTGCAGGTCCTCCGGATCCCCGGCCACGGCGCGGAGCAGCCAGTCGCGCCAGAGCCGCGCCTCGTGGGTGTAGCCGGCCGCGATCAGGGACTCGAGAGTCAGCGCGGCATCGCGCAGCCAGCAGTAGCGGTAGTCCCAATTCCGCTCGCCGCCGAAGTCCTCCGGAAGGGACGTCGTCGGAGCGGCCACGATCCCGCCGGTCTCCTCGTGGGTGAGCAGGCGCAGGGTCAGCAGCGAACGGCGTACGACGTCCGGGTGTGGCGTGTCTGTCCGGCACGGTGAGATCCACGCCGCCTCGTCGTCGAGGGTGTCCTCGATCCGGGCACCGACGTCAACCAGCTCGGGGTCCTCGGCGTACGACGGGAACCAGGTCGTGGCGAAGGTGAGCTCGTCGCCGGCCGCGACGTCGAACTCGTCCGTGTGCCGGCGACCGCTGGGCGAAGGTAGCCGTGGTCCGCGCAGGAGCAGCTGGTCGGGACCGGCCACGGCGGTGATCACCTCCTCGCCGTCGATGACCCGACGGCGGACCCAGGGCATGATCTCGCCGTAGTCCATGCGGACGACCCACTCGTGGCGGACCCGTACTGTCCCCTGCACGCCGACCAGACGCCGGACGACGTCGGCGCGGCGGTCGCCGGTGGGCATCAGGTCGATGAGGCTGACCGCGCCGGTGGACGTCGTGAACGTCGTCTCCAGCACGGTCGAGTCGTCCAGGTAGCGCCGGGTGACGTCGTACTCCTCCACGGGGCAGAGCTGCCAGCGTCCGTGCTCCTCGGTTCCGAGCAGGGAAGCGAAGCAGGCGGGGGAGTCGAAGCGGGGGAGGCAGAGCCAGTCGATGGATCCGTTCCGGCCCACGAGGGCGGCGGTGTGCCGATCGCCGATGAGCGCGTAGTCCTCGATCGGCAGGGCCATGGGGGCGAGCGTAGGGCAGTCGGGAGATCGGGTGAGTCACCGAGATAGCCTCCGGCCCATGACCGTGTCGCCTGCGGAGGTGCTGGCCCTGCTCGAGAAGCAGCGCGCGACCGTGGCGACCGCCGAGTCACTGACCGGCGGACGGCTCGCGGCCGCACTCACCGGCGTGCCGGGCTCCTCGACCTCCTTCGTGGGCGGTGTCGTTGCCTATACGACCTCCATGAAGACCTCGGTGCTCGGCGTCTCTCCAGAGCTGGTCGAGGAGCATGGCGTCGCCTCCGCGGAGTGTGCCCGCGCCATGGCGATCGGCGTCCGGGAGCTGACGGGGGCGGCGTACGCCGTCAGCACCACCGGCGTGGCCGGGCCCGGTCCCCAGGACGGGGTGCCCGCGGGCACCGTCTACATCGGTGTGGTGGGCCCCGGCTCGGCCACCGCGGTGTCCCTGGAGCTGTCCGGTGGTCGGGACGCCGTCCAGGAGCGCACCTGCACCGAGGCAATGTCGGCCCTTGCGGCCATGATCACCCGGGAAGAAACGGGTCTCGGGTAGCGTTGGGCCCGGAACACAGGAAGGAACACACGCATGGTGCTGTTTCGTCGACTTCTCGGCGACGTGCTCCGCGATCAGCGGATGCATCGCGGCATGACACTGCGTGAGGTCTCCGCTGAGGCGCGGGTCAGCCTCGGATACATCTCCGAGATCGAGCGCGGTCAGAAGGAAGCGTCCTCGGAGCTGTTGGCCTCGTTGTGCGGCGCCCTCGACATCCCGTTGTCCGACGTCCTGCGCGACGTGTCCGACGCGGTGGCCCTCGAAGAGGCCTCGGTCGAGGCGACCCCGATCACGGTGTCCGCTCGGCGGGCCGCCCGCGAGGTCGTGGCCAGCGCCGCCTGAGCGTGGCCTGAACGCTGCCTGAGCACTGCCTGAGGGTCGTCCGAAAGGCAGTGAAAACACCTCCTGTGTGGCACCCTTGGCGTGCTCCCCTGTGCCATTTCCGAGGTGACTGATGCCCGCTGGTCTGCTCCGCCGCGCGATCCCGGTGATCGTCGCGGCAGTCGTGACTGCCCTCATCGTGGCGCTGGGTCTCGCTGGAGATGGGACTTCGACGTCGACGACCACGGAGTCGGGGCCGGGTGACGCCGCGGCCCGGGAGTCCATACCTGACAAGACCAGGGACACGAAGTCGACCGCAGGGTCGGCCGGGAAGCGCGCATCCTCGTCACCCACGACTGGGTCGAACGAGCCCGACGGCCGCGCCTTCGAGACGCTCGACGACTTCGATCCGGCCGACGCCGGTGACCAAGCCGGGGTGAGGCCAAGGAAGGCTGAGGCGTTCCGGATCAACCGCGACGCCCTCGCGACCGAGCTTGCTCGGGCACCCTCCGCAAAGGCCGCGAAGCAAGGTGCGCCGCTCTCGACCATCTCCGTCCCCGACCCCGACGGGGGCACTGCGAAGTTCCGGATCCAGGAGACCTCCGTCATGGAGCCGGGGCTGGCCGCCCGGCACCCGGAGATCAAGACCTACGCCGGCCTCGGCGTCACCGACCCGACGGCCACGATCCGGCTCGACCTGACCCCGTCTGGGCTTCCACGCCTCGGTGCGCGAAGCTGCGGGTGCGCGCGCTTGGTACGTCGACCCGGCCTTCAACGAGCCGGGCACCACGCTGCACCTCAGTTACGACCGCGACGACCTGCCGGCACCGCAGCAACCCTTCCGCGAAGGTGACCTCGTCGAGGCGGCCGCGGCCTTCGAGCCCGAGGCCGCATCCCTGGCTCCGGGCGACCAGGTGCACTTGCGGACCTACGGCCTGGCCCTGGTCAACGACGCCACCTACGCTCGGACTTCGGTGGAAACGCCAACGTCGTGGCCGCCAAGTCCACGCTGATCAACCGGGTGAACCAGATCTACAACGAGGACCTCGCCATCCACCTCGAGCTGGTGGAGAACACCGCCGTGCTCAACCTGTCGGGCAACAAGGCGACCAAGCGCCAACGGTCCGTGCGGGGCCAATCCTTGCTTCACCTCCTCGCAGCTCGCGGGCTGCAGCCCCGACACTCTGGACCGGAACCCGTTCGTACTCGACCAGATTGTCGGCGCCGAGAAGCTACGACATCGGCCATCTCGTCCTCGGCAAGAACGGCGGCGGCATCGCGGGCATCGGCGTGGTTGGCGGATCGCGCAAGGCCGAGCGGCTGCACCGGACTCCCCACCCGGACGGGCGACTTCTTCGCAGTCGACTACGTCGCCCACGAGATCGGCCACCAGTTCGACGCCAATCACACCTTCAACGGCACCCAGCTCAACTGCTCGGGGTTCAACCGGAACCCGGGCACCTCGGTCGAGCCGGGCTCCGGGTCCTCGGTGATGGGGTACGCGGGCATCTGCGATCGGGACGACCTGCAACCGCACAGCGACCCGTACTTCTCCCAGGAAAGCATCGAGGAGATCACCGCCTTCGTGACCAGCCCGCCCGCGCGAGCGCCGTGTGACGTTGCGGGGTTCAACGCCAACGGTGAACGGTTCCGGCTGAGCGTATCCGGGCGCGGCTCCGGTCAAGGTCAAGCGCGGACCGGGCGGGAACTACAGCCGGGCCGGCATCGCCAACGGCCGTCAAGCGGCTCACCGGGCCGCAGCGCCGCCGTGCGCGGGTACGACGGTGGCGGTCCCCCGAACGACGTCGGGTTCACCGTCACCTTCGACGGCACCGCGGATCTGAAGGGGCTGCGCGTCCGGAGGGTCAGCCGAGGCGTGTCGGGCTACGTCCGCACCATCCACAACGACGGGCCGGGGACAACCGCGGCGTCGCAGCGAGCCCACGGCAACCACCATCCCGTCGATGCCAGGACAGAACCATCCCTCTGCGGACGCCATTCACGCTCACCGCCACCGGCACCGACGAGGACGGCGACGAGCTCGTCTACCTCTGGGAGCAGAACGACCAGGGTGTTGGCGGCGGCACGCGCCCTGCTCACCAACGCCAAGCCGAACGGTCCCCTGTTCCGGGTGTTCGGGACCGCGGCGCATGTCACCGAGGATGGGGCGCTCGAGACGTCACCCGGTCAGAACCGGCCGATGGCAGCCCGAGCCGGACCTTCCCTGACCTGGCGCAGATCCTGGCCGGTAACACGAACGCGAAGACGGGAAGCTGTCCGGTACCGCCCCATCCGGACGCTGCCGAGAGCCGTCGACTGCTACTCGGAGTTCCTGCCGACGTACCGCCTACGCCGGAGGCGCGCTGAACTTCCGGGTGACCGCCAGGGACTCGGTCCGCTGGCGGCGGGACGAGCTTCGACGACGTCACGCTGACGCTCGACGAGGGCACGGGACCGTTCCTCGTCACGTCGCGAGGGACGGCCGGACGAGGCGGCCGCAGCCGGGAGCAGGAGACCGTCGAATGGACCGCCGACACCGCCCACCTGCTCCGAGAACGTGAAGATCAGCCTGTCGACTGACGGCGGTGTGACCTTCCGGACGTCCTCGTGCCCGAGACTCCGAACGACGGCTCGGAGGAGGTGACCTGGCCGGACGTCGCCACCACCCAGGCTCGCATCAAGGTCGAGGCGGTCGAGAACTACTTCTTCGACGTCAGCGACGCTGACTTCTCCATCACCAGTCTCACTTCGTCAGCCCACCCCAGCCGCTGCGACCGCCCAGTACAGCGACCGCTCGCTGAACCCGTCGCGCTTGTGGCGAGCTCGCCGGTCGTTGACGGCGACGAGCTAGCGTCAACGTCAGCGGAGTCGATGGCCTCGTCGTTGTACGGCCCGGCTCGACTCCGGTTGACGGCGAGACTCCCGGCACGGCTACCTTGACGATCAACGGTCCGGTCCAGTGCCCCCGGGTCACGCACCGAGCCACGGTGACAGATGACCGAACCGGGACGGGCTCGAGACAACGACCACGTTTCGACGTCGAGGTGACCCCGAGGACGCAACCGTCGAATGGACCGGGCCCATTGAACCGGTCACGACCACGAGGCCAACGGACTGTCCTGTTGTCCACCACCGTGACCGACGATCGAGGACCGGACACGCCGGGTGACATCGCGAACGCCGAGGTCACATTCGTCGATCGGGAAGACCGGAGCGGGCCTGTGCCTCCGACTCCGGTGACGGTGGACCGGTCACCGGCACCGCCGAGTGCGAGGCGGAGCTCGCGGCGCCGGCGGAACCCGGATCGACGCTTACACGATCGGCACGGTGGTCGGCGCTGCCTACCAGCGAGACGATCCGTCGGACGACGTCGAGGTGACGGTCGAGCGGCTCGCGGGCCCTAGCCCGCAGGGAGCGGCTGGCAGGCCGGGCACCAGTACGCCGCCCGCTCGCGGCCGGAGGGCCCCAGCATGTCCACCTCGATGGTGGTGCCGCAGCGCAGGCACGCCTGCCTGTCCCGGCGGTAGACCCAGAAGCGCCGGCCGCGGCGCAGGTCGCCGGTGGTGGTCTGCTCCGATCGCTCCTTGTTGTGCTGGAGCATCTGCTGCGCGCGCCGCACCATCCGCTCGAGCTCGGGGACGGCTCCGACAGGGGTCAGCGGGTGAACGCCACTGGTGAAGCACAGCTCGGCGGCGTACATGTTGCCGATGCCGGCCAGACAGGTCTGGTCGAGGAGTGCTTCGTGGACCGCCCGCTCGGGCTGGCCGCGGAGTCGGTGCAGGGCGGCGTCCTCGTCCCAGTCGGAGCCCAACAGGTCGGGGCCGAGGTGACCGAGCGCCTCGACCTCGCGATGCCGCGGGAAGAGCTCCACGATGCCGAGCGCGAACCCGACGGCGATGCGGTTGCTCGTCGAGAGGACGACGCGAGCCTCGTCGGCGGGGCGGCGCCATCGCTGGGCGGGCTGGTAGATCTGCCAGGACCCCTCCATCTTCAGGTGCGTGTGCAGGGTCACCGACTGCCCGATGTCGATTCGGGTGAGCAGGTGCTTCCCCCGGGAGACGGTCTGCAGGACGGTGCCGCCCTTCAGGTCCACGGTGGCCAGCTGAGGGACGCGGAGCTCAGCGGAGGTGAGCACGTGGCCGGCCAGGGCCCGGTCGAGAGACCGGGCCGCCCGCCAGACGGTGTCTCCCTCAGGCACGGAGCCGCAGCCCCTTGGGGGTCGACACGAAGCCGGCGTCGTTCAAGGCCTCGCGCAGTGGCGTCGACCCCGAGCCGAGCAGCTGTTCCCCGTCGGCCTTCTCGACGGTCAGCCGGCCGAGCTGGCCGCGACGTACCGACGTGGCCAAGGACTCCACGGCAGGACGCAGCCGCTCCGGGTCGTCGCTCCACGTGAGCAAGGTGCGTCCGCCGCGCTCGACGTACAGCACCAGGTGGCCCTCGACCAGGACCACGAGGGCGCCGGCCTTGCGCCCCGGCCGGTGGCCACCCTCGCTCTCCGGCCAGGGCAGTGCGGCACCGTACGGGTTGGCCGGGTCGGTGGCGGCCAGGGAGACGGCAGCGGTCTTGGCGTCTGGGCTCACTTCGGAGAACGTGCGCAGCCGGTCGATCGCGCCGGCGGTACCGAACTGCGCCGCCCCCAGACCCGCCACGAAGTAGCCGCGCCGGCAGCGGCCGGACTCCTCGAACGCCGAGAGCACCTTGTAGGCGGACGCGAAACCCCCGGGCAGGCGCTCGCTCACGACCGCACCGCGGATCACCACGCCGTGCCGGTCGAGGAGCCCCTCGGCGGCGGCGTGCGCGCGGCGGGTCGGGTCGGGGTCGATCGCGGGGAGCAGGGCCCAGCGGCCGGCCGACTCCGGAGGCCCGCTGCGGACCGGCAACCGGGCCCGGCCGCCCCTGGTCCTGGTGCGCGGCGGAGGTCGCCGGCTGCGATGAGCAGGTCGGGCGCTGGTGAGCGCGCGCAGCGGGGCCAACGTGTCATTGCCCACCCGCCCGGCCCAGACCAGGTCCCACAGGGCAGCCGCCAGGGCGGGGTCACTGGTTGAGTCAACGGTCGACTGGACGGCGTCCGCCAGCTGTCGGAAGAACCACGCACCCCCGGGCGCGAGCGCGTCGAGCACCGCCTGATGGAGCTCGGTGTGTTCGAACGCGTCGGGGGGCGGCAAGGTCAGGGCTGCCTGGTCGGCGAGGTGGAGGGAGATCCAGCCGTCGGACCCCGGAAGGGCGCCGTGCCCGGCCCAGATCACCTCACCCGAGCTGGTCAGCTCGTCGAGGTACGACGCCTCGTAGTCGCGTACCCGGCCCGGGAGCACCAAGGACTCCAGGGCGGAGGCGGGTACGGCGCACCCGGCGAGCTGGTCGATCGCGGTCAGCACGCCGTCGACTCCCCAGAGCCCGCTCCGGCCGGTGGCTCCGGCACCGGCGACGTGCTGCCACGCGGTGAGGAACCGGCCCAGGGCCTCCGGCTCGACCGGCTCCACTTCCTGGCGCAGCCGGGCCAGGGAGCGGCGACGGAGCCGGCGCAGCACTTCGGCGTCGCACCACTCCGAGCCGGACCCCGCGGGCCGGAACTCCCCGTCGAGCACTCGCCCCTGCGCCGCCAGCCGCTCCAACGTGTGGCGGACGACGGCCGAGCCGAGGCCCAGTCGGGTGGCCACCTGTTCGGTGGTGAACGGCCCGTGGGTGCGGGCGAACCTCGCCACGAGATCACCGACGGGGTCGGCGACCGGTTCGCTGAATGCATCGGGTGTGCCCGGCGGGATCGGGACTCCGAGGCCGTCGCGGAGCCGTGCGACGTCCTCGATGGCGGTCCAGCACGCACCGCCGGCAAGTCGAACTTCAACGATGCGACGAGCGACGGCGAGGGAAGCGAGCGCGTCGTCGACGTCGAAGCCGGACGAGCGTTCGGCGATCTCTGCCTTCGTCAGCGGCCCGAGCAGGCGCAACAGATCGGCAATGCCCTCCGCGTCGCGGATCCGGCGGTCGGGCGCCAGGCGCTGCAGCTCGGCCTCGACCTCGGCAAGCACCTCGGGATCGAGCAGCTCGCGCAGTTCGGCGCGACCGAGGAGCTCGGCCAGCAGGCCCTGGTCGAGGGACAGGGCGGCCGCTCGACGTTCGGCGATCGGGGAGTCGCCCTCGTAGACGAACTGGGCGACGTACCCGAAGAGCAGGCTGCGGGCGTACGGCGACGGCTGGGCGGTCGCGACATCGACGACCTGGACCTCCCTGCGCTCCACCCTCCGCATCAGCCCCACCAGGCTGGGCAGGTCGTAGACGTCCTGAAGGCACTCCCGCACGGCTTCGAGCACGATCGGGAAGGACGGGTACTTCGCCGCGACCTCGAGCAGCTGGGCAGACCGTTGCCGCTGCTGCCAGAGGGGGGAGCGGCGGCCAGGGTCACGTCGGGGGAGCAGCAGGGCACGGGCGGCGCACTCTCGGAACCGGGACGCGAACAGTGCCGAACCGCCCACCTCCCCGGTGACCAGCTCGTCGATCTCGTCGGGCTCGAAGACGATGACGTCTCCCGAGGGCGGCTCCTCGTCGGTCTCGGGGATCCGGACCACGATGCCGTCATCGGACGCGATGGCCTGGCCGTCCACGCCGTACCGCTCGCGGAGCCGGGCGTTGATCGCGAGTGCCCACGGGGCGTGCACCGGCGTGCCGTAGGGGGAGTGGACGATCAGTCGCCAGTCGCCCAGCTCATCGCGGAACCGCTCGACGAGGAGGGTGCGGTCGCTCGGGACCACCTTGGTGGCCTCGACCTGCTCACCGAGGTAGCCGACGAGGTTGGCCGCCGCCCACTCGTCGAGGCCGTTGTCCTTCGCCCGCTGGGTCGCCGGGCCGGTCGGAAGCGCCGCCAGCTCGCGGGTGAACGCGCCGATGGCGGCCCCGAGCTCCGCCGGCCGGCCCACGGTGTCGCCCTTCCAGAACGGCAGCCGACCGGGGATGCCCGGTGCCGGAGACACGAGTACCCGGTCGTGGGTGATGTCCTCGATCCGCCAGCTGGTGGCTCCGAGCGCGAAGACGTCGCCGACCCGCGACTCGTAGACCATCTCCTCGTCCAGCTCACCCACCCGGCGTCCGGGTCCCTGCGCGCCGACCAGGAACACCCCGAAGAGGCCTCGGTCGGGAATGGTGCCGCCACTGGTGACCGCGAGCCGCTGGGCGCCGGGTCGACCGGTGAGCGTGCCCGCCACCCGGTCCCAGACGATCCGCGGGCGGAGCTCCGCGAACTCGTCGGAGGGATACCGTCCGCTGAGCAGGTCGAGGGTGGCGTCATAGGCGCTGCGTGGGAGCTGCGTGAAGGGTGCGCTGCGGCGAACCACGTCGAAGAGCTCGTCGGCCGCCCAGGCGTCCAGGGCAGTCGCGGCCACGATCTGCTGGGCGAGCACGTCGAGCGGGTTGGCGGGAATCCTGAGGGACTCGATCGCACCGGACTGCATCCGCTCGACGGCGACGGCGGTCTGGGCCAGGTCGCCCCGGTGCTTGGGGAACAGCACTCCGCGCGAGGTCTCGCCGACCTGGTGCCCCGCCCGGCCCACGCGTTGCAGGGCGCTGGCCACGCTGGGCGGCGACTCGATCTGGATCACCAGGTCGACCGCACCCATGTCGATGCCGAGCTCGAGGCTGCTGGTGGCGACCACGCAAGGGAGCCGCCCCCGCTTCAGGTCGTCCTCGATCAGGGCGCGCTGCTCCTTCGACACCGAGCCGTGGTGCGCCTTGGCGATGACAGGCGCGGCGCCGTGGGACTGCCCCGACTGGGCCATGATCTGCGCCGGCTGGCCCTGGTCGGTCGAGTCGGTGGCGACCCCCGCCCGGTCCGCGGCGATCTCGTTGAGGCGGGCGGTCAGCCGCTCGGCCAACCGACGGGAGTTGGCGAAGACGATCGCGGAGCGGTGTTGGCCGATCAGGTCGGCGACGTGTTCCTCGACGTGTGGCCAGATCGACGTGGCACGGTTGGGGTCACCGGAGTCCTCGTCGTACTCCTCCGGGGCGGTCATGTCCTCGACGGGTACGACGACCCGGAGGTCCCACCGCTTCTCCGACGGCGGTGCCACGATCTCGACAGGGGCGGTGCCACCGAGGAACCTCGCCACCTCGTCGAGCGGCCGGACCGTGGCGGAGAGCCCGATGCGCTGGGCCGGCCGGTCGAGGATGGCGTCGAGGCGCTCGAGGGACACCGCCAGGTGGGCGCCGCGCTTGGTGCCTGCGACCGCGTGCACCTCGTCGATGATGACCGTCTCGACACCGCGCAGCGACTCGCGGGCCTGGCTCGTCAGCATCAGGAAGAGCGACTCCGGCGTCGTGATCAGGATGTCGGGGGGCGAGGTCGTGAGCTTGCGACGGTCGGCAGCCGACGTGTCACCGGATCGCACGCCGACGCGGAGCTCGGGCACGGAGGTGCCCAGCCGATCGGCCGTGTGCCCGATGCCGGTCAGCGGGGCGCGCAGGTTGCGCTCGACGTCGACGGCCAGGGCCTTGAGTGGGGACACGTAGAGCACCCGGCACCGTCGCGTCCGGTCGTCGGGCGGCGGGGTCGTGAGCAAGCGGTCGATCGACCACAGGAACGCCGACAGGGTCTTGCCGGAGCCGGTCGGTGCGACGACCAGTGCATGCCGGCCGGCGCCGATGGCCTCCCACGCCCCCACCTGTGCCGACGTGGGCTCGGCGAAGGCCGCACCGAACCAGGTGCGTGTTGCCTCGCTGAAGCGATCGAGGGGGGCGGCCACCCACCCATCCTCTCCCATGCTGCCGACAGGACTCCGGGCCAGCCGTCGAGCACCGGCTGCGTCGGAGGTCCTCTCGTCTATTGGCGCGTCGATGCCCGGGCGTCGATCTCGACCTCCACCCGCCAGCGCGGGTCGAGCAGGCCGGCCACCACGACCATGGTGCTGGCGGGGCGGATCTCTCCGAAGACCTCGCCGTGCACGGCCCCGACCGCCTCGGCGTCGGCCGCGTCGACGACGTACTGGCGGGTGCGGACGACGTCCTCGGGGCGGCCGCCGAGATCGGCCAGCGCGGTCAGTGCGATCCGCCAGCAGCGCCGGGCCTGCACGGTCACATCGGGGTCGACGTGCCCGTCGTCCCACACGGGCGCCGTTCCGCTCACGGCGATCACGTCGCCGCTCCGGACCGCCCTGCTGAAGCCGATCGAGTCCTCGTACGGCGAAGCGGAGCGCGCGTGTGTGCGGGTCATGGGCCGAGCGTAGAACCTTGACGTCGGGTGCCGCGCCGGTCGAGGGTCGAACGGACGTACCGACGATCGGAGAGACAGATGGCGACTCGACTCAACCCGTACCTCGGGTTCCGCGACAACGCTCGGCAGGCGATGGAGTTCTACCAGTCGGTGTTCGGGGGTGAGCTTGCCGTGAACACGTTCGAGGAGTTCCAGGCGGCAGAGGATCCCGCCGAGAAGGACAAGATCATGCATTCCCAGCTGGAGGCGCCGAACGGATTGCTGCTGATGGGCGCGGACACCCCCAACAACCAGGGGCTCGCCGAGGGCAGCAACATCTCGGTGTCCCTCAGCGGCGAGGACGAGAGCGAGCTGCGCGGCTACTGGGACAAGCTCTCCGACGGCGGCTCGGTGCTGGTGCCGCTGGAGAAGGCGCCGTGGGGCGACCATTTCGGGATGTGCAGCGACAAGTTCGGGGTCACCTGGCTGGTGAACATCTCCGGCTCTGGAGGCTGACGTCAGCCACCGGCCACACGTCGTCGGGTTTCGTCGAGCGGCGGGGGCAGCCGCCCTGGTGATCGCTGCCTGTCTGGCCTGGTCCTGCAGCGGCGAACCGGCCGCGGAGAGCGGAGCCGAGCCGACCGCCGAGGGCGGGGGAGAGCCGCGCGGATCCGCGTCTGCCGAGACGCAGCCCAGTCCGGACGAGAAGGCAGTCGCGCTGCCGCGGGTGCCGGCGAAGGGGCCTGCGGCGCTGGCCGGCCAGCTCGACCGCGCCGTGCAGACGTTGCGGGACGACGACGCAGCACCAGGCGATCTGCGGCGGGCCGGGGAGTTCCAGCAGCACGCGATCCGCGTCCTGGCCCACGCGAGTCCCGAGTTCGGGCGCGCGGTGACGGGTCGATTGACTCGCGAGGCGGCGCTGGTCATCCGACCCGGGGTCGTAGCCGGCCGGGAGCTTGCCGCCATGACCACACCGGAGCTGCGGCTGCCGAGCTGGCGCATCATCGCCCCGCCTCCGCCCGAGCTGCTCCTTGCCGACTACCGGGCAGCCCAGCGGCGTACCGGCGTGCCATGGAACTACCTGGCGGCCATCCACCTGGTCGAGACCCGCATGGGCCGGATCCGCGGCGTCAGCACGGCCGGGGCGCGTGGGCCGATGCAGTTCCTCCCGTCGACCTGGGCGATGTACGGCGCGGGTGGCGACATCAGCAACCACCGGGATGCGATCCTCGCCGCCGGCCGCCTGTTGAAGGCGAACGGCGCACCCGGCGACATGGCCGAGGCGCTGTGGCACTACAACCCGTCGGACAGGTACGTGCGCGCCGTGAGCGAGTACGCCCACACCATGCGTCGAGCCGGCTGGGCCTACCGGGCCTACTGGCAGTGGCGGGTGCTCTACAGCCACACCCGAGGCACCTACGTGCTGCCTGTTGGCTATCCGGAGGTGCGTCCGGCGCTCCTGCCTGGCCTTTGACCCAGCTGGCTGTCCGTGCCGGCCACTACGGTTGGCCCATGGATCGGGATACCGCCCAGCGTTGGCTCGACCGCTATGTCGCGGCGTGGGTGTCCTACGAGCGGGAAGCCATCGGCGCGCTGTTCAGCGAGGACGTTGTCTATCGCTACCACCCGTACGACGAGCCGATCCTTGGTCGGGATGCAGTTGTCGCGTCCTGGCTGGGGGAGTCAGGTTCGGACGATGCTTCGACGCGCGACGATCCCGGGACGTACGACGCCACCTACTCTCCTGTCGCGGTGGACGGCGACGTCGTCGTCGCCACTGGCACCTCCACCTATCGCGAGAGCCCTGGCGGGCCGGTGGTCCGTGTGTACGAGAACTGCTTCGTCATGCGCTTCGACAGCGCCGGACGTTGTCGTGACTTCACGGAGTACTACATCCAGCGCCCGTGAACCCATCCGGGACCCGGATCGTGGTCCTGATCTGGGCCGGCAGGGTGCCAGGCGCAATGACGCCGGCCTGACTTGCGGCTCGCAAGGCGATGTCGCTGCGCGGCGGCCGTTCTCCACAGATGTGGTTCGGGGTCTTGCCGGTGTCGGTGGCGCTATCTAGAATCGAACACATGTTCGAAGCTCCATGTGCGATGCGGTCGGAGGTACTGATGGTGCCCCTGGATCGGCCGTGGACGCTTCGAGCGTTGCAGCGTGGGCGTCGGCTCTGCGTCACATCGACCGGGACGCCATCGACGTGGAGCGGATCGACCTGATCCGGGCACTCGAGGGTCTCAAGTGCGCCGCCGCGGCCGCCCAGGCGGTGCTGACCGCCGACTTCGACGCATCCCAGCGGGCCGAGCAGGCGGCGGCCGGCGTCCCGGCCGAGCGGCAGGGCCGTGGCGTGGCCGCACAGGTGGCACTTGCCCGACGGGAGTCCCCGCACCGCGCCCAGCAGCACCTCGGGCTGGCGAAAATCCTGGCCACTGAGCTGCCCCACACGATGGCGGCGTTCCGGGCAGGTCGGATCACCGAGTGGAAGGCGACGCTGGTCGGTCGCGAGACAGGGTGTCTGTCACTGGAGGACCGGCGGTACGTCGATCGGGTCGTGGCCGGAGAGCCCTCCCGGATCGAAGCCATGGGCGATCGCGAGCTGGTCGGCGAGATCAAGAAGCTCGCCTACCGTCTCGACCCGGCGTCGTTCGTCGAGCGCCGTCGACGCGCCGAAGCCGACCGCCGGGTGACGGTACGACCCGCCCCCGACGTGATGACTCACCTGAGCGCGCTGCTGCCAGTAGGCCAGGGGGTCGCGGTGTTCGCCGCGCTGAAGCAGCACGCGGACTCGTTGCGCGCCGCGGGAGACACCCGGGGCCGCGGCCAGATCATGGCCGACACCCTGGTCCAACGAGTCACCGGCCAGACGTCGGCGCGGGAGGTCCCGGTCTCCATCGGCCTCGTGCTGACCGACCGCTCACTACTCGCCGGCGGAGACGAACCTGCCCACGTCGATGGCTATGGCCCGATCCCCGCCGACGTGGCCCGGTCGATGGCGGCCGCGAGCCTCAACGCCCGGTGCAAGACCTGGCTGCGCCGACTCTTCGCTCCACCACGGACGGGCGACCTCGTCGCCATGGACTCCCGCGCTCGCGTCGTGCCCGACGGCATCGGGCGATTCATCGACGTGCGCGACCCGATCTGCCGCACGCCTTGGTGCGACGCCCCCGTCCGGCACCGGGACCACGTGGTCGCTGTCGAGGACGGCGGCGAGACCAGCGTCCGCAACACCCAAGGACTGTGCGAAGCCTGCAACCACGCCAAACAGGCCCGCGGCTGGCAGGCGCGACCCAGACCCGGACCCCGACACACGGTCGTGACCCGCACCCCGACTGGACATCTCTACCGATCCACCGCGCCGCCCGCGCCCGGCACCGGCAGTGAGGCAGTCCCCGTGCCCGCGGAGGTGACCAGCATCGGCGAGATCTACGTGGCGGACATGTTGCTGCGCGCCGGTTGAGGCGATCTCGACCTAGCGGTCCGACCCGGTCGCCCGCAGGAGGAGCTCGAGCGGTCGGGGAAGCGCCGAGAGGTCCAGTGCCTCCACCAGGAGTGCGGCGTACTCGACCTTGCGTCCGCTGGTGGTGCCCAGGAAGCGGCGCAGTCGCTGGGCATCGCTGCGCTCCCGGTGCGCGGGCTGGCGCCGGAGGATCCGGAAGGCGGGCATGTCCCCGCGGCGCTCGATCACGGCTAGGACCGCGTCGACCCCCAACGCCCGGATCAGTTCGTCCTCGAGGTCCTCGGTGCACGCGAAGAAGCCGAGCGCTTCGAGGTCGCTCCTCGAGGAGGCGGTGCCGAACCCTGCGCGCTCTAGGCCCTTGCGCACGAAGCGCTCCTCGGCGACGTCGTACAACCCCGCCACGCGTACGTCGAGCCCAAGCGGACCGAGCCGCTCGAGATGACGACCGATGTTCGTGGCACCGCCGGTCGCGGCCACCAGGACGCCCTCCCCGGCGAGCTCGCGCCCGAGCCGCGCGGCCAGGGTGAGCACAGCGGCCTGGTCGCTCGCTCCCTCGACCAGGATCACGGTCCGCTCCGGGACCCGCGTGCGCGGCATGCGGCGGGACGCTACCGCACCGTCGGCGTCGGGAGCCGATAACCGGATGAGGATGTCGGTGCGCGTTTGTAGGGTTGCTCCACGTGAGCGAGTCCATGATCTCGGCGCGTGACCTGCGCAAGTCCTTCGGGGAGTTCGAGGCCGTCAAGGGCATCGACGTCGACGTGCGACGCGGCGAGGCGTTCGGCTTTCTCGGCCCCAACGGCGCCGGCAAGTCCTCGACCATGCGGATGGTCGCGGCGGTCTCGCCGGTCAGCGGCGGCGAGCTGCGGATCTTCGGGCTGGACCCGGCCATCGACGGCCCGGCCATCCGCGGCCGGCTCGGGGTGTGCCCGCAGGACGACACCCTCGACAACGAGCTCAACGTCCGCGACAACCTGTTCATCTATGGCCGCTACTTCGGCATCCCCAAGGCCGAGGTCAGCGAACGGGTCGACGAGCTGCTGGAGTTCGTCCAGCTCACGGAGAAGGCAAAGAGCAAGGTCGAGGACCTCTCGGGCGGCATGAAGCGCCGGCTCACCATCGCCCGGTCGCTGATCAACCGGCCCGATCTGCTGTTGCTCGACGAACCGACCACCGGCCTCGACCCGCAGGCCCGCCACCTGCTGTGGGACAAGCTGTTCCGGCTGAAGCAGGACGGCGTCACCCTGGTGATCACCACCCACTACATGGACGAGGCCGAGCAGCTTTGCGACCGGCTGGTCGTGATGGACAAGGGCCTCATCGTTGCCGAGGGCTCCCCGCTCGCGTTGATTCGCGAGCACTCCACTCGCGAGGTCGCCGAGCTCCGCTTCGGCGTCGGGGAGCACGAGCGGCTGGCCGAGAAGATCTCCGACCTCGGCGAGCGAGTCGAGGTGCTGCCCGACCGGCTGCTCGTCTACAGCGAGGACGGCGAGGAGGTCATCGCGAAGACCCACGAGCGAGGTCTGGAGCCGGTGGCCGTGCTGGTGCGTCGGTCCACCCTCGAGGACGTGTTCCTGCACCTGACCGGCCGGACGTTGGTCGACTGATGTCGACGTACGAAGCTCACGTCCGCCCGGTGGGTCTGCCCGTCGGCGAGGGAGTCGGGCGGCAGTTCGACTACTGGCGGACGGTCTACAAGCGCACCTGGCGGGGCTCGGTCATCAGCTCGTTCCTCTCGCCGATCTTCTACGTCCTGGCGATGGGCGTGCTCCTCGGCGGCTTCATCGAGGGCGACCCCGCCGAGCTCGAGGGGGCCACCTCCTACCTCGCCTTCGTCGTCCCCGGCCTGGTCGCCGCACACGCGATGCAGATCGCCGTCGGCGAGGTGACCTATCCGGTGATGGGCATGATCAAGTGGCACAAGGCCTACTACGCCATGATCGCCACCCCGCTCCAGATCAGGCATGTCGTCACCGCCCACCTGCTCTTCGTCTTCTTCCGGCTGGTGACCACGTGCGCTGTCTTCATGGCGGCGCTCGCGCCGTTCGGGGTGTTCGCGACCTGGTGGGGGCCGTTCCTGGCGTTCGGGGCTCAGGTGCTGGTGGGCATGGCGTTCGCCGCGCTGATCTACTCCTTCACGGTCAGGATCAAGTCCGAGGACGCCTTCGGCGTGCTGTTCCGGCTCGGGATCTTCCCGCTCTTCCTCTTCTCCGGCGCCTTCTTCCCGATCTCCAACCTCGGCCCGGTCCTGGAGTGGGTCGCCCGGCTGACTCCGCTGTGGCACGGCGTCAACCTCTCCCGGATGTTCTGCCTCGACACCATCGACTGGTCGACGGCGGCGATCAACATCGCCTTCCTGTCCGTGCTCGTCGTGGTCGGCTGGTGGGCCGCGGTGGCCGGCCTGCGGCAGAGGCTGGTGACCTGAGTGGCCGCGGTCATCTTCGCCCCGCTGGGGCCCGCGCAGGCGACCGGTCTGCTGGTGCTGCGCAACTACGTGGTCTACCGCCGGTACTGGAAGCTGTTCATCACCGGGTTCCTCGAGCCGATCTTCTACCTGTTCTCGATCGGGATCGGGGTGGGCCAGCTCATCACCTCCTTCGAGTTCAACGGCGAAGCGATCCCGTACGCCGAGTTCGTCGCCCCGGCGATGCTCGCGGCGTCGGCCATGAACGGCGCCCTGATCGAGTCGACGTACTCGTTCTTCTTCAAGCTGAAGTACAACAAGCTCTACGACCAGATGCTCGCCACTCCGCTGAGCACGAGCGATATCGCCCGGGGCGAGATCACGTGGGGCCTGCTTCGGGGCGGCACCTACTCTGCGGCGTTCCTGGTCGTGATGACCGCGATGGGTCTCGTGGACTCGTGGTGGGCGCTGCTCGCGCTGCCCGCCGCACTGCTGATCGGTTTCGCGTTCGCGGCGGTCTGCATGGCGCTGACGACGTACATGACGAGCTGGCAGGACTTCGACAAGATCACCCTGGTCCAGCTGCCGCTGTTCCTGTTCTCCGCCACCTTCTTCCCGGTGACAGCCTTCGAGGGCGTCGTGCGCTGGGTGGTCGAGGCGACGCCACTCTACCGGGGTGTCGTCCTCTGCCGCGAGCTCACGACCGGTGCCCTGTCCTGGGGTTCCGCGGTCTCTGTGGTCTACCTCGTGGTCATGGGACTGATCGGCATGGCGATCGTGCGGCGGCGGCTCGACCGGCTGCTGCTCACGTGAGCACCTTCTGCACCAACAACGTGTCGACCCACTTGTCGAACTTCCGGCCCACCTCGCGCATCACGCCGACCTCCTCGAAGCCGCACGCCCGATGCAGCGCCCGGCTGGCGGGGTTCGGGAGCGCGATCACGGCGACGGCCAGGTGGATGCCGTCGGCGACCAGCCACCGCAACAGGTCGTCGTACATCGTTCGGCCCAGGCCCTGCCCCTGTGCGCCGGGGGCGAGGTAGAGCGCCGTCTCCCGGGTGTACCGATAGCCCGCCCTGGGCCGGTACGCCGACGAGTACGCGAAGCCGGCGATCGCGTCCTCGTCGTCCTCGGCGACGAGGAAGTGGTCACCGGGGGCGGCGCTCTCCAGGGCTTCGCGCCAAGCCGAGAGCGGTCGCGGCGCCAGGTCGAAGGTCGCGAGCCCGCTGGCGATCTCGTGATCGTAGATCGCCGCTATCCCGGAGAGATCGGCCTCCTCTGCCGCACGGATCTTCATGGCGCCATCTTGGCCGACGTTGGCAGGATCCCCGTAGGCCGGTCCCCACCACGCCTGACAGGATGACCGCATGACGATCGACCCCGACACCAAGGACTGGACCTGGGTCCTCGACCGCCCCTGCAGTGAGTGCGGGTTCGACGCGCCGGGAGTGGACAGGCACCGGATCCCGGGGGCGCTCCGGGACAACGCAACCCTCTGGGCGGTGGTCCTGGAGACCGAGGACGCTGCCGTCCGACCGTCTCCGAACGTGTGGTCACCGCTCGAGTACGCCTGCCACGTCCGCGACGTCAACCACCTCTTCGCCCAGCGGGTCCACCAGATGCTCGGCGAGGACGCACCGACCTTCGACAACTGGGACCAGGACCAGGCGGCGGTCGACGGCGACTACGGCTCGCCAGAAGCCGGTCCAGGTGGCGGAGGAGGTCGTCGCCGACGCCGACGCCGTTGCGGGCGTCTACGAGTCGGTGGCCGACGACCAGTGGGAGCGGCGGGGTGTCCGCAGCAACGGCGACGAGTTCACCGTCGACACGCTTGCCCGCTACCACCTCCACGATGTGGTGCACCACGCCCACGACGTCTCCCACATCACCAAGCGAGTCACCGTTGCGTCCTACGACTCCTTCGTGGAGGACTACAGCGAGGCCACGCAGGAGATGCCGGAGCAGGTGGGGGCAGCCATCAAGGAGTTCGTGGCGGCACTGCCCGCGGGCGCTCGGGTGCTGGAGGTCGGCACCGGGCCGGGCCGCGACGCGCGCACACTCGAGGAAGCCGGCCTGTCCGTGCGTCGCACCGACATCACTCCGGGCTTCGTCACCCGGTTGCGCGCCCAGGGGTTCGAGGCCGATGTCGTCGATCCGCTCGCCGACGACCTGGCCGACCCCACCCGGGACGCGGCGTACGACGGGGTCTGGGCCGCGGCCTCGCTCGTGCACGTCAGACGCGAGGACTTCCCCACCGTGGTGGACCGGCTGGCCGAGGTCACCCGGCCCGGCGGACTGCTGCACCTCTCGGTCAAGGAGGGCGACGGCGCCCGCTTCTCCACGCACGGCAACGTCGGTGCGCCGAGGCACTTCACGTTCTGGCGGGAGAATCCACTTCGCGAGGTGCTCGACGCCGCCGGCTGGGACGTCACCCACGTCAGCCGGGGCGACGGGCTGCGTGGCGAGACCTGGCTGGGCGTGGCCGCGAGACGACGGTGACGGGGCGCGGATGAGGCACCCCCGATGAGGCACCCCCGATGAGACACACGGAGTTCTGGGCGCGGCTGGAGGCGGCACTGGGGCCGACGTACGCCCGGGCCTGGTCGCAGCAGTACGTCATCGGTGAGCTCGGCAGCCGGACAGCGAGAGAGGCCCTGGACGCGGGTGTCCCGCCCAAGGAGGTCTGGCGCGCCGTGTGGACGGTTCTGGAGCTCCCGCCGGTCGAGCGATGAGCGACGCCCCGACGGCGCTCGACGTCGACCGGATCCAGCGCCGCACCATCGGCACCCTGGTGGGCGCCCAGGCGGTGGGCGCCGTCGGCATCACCATCGGCATCGCCACCGCCTCGCTGCTGGCCAAGGAAGTCTCGGGTTCGGAGGCGCAGGCCGGGCTGGCCCAGACCTTCCAGGTGCTGGGCGCGGCCTTGATGTCCTACGTCCTTGCCCGGTTGATGTCGCTCCGCGGTCGGCGGTTCGGCCTGGTCACCGGCTACCTCACCGGCTCGGTGGGCGCCGTCCTGGCCGTGGTGGCCGGCGTCGTCGACTCGATGCCGCTGCTGCTGTTCGGGGCCGCCCTGCTGGGATCCAGCACCGCGGCCAACAGCGGTGCGCGCTACGCCGCCACCGACCTGGCGCCGCCGCGGAGACGCGCCCGCGCGCTGTCGACGGTGGTCTGGGCGACCACGATCGGGGCGGTGGCCGGGCCGAACCTCACCGGGCTGTCCGCGACCGTGGCCGACCGACTCGGGATCCCGGAGCTGACCGGGCCGTTCGCCCTCGCCAGCGTCGGGATGCTTGCGGCCGCCATCGTGGTCGGCGTCTTCCTCCGCCCCGACCCGCTGCTCACCGCCCGGGAGCTGGCGGACGATCCGCTTCCGCGGGCCGGCAGTACGTCGTGGGGCCGGGTGGCCTCGTCGGTGCGCGCCCGACCGGCGCTGGCGGCTGCGATCGCCGGCCTCGCCGGGGCGCATGCCGCGATGGTCGCGGTGATGGTGATGACGCCGCTGCACATGGAGCACGGCGGCGCCGAGCTCCGGATCATCGGGATCGTGATCAGCGTGCACGTGCTCGGGATGTTCGCGTTCTCGCCCGTGGTCGGCTGGCTCGCCGACCAGGTCGGACGCCCGCCGGTCCTGTTCGCGGGTGGCCTGATCCTGCTGGTCTCGCTCTTCATGTGCTCGCAGGCACCCGAGGGCAGCTCGTGGCAGATCTTCGCGGGACTGTTCCTGCTCGGTCTCGGCTGGTCCTTCGCCACCGTCGCCGCATCCACGATGATCACCGACAACTCCCCACTGGAGGCGCGCACCGACGTCCAGGGCGCCGCCGACCTGATCATGGGGCTGACCGCTGCCGTGGCCGGTGCGCTGGCCGGCGTCGTCGTCGGCGGCTGGGGGTACCCGGCCCTCGCTGCGGCGTCCTCGGCGCTCGCGGTCGTCGTACTCCTCGCCGCCTGGGTCGGCGGCCGGCCCGCGCCTGCCGACCAGCCGGGGTCCGACAGGGTGGACGCATGATCGCGGACGTGGCCGTCATCGGCGGGACCGGCTTCTACTCCTTCCTGGACGGACCGGAGGAGCACCGGATCGACACGCCGTACGGCGCTCCCTCGGCGCCGCTCTCCGTCGGCACCGTCGCCGGTCGCCGGGTCGCCTTCCTGCCCCGGCACGGCGCCCAGGCACGAGTTCCCTCCGCACCGCATCAACTACCGCGCGAACCTCTGGGCGCTGCGCTCGCTCGGCGTGCGCCAGGTGCTGGCGCCGTGCGCCGTCGGTGGGTTGCGCCCCGACGTCGCTCCCGGCGACGTCGTCCTCCCCGACCAGTTGGTGGACCGCACGCTCGGGCGGGTGCAGACCTTCGTGGAGAGCGGGGCCGTGCACGTCCCGTTCGCCGATCCGTACTGCGCGCGCCTGTCGGCCGCCGTCGCCTCGGTCGACGGGACCGTGAAGACCGGCGGCACCATGGTGGTGATCGAGGGACCGCGGTTCTCGACCCGCGCGGAGTCGGTCCACTACGCCGCGCAGGGCTGGTCGCTGATCAACATGACCGGGCACCCCGAGGCAGTCCTCGCCCGCGAGATGAGGCAGTGCTACACGGCGATCGCGCTCGTGACCGACATGGATGCCGGGGTCGAGGTCGGCTCCGGGGTCGGCCAGGAGGAGGTCTTCGCGCTGTTCGCGAAGAACCTCGAGCGGCTCCGGGGCCTGCTGACTCGGGCCGTCGCCGCTCTCCCTGACCCGGACGGCTGCACCTGCTCGACCTGGGCCGACGGCATCGACCTGACCTACGAGGTCCCGTGAAGGTCCTGGTCACCGGGTCGGCCGGCTTCATCGGGTCGGCCGTCTGCGCGGCGCTGGAGGGCGAGGGGCACGACGTCGTGCGGGTGGACCTGATGCTCCCGGTCGCACACGGGTCAGGTGCGCCGCCGGACGACACGCACCGGCTGGACGTCCGCGACGCTGGGGCGTGGAGCCACCTGCTGCGCGGGGTCGACGCGGTCTGTCACCAGGCCGCGGTGGTGGGCACCGGCGTCCGGGTCGCCGACCTGCCCGACTACGCCGGCCACAACGACCTGGGCACCGCCGCGCTGCTGGCCGCGATGCACGAGGCGGGAGTCCGTCACCTTGTGCTGGCCTCCTCGATGGTCGTCTACGGCGAGGGGAGATACGCCTGCCCGCAGCACGGCGACCAGCGCCCGGCCCCGCGGTCGGCGACTGCCCTGGCGGCCGGGGACTTCGACAACCACTGCGCCGAATGCGGGCGCACCCTCGACTGGGCGGCGGTCGACGAGGAGGCACGGCTCGACCCTCGGAGCAGCTATGCCGCCAGCAAGGTGGCCCAGGAGCACTACACCGCGGCCTGGGCCCGCCAGGCCGACGCGACTGCCGTCGCCCTGCGCTACCACAACGTCTACGGGCCGGGCATGCCCCGGGACACGCCGTACTCCGGCGTGGCGGCGATGTTCCGATCCGCGCTGGAGCATGGTGAGCCGCCGACCGTCTTCGAGGACGGTCGGCAGATGCGCGACTTCGTCCATGTAGCCGATGTGGCGCGAGCCAACCTGCTGGCGTTGCGGTCGGTCACGCAGGACGAAATCCCGATGATGGCGGCCTACAACATCTGCTCGGGTCGTCCGGTCTCGATCGGGGAGGTCGCAGGGCTCGTGGCCCGCGGCACCGGGTCCGACCTCACGCCCGAGGTGACCGGCGGTTACCGGCTCGGCGACGTCCGGCACATCGTGGCCTCCCCGGAGCGTGCGGCACGCGAGCTCCGGTTCCGGGCGGAGATCGGCCCCGACGTCGGGTTGTCGGCGTTTGCCACAGCGCCCCTGCGCGGGTAGCGATCACCAGCTCGTGTAGAGCATCTGCTGCACGGCCACCGCGGTGAGTACCTGGAGCCCCAGCCCCCAGCGCCGCCAGCGTTCCGGGAGCAGCCCGGTCGCGATCAGCAGCCACGGCACGAAAGGCAGCCAGATCCGCTCCACCTCTCCCTTGCTCATCCGGGAGAGGTCCGCGACCACGACGGTGAGGGCGGCGGCGCCCACGAGCAGCAGCACGGCGCGGTCTGCCCGATCGCGTAGCACCGCCAGGTGGCCCAGCGCGGCACCGAGCAGCGGACCGGCGCAGAAGGACAGGGCGGCCAGGTTGCCCCACAGCCAGTACGACGCCGGCCGATCGGCAGCGATCCCCGCCCAGTAGCGGTCAGTCAGCACCGGGTAGGCCTCCCACCACGCGAAGCCGTAGGCCGCGACCGTGAGTACCGGCACCAGGGCCGCGAGCGCAACGACCGGCAGGGGCAACCACGAGCGGGCGGCGACCAGAACGGCGACCGCGAGTGGGCCGAGCAGGACCAGGCCGTAGGACAGCAGCACGCAGGAGCCGAGCAGGAGACCGGCGAGGAGCGACCACGCCACCGCCGCGAGCGGGGTCGTCCGGGTCGCGGCCACGGCCAGGACGGCCAGCCCCCAGGCGGCAACGGCTGCGAACACGGCGTCGGCCGACACCGCCATGAAGACGGCGGCGGGGCCGAGCACGAGGAACGGCGCCGCCCGTCGGGCCACCGTCTCGGCGCCGAGCACCCGAAGCGTGACCAGGACAGCGACGGCGGTGCTGGCGGCTACCACGGTGATCGCAAGTCCCGCGGTGAGATCGCCACCGAGACCTACCCGAACCAGCGCCACGAAGAAGAGCAGCGCGCCCGGCGGGTGCCCGGCGACGTGGGTGACCCAGTTCCGTGGGTGAGAGCCCGGGATCCGGTCGGTGAACTCCGCGAGCATGGCCGGCACATCGTCGACGTTGCGGGCGGTCACGAGGTACTCGTAGCCGTGTGCCGGGACCCGGGTGATCCCGGATTCGCCGTCGACCAGCGCCAGCGCGAGCAGCCAGGCCAGGCCGGCGGCGTACGAGACGAGCAGCAGCGTCCTCCAGCGAAGCCGCTCTGCCAGTGGGATCGCGTACCGCGCGCCGAGTGCGGCGAGCAGCAGCGCCGGCAGGGTCCCGGGACCGAAGAGCTTGACGTCCAAGAGCCCATGCAGGGGCGGCACGCCACCGTCCGGCGCGGATCGGGCATGCACATCCCAACCCAGCACTCGCGGGACGACGACAGCGGCCAGCATCAGCACCAGGGCCGCGGTGAGGCCGACCCACGGAGCGCGTCCAGAGGCGACGGGTGGACGCGAGGTCACCTGCGTCGTCGCCATGCTCGCGAGCCTAGGTTCTGGCGCCGGCCGACTGCCGGTGCGGACGGTGATGTCACGCCTTTGTAAGGGTTCGGGCCACACGGGCACCTTCGACCGTCCCTACGGTGCTGGCATGGAGCCGGTCTGCGACCTCATCGTGCCGTGTCGGGACGAAGCGGCTGCCCTCGGTGACCTCCTTCCCAGGGTTCCGGCATCCTTCGCCGTGATCGTGGTCGACAACAGGTCGACCGACGGGACCGCCGACGTCGCGCGACGCCTCGGTGCACGCGTGGTGACAGAGTCGGTCCTTGGGTACGGCGCCGCTGTCCACGCTGGACTCGTCGCTGCATCCCGGGACCACGTCGCGTTCATGGACGGCGACGGCTCCTTCGACCCCCGTGAGCTGGAGGCCATGCTCGACGACGTCCGGTCCGGGCGCGCCGAACTCGCCGTGGGGCGGCGGCGCCCGGTCGCGCGCGGTGCCTGGCCGTGGCACGCACGAGCCGGCAACCGGCTCGTGGTCACCGTGTTGCGGCGACGCGGCTTCCCCGCGAACGACATCGCTCCCCTCCGCGTTTGCCGGCGAACCGAACTCCTCGCGTTGGGCGTCGAGGACCGGAGGTTCGGCTACCCGGTCGAACTCATGCAGAAGGCCACGAGGGCGGGTTGGCGGATCTCGGAACGGGATGTGTCCTACCACCCGAGGGCACTTGGGACTCGGTCGAAGGTCTCCGGCTCGGTCCGGGGAACAGTCCGGACCGCCCGTGACTTCTGGCGGGTGCTCTCATGAGGGCAGGCCAGGAGGCCCAGTGCCTGGTCATCGCCAAGGCGCCGGTCGCCGGTCTGGCCAAGACCCGTCTCGGAGCCGAGATCGGCATGGCTGCCGCGGCCGACCTCGCCGCGGCTGCGCTGCTGGACACGCTCGACGCCTGCCGCGCCGCCTTCGCGTCGGACTGCTGCCACCTCGCCCTGACCGGGGACCTCGGGTCCGCGGGTCGAGCCGACGAGATCGCAGCTGCCCTCTCGGGCTGGTCCGTGTTCGGGCAGGTCGGCGAGAGCTTCGGCGGCCGCCTGGCCGCCGCGCACGCCGAGGTCGGTCGCCGTACCTCTGCCCCGACCGTCCAGATCGGAATGGACACCCCGCAGGTCACCGGGTCTGCGTTGCGCGAGGTCGCAGATGGGCTCGACGACCACGACGCGTTGCTGGGGCCGGCGGAGGACGGCGGCTGGTGGGTGCTCGCGGTGCGCGACGCAGGAGCCGCGGCGCGTCCTCGCGGCCGTTCCCACCTCGACAGCAGACACCGGCGCCCGCACGCGCGCCGCGCTGCGCGATCGTGGGCTGACGGTCGGCACCCCACCCGCACTGCGCGACGTGGACACCGTGGCGGACGCCCGCGCCGTCGCGTACGACGCACCGAACGGTCGCTTCGCGGCCGCCTGGTCGCGCTGGGAGGCCGGCCATGACCGCTGACGTCTCCACCGAGGGGTCGTTCGCCCAGGTGTTCACGGCCGCCCTTCGCGGCGACGACTGCCAAGTCATCGGCCTTGGCGACCCACCCGCTCCATTGCCGATCGGCGAGTGGCGCCGGGCGGCGGACGCGGGGGACCGCGCTCTCCTGGAGCAGTGCGTGGGGTCGACGATCGACATCGGGTGCGGGCCGGGCCGGATGAGCCGGCACCTGATGGACCAAGGGCACGGCGTGCTCGCGATCGACGTCGTCGACGAGGCGGTCCAGCAGGCCCGCGACAGGGGCGTCGCGGCTCTCTGTCGCAACGTGTTCTCGGTCCTGCCCGGAGAGGGTCGCTGGGAGACGGCGTTGCTGGCCGACGGCAACATCGGTATCGGCGGTGACCCGATGGCCCTGCTCGCCCGGGCTTGCGAGCTCATCGCGCCCGAGGGCCGAGTTGTGGTCGACCTGGCCGAGCCAGGGGTCGGCCTCCTGACGCGCTGGGCGACGATCCGGACGGCACAGGCGTCCAGCCGTCCGTTCCCATGGTCGATCGTCGGCGTGGACGCCGTCGCGGGACTCGCGGCAGAGGTGGGCCTCGGCGTCCTGCACGCCCATCGAGCACGACCGCCGCTGGTTCGCGGTCCTTGGCAAGCGAGGGTGACCTTGCGCCTGCCCAAGGAGTCCGACTTCACCTCACGCCTCCGGAGCCCGGCTGTGGCGGCCCGGGTCGGGCTGTGGTTGGGCATCTGCTTCGTCGTGTGCTTCGTGACCGGACTGATCAGCCATTACGCCCAGGCCGGGTCCCAGCCGGTGCCGTTCCCGACCAGTCCCTCTTGGGGCTACCGGGTCACGCAGGGGCTGCACGTCATCTCCGGCACGGCAGCCGTGCCGCTCCTCCTGATCAAGCTCTGGTCGGTCTATCCCAAACTGTTCGCACGGCCGCCCTTCGGTCGGCTTGGCCCGCTCGCCCTCGATGCCGCCGAGCGGGTCTCGATCGCCGTGCTGGTCGCGGCCGCGATCTTCCAGCTGGCGACCGGCTTGGCCAACTCCACGCAGTGGTACCCATGGGCCTTCTCCTTCCGGTCCACCCACTACGCCGTCGCCTGGGTCGTGATCGGCTCGCTCGCCCTCCACGTCGCGGTCAAGCTGCCGATCGTGCGGGACGTGCTGGCGACAGGCATCGACGACACCCGCCACGACCGACCCGGCGCCGACGAACCGGGCGTCCTGTCGCGGCGCGGGCTCGTCCGCACGGCCTGGCTGGCGTCCACGGTCGCCGTACTCGCCACCGCCGGAGGCAGCGTTCCGTTGCTCCGCCGCGTGTCGGTGCTCGCCGTGACGACCGGCGACGGACCCGGCGGCATCCCGATCAACCGCACCGCCCGGGAGGCCGACGTCGTGGTCCCCGCCACCGTTCGCGCTTCCGGCTCAGCGTGGAGTACGGCGACCGCGCGGTGGCGCTGAGTCGCGGCCAGCTCGAGGCCATGCCGCAGACCACCGAGGACCTTCCGATCGCCTGCGTCGAGGGCTGGAGTGCCTCGGGGCGTGGACCGGAGTCCGGCTGCGGGACCTGCTCGACCTGGTGGAGGCTCCGCCCGGGCACGACGTGTTCGTGACGTCGATCGAGACCCGCGGCGTCTTCGACAAGTCCACTTTGTCGGCGAACTTCGCCGACGACGACCGGACCCTGCTGGCGTTGGCGCTCGACGGGCAGCCGCTGGCCATCGACCACGGCTATCCGTGCCGGATCATCGCGCCCAACCGGCCCGGCGTCCGGCAGACCAAGTGGGTCCAGCGGCTGGAGGTGCTCGGAATGGTCCGGTTGCTCCTCGCCGGTGTCGGCCTGGTGGCCGTTGCGTACGGCGCGTTCCTGCTGATCGACGACCCGCTCGAGGACCTGGTGTCCGTCGCCACCTGGCTGGTCGGCGGCGTGGTCCTGCACGACCTGGTGATCTCGGCGCCTGGTCCTGCTGCTGGGCGCCGTCGGCGGTCCGTAGGCTGCCGGACCTCGATCCGGGCCCCGGCCGCCGTCGGGTTCGTGGTCCTCGGATCGGTCACCCTGCTCGCCGTCCCGGTCCTCGGCCGCTTCGGCGCCACTCCCGACAACCCGACGCTCCTGGACCGCAACTACGGCGCCGGGTGGCTGCTCGTCGCCGGACTAACCTTGCTGCGACGGCAGTCGGTCTGGCGACCGCGTTCGGCGGCCGGCGCACGACGAGGAGGAACCGTGGCGCGGGTCTTGGTCGTTGACGACGACCACACCGTTCGGGAGGTCGTCGTGTCGCTACCTGCGCGCGCACCAGCATCGAGGTCGACGAGGCGGCGGACGGCGAGGATGCGCTGCGCCGGATGCGCGAGGCGCCGGCGGACCTGGTCGTCCTCGACCTGATGCTGCCGGGCATCGACGGGCTCGAGGTGTGCCGCCGACTGCGCGAGGCCGGCGACGTGCCGGTGATCATGCTGACCGCCCTTGGCGGCGAGGTCGACCGGGTGGTCGGGTCTCGAGCGCGGGGCCGACGACTACGTCACCAAGCCGTTCAGCCCCCGCGAGCTCGCGCTCCGGGTCGACTCGGTGCTGCGGCGGGCGGGCGAGCGGCCGCGGCCCGCCGAGCGCCTGAGCGACGGCGACCTTGTTGTCGACAGCGACCAGCACGTCGCGACCCTGGCGGGCGAGCGGCTCTCGCTGACCGGCCGCGAGTTCGACCTGCTGCAGCTTCCTCGTCGCGCACCCTGGCACGGCCTACTCCCGCGACGAGCTGCTGGCGCAGGTGTGGGGCTGGTCGTTCGGCGACCAGTCGACGGTCACCGTGCACGTGCGACGGCTGCGGGAGAAGGTCGAGCGTGACCCGACCCGCCCGCAGCGGCTGGTCACGGTGTGGGGCGTCGGCTACCGGTGGGAGGCGGCGGCGTGAGCGACCAGGTCGTCAGATCGTCCTGATCGCGGCCGCCTGGGCCGGCGGCGTGGGTCTGCTGGGCGGCGTCGTGGCCTGGCTGCATGCGCCGCCGGTCGCTGCTCCTGCAGATCACCGGCGTCGCCGTGGTCGCCGTGGCCGCGGTCGTGGCCGGGATGCTCGGGACCGCCAACGCGATGTTCCTCTCCGACCACGACTTCGAGGTCGGCTCTGCTCGTGTCGCTCGTCGCGGGAGTAGTGGCCATCGTGTTCGCGATGGGGGTCGGGGCGGCGTACGTCCGGTGGTCGCGGTCGCTGCGCGAGGACGCTCGGGAGTTCGGCGAGAGCGGCCGCTTCGTGTCCGGCGGATCGCGGTCCCGTCGAGCTGCAGGCGCTCTCGGACGAGTTGGCGCGCACCAGCGAGAAGCTCGCGGAGTCCAGTGCGCGCGAGGCGCGCCTGGAGGAGTCGCGACGCGAGCTGGTCTCCTGGGTCTCCCACGACCTGCGTACGCCGCTCGCCGGAATGCGCGCCATGACCGAGGCGCTCGAGGACGGCATGGCGGACGATCCGGCGCGTTACCACCGCCAGATCCGGGCCGAGGTGGACCGGATGGTGCGGCATGGTCGACGACCTCTTCGAGCTGTCCCGGATCCACGCCGGCGTGCTGAGCCTGACGCTGGAACCCGTGGTGCTGCGCGACCTGGTGAGCGAGGCCATCGCGGGTGCCGATCCGGTGGCCCGCGCTCACGGCGTGCGCCTGGGCGGGGTCGGTCGAGGACGGCATCCGGGTGCGAGCCGACCCGCCGAGTTCTCGCGCGTCGTGTCCAACCTGGTGATGAACGCGATCCGGCACACCCCCGCCGACGGCGCGGTCGAGATCCGCGGCCGGGCGGTGCCCGAGGGCATCGAGCTCAGCGTCGTCGACGGGTGCGGGGGCATCGCCGGCGACGACATGGCTCGGGTCTTCGACGTCGCGTGGCAGGGCGGCGCCGCGCGGACGCCGGACGCCGGAGAAGCGGCGGGCCGGCGCGGCGCCGGGCTCGGGCTGGCCATCGTCAAGGGCATCGTGGAAGCGCACCGGGGAACGGTTGCGGTGGAGAACGAGGCAGCCGGCTGCCGGTTCCGGGTGCTGCTGCCTGCCTGACCGTCGTGACCCGACGGACGCTCGCCGACACGCCGGGACATCGTACCGGGATCGAACACGTGTTCGGGCTAGATTGTGTCCACAGGTGATGCGCTGGTCGACGTTGTCCCCAGGCATCCGGGCCCTGGTCCGGGTGTGTCGGTGGTCTCGGTCCTAGCGTCCGAGCGGAATCGACAACCGACAGAAGAGACAGATGGGACGGACAACCATGGCTGGTGGAGACCGCGAGAAGGCACTCGACGCCGCGCTCGCCAACATCGAGCGACAGTTCGGCAAGGGCTCGGTGATGCGGCTGGGCGACGAGACCCGGGCGCCGCTCGAGGTGATCCCGACCGGCTCGATCGCGCTCGACGTGGCGCTCGGCCTGGGCGGCCTCCCGCGCGGCCGGGTGGTGGAGATCTACGGTCCGGAGTCCTCCGGCAAGACCACGGTCGCGCTGCACGCCGTGGCCAACGCCCAGGCGGCCGGCGGCATCGTCGCCTTCATCGACGCCGAGCACGCGCTGGACCCTGACTACGCCCAGGCGCTGGGTGTCGACACCGACGCGCTCCTGGTGTCGCAGCCCGACTCCGGTGAGCAGGCGCTCGAGATCGCCGACATGCTGATCCGTTCCGGTGCGCTCGACCTGATCGTGATCGACTCCGTCGCCGCGCTCGTGCCCCGCGCCGAGATCGAGGGTGAGATGGGCGACAGCCACGTCGGCCTCCAGGCGCGCCTGATGAGCCAGGCGCTGCGCAAGATGGCCGGCGCCCTCAACAACTCCAACACCACCATGATCTTCATCAACCAGCTGCGCGAGAAGATCGGTGTGATGTTCGGCAGCCCGGAGACCACCTCCGGCGGTCGGGCCCTGAAGTTCTACTCCTCCGTGCGGCTCGACGTGCGCCGGATCGAGACGCTCAAGGACGGCCAGGAGATGGTCGGCAACCGGACCCGGATCAAGGTCGTGAAGAACAAGGTGGCGCCGCCGTTCAAGCAGGCCGAGTTCGACATCATGTACGGCAAGGGCATCTCCCGTGAGGGCGGCCTGATCGACGTCGGCGTGGAGGCGGGTCTCGTCCGCAAGGCCGGTGCCTGGTACACCTACGAGGGCGACCAGCTCGGCCAGGGCAAGGAGAACTCCCGGAGCTTCCTCAAGGACAACCCGGACCTCGCCAACGAGCTGGAGAAGAAGATCCTCGAGAAGCTCGGTGTGGGCCCGCAGGTCGACGCGCCGGTGGACGGGGCCGAGAAGCCGGCCGATCCACTGGGCGTCGATGAGTTCTGACGCTCAGCCTGCCGACCAGGTTGCCGACGGTCCCGAGGCCGACGCCGAGTCGGTGGCCCGCAAGGTCCTGCTCGACCAGCTGACCGGACAGGCCCGCACGCGCCAGGAGCTCGCGGCGAGACTGGCGAAGAAGAACGTCCCCGACGACGTGGCCGCACGGTTGCTCGACCGGTTCGAGGAGGTCGGCCTCGTCGACGACGACGCGTTCGCCCGGTCCTGGGTGGCCACCCGGGGCGCGGCCAACGGCGGAGGCAAGGGGCTGGCCAGGCGGGCCCTCGCCCAGGAGCTGCGGCGCAAGGGCGTCGACGACGAGACCGCGCGGGGAGCGCTCGACGAGATCGACCCGGACGACGAGGAGGCCGCCGCGCGTGCCTTGGTTCGCAAGAAGCTGCGCTCGGTGGCAGGGGTCGACACCGCGACCGCGACCCGACGCCTGGTCGGGATGCTGGCCCGCAAGGGGTACCCGCCGGGGCTCGCCTTCGCCGTGGTCCGAGACGAGCTCGGAGCGGCTCAGATCGAGGCGCCCGACGCCTGGTGAGCCCGACCCGTCGTCACGAAGCGCAACACCCGGTCGAGCTGCTCGGCGATATCGCGCGGCGCGGCGAACACCTCAGTGGCCCCTGACTGGCGCAGCAGGGCGGCCGACACACCACCGGTGAGGACCGCCAGGCACTTGAAGGAGCGTCGGTGCGCTGCCTCAATGTCCCAGATCGTGTCTCCCACCACCACGGCTGAGGATCCCGAGACCTTGCGCAGTGCGGCGTCCAGGAGGTCCGGAGCCGGCTTCGACTCATCGACGTCGGTGCCCGACACCCAGGCGTGCAGGGCTTCGGACGCGCCGACCAGGGACAGCAGCTGTTGGGTGACCTCCGCCTCGCCCGAGC
Source organism: uncultured Actinomycetota bacterium (assembly GCA_963773355.1). Taxonomy (GTDB): domain Bacteria; phylum Actinomycetota; class Actinomycetes; order Propionibacteriales; family Nocardioidaceae; genus Nocardioides. The sequence goes on along the minus strand of CAVZAZ010000001.1, from coordinate 101,103 downwards.
TCGCCACCACGACCTTGAGGCCCTGTCCGCGCAGGGCAGTGAGCAGCTCCGAGGCTCCCAACGTCGGTGTGACCTGGTGGATCTGCTCCTGGAATCGTTCACGGTGCTGGGCGCGAACCTCGCTCCCGACCGCGGTCTCGACCGACGCTCCGGCCACCTCGGCCACCAGGCGGTCGCCGCCGATGCCGATCGCTTGGTGGATTCGCCAGCCGGGCACGTCCACACCGACCCTGAGGAAGGCAGCCCGCCACGCAGCGACATGCTGGTAGACCGAGTCGACCAGGGTGCCGTCGAGGTCGAGGATCACCGTGTCGAAGGCGTGGCGGGGCTCGTCCTCGCTCACGGTAGGAACTCCTGAGTACGCATGACCTCTTCGCAGTGCCCGAACCGGGGTACTCCAAACGCAGGTGTTCGGTCCCGATCGCTGACGCTAGCCTCCATGCGTGGAGGCCGTCACCCGACTGACCGTTCTGGATCGCGGTCACGAGCTCGGAGGAGTGGTGCGGACGGGGGAGCCGTGGGCGGCTGCGGCCCGGCGTACCGCCGCCAGCCTCAGCGGCGACCCGGTGCCTCTGGACCTGTCGGGGGACGTCAAGCGCTTCGTCGTCGACCACGACCTGAAGGTGACGATCCGGGCGATGACACCGGGCGACCTCCCCGACGTGGCTCGCTGGCGCTCATCGGACCACGTACGACGGTGGTTCGCGGCCGACGGTGAGCCCGACCTGGCCACCGTCACGGAGAAGTACGGCCCGCGCATCGACGGCATGACCCCGACCCGGATGTGGGTGGTCGAGGCCAACGGTCGGTCGGTGGGCTTCTGCCAGGACTATCGCGTCCGCGACTATCCGGAGTACGCCGTGCTCACGCCGGACCCGGACGCGGTCGCGGTCGACTACGCCATCGGCGACGAGCGCTTCACCGGCCGTGGTATCGGCACCCGGATGCTGTGGGCGTGGCTGGGCAGTGCCCGACGTCGCTACCCCGACGTGGCGGCGTACTTCTCCTCACCCGACCACCGCAACGCCGCGTCGCTTCGGATCCTCGACAAGGTGGGGTTCGTGCAGGGCACGTGGTTCGACGAGCCGCAGCCGGACGGCAGTCTCGACACCGTGGTCGGGTGCACGCTCGACGTGCGGCAGGTGATCGGCTGACATGGGCAAGGATGAGGGATGATCCCGACCGTCTCCGTCACGAGGTACGTGACGCCGCTCCGTGAAGGCGGCAGCCTGCCCGGCATCGTCGAGGCCGACGACCTCGGGACGTACGTCTGCAAGTTCCGTGGCGCGGGACAAGGCGTCCGGGTGCTGGTGGCCGAGGTCGTGGTGGGGGAGCTCGCCCGCCGAATCGGTCTCTCCACGCCGCGCCTCGTCGCGCTCGACCTGGACCTCGATCTCGCCCGGTATGAAGCGGACCAGGAGGTTCAGGACCTGCTCAATGCGAGCCCGGGGCTCAACCTCGGCATCGACTTCCTGCCCGGCTCGTTCGGGTTCGACGGCACCGTCTCGCTCGACGAGTGGCCGAACGCGTCGGAGGTAGCCGCCCGGGTGCTGTGGCTCGACGCGTTCACTGCCAACGTCGACCGCACCTGGCGCAACCCGAACCTCTTGATGTGGCACGGGGACCTCTGGGTGATCGACCACGGCGCGTGCCTCTACTTCCACCACGCCTGGGATTCGGGGATCACCGAACCGGAGCGGTTTGCGCGTCAACCCTGGGACGCGACCGGTCACGTGCTTCGCAGGTACGCCGGCGACCTCGCGGCCGCGGATGCCGAGATCACCGCACGGCTCCACGAAGGCGTCCTCCGCGAGGTGGTGGAGGAGGTACCGGACGCGTGGCTGGTCCCAGTGCCTGGGGCCGAGTCCGCGGACGCGGTGCGGGAGGTCTACGTCGCGTTCCTGGCGGCGCGCCTCGACACCCGTCAGTGGCTGCCGGCCGCGGAGACGGGGGCGGCATGAACGCCCAGAAGCTGGCCTACCAGTACGTCGTCCTGCGCTGTGTTCCCCGGGTCGACCGCGAGGAGTTCGTCAACGTCGGAGTCGTGCTCTACTGCCAGGCCGCGGGCTTCCTGGCGGCCGCGTGGAACGTCGACGCCGATCGGCTCCGGGCACTGGACCCGCGGGTCGATGTGGGCCAGGTGTGTGACGCCCTCACCTTCGTGGACGGTGTCTGCGCCGGAGATTCGCGCGGGGGAGCGGCGGCGGAGCAGCCGCCCGGCACCCGCTTCGGGTTCCTCAAGGCCCCACGGAGCACCGTGCTCCAGCCCGGCCCGGTCCACGGCGGGGTCACCGCGGACCCGGCCCGCCAGCTGGAGCGCCTGCTGGAGACGCTGGTCGGCTGATGGTGCCGAGTCAGACGGGGACGAGCTCCACCGCGCCGACGGCATAGCGCGCCAGCACCGTGCGGGCCAGCTCCGGGTGCGCGCCCAGCGGCGCGGACACGGCGACGGCGCCGGCCTCGAGCGCGAGCTCGGCCGCCCGGTCCGGCAGGAATCCGGGGGCCAGGAACATCGAGGCAACGGCGATGTGCCGGCGCCCCTCGCCGCGGAAGGCCCGCACCGCCTCCCCGGTCGCCGGCGGCGAGGCCGACGCGAACGCCGCGGTCACGGGGAGCTTGTGCCTGGTGCCCCACACCCGGGCGAGCCGGGCCACGCCCTGGTTGGCGAGCGGGTCGGACGAGCCGGCGGCGGCGAGGACCAGGGCGTCGAGCTCACGCACCCGGGAGACCTTGAGCGCCTCGCGCATCCGGAGGTCGAGGACCTCGAGGAACGTCTGCTCCATGCCGAGGATGGCGGTGGAGCGGATCTTCAGTCCCTCGTGGCGCGACATCGCCTCGGCCACGGCCTCGGGCACGTCGACCTTGGCGTGGTAGGCCTCGGTGAGCAACAGCGGCACCACCACGATCTCGTCGTACCCGGCGCGCACCAGCTTGTTGACGGCCGTCTGGAACGACGGCCTGGACAGCTCGAGGAACGCCGGCTCGATCCGCAGGTCGGGGCGCATCGCCCGGACCTCGTCGACCAGGGCGGTGATCGTCTCGGCGGACCGTGGGTCTCGGCTCCCGTGAGCCAGGGCCACCAGTGCAGGAGCAGCCATCAGCGCTGCCTCCTCTCTTGTCGGGTACTCGGTGGTGCAGTCGGTGGTGCAGTGAGTCGGTCGGTCATGAGTGGATCCCGCATTCGGTCTTGTTGGTGCCCGCCCAGCGCCCGCTGCGCGGGTCGTCGCCGGGGGCCACGCGTCGCGTGCACGGCCAGCAGCCGATGGAGGGGTAGCCGTCGTAGACCAGTGGGTTGACGAGCACGTTGTTCTCGGCGATGTAGCGCTCGACCTGGTCGTCGGTCCACCGCGCCAGGGGCGAGACCTTGACCTTGCCCTTCCTCGCGTCCCAGCCGACCACGGGCGCGATGATCCGGTTGTGGGTCTCGGCCCTTCGGAGACCGGTCGCCCAGGCGTCATAGTCCGCAAGCGCGTCGGCGAGGGGTTGGACCTTGCGCAGCTGGCAGCACAGATCCGGATTCGTGCGAAAGAGGTCCTTGCCGTAGGCCGCATCCTGCTCGGCGACGGTCTGCTCCGGCAACACGTCGACGAGATTGACCGGCAGCGTCGCCTCGACGGCGTCGCGGGTGCCGACGGTCTCGGCGAAGTGGTAGCCGGTGTCGAGGAACACCACGTCCAGTCCAGGAGCGACCGATGACGCGAGGTGCGCCAGCACCGCGTCGGCCATCGACGAGGTCACGCAGAAGCGGTCTCCGAACGTCGCGACTGCCCATTCGATGATGTGCTCGGCCGGGGCCAGCTCGAGCTCGGCACCCACGTGGGACACCAGCTCCCGGAGCTCCTCCGGCGTGCGGCCGGCGGTGTGCGTGCCCCGGAAGTCGCGCGCGGACCGGGTCGTGGCGGCGGTCATGTCGTGGCCCCGGTTGGCCGGACCAGGCCGAGCATCCGCACGGTGAAGGCGCGCAGGCAGGAGCGGCACTCCCAGCCACCCGGCAGCCCTGACTCCTCGTCCGCGGCGTGCGGCCAGAGGTCCTCGTCCCCGCAGTAGGGGCAGTGGAAGGGCTGCGCTCGCTCAGACATCAGACCGCCTCCAGCTGTCGCTCGCCCTTGAGCACCTGCTCGTCGGCGCGCGCCACCCAGGCGGCGAAGGACTCGGCGGGTTCGCGCTCGACGAGGAACGCCGAGACGACGTTGGTCACGTAGTCGTCGAGCCCGGCGCTGGTCACCTTGTGCGACCGCAGCTTGCGGCCGAAGTTGGCGCCGAGGCCGAGCGCTCCACCCAGGTGGACCTGGAAGCCCTCGACCTGGTTGCCGTCGGCGTCGAGAACCAGCTGTCCCTTCAGTCCGATGTCGGCCACCTGGGTGCGGGCGCAGGCGTTGGGGCAGCCGTTGACGTTGACGGTCACCGGGACATCGAGCCCGGGGAACCGCTTCTCCAGCTCCGCGACCAGCGCCTTGGCCCGGTCCTTGGTGTCGACGATGGCCAGCTTGCAGAACTCGATGCCGGTGCAGGCCATCGTGTTGCGACGCCAGTTCGACGGGCTGGCCGTGAGGCCGATCGTCTCCAGGTCGGCGGTGAAGGCGTCGACATCCGTGCCGTCGACGCCGATCACGACCAGCTTCTGGTACGCCGTCAGTCGGGCGCCGCGGGCGCCGTACCGCTCCACGAGGTCGGCGAGGCCGCTCAGCGTGGGGCCGTCGACGCGGCCGACGACCGGGGCGATGCCCACGTAGAACTTGCCGTCCTTCTGTTCGTGGACGCCGATGTGGTCACCCGGGCGCTCTGGGACCTGCGGCGACGGGTTGTCGACGAGCCGCCGGTGGAGGTACTCGGTCTCGAGGACCTCGCGGAACTTCTCCTTGCCCCAGTCGGCGACCAGGAACTTCAGCCTGGCCCGCGAGCGGAGCCGGCGGTACCCGTAGTCGCGGAAGATCGAGGTCACGCCCTCCCACGCGTCGGCGACCTCGTCGAGCGGGATCCAGACCCCGAGCTTCTGCGCGAGCATCGGGTTCGTCGAGAGCCCGCCGCCGACCCAGAGGTCGAAGCCGGGTCCGTGCTCCGGGTGGACGCTGCCGACGAAGGAGATGTCATTGACCTCTGGGGCCACGTCATGGCTCGGGTGACCGGTGAGGGCGGTCTTGAACTTCCTCGGCAGGTTGGCGAAGTCGGGGTTGCCCACGAAACGACGCTTGATCTCGGCGAGCGCCTCGGACCCGTCGATGATCTCGTCCTTGGCGATGCCGGCGACGGGGGAGCCCAGGAAGGGTCGCGGCGAGTCGCCGCACGCCTCTGTCGTGTCGAGGCCGACCGCCTCGAGCCGCTCCCAGATCGCCGGGACGTCCTCGATCTCGATCCAGTGGTACTGGATGTTGTTGCGGTCCGTGACGTCGGCGGTGCTGCGGGCGTACGCCGTTGAGACCTCGCCGAGTGCCCGTAACTGGGCGGTGCCGAGGACCTTCCCGTCGGTGCGGACCCGCATCATGAAGTAGCGGTCGTCGAGCTCCTCCTCCTCGAGCATCGCCGTCTTGCCGCCGTCGAACCCGGGAGCCCGCTGGGTGTAGAGCCCCATCCACCGGAACCGGCCGCGGAGGTCGGCGGGGTCGATGGAGTCGAAGCCGCGCCTGGCGTAGATGTCCAGGATCCGGTCCCGGACGTTCAGCGGGTTGTCGTCCTTCTTGGTCTGCTCATTCTTGTTCAGTGGCTCGCTGTAGCCGAGCGCCCACTGACCTTCACCCCGCTTGGGGCGGGATCGGCGTACCGGGGAATCCGTCATCGGGATGGTCCTTCACGCTGAGGGCCGCGCGCGTCGTTGTGCGCGGAGAGCGACGATGCTCAGAGGCTGGGGCGGCGGTGGTTCAGCGGGGCCAACACAACATGCTGCGGGTACGCCCGAAGTCCACGTGGCGTCGTACCACGAGGTGCGCGTGCGTTGCAGCAGAGATCATGTCGAGGAGTCTCAGCGCTCGGACGCGATGCCCACAAGACGAAATCTCATGTGATGAGACAGTTAACCACGATGTGAGACAGCGACCCGGTCGCTCTGCCTCATGTCTCCTGCCGGTGCGGCCGAGGTCACATGTCCGCGCAGCACCCGGACCGCCAGCGCCGGTCGCATCAGGTCCTGTGGCCGGTCGACCAGATGAGTGACCCGCAAGAACGCCGTGGCCAGGACCGGATCGGTCGTAGCCGCCCGGACGAGCCGGGCCAGATAGGCATCGAGCAACCTCCGTCGCACGGGCACCCGGCGCCCGGACGGAGGCGCTCCTCCCGCGGCGATCATCCACGGGGTGTCGATGTGTGCTGCCGCGCGCTTGTGGAACCGGTGGGCGAGGCTTTCGGTGCCGCCGTCGGCGAGGCAGAGCCCGAGCTCCTCGGCCTCGACGGCCGCGACGGTCATGCCCTGCCCGTAGACGGGGTCGAAGGCGCACAGCGCGTCACCGGTCACGACGAGCCCGGTCGGGAAGTCGCGCAGCCGCTCGTAGCGGCGCCGGCGGTTGGCGGGGAAGCGATACCGCGCTCCCTCGTCCAGCGGCACCAGTCCGTCGATGGCGTCGGCCAGCTCCGGACTGTCCAGAGTGCGAGCCCAGGCGCGGAAGTCTTCGAGTTCCAGGGGTGGCTGAAGCCCGTCGGCGCCCATCAGCGAGACGGCCCAACGGTCCCCCTCGCGCGCGAGGATGATGCCGGCTCGTGGCTGGCCGGGCCTGGCGGCGACGGTCCGGATGATCGGCTGCCCGCTGTCGGGTGTACGCCGGAACTCCCGCGTCGCATAGTGCTTGTCGATGCGTCGGACCTCCTCGGGCGGCCCGGCGTACCCCCGCCGCTCCAGCCACTCCGGGGTCCGAGAGGTCCGACCGGAGGAGTCCACGACCAGGTCGGCGGCCAGCATCCGGGGCATACCTCCGTCGCGGTCGGTGACGATCACGCCGTTGACCCGCCGCTCGTCAGCGGTGAAGGCGAGGTCAAGGACGGAGGTGTGCTCCACCACGGCGACCCGTTCGTCGCGGAGGAGCCGGTGCCGGACGTACCACTCCAGCAACGGCCGACTGACCGCGAGGCTGGGCAGGTCGGCGTGGCCCTCGGCGAGCGGCTGCGCACCGAAGTGGTATCGGCCGTTCGCCTGGGCGTCGCCCAGGAGCGCCCCTCTCGCCACAAGGTCCGCGGTGGTGCCGGGGAACATGTCCTCGATGACGGCCCGCCCCCGAGACAGCAGACCGTGGACGTGCCGGCCGTGGGGGACGCCTCCGCGGGTGACGGGCTCGCGGGGCATCTCGTCGCGGTCCACCAGGGTGACCCGTTCGAAATGCCCCGCGAGCACCTTTGCGGCCAGCACGCCAGCAATGCTGGCGCCCACGACGACGGCGTGCTGGTTCGTGCTGGCCATGGCGCTCACCCCACTGGCGCCAAGATCGCACCGGTGGTTCCGCGGACCCGGTCCAGGCGGACGTTGCGGAACTGCGGGTGGTTGTCGGTCAGGTCGGCGTACTGCGCCTTGCCCTCGAGCGGGCTCGGGCAGAAGAGCCGCTCGACGTCCTTCTGGCGGACGGTGACCACTGGGGTGCCGTTCACGTTGAACCGCACCAGGTGCTGGAAGCCCAGCCTCTCCGACGCCGGGACGTTCACGATCGTGCAGGTGAACGCCGGCTGCTCGTCGATGTCGACATGGGGGATCCTGCGACCGTTGTTCCTGGTCAGCAGGAGGTCGCCGTTCGCCTTCTCCACGAACGGCGCGAAGATCATCGTGTCCGTGTTCTCGTTGCCGAGGAAGGCGTCGCTGCCGTCACCCGGCGCCCAGATGTTGATGTCGTGGCCCTCCTCCCCGACCAGGACGTCGCTGTTGATGGCCTGGCCCTTCTCGGGCCCGCCGATGAGGATGTCGCTGTCCTCACCGCCGAGCAGGGTGTCGTCACCCAGCTTGCCGATGAGCAGGTCGTCGTTGGCGCGGCCGAAGAGGACGTCGGTGTTGTCCATGTGCTGCTTGGCCGTGACCCCGGGCGGCTGGATGAACTCGTTGTCGGCGTTGTCGTTGTCGAGGCCGACGGTCACGTCCTTGGCGGGGGTGCCAGGTGCGGCCAGTCCGGTGGATACGGCGGCGGTGCCGACGACGAGCGCGCCGGCAGCCAGGGTGGCGGCCGCGATGCGTCTGGTACGACGCTGGGTGGTGTGGTGTGTCATCGCTGTTCCCTTCGATGTCGATTGGCGATGACACTGACGCTAGGAAGAACCGCCGCGTAGGGCATCGGGAAGGCACCTCAGATCCCTTGCAGAGCGCCTCAGACGCTTAAACCCCCCGAATCCAGCATGACGGGAGGCCTGATCGGGCGCAGAATGGCGGGATGCACGCCCCGACCGCCATTGGTCTGGTCGGACGCGAGGGCATCCTGCAAGAACTGTCCGACGCGCTCGAACGGGCCGGGTCCGGGACCCCCACGGTGGTGGTCGTCTCGGGCGAGACAGGCGTGGGCAAGACCCGCCTGGTCACCGAGTTCCTGGCCAGCGCGGAGGCCACCACGCTTGCCGGAGCCTGCGTCCCGGTGGCGGGGGAGCCGTTGCCGTACGCCGCGCTGACCCAGGCCCTGCGCCGCAGTGGCGGGACGGGCGTCGTCCGGCAGGAGACCGAGCGCTCGCCCGAGCTGGCCCGGCTCCTGCCCGGCGCGGCGGCGCCCCCGAACGGCTCCGATCCGGGTTCGGGCGCCTCGTCGCGACTGCGGCTCTTCGGGGCGGTGCTCGGCCTCCTCGGCCGGATGAGCGCCGAGGGGCCAGTGGTGCACATCGTGGAGGACGTGCACTGGGCGGACCGGTCGACGTTGGACCTGCTGACCTTCCTCGCGACCAACTTCACCGACGAGCGGGTGCTCCTGCTGCTGACCCACCGTGAGGACGCCGTCGACGAGTCGGGGACGCTCGGCCCCTGGTTGGCGGAGCTGGGGCGGTTCACGACCTTGCGGATCCGGGTCCCCCGCCTCGATCGGGCCGACACGGTCCGGCTCGCGGCCGAGGTGGCGGGGCAGTCCCTGTCACCGGAGCGGCTGGAGGAGACCCTGGACCGCTCGGCGGGCAATCCGCTCTTCGTGGAACAGCTCGTGCTGGCCGGCGACGGGCCCGGTCCGCTGCCAGCGACGCTCCACGAGCTGCTCCGCGTGCGCGTCGACCACCTGCCTCCGGAGACCCGCCGGCTGCTGCGGGCCGCGGCGGTGATCGGGCGGGTCGCGTCGGTGCCGCTTCTGGCGCGCACCGTGGGTGCGGACGAGGAGACCGTCGAGGACCTGCTCCGCGTGGCCATCGACGGTTACGTCGCCGAGGTGCGGGACGACGACAGCGTCGGTTTCCACCACCCGGCATTCCAGGAGGTCGTCTACGCGGAGCTGCTGCCCGGAGAGCGGGCGCGCCTGCACCATGAGGCCGCGGATGCGCTCTCCCAGGAGGTCGACCCCGCCCCCGAGGTCGCCGGGGAGATGGCCCGGCACTGGCATCTTGCCGGCGACCTGGCCCGGGCGCTGGACGCCTCGGTCGCGGCCGGTGCGGCCTACGAGCAGATGTACGCATTCACCGACGCCTTCTCGAGCTTCAGTCTGGCGCTGGAGCTGCTCGACCGGGTCCCGTCCGACCTCGACCGGGTCGACCTGGCCAGCCGCGCTGCGGAGTCGGCCAGTGTCGTGGGCGACAGCGCGGCCGCGGTGCGGCTGGTCGAGACCGCACTCGCGGAGACCGAGGACGGCCGGCCGAGGGCGGCGCTGCTGGAACAGCTCGGGTCGGTCCACTTCGTAGCCGGCGATGCGACCGCCGCCGAGAAGGCGTTCCGGGCGGCGATGGACCTGCTTCCCTCCGACGAGGTGAGCCCGCTGGCGGCCCGGGTGTACGCGCGCTTCGGGGTCATGGCTGCGTCGTGGGCCTGGCTGGAGGAGGGGGAACAGGCGTGCGCGCGTGCCTTGAGCATCTCCCGGGAGGTGGGCGCCAGGCGTGAGGAAGGTGTGGCGCTCAACGGTCTGGGCGTCGTGTCCGTCACCCGGGGCGATGTCGTCGAGGGGCTGGCCCAGCTGCGGCAGTCGATCGCGATCGCGCGGGAGGTGGGCAGTCCCCATGACGTCGGCCTGGCGTACGCCAACCTCAGCCACGTGCTGGGGTTCACCGGACGGGTGGACGAAGGGGTCGAGCTCGCGCACGAGGGCCGGGTGGAGCTGAACCGACTGGGTCAGGACCGTCAGTTCGGGAGCCTGGTTCTGTGCAACGCCAGCGACGGGCTGATCAAGGCCGGGCGACTGGCCGAGGCCGAGGAGCTGCATCCAGGAGGCACTGAGTCGGCACCCGAGAGGGGTGATGGCGGCTCCGGTCCTGCTGCTTGCGGCCCGACTCGGGGTGGCGCAGGGCGATCTGACCGCTGCCTGGGAGCGCTGCGAGCAGGCCCGGCTCGTCGTGGAGGCAGAGGGCGCCCCGCTCGGGTGGCTCCGGGAGATCCTGGAGACCGCGGCGGACGTCGAGCTGTGGGCGGGTCGGCCGGGTGCCGCCGGCGAGCTCGTCACGGACGGCCTCACGGCGATCGCGGACACCGACGAGGCGATCTTCGGCACCACGCTCGTGGCCCTGGGCCTGCGGGCTCTGGCCGACGAGGCAGTAGCCCACCGGGACCACCGATCGCGGACTCGACGAGCGGAGGCCCGGGACGTACTGCTCACGAAGCTCGGAGACATCCGGTCGCACCCCGAGCGCGCCGACCTGCCCGAGGCCGAGGCCCTGGACCTGCTCTGTGCGGCGGAGCAGGCGAGGCTGGACCGCACACCCGGGAAGACGCTCTGGGCACAGGTGGCGGTCGCCTGGGAGCGGATCGAGCGACCCCTCCCTGCGGCGTACGCGCGCTGGCGCGCCGCGGAGTCGCTGCTCGCGGTCGGCGTCAGCGCGGAGTCCATCAGCGCGCTGCGCGCGGTGCACGCGAGCGCCCAGCTGCTCGGCGCCGTTCGTCTGGTCGAGGAGATCGAGACCATGGCCACGTGGTACCGGGTAGACCTGCTCCCGCCTGCCGCCGAGCCGACGGAGGCCGGTACCGAGGCGCTCGACGCCTACGCCCTGACCGCTCGGGAGCGGGAGGTCCTCGCCGCGCTGGCCGCGGGCCGGACGAACAAGGAGATCGCGGACGCGCTCTTCATCAGCGTCAAGACCGCGTCGGTGCATGTCTCGAACATCCTGCGCAAGCTGGACGTGTCGGGACGGCAGGAGGCGGCTCGGGTAGCGCATCGGCTCGGCGTAAGCCCGGCCGACGTCAACTGATTTGTTCTGAGTTCCGCCTCCTCGAATCTGAGGGCGGATCCCCATGTCCGCCCTCCCTCGTGCCGCCTACCTTTCTGGTCAGCGGTCCACCGACCGCGTTCCCCACATCAGGCCACGAGGAGGTGGACCATGGACCCGCACGACTTCCCGGTGGTGGCAGGCACCGTGTCCACCGTGCTGTTCGTGGTCAGCTACCTGCCGATGCTGATCAAGGCATTCCGCACCCGCGACCTGGCGTCCTACAGCCTCAGCAACCTGCTGATCGCCAATGTCGGGAACTGCGTGCACTCGATCTACGTGTTCAGCCTGCCGCTCGGGCCGATCTGGTTCCTGCACGGGTTCTACCTGGCGTCGACCGCCGTGATGCTGGTCTGGCACCGGCTGTACGTCCGTCGAGAGCAGCCGGACGCCCACCAAGAGGCGCCGGGCGCCGCGCTCCGAGAGCTGCCGGAGGTCGCGGCCTGCACGGCCTAGGCTGTGCCCATGGATGCCGTCATCAGCAGTGCGTACCGTCAGATCCTCGAGGTGATGGGCTCGGTCGAGCCCCGGATCGCCGAGGCGACGCGGCAGGAGCTGACCGACCAGCGGGGTTCGCTGAAGCTCATCGCGAGCGAGAACTACGCCTCGCCGGCCGTGCTGCTGACCATGGGGACGTGGTTCAGCGACAAGTACGCCGAGGGCACCATCGGGCACCGCTTCTACGCGGGCTGCCAGAACGTCGACACGGTCGAGTCGGTCGCGGCCGAGCATGCGCGCGAGCTGTTCGGGGCGCCGTACGCATATGTGCAGCCGCACTCGGGCATCGACGCCAACCTGGTCGCCTACTGGTCGATCCTCGCCCATCGGGTGGAGGGGCCGGGGTTGGAGAAGCTCGGTGCGAAGAACGTCAACGAGCTGAGCGAGGCGGACTGGGAGACCCTGCGGCACGAGTTCGGCAACCAACGGCTGCTCGGCATGTCCCTCGACGCCGGTGGCCACCTGACCCACGGCTTCCGGCCGAACATCAGCGGCAAGATGTTCCACCAGCAGCAGTACGGCACCGACCCGGAGACCGGGCTGCTCGACTACGACCGGGTCGCGGCCAAGGCGCGTGAGTTCAAGCCGCTGGTGCTGGTGGCGGGCTACTCGGCGTACCCGCGCAGGGTCAACTTCGCCAAGATGCGGGAGATCGCCGACGAGGTAGGCGCGACCCTCATGGTCGACATGGCGCACTTCGCGGGGCTGGTGGCCGGCAAGGTGTTCACCGGCGACGAGAACCCGATCCCGCACGCGCACATCACCACGACCACGACGCACAAGTCGCTGCGCGGGCCGCGGGGTGGGCTGGTGCTGGCGCAGGAGGAGTTCGCGCCGTCGGTGGACCGCGGCTGCCCGATGGTCCTGGGCGGTCCGCTCTCGCACATGATGGCCGCCAAGGCGGTGGCCCTCGCCGAGGCCAGGCAGCCGGAGTTCCAGTCCTACGCGCAACGGGTTGCCGACAACGCGAAGTCCCTGGCCGAGGGCTTCCTCTCGCGCGGCGCGAACCTCGTGACTGGTGGCACCGACAACCACATCGTGCTGCTCGACGTCTCGTCGTTCGGGATCACGGGCCGCCAGGCGGAGTCGGCACTGCTCGACGCGGGCGTCGTGACCAACCGGAACTCGGTGCCCTCTGATCCGAACGGCGCGTGGTACACCTCCGGCATCCGGCTCGGCACGCCGGCGCTCACGACTCGCGGGTTCGGACACGACGAGTTCGACAATGTCGCCGACCTGATCGTGCAGGTGCTCTCCAGCACCGAGCCCGGCACGACCAAGGCGGGGACGCCGTCGAAGGCGTCGTACACCCTGGCCGACGGGCGTGGCCGACAAGGTCAAGGACGCGTCCGGGGAGATGCTCGACAAGCACCCGCTCTACCCAGGGCTCGAGCTGAGCTAGCCGCCGGTCGAGTCGACCAGGTCGAGGCAGAACCTCGCGAGCTCGGCCCGGTCGCGGGCCAGCGTGGTCAGCGCCTCGGGCGGCGGTGGAGCCGATCTCGTCGAACGGCAGCGCCGACAAGCCGGTGAACATCATCAGCAGGAGGGCGTGCGAGCGGCGCACCATCTCCTCGTCCACGCGCGTGCCCTCGTCGGCGAGCCCCGCGACGTACGCCGGGACGATGGCCGCCTCGGTCTCGGCGAGCAGTGACGGTGACCGGCGGCCGATCTGCACGTCTCCGACGAGGAGCTGGCCGAGGTCGAACCCGACCGGGTTCGGGAGCCAGAAGCCGAAGTCGATCAGCACGAAGCTGTCGGGGGTCGGCCCGGGGAGCAGGTTGTTCGGGCTGGCGTCGCCGTGGGTGGTCATCAGCGGGAAGCTGTCGAGCTCGTCCAGCCACTTCTCGACCCGATCTGCGGCCGCACGCAGCCGGTCGCGAAGGTCCGTGTCGAACGCCGTCGCGATGGCGGGGTGCTGCCAGACGTCGTCGCTGCGCAGGACCGGCACGCACCTGCAACCCCAGCCGTCCGATGGCGTACGTGCGCACCGACCACTCGAAGTCGCCCACGTTGGCCAGGGGCGCCACTGTCGGGCTCGCCGCCATCCGGCCGAGGAGGTACGCCGCTCGTCGGAAGCGGTCGAGGTCCCACGGCACAGGTGGCCGGTCGACCTCCTCGAGCCAGACCGCGGCGGACAGCTCGTCGAGGTCGTGCACGCGCGAGGGCGCGCGGCATGGACAGGCCGTCGGGGAGCCGGTCGCCGAGGTCGGAGGCGTAGGCGAGGGCCTCCGTGCGCCAGGGCACCGACGCGGCCGCCATCTCGCGGTACTCGGCGGGCACCTGCGCGAAGAAGGGCGACCGCGACCACGACTGCACGTGCTTCACGAAGATCCGGAACCGGCGCTCGCCGGCCGCGGTCCGCGCCGCGCCCGTGACCCAGTAGCGACCGGCCGTCGTGATGGCCGGTAGGTCGTAGGCGACGTGCTCCGCCCGGACGGCCAGCAGCTCGACCGAGCCGGGTGCCTGGTGGAGCAGGTCACCCACGATGCGGGTCAGCTCCTCGTCGGTGACGTCTGCGGGCCCGAGAAGGGTGCGGTCGTGCATGGCGGCCCCATTCAGGAAAGTGGCTTTACTACTGACAAGAAGGTAAAGTTGCTTTATGACTTCTGTCAAGCCCCGCGTCCCGGCCGAAGAGGTACAGGTCGCACTCCTCATGGGCCTGCTCTTCCGCGAGATCCACCGGTGTTCGACGCCGAGGACTGGAAGGGCCTGCGCCAGTCACACTTCCGGGTGATCTCCGACGTGCCGGAGGAGGGCATCAGCATCACCGAGCTCGCGCAGCTCGCTCGGGATGACCAAGCAAGGGTGCGGCCAGTTCGTGAACCAGCTCGTCGAGGCCGGCCAGCTCCGCGTCGAAGCCGATCCCGCCGACGCGCGCGTCCGGTTGGTGCGCCGAACGGCCCGAGGGGAACCGGACGATGGCGGCCGTGACCGACCGGATGCTCCGCATCGAGGAGGACTGGGCGGAGCGGGTGGGGGAGAGGCGGTACCGGACCTTCCGCGCGGTGCTCGAGGAGCTGGCGCTGGCTCACCCGGGCTAGGCGAGGACGGGCGTCGTCCGCTCCACGATTGCCTTCAGGTCGCCGCCGGGCAGGGTGCCGAACGTGCCGTCGTACGACGTGCCGAGGCGGGAGGCGCAGAAGGCGTCGGCGACCTCCGGGGGAGCGAAGCGGACGAGCAGCGACCCCTGGAGGCAGGCGGCCATCTGGCCGGCCAGCCGGCGGGCGGACGACTCGAGAGTGGTCGCGTCCGCCAGCAGGGCCAGGGCGTCGTCGATGGCGCGGTCCAGGCGAGGGTCCGCGCCGCGCGCCAGGCCGACCTCGGTGATCCACGCCTCGAGGACCTCGGGCTCGCGGGACAGCGCCCGGAGCACGTCGAGCGCGTTGACGTTGCCGGAGCCCTCCCAGACCGAGTTGAGCGGCGCCTCGCGGTAGAGCAGCGGCATGACCGACTCCTCGACGTACCCGTTGCCGCCGAGGCACTCCAGTGCCTCGGCGACCATGCCCGGGGTGCGCTTGCACACCCAGAACTTGGCCAGCGGGAGCGCGATCCGGCGCAGCGCAGCCTCGTGGGCACGCTCCCTGTCGTCGAGGTGATCGAGACCGTCGACCGCGGCGGCCAGCCGCACGGCCAGGGCGGTGGCGGCCTCGGACTCGACGGCGAGGTCGGCGACGACGTTCTGCATCAGCGGCTTGTCGGCGAGCAGCCCGCCGAACGCCGAGCGATGTGCCACGTGCCACGAGGCCTCCGAGACCGCACGCCGCATCAGCGACGTGGATCCGAGGACGCAGTCGAGGCGGGTGGCGGCCACCATCTCGATGATCGTGCGGACGCCACGGCCCTCGTCGCCGAGACGCAGGGCGACGGTGCCGTCGAACTCGAGCTCGCTCGAGGCGTTGGAGCGGTTGCCCAGCTTGTCCTTGAGCCGGACCACGTCGATCGGGTTGCGGGTCCCGTCGGGGAGGACGCGGGGTACGACGAAGCAGGTGACGCCCGCCTCCGCCTGGGCCAGGACGAGGAACATGTCGTTCATCGGGGCGGAGGTGAACCACTTGTGGCCGTGCAGGGTGTACTCGCCGTCGACCGACGTCGGCCGGGCCACGGTGACATTGGCCCGGACGTCGGAGCCGCCCTGCTTCTCGGTCATGCCCATGCCGGCCAGGGCGCCGCGCTTGTCCGACACCGGCCGGAGCCCCGGGTCGTAGACGGTCGACGCGAGGAGCGGCGTCCACTCCTTGGCCATCGCCTCATCGGTCCGCAGCGCCGGGACGGCGGCGTACGTCATCGAGATCGGGCAGCCGTGGCCGGGCTCGGTGTGCGACCAGGCCATGAACCCGGCCGCCCGCCGAACCTGGGCATGCGGTGAGTCCGACTCCCACGGCGCCGCGGCCAGCCCGTGCCCGACGGCGCGCTCCATCAGCCAGTGCCACGACGGGTGGAAGGCCACCTCGTCGATCCGGTTGCCGAATCGGTCGTACGGCGCGAGGTGCGGGTGGTTCTCGTTGGCGAGCATGCCGTGCTCGCGGGCCTCGGCGGTGCCGGCCTCTGCGCCGATGATGGCGATGTCGTCGACGACGGCGGCCGACGCATGCCGCGCGACGGCTTCGACGAGAGCCGCGTCGGAGGTGACGACGTTGTGGCCGGTGAGCGGCGGTGCCTGGTTGCTCGCCACCCGGATGTCGCCTCGCGTGTCCTGACCTGCCATGTGGATACCGTAGGCCCATGGGCAGCACGGCGAGCGAGCCGCATCCTGCAGCGGTTCGGCTGCGGGCGTGGCTGCACCAGACCCGTGAAGTCGTCTGGCGTCTCATCGTCACAACCGTGAGCTCCTGCCTGCGCTACCGCGTCACCGGGCTGGCGGCGGAGGCCGCCTTCTTCGCCGTCCTCTCGGTCCCGCCGCTGATCTTCGCCATGGCCGGTGGCATCGGCCTGGTCAGCGAGAGCTTCACGCCGGCCCAGATCGCCGACGTTCAGCAGGCCGTGATCGACCTCTCGTCCCGCGCGCTCACCGACAGCGCAGTTGACCGCATCATCGAGCCCACGATCAACGACGTCCTCAAGGGTCCCCGTTTCGACGTGATCTCCCTGGGGTTCGTCCTGGCGCTGTGGTCGGGTTCGCGGGCCCTCAACGTCTTCGTGGACACGATCACCGTCATGCACGGCCTCGGCGGCCACCGCGGCATCGTCAAGACCCGGGCCCTGTCGTTCTTCCTCTACATCCTGGCCATGATCACCGGCGTCGTCTCGGTCCCGCTCGTGGTGGCCGGGCCGTCACTGATCCGCGAGTGGCTGCCCGAACGCGCCGAGTTCGTGATGCAGTTCTACTGGCCGGTCGTGATCGTGCTCTGCATCTGCTTC
The DNA here is from genome assembly GCA_963773355.1 of uncultured Actinomycetota bacterium. GTDB lineage: Bacteria > Actinomycetota > Actinomycetes > Propionibacteriales > Nocardioidaceae > Nocardioides. The sequence goes on along the minus strand of CAVZAZ010000001.1, from coordinate 83,970 downwards.
CTCGCCACGCTCTACCACGTGTCGGTCCCGGTCCGGACCAACTGGAGCTTCAACCTCCCGGGCGCGACCTTCGCCCTGGTCTGCTGGATCCTCGGCTCCTACGTCCTGCGGTGGGTGCTGACGGTCACCGCGGCGGACTCGCGGTCGATCTACGGCCCGCTGGCCGCACCGATCGCCGTACTCCTCTGGCTCTACATCGTGGCGCTGGCGGTCCTGATCGGTGCCGCCGTCAATGCCTCGTTCGACACCGTCTTCCCGCAGAAGACGACGACGCGGGCCCGGCTGGAACTCGTCCAGCGGCTCCGGCAGCGGATGACGACCAAGGGGACGCCGGTCGAGTAGGTTCGGCACGTGGCTCAGAGGTCCGATCCGTTCGCGGAACCCAAGCGCGGCAAGGTCTCCCTTCCGGAGAAGGTGCGCTCGCCCTGGTGGGAGCTCAGCCGCCGGATGCTCGTGGCGCTCGCGATCCTGGTCGGGACCGTGCTGCTCGTCTATCTCGACCGCGCGGCCTATCGCGACGGCAACGACCCGCCGCACTTCGGCGTCGACCTCGTGGACTCGATCTACTACACGACGGTCACGCTGAGCACGACCGGGTACGGCGACATCGCCCCGGACGAGGCGCACTCGCGGCTGATCAACGCGTTCGTCATCACCCCGTTCCGCATCGCGTTCCTGGTGCTGCTGATCGGGACCACCCTGGAGGTGCTCGCCTCGCAGGGTCGCGAAATGTTCCGGGTTGCCCGGTGGAGGAGAAGTATGGGACAGCACGTCGTCGTCGTCGGCTACGGCACGAAGGGTCGCAGCGCCGTTGACACACTGGTCAACAACGGCCAGGACCGCGAAGGGATCGTCGTGGTCGACACCGGAGCCGTGGCCCTGCAGGACGCGCATGCAGACGGACTCGCGGTCGTCACCGGGGACGCCACCCGGCGCGAGGTGCTGGGCCGCGCGGGTGTCGCGGATGCCAGCCACGTCATCATCACCACGGACCGCGACGACTCCAACGTCCTGGCCACCTTGACGGTGCGCCAGCTCAATCCCGACGCCTGGATCGTCTCTTCCGTCCGCGAGCAGGAGAACGTGCCGCTCATGAAGCAGTCGGGAGCGAACTCGGTGATCACGTCGTCCGATGCCGTGGGCCGGCTGCTGGGCCTCTCCTCACTCTCGCCGACCCTCGGATCGGTGATGGAGGACCTGCTGACCTACGGCGAGGGGCTCGAGGTCGCCGAGCGCGACCTGCTGGTCTCCGAGGTGGGCAAGCCGCCGCAGTCGTTGCCCGACCAGGTGATCGCGGTGGTGCGTGACGAGAAGGTCTACCGCTACTTCGACCCGGTCGTCACCCAGCTCGCCCGCGGCGACCGGCTGATCGTCGTACGCCCGGCCAAGGAGCTGCCGTGGGCGCCGCGGCCCGGCACGCACGACGAGGAGTTCGCGACCGAGGAGACCTGACCGCGCTCAGCCGGAGAGGTCGAGCCGGCGGTACAGGTGCAGCTCGTCGCGGAGGCGGTACGGCACGGGTCGCCCGGCAGCCATGAGGGCGGTCACGTAGTGCTCGAGCGCGGCCAGTAGCTCACGTTGTGCGCTCACCGCCGAGGCGTGTCGGCTGGACGGCCGCGCGCGCGCGGCTTCGACGTCGGACCGGGCGAGCTGGACCAGCTCGTAGAGCGTGGTCAGGGGCGGCCGCGACGTGAAGTCGCCAACCGGCTGGCTCGGCATCGGGGTGCGCCTTTCGCGGCCCGCGCCTCGTCGTGTCCGACGGAGCACGTCGTGCCCGGGCTCCCTCTCACCGTATCGGATGCCGCAGAACAGCATCGGTCGATCTGATGGCCAGGTGGCGGATGTTCCGGCCGCGCGACGCGGCCATGGTGGATCCCAAGTGGAACATTCACACGAGCAGGAGCAGCACCATGCGCAACGTAGTTCTCGCCATGAACACCACCGTCAACGGACGGCTCGACGATCCGTTCGCATGGTTCCAGGGGCTCAGCAACGACCTCTACACCGAGATCGATCGCGGCCACAGCACGTTCGACACGATCCTGATCGGTCGGGTCACCTATGAGGAGATGTATGAGTACTGGCCCGGAGCCGAGACCGAGGAGGGCGACTCCGAGATCAACCGTCGCATGGCCAAGAAACAGAACTCCTACAAGAAGTATGTCTTCTCGCGCAGCGCGGCAAGGGACCCTCTCGCATGGAACAACTCCGAGCTCGTCACGGTCGGATCGGACCGCGACATCGTCGAGTTCGTGCGCTCCCTCAAGGAGCAGCCGGGCGCCGACATCTACCTCGCCGCCCTTCGCGCCTCGGCCTGGTTGATGAGCTCAGGTTCTTCGTCCATCGCTCGCGAGCGATGATGACCGGTCTGGCGCCGACCTGTGGGCGACCGAGCCGGCGACGGCCTGAATCGGACCGGCGATCGCGAGCCGCCTAGCTGGCGGCCTGCTTGACCAGAGTGGTGAGCTTCTTCTTGACGCTCGCGTTCATCGCGGTGACGGCAAATGCGGTCGGCCAGATGTCGCCGTCATCGAGGTGCGCCCACTCGTTGAATCCGACCTCGGCGTACCGCGTCTTGAACTTCGAGGCGCACTTGAAGAAGACGACGACCTTGCCGTCCCTGGCATAGGCCGGCATGCCGTACCAGGTCTTCGGGGCCAGCTCGGGGGCGTTGGCCCCGACGATCGCGTGCAGCGTCTCGGCGATGACGCGATCGGCGTCGGGCATCTCGGCGATCTTGTCGAGCGCATCCTTCTCGTCGGCCTCGGCCTTCTTGGCGCCGGAGCCGCGGCGTGCGGACGACTTCAGTTCGGCCGCGCGCTCCTTCATGGCGGCGCGTTCTTCCTCGGTGAATCCGTCGTGCGACGTGTTCTTCGCCATGGCCTTCCCTCCTCGCGGATCGATGTGCTGTCGATCGTAGGCAGCCCTGGACCTCCGATACTTCTTGATTCCTGCTCGATTGAAACCAGTCCTGCGACCCCCGGGTAGGAGATCTTCGCGGGCGGCCGGACCTTTCGTGTTTCCACCGCGACCCGTGTTGGTCGACGAGCTAGACACCATGAACCGCCAGGAGAAGGACCAGGAGGGCGTCTCGGATTGAACCCGTCCTCCGGGGGTACGTCGGCTCGCAAGAGGGGACGTTCACCGCGGGGCACATCCTCTCCAGGTCCTCGGGGTCCCAACATCGGCTTCGGGGACTGCCCATGTGACCGGCCAACTCGGGGTAACACGCCCTGTACAGAGGTGCCTGTCGCGTTGGTGACGCCCACCCAGACCGGGGGGAGAGCCAGGGTGGGCGCCGGATGGCTCGAGGCTCACGGGACACGCCTCGATGTACCCGATGCTACGTGCACAAGCCAGATGCCCACTGAGTTCGCCGACCGAATCGGATGCGCAGAAGGCGTCAGATCGACCTGAGCTATCAGGTCCGGGCCTCGTCGTCGGCTGCGCCTGGTCGTGGGTCGTCGAGCAGTACACGTTGGTGGGAGATCGAGCCACGGAGGTTTCGCCGTCCTCTGCCTGGTCCAGCCCGAGATCGGTGAGCAGTTCGATTGCGCGGTCCCAGTGTTCCGACGCACTGCGCCGGTCCCATGCCGATGAGCGGATGCTGCGCAGCGCAGCGGGAGACTAGCGTCAGACCCGCCACGTGGGGAGAGGGAGGGCGCGTGCTCACCCCGATTTGGGCGGCCCGCCAATATCGATCACGTGACGCCGAACTAGACGATTCCTCCTGGCAGGTCTCCGAGCAGATCCTGTGGGTTGATGCCTACTTCGGCGAGTACGCTGGCGTCGGCTTCGGTGTCCACCTTGTCGGGGAGGTCGGCGTCGGCCTGGGCGGCCTTGGCGTCCTCGCCGCGGGACTTCAACAACTCGACGATCTGGCTCTTGTCGATCTCCATGTGGCTGTCCTTTCTCACTGGGTGGACCGCTCTCGGGATGACGACCCCCCGAACCGGGTACCCACGGCCAAGTTGGTAATCGCCTTGGGCATCGGCCGGGCCGGGCCGCCCGGGGGCCTACCTCGCGCGTCCTTCGCCCAGTGGGCTGACCGATCTGGTCGAGCTGGTGCTTGATCGGGGCTGGTGATCGGGGCTGGTGATCGGTGGTGGGGATCAAGCTGCTGAGCATTGACGCGCGCATCGTCGTCGCCAGCATCGATACCTACCTTCGGTTCGCCGAAGCGACTCAGCGCCTGGACTGGATCGTCCTGCCTAGGCGCCGGCTACGGCGTCAACCCCTCCACCGGGCTCCGCCTACGTGCGGGTGCGTTCTCCTCCAAGCGACCGCCGAGCACGGGGTGCCAACGAAGCCCGGCGTTGATCCGAGGGACCGCCCGATTGAGATTGGCGCCGGAGTGCTCGAAGAGGGTGCGGTTCAGGCTGCGTCGAGGTGGTGGCGCGGCGCTTCAGCGAGCCGACGTCTCGTGCGGTAGTGGAAGACGTAGACGTACAGGATGTATGCGAGTGCGGCGATCAGAAGACCTCCGAAGAGCAACCACCAGATCCATTCCTTCATGCCAACAACCTTCCATCTGTGTGGACGCGATCCAGTTGAGCGCGCCCGCAACGGCCTGCACCTAGGGAACCGGCCGCGGCCGCCCTCGTCAGGCCCAGCAACCGTGCCGTCCTCCTACCCACGCCTCCCAATTGTGGAACCCGCGACCACGCAACCACCACCCCGCACGGCTCAACGCGGCCGTCGGAGCCAACATCGCCGCCTCTCTCAGGGTGGCCCAGTCCCACTACTCGCGGACCGCCCGCACCGTTTCCACGGCTACCTGCACCGTCTGCTCGAGGGCGGCTTGAAGGGCCTGCGACGGCGTAGGGCCACCCAACAGGCGGAAAGGGGCCGCGGCACTCAGCCGGGCCTCTACTCGTCGGGAAGCACCTTCTCGACCAGGCACCGCCCGTGTCCGCGACCTCATGAGCGACGTCCTCCGCGGCGTCCACGACCTTCTCGACCGCGCCTCCGACGGCGCCCTTGACGGGCTCCACCACGCGCTGCACCTTGCGCTCCACCTCAGTGCTCGCCACCTTCTCGGTCACCTCCCCGACGCCTTCGGTGAGCAGGTCCGCCGGGTTGTGCCGCCCTTGTCGCTCACGTCGAGCCGGTTGGTCGCCTCCGCGAACCGCAGGTAGGTGTCGACGCTCTACGACGATGCGCGCATCGATGGTCAAGAGCTCGATCCCGATGAGGAGACCCGGACGTAGGCGTCGATGACGAGGCCCTTGTCGAGGATGATCTCCACGACGTCGGCGAGGCTGCTCGGCGCGGGCCGGTCCAGATATCCCGATCCGTGTTCTGCCATTCATTGGCTCCCTCGGTCACTCGCCCCTGAGAGACCACGAGCGCCACCCGTACCCGTCGAGTCTTTCCTTCGGGTGAGACACGCTCACGCCCGTGGGTGCGAGCGCGGGGGCACGCCCCATCGCGAACGCACTCACATGTCGCAATTCGCGCGGTCATGCCTGTGGACATGCTGGCAGGCGAGTACGGTGTGTTGAAGTCCGGTGGAGGGTCGGGCCGCGGGAGGGCAGACTCACAATGAGCGTGGATGTCGACTCTCTGCTGCCGATCCTGCGGCGGGTGGTCGGGGCCCGGGTCTCGAATCATGCCGACGCGGAGGACCTTGTGCAGGAGGCCTTGGCCCGGGTTCTGCAGCACCGAGACCGCATCGAGTCCGGAATGCTCGAGCCGTACGCGATCAGCACGGCCCGGAACCTGGTAGCGACGATGCGGCGAAACGACGCCCGCCAACGGGGCAACCGCCACCGCCTCCATGAGCCCGGCGACCCGGCAACACCGGACGATCACCTGCTCGCCGGTGAGGACCGGGAGGCAATGAGCCGGGCCCTCCAGGAGTTCACCGAGGAGGAGCGCGAGGTGCTTGTAGCACACGAGGCGGAGGGTCGCAATCTTGCTTCCCTCGCCGGCGAGCAGGGCACCACCGCTGGAGCGCTGGCGGCCCGGATCCACCGGCTCCGCGCGCGGCTACGGACTGAATATCTCCTCGCGCTCGAGGAGGAGCCGCCGACGGACCGTTGTCGCACCGTGCTGACCGCCTTCTCGATCCGCGACCGGCGTCGACAGCGCGAAGCGGACGCCGAGATGCACCTGCTCGAGTGCATCTTCTGTGCGCGGGTCAGCTCACCGCTGCTGGAGCTCGACGAACAGCGCGCGGACGAACTCAGGATCACGGTCAGGGCCGACCCTGACATCGTCGCCGCCCGCCAGGCGGCCCGGAACGTCGCCGCCGAGGCCGGCTTCCCGAGCACCGAGCTCACCGTGCTGGCGACCGCCGTTTCGGAGATCGCCCGGAACATCGTCCGGTTCGCCGGCGTCGGGGAGATCATCGTCGAACTAGTCGAGGACACCCACCGGCGGGGCGTACGCATCGTTGCCCGCGACGCCGGGCCGGGAATCGTGGACCTGGAGCGTGCGACACGGGACGGCTACAGCACCTGCAAGGGGCTGGGCCTTGGTCTGCCCGGCGCGAAGCGGCTGATGGACGAGTTCGAGGTCGCTACCAAGCCCGCCCGAGGGACGACGGTGACCATGACAAAGTGGCATACAGGAGGACGACTATGACCGGGTTCCAGACGGAGACCGACCCCTCGGAGGAGTCGCTGCGGGCACAGTACGTCGACAAGGAACGGCTGCTGCCAGAACTCGTCGCCCACCTGCGGGAGCACCGCAGCCGACTCCGCGAAAAGTGGGAGCAGAGAGTCACGGAGGGTGATCTCCTCGTCGCGATGACCCCGCAGGAGACGGCCGCGGAGACAGCGCTCGTCTACGACAACTACGTGGAGGTCCTCGAGACCGGCAGCGTTGAGGCACTCCAGCACTACGCGCGCGACCTCTCCGAGCGGATCATCCCCCGCGGCGTCGAGACCCATGAGGTCGTCGGCATTGTGCTGCTGCTGCGAGACGTGCTCGCCCGATCGCTTTTCGAGAAGTACCGTGACGACCCCGACATGCTGAACCGGATCCTCGACGCCTACGAGCCCGCTGCCAATCGGATCGCCAACACCGTTGCCGTCAGCTTCGTCGAGGAGCGAGAGCGGGTCATCCGCCAGCAGCAGGATGCTCTGCGCGAGCTTTCCACCCCGGTGCTGCCGGTCCGCGAGCGGTTGCTGATTCTGCCCATCATCGGCGTGCTGGACGGCGAGCGGGCGCGCCAGCTGACCGAGCAGCTACTGAGCGGCATTCGCACTCACCGCGCGAAGGTCATCGTGATCGACATCACTGGCGCCCCCGAGGTCGACGAAACCGTGGCCAACCACCTCGTGCAGACCGTTGACGCGTCACGACTGATGGGCGCGAGCGTCATCATCACCGGGCTATCGCCGACGATCGCCCAGACGCTGGTGACGATCGGCGTCGACCTGAGCAAGATGTACACCATCGGAGACCTCCAGGGCGGCCTGGAGGAGGCCGAGCGACTGCTCGGCTACACCGTCACCAAACAGGGAGGTGTCACCACCTAAGTGGACGAAGGTCCAGCACCGGTCTCGATCCTTCGCCAGGGGTCGTACCTCGTCGCGTCCATCCACACGGCGCTGGATGACACCCAGATGGTGAGGTTCCGCCATGACCTCATCGACGCAGTGGGGCGCCAGCGGGCCCGTGGCGTGATCATCGATGTCGCCGCCCTCGACGTGCTGGATTCCTTCGGCTCCCGCACCCTTCAGGACATCGCCGAGATGGCGCGACTGCGCGGGGCGCGGACCGTGATCGTCGGGATCCAGCCCGACGTGGCGTTTGCGATGGTGCGTCTCGGCATGGGCGCCAGCGCTATCCCCACCGCCCTCGATCTCGAGGAGGGACTCGCCTTCCTCGACGGGGCGCCCGGCCTTGTGCCCGGCAGAACCGGTGGTTGAGCTCTCGGCGGTGGAGGCCCTGCGCCGCAACTACCGGATTGCGTTCCTGCGCTACCTCCCGAAGCGCGACGAAGCAGCGCTTGCGCTCGCCTACGACATCGGCCGCTCCGCCGTGGCTGACGGCACCAGCGTCCTCGTGCTCACCCAGGTCCACCATGAGATCCTGCGCGAGGTCGTCGCCGACTCCCGCCTCGACGAGGTGGATCACCTCATCGAGCGGGCGGCCGAGTTCCTCGCTGAGGTGCTCGCCAGTGTGGAGATGATCCAGCGCTCGTTGCGTGGCGAGTAGGGACGGCTCCACCAGCGGCGGACGCGGTCGACGCCGGTACATGACGCGAGATCGGTGAGCTCTTTCCCGGATTTGTCCGCCGCGGCCGGCGTCATGGAGGGTCCCGGCTGGGCTCTTCAGGATGACTGTTGGGCAACAGGGCCCTGCGGCAGTCAGCCAACTCAGAGGAAACCTCCCGATGCCCCGCATGAAGATGGTCGGCCACCCCGCCGGCATTCCGGCCCCCCGATCCACCCCTTCGATACCGTTGACCTTCAGCTTCGCGGACGACATGCAGCTCACCGTTTGGGTCACCGAACTGAAGACGCAGGTGATAAGTGGCGGCCTGACCGCCACCGGCACGGCCACGCTCCCCGGTCACGACAGAGACACCTTCACCGCACATGTGCGGTCCGACGACACCTCCGACCGCCTGGTGCTCACCCTCGGGTTCGGTTCGCTAGAGATGGACCCGGTCGACTTCGCGATCGATGTGTCACACGGCAGGGGCGACAGCGGCGCCGTTCGGGCCACCGCCGGTTCCACCCTGCTCAACCAGCTCATTACGTACCTCGGATACGGAGTCGGATCCCGAATGCGGTTCCCCCAAGCGGGGCCCGGACCTCAAGGGAACCGGGCTTAAGCGATGGCCGTCGACCGCTACACAGTCCAGCTCGCCGAACTCTCCGCCACCCAGGCCGCTGCCCTCCTCCAATACGCCGAGCAGGTCGAACATCTCAACGTGGCACTCCACACCCGATCAGACATCGGCACCGCAGTGGGCATCGTGATGGAGCGCTACAACATCGACCGCAACCGGGCCTTCGACTTCCTGGTGCGCTACTCCAACAATCGGAATATCAAGCTCCGGGTCCTGGCCCAGCAGGTCATCGACGGCACCTTCGAGAGCATCCCGCACGAGGTCATCCGGACGGCCCAGAAATCGTCCTAGGACTCGCCGAACACGAAAACGGGTGCTGCACGTTCTGGGGGCTCGGCCCCGCTTCCGTGTTCGGGTCTAGCCCAAGCCGCGCTGCGATCGCGTCCACCTTGCGCTCCGTGCACTCCATGTCCTCAGCGTCAATCTGGAACAACCAATGCTTGGCCCCGAGCAAAGGATCGCCTGGAAGATGAGGTGCATCCACTCGCTCTGCCAGTTCTCCAACGTGCTGGCCGAGAACTGCGTCAGGTGGTCCGCCCAGCGCCACTCCTGGCGTCAGGTTCGTGACGGTCGGGGACGTGACATCGGCGCGGACCTCGGAGAACCCAACCGCCAGTCTTGGAGTAGCCGCCGCAGTCTGCTGACCGTTGGGGAGTCCGGCACCGGTTGGGTCGCGGTGGCCGCCATTTGCGCGCCCTCAGCCAGCGTTCGTCGGCGGTCATGATCGCCCTCCGCGTGCTGTGGTGGGAGCCGAACGTGATACTCAAGCGCCGACAGTCGGCCGATAGCCGACACGGGCATTCGTCCCCACACCTTTGTAGATGGCTCCTGGAGTGCGCGCCATTGGATATCTGACACGAATCTGGCACGGCACCGAAATTGAACAAGCCCTGAGCCACGTTTCCGCAGGTCAGGGCCTGAGATGCTGGTGGGCGATACTGGGTTTGAACCAGTGACCTCTTCCGTGTCAAGGAAGCGCGCTACCACTGCGCCAATCGCCCGTGTCTTGAGTTGTGGTGCTGCGTGAGAGGTGGGTACGGGATTTGAACCCGTGTACACGGATTTGCAGTCCGTTGCCTCGCCTCTCGGCCAACCCACCATGGAGGCCCAGCTGGGAGAGACCTCTCCGAGCGGACGACGAGGCTCGAACTCGCGACCTCAACCTTGGCAAGGTTGCGCTCTACCAACTGAGCTACGTCCGCCTGCGACCGGCCTGGGGCCGGGTGCGAGAGAACAGTAGCCGATGCCAGAATCCACGCAAAATCCGTTGGCGCAGCGTGTCTTGGGCCGGTGGAAGGGCCCGTCGCCGGCTTCTAGAGTGGCCCTCATGCGCGCCTGGATGAACGGAGAACTGCTCACCGATCCGGCGGCCGCGGCCGTCACCGTCACCGACCACGGGCTCACCGTCGGGGACGGTGTCTTCGAGGCGATCAAGGTGGTCGACGGCCAGCCGTTCGCCCTCACCCGTCACCTCGACCGACTGGCAAGATCGGCGGCGGGGATGGGGTTGCCGGAGGTCGACGACGCGCCGGTACGCCGCGGCGTGGCGGACGTGCTGGACGGCCAGGATCTGCCGCTCGGCCGGATCCGGATCACCTACACGGGTGGACCGTCGCCGCTGGGCTCGAACCGCGGTGACGCCCCACCGACCCTGGTCGTGGTCGCGGCCGCCATGGACGTGTGGCCGACGGTCACCGCCGTGGCCACCGTGCCCTGGCCCCGCAACGAGCGTGGCGCGCTCGCCGGGCTCAAGACCACGTCGTACGGCGAGAACGTCGTTGCGCTCGCGGCCGCGGCCGAGAAGGGCGCCAGCGAGGCGATCTTCGCCAATCTCGCCGGTCACCTCTGCGAGGGCACCGGATCCAACGTGTTCTACGTCGTCGACGACGAGCTGCGGACGCCGACACTGGACAGCGGCTGCCTCGCGGGCGTGACCCGGGCCCTGGTGCTGGACTGGTACGGCGGCCGGGAGGTGGACGAGCCGATCGAGGTCGTCGAGCGCGCGAGCGAGGCGTTCCTGGTGTCCACGACCCGGGACGTCCAGGCGATCTCGCGGTGGGACGACCGGGAGCTGCCGGCACCGGGGCCGGTCACGAAGGAGGCCAGCGAGATGTGGGCGAAGCGGGAGCCCGAGCTACTCGGACTCTGAGAACCTCAGGAGGTCCTCGATGACCGAGTCGAGGTCGAGGACCTCCGACTCCGTCCCGAACGGCACCACCGCGAGGGTGCGGGTCAGGAACCGGTAGAGCTCCCTGGTCGACGCCTGCACCGCCAGGTGCCCGTCAGGTGAGCAGAACTCGAGGACCACGACACCGCGGCCGTCTTCGTCGACGCTCGGCCACAGCTGCAGGTCGCCCTCACCGGCCGGGTCGGTCAGGCCCAGCGACAGCAGGGAACGGCACACCGCCCAGCGAATGCAGTTCCGGCCGTCCTCGAAGGTGATCCACACGGCGAAGGGGTCGCGGGCGTCGTACTCGAACCGCGCCTCGATCTCGACGAGGCCGGCGTCGAGGTTGAGGCAGCGCAGGGTCACGAGCTGCGCGAGCGTCTTCGAGATCGGCTGAGACGTCAACGGGACTCCATGGGGACGAGGTGTGGTCGGCGTGGCAATACTGTGACGTCGAAATCGGGCGCGCGTGACGTGATTGACGAAACTTTGCCCATCGGTTTCCGGAATGTGAGCCGGTCCGGGGCATGCGCTAAGGTTTCGCACCGCACGACGGGGGCGATTGGCGCAGTGGTAGCGCGCTTCGTTCACACCGAAGAGGTCACTGGTTCGAACCCAGTATCGCCCACCAGTATTTCGACCTGGTCCAGACAACCTGCCGCCCATGGCCCGTTGGAGCGGTTGACGCGCGCTACGAGCGGGCGCGCTGCTGCCGTTCGTAGTCCGAGTGCTGCACGTCGAGCCGGACCCCACATGCGATCGCCCGGCGGATGCAACGATGCTGCGAAGCGTCAAGAGAACTATTCCGACGAGCAGGACGACCGCCGGCCTCGTAGATTTCGAAGGCAACCAGGAGCCATGACCGCGGTGGGGCAACTGCTGACGACCCGAGCGTTAGATAGAAGAGCTCCCCGGCGCATCTGCCTGCACCGGGGAGTCCGAGGGTCTGGTACCCGAGAGGTGAAGGCACTATCGCGGTGCTTGGTAAAGACTCTCGGTCGAACACCTGTTCGAATTGGGAGCATCATAGGGTCATGGCCAGCGGGATGAGCAAGCGGGGCTCATGGGGATCCATGACCGATCGCATCGCCGCCACCCAGGATCGCGAGCCGACGGTTCTTCCAGAGGCACCCCAGATCAAGCACTGTTGGGTCACCGACCGTCACGGCCGACTTCCCGGCCTCCTGCTCGAATGGCGGCAGCTCGACAACAACTGGCGAGGTCGCGTTGTGCACCCGATCCACGAGGGCGATTCCTGGGTCATCGTCGAGGAGTGGCTACCAGCGGAACTATTGGACTCCTGTGGATGACGCCGCGCGGAGGTGACCACCTGGGTCTAGCGTTGCCGCGCGGGCCGCGATGACTGGGCCGATCACCAGCCGGTACGGGTAGCCCCGAGCAGTCCGCTCCGCCGGCGACTTGCTTAGCTGCGTCCGGCGCGCTTCGAGCGCGAGCGCAGTGTCAACGTGTCAACGGCCGTTAAGCACGACGCAAAATGCAAATCGGGACAGAACCATGCCGGCGTGGAACGACGGGCGATCGACCAGCGTGACTGCACAGAGGGTGAGGCGCGGTGCGTTCGTGCAGCTTAGGGCCCCGGTTTCGCCCTCTTTGTCTAGATGTCGAAGTACAACCGGACGACGGTCGATCCGATCCGTTCAGGATTTGTTTCGCAGTCACAGCGGGTATTTGACTGTGGTTGCGTTGACGGCTAGGCGGCCCTGATGTGATGTGATCGATCGACCAGCACTGGTCACTGGGCGCGATCGCAGCCGAGTCAAATCTAGATTTTGGCGCCGCTCACTCCTAGCGTTCTTGGCATCGATCGCGGGAGCGCGTCGGGCGACTCGCGGGTCAATGAGGGCGGCGACGGCGATGTCTCGTGATCAAGGTTCACCTCCGGCGGCAGATGGTCAGGCATCGGCTGCGTTGCTGAAGCTGGGTCGCTTCTTCACGCGGTGGGAGGAGACCGACGACGGTCGCGCGGTGTTCCGCGAGGGCGGCCGCGCCGGCGACGTCTTCTACCGGGACCGGTGGAGCCACGACAAGGTCGTCCGGTCGACCCACGGCGTGAACTGCACGGGCTCCTGCTCGTGGAAGGTCTACGTCAAGGACGGGATCATCACCTGGGAGAGCCAGGCAGACCGACTACCCGTCGGTCGGCCCCGACCGGCCCGAGTACGAGCCCCGCGGCTGCCCGCGGGGCGCTGCCTTCTCCTGGTACACCTACTCGCCCGACCCGGGTCCGCTACCCCTACGCCCGCGGCGTGCTCGTCGAGATGTTCCGCGAGGCGCGCGAGCGGCTCGGTGACCCGGTGCTCGCCTGGGCCGAGATCGTCGGCGACCCGGAGAAGCGTCGCCGCTACCAACAGGCCCGCGGCAAGGGCGGCCTGGTCCGGGTGAGCTGGCAGGACGCGGTCGACATGGTCGCCGCCGCGCACGTGCACACCATCAAGACGCACGGCCCCGACCGCTGCACCGGCTTCTCGCCGATCCCCGCGATGTCGATGGTGTCGCACTGCGTCGGCACCCGCTTCATCCAGCTCATCGGCGGCGTGATGACGTCGTTCTACGACTGGTACGCCGACCTGCCGGTCGCCAGCCCGCAGGTGTTCGGCGACCAGACCGACGTCCCGGAGTCCGGCGACTGGTGGGACGCGACGCTACCTGATGATGTGGGGCTCCAACGTCCCGGTCACCCGCACGCCGGACGCGCACTGGATGGCCGAGGTCCGCTACCGCGGCACCAAGGTCGTCACGGTCAGCCCCGACTACGCCGACAACACCAAGTTCGCCGACGAGTGGATGCCCGCGCAGGCCGGCACCGACGCCGCGCTCGCCATGGCGCATGGGCCACGTGCTGCTCAAGGAGTTCTTCGTCGACCGGCGCACGCCGTTCTTCGTCGACTACGTGCGCACCTACACCGACCTGCCGTTCCTGATCCGGCTCGAGGAGCACGACGGCATCGACGGCCGAGGCGGTCTCGTACCCGGCAAGTTCCTCACCGCCACCGACCTCGGCGGCACCGACGCCCGAGGAGGCGCCTGGAAGACCGTGCTGCTCGACGGCGCGACCGGGCAGCCGGTCGTCCCCAACGGCTCGATGGGCTTCCGCTACGCCGACTCCGGCAAGGGCCGGTGGAACCTCGACCTCGAGGGCGTCGTCCCCGACCCTCACGATGGCCGGCGAGGGCAGCGAGCCGGCCGAGGTGCTGCTCCCGGCGTTCGTCGACGCCGACGGCTCCGGCTCGGTGCTGCGCCGCGGCGTCCCGACCAGACGGGTCGGCGGCCACCTCGTCACCACCGTCTACGACCTGATGCTCGCGCAGTACGGCGTGGCGCGCGACGGCCTGCCGGGCGAGTGGCCGACCGGGTACGACGACGCGACCACGCCGTACACCCCGGCCTGGCAGGCCGAGCGCACCAGCGTCCCGGCCGAGCAGTGCATCCGGATCGCCCGCGAGTTCGCCCGCAACGCCGAGGAGTCCGGCGGCCGCTCGATGATCATCATGGGCGCCGGCATCTGCCAGTGGTTCCACGGCGACGCGACCTACCGCGCGATCCTGTCGCTGCTGATCCTCACCGGCTCGATGGGCCGCAACGGCGGCGGCTGGGCCCACTACGTCGGGCAGGAGAAGTGCCGCCCGATCACCGGCTGGATCTCGCTGGCCAACGCTCTCGACTGGAGCCGGCCGCCGCGCACGATGACCGGCACGTCGTTCTGGTACATGCACACCGGTCAGTGGCGCAACGACGGCTACTCCGCCGACTCGCTGAGCTCGCCGCTCGCCCGGGGCCACCTCGAGGGCATGCACACCGCCGACACGATCGCGCAGTCCGCGCGGCTGGGCTGGATGCCGTTCTACCCGCAGTTCTCCGCCAACCCGCTCGACGTCGCCGAGGAGGCGAGCGCGGCGGTCGAGCGAGGGCCGGGCCGCCGACGCGGCGTCGTACGTCGTGGACGCGCTGCAGGACGGCCGTCTGCAGCCGGCGATCGCCGACGTCGACGCGCCGGAGTCGTGGCCGCGCACGCTGGTGCTGTGGCGCTCGAACCTCTTCGGCTCCTCGGCCAAGGGCAACGAGTACTTCCTCAAGAACCTGCTCGGCACCCACTCCAACGTGCTGGGCTCGGAGAACCCCGAGGCGCCCCGCCCGCAGCGACGTCGCCTGGCACGACGAGGCGCCCGAGGGGAAGCTCGACCTGCTCGTCTCGGCCGACTTCCGGATGACGTCGACGACGCTGCTCTCCGACGTCGTGCTGCCGGCGGCGACCTGGTACGAGAAGCACGACCTGTCCTCGACCGACATGCACCCGTTCGTGCACGCGTTCAGTCCCGGCGATCGACCCGCCGTGGGAGGCGCGCACCGACTTCGAGGCCTTCCACGCGATCGCGCGCCGGCTCTCCGAGCTCGCCGAAGGACCACCTCGGCACCCGCCGGGACCTGGTCGCCGTGCCGCTCCAGCACGACACCCCGGGCGAGACGAAGCAGCCCGGCGGCGTCGTCCGCGACTGGAAGGAGCCGGGCGTCGAGGCCGTGCCCGGCGTGAACACCCCGGTCTTCTCGGTGGTCGAGCGCGACTACACCGCGATCGCCGACAAGCTCGCGGCGGTCGGACCGCTCGCCGACACCCTCGGCTTCACGGTCAAGAACGTCACCTACCGGCTCGAGGAGCAGGTCGAGGCGCTGGCCCGCAGCAACGGCGTGATGCCGAGCGGCGCCGGCGCCGGGCGGCCGGCCATCGACACCGACCAGCACCTGGCCGAGGCGATCCTGCGCTTCTCCGGCACGACGAACGGCGCGCTCGCCGTGCAGGGCTTCCACACCCTCGAGGAGCGGGTCGGCAAGAAGCTGCACGACCTCGCCGAGGGGTCGGAGGAGAAGCGGATCAGCTTCGCCGACACCCAGGCCGCGCCGGTGCCGGTGATCACCTCGCCGGAGTGGTCGGGCTCGGAGACCGGCGGGCGCCGCTACGCGCCGTTCACCGTCAACATCGAGCGGCTCAAGCCGTTCCACACGCTGACCGGCCGGATGCACTTCTACCTCGACCACGACTGGATGACCGACGTCGGCGAGGCGCTGCCGATCTACCGACCACCGCTGGACATGCAGCGGCTCTTCGGCGAGCCGGCGCTCGGGCCGGACGGGAGGCTGCAGATCACGGTGCGCTACCTGACGCCGCACTCGAAGTGGTCGATCCACTCGGAGTACCAGGACAACCTGTTCATGCTGTCGCTCTCGCGCGGCGGCCCGACGGTGTGGATGAGCCCGCAGGACGCCGGCGTCGATCGACGTCCACGACAACGACTGGGTCGAGTGCACCAACGCCAACGGCGTGCTGGTCGCCCGCGCGATCGTCAGCCACCGGATGCCGCAGGGCGTCGTCTACGTGCACCACGCGCAGGAGCGCACGATCGACGTACCGAAGTCCGAGGCGACCGGTCGCCGCGGCGGCATCCACAACTCGGTGACCCGGCTGCTGGTGAAGCCCACGCACCTGATCGGCGGCTACGCCCAGCTGTCCTACACGTTCAACTACCTCGGTCCCACCGGCAACCAGCGCGACATGGTCTCCACGATCCGCAAGCGCTCGCAGGAGGTGACCTACTGATGCGCGTCATGGCCCAGATGGGCATGGTGATGAACCTCGACAAGTGCATCGGGTGCCACACCTGCTCGGTGACCTGCAAGCAGGCGTGGACCAACCGCGCCGGCACCGAGTACGTCTGGTTCAACAACGTCGAGACCCGGCCCGGGCAGGGCTACCCGCGGCGGCACGAGGACCAGGAGCAGTGGCAGCGGCGGCTGGGAGCTCAACAAGCGCGGCCGGCTGCAGCTCAAGACCGGCGGCCGGCTCAAGCGGCTGCTGTCGATCTTCGCCAGCCCGGTGCAGCCGGAGCTCAAGGACTACTACGAGCCGTGGACCTACGACTACAAGACGCTGGTCGAGGCGCCGCTCGGTGACGACTTCCCGGTCGCCCGGCCGAAGTCGCTGATCACCGGCGAGGACACCAAGGTCACCTGGTCGGCCAACTGGGACGACAACCTCGGCGGCGCCTCGGAGATGGGCCACCTCGACCCGATCGTCGAGCGGATCCGCCGCGAGTCCGAGGACAAGATCAAGTTCGAGTTCGAGCAGACCTTCATGTTCTACCTGCCGCGGATCTGCGAGCACTGCCTCAACCCGTCGTGCATGGCGTCCTGCCCGTCCGGCGCGATCTACAAGCGCTCCGAGGACGGCATCGTGCTGGTCGACCAGGACCGCTGCCGCGGCTGGCGGCAGTGCATCACCGGCTGCCCGTACAAGAAGATCTACTTCAACCACAAGTCGGGCAAGGCCGAGAAGTGCACGTTCTGCTACCCGCGGGTGGAGGTCGGGCTCCCGACCGTCTGCTCGGAGACGTGCGTCGGTCGGCTGCGCTACCTCGGGCTCTTCCTGTACGACGCCGACGCGGTCACCGCCGCCGCGTCGGTGCCGGACGACCAGGACCTCTACGAGGCGCAGATGGACCTGCTGCTCGATCCCGAAGACCCCGCCGTGGTCGCGGCGGCACGCGAGCAGGGCATCCCCGAGGACTGGCTGGACGCCGCCCGGCGATCGCCGGTCTACGCGCTCGCGAAGAAGTACCGGGTCGCGCTGCCGCTGCATCCGGAGTACCGCACGATGCCGATGGTCTGGTACGTCCCGCCGCTGTCGCCGATCGTCGACCTGCTCTCCGAGCAGGGTCACGACGCCGAGGACCGCGACGTGCTCTTCGGCGCGATCGAGTCGCTGCGGATCCCGGTCGAGTACCTCGCCGAGCTCTTCACCGCCGGCGACACCGAGGTCATCGACGGCGTGCTCCGCAAGCTCGCCGCGATGCGCGCCTACATGCGCGGCGTCAACCTCGGCCGCGAGCCCGACGCCTCGATCCCCGCCGCGGTCGGGATGACCGAGGAGAGCCTGTACGAGATGTACCGGCTGATGGCGATCGCCAAGTACGAGGAGCGCTACGTCATCCCGAAGGCGCACGTCGAGCAGGCCCACGAGCTCGAGGAGATCGGCTGCTCGCTCGACTACGACGAGGGTCCGGGCATGTACGGCTCCGCCCCGTTCGGTGAGGCCAGCGGCCAGCCGGTGCCGGTCGCGGTCGAGACCTTCCACGCCCTCAAGCAGCGCCAGACCAGCGAGACGCCGGCCGGCGGCGAGGAGCTGCGCGGCCGGGTGAACCTGCTCAACTGGGACGGCAACGGCACGCCTGACGGGCTGTTCCCGCCGCGCACCGAGGAGGACGGCCGATGAGGCTGGGTCTCGACAGCTCGACACCGGCACGGCCCGGGAGCGCGCCCGCGTCGTCCGGCAGGCTGCGTCGTGGTGCCTCGCCTACCCGGACGCCGAGCTGGTCTCCCGGGTGCCGGTGCTGCGCTCGGCGCTGGCGGAGCACGGCGTCGCCGACCTCGACGCGTTCCTCGACCGAGCTGGAGCGGCTGCCGCTGGGTGAGCTCCAGCGCCGGTACGTCGACGTCTTCGACCTCTCCCGCCGGCACGCGCTCTACCTGTCCTACTGGACCGACGGCGACACCCGTCGGCGCGGCGAGGTGCTCGGCGCGGTTCAAGGCGGCGTACCGGGCCAGCGGCTTCCTGGTCGACACCTCCGGCGAGCTGCCCGACTACCTGCCGATGGTGCTGGAGTTCGCCGCGATCGCCGACCCCGAGGCGGGCGACGCGCTGCTGCGCGAGTACCGCCCCAGCCTCGAGCTGCTCCGGATCGGCCTGGCCGAGGACGCCTCGCCGTACGCCGAGGTGGTCGCCGCCGTCTGCGCGACGCCTCCCGGGCGCCTCGCCGGCCGACCGGGCCGCGGTCCAGGCGATGGTCGGCGGGCCACCGACCGAGTCGGTCGGGCTCGAACCCTACGATCCGCGGCTGCTGCCGATGGCGGGTCGAGCGATGAGACGTCCTGCTCTGGGGAGTGCTGCCCTACCTGGTGATCGCGACGCTCGTGCTCGGCACGATCTGGCGCTACCGCTACGACAAGTTCGGCTGGACCACGCGGTCGTCGCAGCTCTACGAGTCGCGGCTGCTGCGGATCGGGTCGCCGCTCTTCCACTTCGGCATCCTGGTGGTCTTCATCGGCCACGTCGGCGGTCTGGTGATCCCCGAGGACTGGACCGAGGCGGTCGGTATCTCCGAGGGCATGTACCACTTCAACGCGCTGCTCTTCGGCGGCATCGCGGGCGTCTGCACCCTCGCGGGCATCGTCATCCTCGTCGTCCGGCGGCGCACCGTCCGGGCCGGTCTTCATGGCGACCACGGTGAACGACAAGTTCATGTACGTGCTGCTCGTCGGCGCGATCACCCTCGGCCTCTGGACGACGCTGGTCGCGGTCGGTGCCGGCCACGAGGCGCACAACTACCGCGAGACCGTCTCGCCGTGGTTCCGCTCGATCTTCCGTCTCGACCCCGACGTCGACGCGATGGACGCGGCGCCGATCCAGTTCCACGTCCACGTGCTGGTCGGGATGCTGCTGTTCGCGGCCTGGCCGTTCACCCGGCTCGTGCACGCGTTCACTGCGCCGGTGCACTACCTGTTCCGGCCCTACATCGTCTACCGGAGCCGGGACGCCCGGACTCCGGCGCCGACCGGCCGGCCGCGCGCGGGCTGGAGCCCGGTCGGCACCCCCGACCGCGACAGGAACACCCGATGACCGACACCGGCGTCGTCCCGGACCTCAAGCAGGGCCAGTCCAAGAACCTCGCCCTCGCGACGCTGGCCTTCGCGATCAGCTTCTGGGCCTGGAACATGATCGCGCCGCTCGGGGTGCGGTACGCCGAGGACATGGGCCTCTCGTCCGGCCAGAAGTCGCTGCTGGTCGCGACGCCGGTCCTGGTCGGCTCGCTGGGCCGGATCCTCGCCGGCGCCCTGACCGACCGGTTCGGCGGCCGGCTGATGTTCACGGTCCTGCTGCTCGCGACCGCGCCGTTCGTGCTGCTGGTCGCGATCGCCGGCGAACGGGACTCCTACGGCCTGATGCTGCTCTTCGGCTTCTTCCTCGGCATCGGCGGCACGACGTTCGCGGTCGGCATCCCCTTCGTCAACGCCTGGTTCGAGGCCGACCGACGCGGCTTCGCCACCGGCGTCTTCGGCGCCGGCATGGGCGGCACCGCACTGTCGGCGTTCTTCACGCCGCGGTTCGTGGACTGGTTCGGCTACGGCGTGACCCACCTGATCATCGCGGCGGCGCTGGTCGCCGTCGCCTTCCTGGTGTGGACGGCGTTGCGCGACTCGCCCGCTCTGGAGCCCCAACACCGATCCGGTCGTGCCGAAGCTGCGCGCGGCGGCCAAGCTGCCGGTGACCTGGCAGATGTCGTTCCTCTACGCCGTCGCCTTCGGTGGGTTCGTCGCGTTCTCGACCTACCTGCCGACCTACCTCAAGGACGTCTACGACTTCGACCTCACCGACGCCGGCACGCGGACGGCGGGCTTCGCGATCGCCGCGGTCATCGCGCGGCCCGTCGGTGGGGTGCTGTCGGACCGGGTCGGGCCGCGCGCCGTGGCGGCGACCTCGTTCGCCGGCGCTGCGGTGCTGGCCGTGGTCGTCGCGCTCCAGCCGGAGCCCGAGGTGCCGGCCGGCCTGAGCTTCGTGTTGCTCGCGGCGTTCCTCGGCCTCGGCACCGGCGGCGTCTTCGCCTGGGTCGCGGAGATGGCGCCCAGGGAGCGGGTCGGCAGCGTCTCCGGCATCGTCGGCGCGGCCGGCGGCCTCGGCGGGTTCTTCCCGCCGCTGGTCATGGGCGCGACCTACGACGAGGAAGACCACAGCTACACGATCGGCCTGATGCTGCTGTGCGCCACCGCGATCGTCGCGCTCGTCTACACGATCCTCGGGGTGAGGAAGCGCGCTCCCAGTGCTGGGACGACGCTCAACGACCCCGCTTGAGGAAGAGTCCTCGGGCGGGGAGCCCGAAGCGGTTGAAGTAGGTCTGTCCGATCGACTCCGACGGGCGGGACTTTGGACCTGTGGAGACCTGACCCCAGCCACTGGGGCAGAGGGCAGGCCGGCGCCACGCTGGTCGAACAACCGAAGTGGCTGGAGGAGAACGTGGACACCTGGGCAAGCCAGACCGACTCGCGTCGCGAGGCCGTGCAGCATCCGATCGTCGTGGGCGTCGACGGAGGAGGGCGCAGCACCAGTGCTGTCGTCTGGGCCGTGGAGGAGGCGCAGCGGACGGGACACGGACTCCTTCTGGTCAATGGTCGGGACGAGTCCCGCTACTCCGCGGATCGACCTGGCAACGCAGCGAGCCTTGCGCGGCGGCTGACGCTGCGCGACGTCCAGTACGTCGAGAGTGACCTGGCCGCTCCAGAAGCGCTCCTCGCGGCTGCCGACGAGGCATCGCTGGTGGTGGTCGGTCACCGCGGGCGCATCGGAGTCGAACATCTTCGGATAGGGAGCACAGCAGCCGATGTCGTGGGGCGCGCAAGGGTCCCGGTCGTGGTGGTTCCGGAATCGTGGATCCAGCCGACGCAGTGCGCCTCTCCGCTGCTCGTCGGCCTTGCGCACCGAGCCGATCGCAACGACGTGATGGATCCGGCCATTCTTGGCTTCGCGTTCGAACGGGCCCGGAAGATGCAGGTGCCGCTCTTGGTCGTGAACGCCCGGACGGCGCCCCACCTGGATCCGCGCACGGTTCCGGTCATCGCCGCCGCCCGAGATGAGCAGGAAGAAGGGGTACGGGCACGGCTGAAGGAGTGGCGAAACCGGTATCCCGAAGTCGACGTCGAGCTGAGGTTTCCGGCGCTTCCGCCTGCCGACGCGCTGCTGGAGGCTTCGGTGGACACGCAGCTCGTGGTCGTCGGCCGAGACCGTGGGACCACCCATGGCCGTGCCAACGGATCCGCCGTACGTGCAATCCTGCGCGAGTCTCGACGGCCCTTGGCCGTCGTGCCGGTTCCCGGCCCGGTCAAGGAGCCGCCGCCAACCATGTCGCCGATCTACTGAACTTCGGTTCGTAACTCTGAGGCACACAGCAGAACGCGGTTCCCCGTTCGTGCCGGGTCACCTCCCACGCCACAGCGTCGCGCGCTTCGTGGCCCGGTCATGAGGCGGCAGCCCCGGTCGGTCGCGACGAAGGCGCCGTCTGGGTGACCTCGCGTGCCGAGCGATGCCGTCGGGACCAAGGTCCCGCGGCCGAGGGAGCAGCGGCCCTCCACCCCTGGACGGAAGCCAAGAAGCATGGCTCCCGGAGAAAGGACACGACATGACCAACGAACACATCGGAAGCGTCGTCGTCGGAGTGGACGGCGGGCCGAGCAGCGCCGGAGCGCTCCGCTACGCCGTCGAGGAGGCTCGCCGGACAGGTGACGGGCTGCATCTCGTGCACGTCAGCCCCGGTTACGCCCCCATGACTCCGATGCTGCCCTCGATCCCCTCCGAGATTGAAAGGACCGGCACGGCCATCCTGGATCACGCGATCAGCGAGGCGGCCCAGATGGCGCCCGACCTGCGGGTCACCGGGACTCGGTACACCGGGTCACGGGTCGCCGAACTGGTGACCAGCGCCAAGGGCGCACGACTCCTCGTCGTCGGCCACGAGACCCGCAGCGGTCTCGGGCGGATGCTCGCCGGCGGCACCACGGCCTCGGTCGCCGCGCACGCCAGCGTCCCTGTTGTCGCGGTGCCCTCCGACTGGAGTGCCCGGGGGGAGTCGGGCGCGGGGCCCATCGTGGTCGGCCTCAAGTCGCAGACGCACGCTGGAGAGCCGCTGGCTGCAGCCTTTCGACAAGCGGCTGCCACGGCTGCACCGATCGAGGTCGTGCACGCCTGGAAGCTTCCGGACGAGTACATCGACCTGATCGAGGAGCGCACCCACGGGGACTATTGGCTGACCCGGGGCAACGAGCTCGTGGAGAAGGAGCTCGCTCCGTGGCGCCGCGACCACCCGGACACGCCCGTGACGGTCCGCGTGGTCCACGACGACGCGGCCAGGGCACTCGTGAACGCGTCCCGGGACGCAAGCCTGGTGGTCCTGATGCGGCGCCCCCCGAGCCGGGTGCTCGGCTCCCACCTCGGCGGCACCGCTCGCGCGGTGCTCCGCACCGCCACGTGCCCAGTCGAAGTCGTTCCGGCCACTCGCGCCGTGACCGAGGCGCCCGGCCTCGCGCTCGAGGAGTCCGGTGCCCTGCTGCGATGACCGCGTCCACGCCGGCTCCACGCAACCAGGCGGGGCTCTCCTCCGCCGACGCGGGCCGACGCCTGGTGGCCGACGGACCCAACACCGCGCCCCGCCCCCCGCGGAGGTCGGTCGTCGCCCGGGTGTTCGCACAGCTTCGCGACCCCATGATCCTCCTGCTGTGCGGAGCGTTGGTGGTCGTCCTCCTGGTCGGTGACGCATCGGATGCTGTGATCATCGCCGCGGTCGTGGTCCTCAACACGACGATCGGCGTGGTGCAGGAGGTACGAGCCGAGAACGCCATCGCGGCCCTCGACCGAATGGCCGCCCCTCGAGCGCGAGTCCGGCGTGACGGACGGATCGTCGACGTGGACGCCGCCGACCTGGTGGTGGAGGACGTGGTACGGCTCGAAGCTGGGGACGTGGTGCCCGCCGACCTGCTGCTAACCGAGGCGATCGGCGTGGAGGTCGACGAGGCCTCCATGACGGGCGAGTCGATCCCAGTGGCCCGTACCGTCGGCGAGGAGGTCCTGTCGGGCACGGTGGTGACCCGTGGCCGGGGCTTCGGCGGGGTGGTGCGCACCGGTGCGGACAGCGGACTGGGCCGGATCGCCGCGCTGATCGCGTCGACCGGAGTCCGGCCGACGCCACTCCAGCGGCGACTGTCGCGACTGTCGCGCCAGCTGGTGCTGGTGACCGCGCTGCTCTCGTGGTCGGTCCTGGTGCTCGTCGGTCCTGCGCGGCAGCGCCTGGACCGACGCGCTCATCCTGGCGGTGAGCCTCGGTGTGGCCGCGATCCCGGAGTCGCTGCCCGCGGTCGTGTCGGTGGCGCTGGCCATGGGCGCCTACCGGATGGCGCGCCGCGCGGCCGTCGTCCGCTGGTTGCCCGCCGTGGAGACGCTCGGGTCGGTGTCTGTCCTGGCCTCCGACAAGACGGGGACTCTCACCGAGGGCCGGATGACCGTCCAACGTCTGTGGACCCGTGAGGGTCCATGCGAGGTCACCGGTCGCGGGTACGCCGTGCACGGCGAGTTGGTCGGCGCAGGCGCGGGCGGCGCAGCCGTCGCGCGGCTGCTGCGCGACCTCGTGCTGTGCAACGACGCCGGCCTCACCCGCGGCGACGACGCCGCTTGGCAGGTCATGGGGGACCCCATCGAGTCAGCGCTGCTCGTGGCGGCGGCCAAGCACGGCATCACGGTGAGTGGGCTGCGAGAGCACTGGAGCCGCACCGACGAAACACCCTTCGACAGCGAACGCCAATACATGCGCACCGTTCATCGGGGCTCCGACGGGCCCCTCGAGGTGATGAAGGGAGCACCGGAGGTCGTCCTCGGCAGCGTCCCGGGAGACGTGGAGGAGGCCCGGCTCGCCGCCGAATCCCTCGCGGAGCAGGGCTTCCGGGTGCTGGCGGTCGCGGATCGGTGCCCCGAGTCCGGCGTGCCCTTCGATCTGGTGGGACTCGTGGGTATTGCGGACCCGCCGCGGGGCGACGCGGCAGACGTCGTCGCGGCTTGCCGTGACGCCGGCATTCGCACGGTGCTGGTCACCGGCGACCACCCCGCGACCGCGCGAGCAGTCGCCACGCAGGTGGGCATCGCCCGGGCAGAAGGCCGCGTGGTGGACGGGGAAGTCGTGGCACGGGGGGAGCATGCCGCGCAGGTCGAGTCGATCGACGTCTACGCGCGCACCCAACCCGAGCAGAAGGTCGACATCGTCGACGCCTGGCGCGCCCGCGGCCACGTCGTCGCCATGACCGGTGACGGGGTCAACGACGCGCCCGCGCTACGGCGCGCCGACATCGGGGTGGCGATGGGCGGTCGCGGCACGGAGGTTGCTCGTCAGGCAGCCGACCTGGTGCTGGTCGACGACGACCTGCGCACCGTGGTGACGGCAGTCGGGGAGGGGCGCCGGATCTACTGCCAACATCCGTGCCTTCCTCCGCTACGGCCTCGCGGGCGGCCTGGCCGAGATGCTCGTGATCCTCGCAGCCCCGTTCCTGGGCATGCCGGGTTCCGCTGCAGCCGGCACAGATCCTGTGGATCAACATGATCACCCACGGCGTCCCGGGTGTCGCGTTCGGGGGCGAGCCGCTGGACCCCCGCGTCATGCGCCGTCCCTCTCCCTCTCCGGAGCGCTCCGTGCTCGGCGGTGGGTTGCTCCGCCAGATCACGGTCTCCGGTGTGATCATCGCGGTGGTGAGCGTGGGGGCGGGGCTGCTCGCGCAAGCACAGGACTGGCACGTGCAGACCACTGTGTTCCTCACCCTAGGACTGTCTCAGCTGGGGCTGGCCCTCGCCCTCCGGGCGCCGCGCCGAGGTCGCGCGTTGGCGGATCGTGGGCTGGAGGCGGCGGTCGTGCTCGCCGCCGCGCTCCAGGCCCTCGCGGTGGCCTGGCCGCCGCTGCGGGGACTGCTGAGGACGGAGCCGCTTCCCGTGGCCGGGGTGGCGGCCGCGCTGCTGCTCGCCGCCGTACCCGGTCTGGCCGCCGTGCGCCGTCGACGCTGAGAGCGAACCTCGGAATCGCGGAGTTCTTGGGACGACCCGCGGTCTGGCGACCCTTGGGCAAGTGCGGGGAGCCGTCGAGGAGGTGGGTGACGGTGACCTAGAGGGTCGTCCGCTCGCCCGCCACCGGCTACGGAGGCCGTTGGGTCCGGTGATACGGGACTTCGGCCCCTGTGGCAGGGCCTGCTCCGGTGGTGTTCTTGTCTCAGGCGGCGAGGATCCGCCAACAAGTGAGGCTGACAGGTCGGGGGAGACCCGGCGGGCCACGACTCCGACGCCGTGTCAAACGGCTGCGGACTCCTCGCCGCCGCAACCTTGCTCGAGACCGGGCGGTCAGGTCGTCCCGCGAACCGGGTGATCACGACGGAGCCCGCTCGGCCTCCCGACAGGCAGCGCCGCGGATCCCGATCACCGCCACGCTCGCACCGCGCCACCATGGCGGTGTGTCCCGGTCGGGCACTGATCCAGGTCGGCGTTCGCGAGCGGAAGCTGGCTCCAAGCCGACGGGACGGGACCGGAATGCCGGCCCGCTACGGGCTCGGAGGGTGTGCGCCTGTCACGCCCGGGCACGGGACGCCCGAATGACGACAGCCTGCGGTCACCTGGATTCGTGGGCTGCCGGGAGTACGTCTTCGAGCAGGATCCGGTGCAGCCTGTCTGCCTCCTCGTACTGTCCCGAGTGGCCGGAGTGCTGGAAGACGTACTGCCGCTTGAGGGGTGCTCGCAGGTCGCGGAACCATTGGTGCGCCGGGATACGGCGTGCCCTCGACTCGTGGCGTGCATCGAGCAGGTAGACCGGCACGTCCAACTCCGGCACGTCAACGCGGAAGTCGACGTCCTGTAGCTGTGGGTACATCACGGCGAACATGTCAGCCAGCCCCCGGATGACGTTGAACCGTTCGATGAGGGAGTACTCACTGGCCATCACGTTGAGTGGTCCGATCCCGGACTCGTCGATCGCATCTTCATGGGCCGAGGGAGGGGAATGCGGATTCAGCTCGTCGTAGTAGCTCATGACGTACGCGTTGGCGAACACGTCGTCGTACGGCGGGGGCCCGAACTCGGCCATCTTCGGGCGACTTCGTCATCGCCTGTCCGCTCGGCGTAGCGCAGCATCTCGTCGTAGAGGAGGCGGTCGGTCTCGCGGACGTCGACCATCTGGCCCCCTCCGATGTAGGCGTGGAAGAGCTCTGGGTGCTGCTGGACGGCCAGAGTGCCCGGGATAGTGCCCCAGGACTCGCCGATCAGGTAGATCTTGCGCTCGTCGAACCGCTTTCGCAGGTAGTTCGTCAACTGCACGGTGTCGTCCACCGCCTGGTCGAGGGTCCACGTGTCAGTGGGTTCGAGGGCCGGATAGGACTTGCCTGCTCCGCGTTGGTCCCAATCGACCACGACGAAGTCTCGCTCGATGTCGGCCCAGAGCGCTCTGATGTAGCCGAGGTCGCTCTGGCCGGGTCCGCCCGCGAGGTGCAGGAGCACGGGATTGCCGGTGTCGTGTCCCCGCATGGAGATCCACTGGCTGTGTCCACCCAACGTGATCTCCTCCAGCGTGGCGATGCTGCCTTCGAGCACCTCGCCATCGGAGCCCAGGATCGGTGGCGTCGTTGCCGGCCGGGTCAACGCGACGGCGAACGCGACAAGAGCGATCAGAGTGCATGCAGCCACCACCTGTCGCCCACGCCGGACAACTCTGGCCTGGCAGCCGCTGGCGTGGTTCGGGCGCGCGCACCGGGCGTCGCGCCATGCCGGCGCCGTATGCGACACCGACGATCATGGGAACGACGACCAGCAACGTGTTGAAGACACGACCGATCAGCAACGCGGCAAGGCCCCACGAGGTTCCGAGATGGATGCCATCGACCAAGGGCCCGTCGGTTCCGATGCGCGTGACCTCGAACGCCACGATGCCGAGGCAAGGGGCCAGCAACATCGCCCAGCGGGAACGGAGCACGAGCCCCGCAACTGCTCCCGTGACGAGACCGGTGCCCATCGCGGCGATCGCCTCAGCCGCCGTCATGGGGCCTCGCGGCATGACCACGCCCAGGAGAACGCCGCCCAGGGACGCGATCACAGCGGCCGACAACAGGCGCCTCCAGAGGGGGGTCAGCCATGACCAGGCCGTGCCCAGAACCTGGGGGCGGGTGGCCTCTTGGTGGTCCCGTCTCGCCTGCACACGAGGCGACGGTCGAACCTCAGAGGTATCCATCGCGGACTCCTGTCGGATCGTCTAGCCCTGCTCGTCCCATTGGACAGCGCGCTGGCGACAACCCGCAGGGGTCGCAAGTCCTCATGCTTCGGGACTCAACTCTCCATCGTGGACTCACCCTCGGACCTGAACTCGGGTCATCGGACCCTTTCGGCGGCTCCCCGTTCTTGATGGGCTTGCCCTTCGAGGAGAGCCAGAGTGTTCGCCAGAGGCGCGGTTTGGCGGGCCGAAGCCCAGAGCAGCAAGGAGAGCAGATGACCATCCCGGACACCGCTTCCCAAGCGCAAGACGACCGAACCACGGAACTCCGGCTCGTCGACGCGTGGTGGCGAGCCGCCAACTTTCTGTCGGTGGGCCAGATCTACCTGATCGACAACCCACTGCTCAGGCGGCCGCTGGCACCGGGTGATATCAAGCCACGCCTGCTCGGGCACTGGGGCACCACGCCGGGCCTCAACTTGTTGTGGGCGCACTTGAACCGCCTCATCAGGAAGCGTGACGTCAGTGCGATCTTCCTAGCCGGCCCGGGGCACGGCGGACCGGCAGCGGTCGCCAACGCCTGGCTTGAGGGCACGTACTCCGAGGTGTACCCACAGGTCGGGTCGGACGAAGCGGGTATGCGAACCCTGTTCCGCCAGTTCTCCTTCCCCGGCGGAATCCCCAGCCATGTGGCCCCGGAGACCCCAGGGTCTATTCACGAGGGCGGCGAGCTCGGGTACGTCCTTTCCCACGCCTACGGCGCCGCGATGGACAACCCCGATCTCCTCGTCGCGGCCGTCGTGGGAGACGGCGAGTTCGAAACGGGTCCGCTCGCCGCGTCCTGGCATGCCAACAAGTTCGTCGACCCGGTCCACGACGGCGCCGTCCTGCCCATCCTCCATCTCAATGGTTGGAAGATCGCCAACCCGACCGTCCCAGCAAGAATCCCCCGTGCAGAGCTGATCAGCCTGCTCGAGGGCTATGGACACGAGGTGCTCACCGTAGAGGGCAACGACCCGGCCGACGTACATGAACAGCTCGCCACGGCGCTGGACCGGGCGCATGACAGCATCCGGGCGATCCAGCGCGCTGCCCGCGACGACGGAGACGTCGGGCGTCGGCCATGGCCGATGATCCTGCTGGTCACTCCCAAGGGCTGGACCGGCCCGGGAGCGGTCGAC
The DNA here is from genome assembly GCA_963773355.1 of uncultured Actinomycetota bacterium. Lineage (GTDB taxonomy): Bacteria > Actinomycetota > Actinomycetes > Propionibacteriales > Nocardioidaceae > Nocardioides. Next base: position 54,978 of record CAVZAZ010000001.1, on the reverse strand, counting down.
GGAGTTCCGGTCGAGGGGACCTGGAGGGCACATCAGGTCCCGCTCGCCGCCACCCGCGAGAACGCGGACCACCGCGAACAGCTCGAGGAGTGGATGAGATCCTACGAACCGGACCAGCTGTTCGACGACCACGGCCGGCTCGTTCCCGCACTTCGCGACATCGCACCGCACGGCGCCCGGCGGATGAGCGCCAACCCTCATGCCAACGGTGGACTCCTCCGCCGCCCCCTCGAACTTCCGGATTTCCGCACCCACGCCGTTGAAGTGGACGAGCCCGGCCACACCGTCCACGAGGCCACACGGGTTCTTGGCGAGTACCTGGTCGACGTGATCCGCGGAAACCCGGACAACTTCCGCATCTTCGGCCCCGACGAGACCGCCTCCAACCGCCTCGACGCGGTGTACGCCGTGACCGACAAGGTGTTCGCGGGAGACATCACCAACCTCGACGAGCACCTGGCCCATGAAGGCCGGGTCGTGGAGATGCTTTCGGAGCACACCTGTCAGGGGTGGCTCGAGGGCTATCTTCTCACCGGGCGCCACGGCTTGTTCAGCTGCTACGAGGCCTTCATCCACCTCGTCGATTCCATGCTGAACCAGCACGCGAAGTGGCTGAAGACCACCCGGATGCTGGAGTGGCGTCCGCCGATCGCCTCTCTCAACTACCTGCTCACCTCGCACGTATGGCGCCAGGACCACAACGGCTTCTCTCACCAGGATCCCGGGTTCATCGACCACGTCATTAACAAGAAGGCCGAGATCGTGCGCGTTTACCTGCCGCCGGACACCAACACATTGCTGTCGACCATGCGGCACTGCCTTGCCAGCGAGCACTACGTCAACGTCGTGGTGGCAGGCAAGCAGCCCTCCTTCGACTGGCTCGACCCCGAGCAGGCGGACCTGCACTGCGCCCGCGGGCTCGGCATCTGGGGCTGGGCATCCTCCGACCCGGGAGAGCCGGACGTGGTGGTCGCCTGCGCCGGCGACGTGCCCACACTCGAGGCCCTGGCTGCCGTCGCACTACTCCGTGAGCACCTGCCCGCCCTGAAGGTGCGCTTCGTGAACGTCGTCGACCTCATGCGGCTCCAGGATCCCGGTGAGCACCCGCACGGCCTCCCGAACCGCGAGTTCGACACCGTCTTCACCACCGACAAGCCGGTCATCTTCGCCTACCACGGCTACCCGTGGCTCATCCACCGGCTTGCGTACCGGCGCACGAACCATGGCAACCTTCACGTGCGCGGTTACAAGGAGGAGGGAACCACCACTACTCCGTTCGACATGGTCATGATGAACGATCTGGATCGATACCACCTCGTCATGGATGTCATCGACAGGGTTCCCGGCCTCGGGTCGCAAGCGGCCGAGCTCCGCCAGCTCATGGTCGACACCCGCCGCCGCGCCCGTGACTGGACGCGCCAGCACGGCGAGGACCTGCCCGAGGTCCGGGACTGGGCCTGGCCGGGCTGACCCGCACGATCACCCGAGGAGTTCGACCACCAGTCGAGCGATCGCGAGTTCTTCATTCGTGGGCACGACCAGGACCTCCACCCGGGACGAGCTGGAACCGACCCGGCGGGTCCCCCCGTACGGTCGCCTGTTGCGCGCCGGGTCCACCTGGATGCCGAACGCGTCCAGCCCACGTAGCGCGTCCTCGCGCACCCGGGGCACGTTCTCACCCACACCGGCAGTGAAAACCAGCGCATCCGCGCCGCCCAGCACGGCCAGATACGCCCCGACATACTTGCGTAGGCGGTGACAGTAGACGCCATACGCCGTTTCCGCGCGGGCATCGCCCGAATCCACCGCGTCCAGCAGGTCGCGGAAGTCGTGCAACCCGGCCATCCCCTGCAATCCGGACCGGTGATGGAGGAAGTCCTCGAGCTCGCCCACCCCCATCCCGGCATGGCGCAGCAGGTGCAGCAGGACTCCGGGATCGACGTCACCTGCCCGTGTGCCCATGACCAGTCCCTCTAGGGGGGTCAGTCCCATCGAGGTCTCTACTGGACGCCCCCGGCTGATCGCGGCGGCGGAGGCGCCGTTCCCCAGGTGCAGGGTGACCAGGTCGAGGTCGTCTGGGGCGCGCTCGAGGAAGGCCGCGGCCTCAGCGGCGACATAGGCGTGGCTGGTGCCGTGCATGCCATAGCGGCGGATGCCGGCGTGAGCCGCCACCTCCGCGTCAATCGCGTATGTCGCCGAGGCGTCCGGCAGATCCGCGAACCATGCGGTGTCGAAGACCGCCACCTGGGGGAGACCCGGGAATGCGTCTATGGCATGCCGGATAGCCGCTGCCGCGGGGGGATTGTGAATCGGCGCCAGGCGAGCGAGCTGGTCGATGGCGGCGAGGATGTCGTCATCGACGACGACCGGACCCGTGAACTGAGCTCCGCCATGAACCACCCGATGACCGATCGCCAGCAGCCCAGACGCCGACACACGGTCATCTTCGAGCCGGCTGAGCACCTCACCCAGCGCTCTATCGAGCCCGGTCTCGTCCACCCGGTCCAAGTGCCCGCCCGACATGACAGACTCGTCAGCCGGGTCAACCACCTGGTACTTCACCGAAGAGGAGCCGGCATTCAGAACCAGTACGGACAGACCGGTCATACAACCTCCGATCGACTGCCGCAACGATAGGCGCTGCTGGGGAGCCCGAGTGGCCAAGAGCCACCCGGCCTCGCATCTCGGCCCTCACGACCCGGCGGCTCCCACCGAAGGCACCTGGACCGTTGCCTGCCGGATAGGGACGACGATGGCGACCCAGCGATCCTCGCTCAGATCGGTGTCGCCGCGAATCCGCTCCTCCTGTGTGGACTCTCATCGAGGTCTTGTTCGCTGCCGGTGGCGGCATCGGCACGCGACGAGCTGCGGCGATGGGTCCGCCGTCGTCATGACGCATCGCCGGGCGTCTGACGAACCCGCGGACAGCCGCAGCCCTGCAGACCGGACGTGCTGGTGACCGACCGGGAGCGCAGGGTGGCGCGAGACGTCTTCTGATCAGGATTGCGGCGGGGACTCGAGGTCGGTGGGCAACACAGCAGACCGGGTGGCGCCGCTGATGTCGTCGGCCGCGCTCTCGAGCAGCAGGTGCGCGAGGTGCCCTAGTGCCCGTGCCGCTGCCAGCTCGTAGCCGATCTCAGGAATGTCGCGGTCCTGGGGGTTGAGTCGCGCCGTCCCATGTCCGACCAGGGCCGTGCGGTCCTGGGTGTGGAGCCGTGCGCTCGCACTCGAAAATCCTTCGGTCTCGCCGAGGAAGACCTCGACCCACCATGTCGAAGCCGTGGGAATGGGGTTCGTCATCGTCGTCCTCCTCGGTTCTCTGACAGGGCGATTCTCGTCCATCCGTGCCTTCGCTCCTAGGGACCAACGTCACCAGACTGCTGCTGATCCAGAGGTCGACGTACGCCGTCGGTGCCAGACGAACTGACGAACTGACGAACTGACACTGACGACCTGGTGGGGTCGGAGCCCACGTCGCGCGCCGCGTCCGATTCGGGTAGACCTAGGCCGTGGACGAGATACAGGTCGCTGGGACGCCGCTCGATGCATTGGCCACGCTCCTGCCCGCCGAGCGAGCCGAGCGCCTGGCCATGAATGCTGCGCGTGCTCGAGAAGCGCTCGCCGGCCGGGTGATCTGGCACGTGAGTTCCACGGCCCAAGGCGGCGGCGTCGCCGAGCTGCTCCGTACACTGCTCGCCTACGCCAACGGGGCCGGTGTGGTGAACCGCTGGTTGGTGCTCGAGGCGGACGCGGAGTTCTTCACCATCACCAAGCGTCTTCACAACCACCTCCACGGCAAGGCAGGTGACGGCGGTTCCCTGGCTCGGGCCGAGCACGATCACTACCGGGCCGTCCTCGCCCGCAACCTCCTCGCGTTGCGGGCGCGGGTCTCCCCGGACGACGTCGTGGTCCTGCACGATCCCCAGACCGCCGCGCTGGTCCAGGGAGTCCGGGCCCTCGGCGCCCGAACCGTATGGCGGTGCCACGTCGGGCGGGACGAACCGAACGCCCTGACGGACATCGGGTGGCAGTTCCTCCGGCCCTACCTCGCGGGTGCGGATGCCCACGTGTTCTCCCGCCGTAGATACGCTCCAGAGTGGGTGGACGCCTCGCGCCTGTGGGTGATCGCGCCCTCGATCGATCCCCGCTCACCCAAGAACATCTCACTCGCACCCGACGGGATCGAGAGGATCCTCACGCGAGCGGGGCTGGTGACCGACCGGAAGACGCGGCCCACCGCGAGAGGCCTCGTTCTGGACGGGTCACCACCGACTCTGGAGGACCGGCTCGTCGTCCAGGTCAGCCGCTGGGACCGCCTGAAGGACATGCCCGGCGTCCTGGCCGGCTTCGCGAGCATGCTCGGCGAGGGCGACGCCGATGGCGCGCACCTCGTGCTCGCCGGACCTCAGGCTTCCGGTGTCGCCGACGATCCGGAGGCCGGGGAGGTCTTCTCCGAATGCCGCCGGCTGCGACAGGAGCTGCCCGCGGCTGCGCGAGACCACACGTGTCTCGCCTTACTCCCGATGGCCGACGTCGAGGAGAATGCGCTGCTCGTCAATGCCCTCCAGCGACACGCCGACGTGGTTGTGCAGAAGAGCCTGGTCGAGGGTTTCGGTCTCACAGTGACCGAAGCCATGTGGAAGGCGCGTCCGGTGATTGCGAGCAGGGTCGGCGGGATCGCCGATCAGATCACTGACGGCCGTGACGGGATCCTGCTTGACGACCCGACCGACAGCCGCGCCCTGGCGCTGGCGACCAGACGCCTGCTGCGTGACGTTCAACTGGCGCAGCGTCTGGGCGCCGCCGCGCATGCCCGGGTCCTGGAGGAATACGTCGGTGACCGTCACCTGGAGCAGTACGTCGAACTCTTGTTGCACCTTGTGAAATCGCGTGAGTCGGCGGGGTGACGGGACTTGGTTCCCGTCACTTCAGGAACCCGCAGGAGTCACCCGGTGTCGGCTCAGTACCGCCTTGGCTGGTTCGCAACCGCCCCCGGGCGGGCGGACGGTTGACGCGGTTGCGGACTCCACGAGGAGGTCCGCCAACTCATGCAGGGCACATGCGATCACCAGATCGAAGCAACCGGCCCGGCGGTCGTCATCCTGCGGAATGGCTGCGACCACGCTGAGCCCTTCATGCTCATGCGCGTGGAGGTGGGCAGAGGCGACAGACTCTCCGTCGCTCGCGTCCAGAAAGATCTCGACCCACCAGGCGGGGTAGGGGTTGTCGTCGCTCATTGCGTCGCTCCTCGTGGTTTCCGTGCGTCCAGACTCCTCCGGGGTTCCGTGGCGCTCGTAGGGCCCAACGTCCTGCACGGCCCCGGCGAACGACTCTCGCCCCACCCCGGCCCGCCCCCGGAGCATCAGAAGGTGACCCCATGAAGGAGCCGCCATGCGCAACCCAGACCCGATCGGCATTCTCGTCGGTGTCGACGGCTCCCGTGGGAGCGACAGTGCGGTGCGGTACGGCGCGCTCGAGGCGCAACGTCTCGAAGCGCCGCTCACACTGCTGCACGTCGTGTCTGACAACGTCGCGCTCGCCCCGATGGCGCCGGTCATCCCTGACGACGTGACCGGGTTCGGGCGCAGAGTGCTCGCCAACGCGCGCGCGAAGGCTGACCTGATGACTCAAGGGCTCAACGTTCAGACGATGGTGCGGCCCGGCTCGGTGTCGGCAGAGCTCGTGGCCGCCGGCTCGACCGCTCTGGAGGTGATTTTGGGCCGCAACATCGGTCGCCGCAGCCATCGGACGTTCAACCGGGCCGTGACGAGCTGGGTGGCCGGCCACACGGCCGCGCCCGTGGTCTCCGTGCCGGACAGCTGGGATCCGGACCCCTGGTGTCGAGAGGTGGTCGTGGGCGTGAGAGACAAGCATGACGCGGCGGATACGTTGGAGCGAGCCTTCGACACTGCCGAAGCACGAGGTGACCGGCTGACGGTGTTCCATGCCTGGGAGCCACCGAACATCCCAGACGATATCGGTCGGAGCACACCTGACGGGGACTGGAAGGTGAGGGAGCTGGAGGGAGTGGAAGCCCGTCTCGAAGACCTGCGAGCCGACCACCCCGGCGTTCCACTGGATGTCAGCGTCGTTGACGCACAGCCTGCCCGAGCGCTTGTCGATGCATCGGTGCGCGCCGACCTGCTCGTCCTCGGCCGCCGGCAGCGCTGTGGCCCTGCGAATCCCACCCTGGAAGGGACCACGCGAGCCGTCCTCGGCGAGGCATCGTGTGCGGTCGAAGTTGTTCCGTTCACGAAGGCGACCGAGGAGATGGCAGGACTCGAGCTGGAGCGTGCCGGGGTGCCGCTGAAGTGACGGTTCACGAGCTGATGCGCGCCTGGCGAACGACCGGGGAGGGCCACGGTGCCCTCAACCTGGACAGGGTCCCTGTTCCGACCCCGCGCCGTCACGAGGCACTGGTGCGGGTCCGTGCCTGCGGAGTCTGTCGAACCGACCTGCATGTCACCGACGGTGACCTGCCTCGGCACCGCAGCCCGGTCATCCCGGGCCACGAGGTGGTGGGCGAGGTGGTCGACCTCGGCCCCGACGTGCGGGACCTGGCGGTGGGGGATCGAGTCGGGATCGCGTGGTTGAGGGAAACCTGCGGGACTTGTCGGTGGTGCCGGCGAGGTGCCGAGAACCTCTGCCAGGCGTCGCGGTACACCGGCTGGGACGCGGACGGAGGATACGCCGAGTACGCCGTGGTGCCTGCCGCCTTCGCCTATCGCCTGCCCGCACATGTCGCCGAAGTCCAGCTCGCTCCACTTCTCTGCGCCGGCATCATCGGCTACCGGGCTCTGCGTCGGGCCGAGGCTCCGCCGGGTGGCCGCCTCGGCATTTACGGGTTCGGGGCCAGCGCCCACCTGACGGCCCAGATCGCCCTGGCCCAGGGACTCGAGCTCCATGTGCTCACGCGCGATCCGGCCGCACGACGGCTCGCCCTCCGCATCGGGGCCAGCTCGGCCGGCGCGGCCGCCGACCGTCCACCGGTGCCGCTGGACTCGGCAATCGTGTTCGCCCCAGCCGGCGAGCTCGTCCCGGTGGCTCTCGCCGCGTTGGATCAAGGCGGCACTCTCGCCCTGGCCGGCATTCATGTGAGCGACATCCCGACCCTCGACTACCAGCGCCATCTCTTCCGCGAGCGGACACTGACCAGCGTCACATCGAACACCCGGGCTGACGGCGAGGAGCTCCTCCGTCTGGCTTCGCGACTCGACGTGCGTGCGACGGTCACGTCCTACCCCTTCGAAGGGGCGCGAGACGCGCTCCACGACCTGGCCCGCGATCGCGTGTCGGGAGCAGCGGTGCTCACGTTCGGGGGGGACGTCAGGTCGGGTGACGGAGCGGCATCGTCAGGGTGACCACTCCGTCAACACATGCGGTCGTGAACGCGTCGGCGACCACGTCGGGCGGCAGCGGCAGTACTCGTTCCAGGGGCCCCCTCCTTCGGACCTCAGCCCAGGACTTCGTGCAGCGACCAAATGGGTCCAACGGCCCTACGCGACACACGACGCGGTGCGCCACGCTGGATCAACTTCAGCGCTGGGAGGTCGAGATGGATTCGCACGACAAGCGTCCGGTTCTGGTGGCCGTTGACGACGGCCATGCGGCCGAGGCCGCCCTGTCGTTCGCCGCGGCGGAAGCCCGACGCGCCGACTGCGGGGTCAAGTTGCTGCACGTCGTGCACCCGTATCCCACGAGCGCCGAGGAAGCCGTCATCGGTCAGGAGTTCGTTGGCCCGGCGCAGCACGTGCTCGCGACGCTGGCCGAGCGCGTCCGGGAGGTGTTGCCCGCCGACCAGTCCGTGACGTCGGAGGTCGACACGGGGCTCGTGGTTCCGACGATCGTCGAGCACAGTCGCAAGGCCCGAATGGTGGTGCTCCAGGGAGAGGATCGGAATCGGCTCGAGCGCCTGGTCATCGGACGGGTACGCAACGGCGTAGCCTCGCACGCGTCGGTCCCAGTCGTCTGTGTTCCGCCCGACTGGTCCCCCAACGCCCGTCCTCGTGAGCTGGTCGTCGTGGGGGTCGAGGACCCGTACCGCCCCGGGACTCTCGTGCGGGACGGACTGATGATGGCGGCGGACCGCGGCTGCGCCTTGCGGCTCTTCAACACGTGGTGGTTCACGGAGCCCTACGACGACGTCGTGTTCACGAGCTCCCGCATCAGTGAGTGGACAGTGCGGATGAAGGGAGCGATGCGGCAGGCTCTGGGGCAGGCCCTTCACGACTCGGCGTGCGAGTACGACGAGTCCCTTGTCGAGATCGTTGCGCGGCACGAGCGGCCGGCGGACGGGTTGGTGCAGGAGTCCGGGGAGGCGACTCTGCTCGTCATCGGTCGTCGGGACCCGCGCCTGCCACTCGCCTCGCACCTCGGCCCGGTCGCGAGGTCTGTCCTTGCGAGGTCCGAATGCCCGGTGGTGACCGTCGAGGCGGGCTACCTCGACACTCACGCAACCGAACAGACTGACGTACAGGTGCGTGTGCCATGACCGATTGGCAGGAGCTTGGCGTGATCGTCGGAGTCGATGGCTCGCCGCCGACTCAGACCGCTGTCCGGTACCCACGCATCCCCGAGGTATGAGTCATGGTCAGGGCCGGCGAGAGGTCAACAGGAGCCGGGCTCGACGATGCAACGGCAGGTAATTCCTTTGTCGAGGTGCGTGAGACTCACTCTGGCGTGGTGATTCTGCTGGGGGATCGAGCATTCAAGCTCAAGAAGCCGGTCGATCTCGGGTTCCTGGACTTCACCGCGCTCGAGGATCGGTGGTCCGTCTGCCGGAGTGAGGTCGAGCTCAACAGCAGGCTCGCTCCGGACGTCTACCTCGGCGTCGGACGATTGGAGGCGCCACCATCCTCCGCGGAGCCTCTTGTCGTCATGCGCCGGATGCCGAGCGCGACCCGGTTGACCACCCTGGTAGCCAGGGGTCATGCGAATCCGAGTCTCACGCGCGACCTGGCGCGGGCGGTCGCAGCGTTCCACAGCCGTGCCGACCGGGGACCAGTGATCTCGAAGGAGGGCACGAGCGAGGCGATCGGCGCGCGCTGGGAGGCCAGCTTCGCACAGTGCGCTCCCTTCCGGACCGGGGTGTTCGACGATGACGTCGTCACAGCCATCCAGGGTCACGTCCGTGAGTTCCTGGCTGGGAGAAGGGCGCTCTTCGACGACCGGGTCGCCCGCGGCCTGGTCGTTGACGGGCACGGGGACCTGATGGCGGATGACATCTTCTGCCTGCCGGATGGCCCCCGGATTCTCGACTGCCTCGAGTTCGACGATCGGCTGCGGTACCTCGACCAGCTGGATGACATCTCCTTCCTCGCCATGGATCTCGAGCGGCTGGGAGCGCCCGATCTCGCGACCTCGCTGCTCGCGTCGTACGTCGAGTTCGCGAACGATCCTGCACCTCCGGCGCTGCTGCACCACTTTCTGGCCTACCGCGCCTTCGTGCGCGCGAAGGTCTCCGCCTTGCGGTCCGCCCAGCATGGATCCGGCACCGCAGCGGCGTCGGATGCCCGCCGGTTCGCTCAACTCGCCGTGGAACACTTGAGGCTGGGCACCGTGAACCTGGTCCTCGTTGGCGGACCACCGGGGTCCGGGAAGACCACTCTCGCCGGCCATGTCGCGGACCTGCTTGGGATGGTCGTGCTCAGCAGCGACCGCGTCCGCAAGGAGCTCGCGGGACTCGATCCACTGGCCCCAGCCGAGGCGCCGTTCGAACACGGCATCTACGACCCGTTGTCGACCGAACGGACCTACTCGGAGCTGCTTCGTCGAGCGCGACTCCTCCTGGAGCGCGGCGAATCAGTTGTCCTCGACGCCTCGTGGTCGACTCATGACCGACGGAGTGCCGCAGCGGACCTGGCCGGAACCGTCTCGGCCCGACTCACCAGTCTGCGGTGCTGTCTGGACGAAGGTATCGCAGCCGCGAGAATCCGCGCGCGGGTCGGGGTATCGGATGCGGACGAGGAGGTTGCCGCGATCATGCGCGCACGCGAGGAACCCTGGCCGGACAGTGTCGCGATCGACACGTCACAGGAAACCAGGAAGGCCGCGGACACCGCAGCTGAAACCATCCGACCCCATGTCGACGTGGCTGCAGCACGAATCCGGTCGGCCATGGAACCGGGGTGATTGCGTTCCCAGGGCCGTCCCCCGGGCGGGGTGTTCGCGAGTGGCAATCATGGGATCACCACGTCATCGAGCGGGCGTCGTGGCGACCGGGGAAGAGGGGACCGCGCGACCTCCTGCCAGCCGATCCGCACCAGCAACTGTGGATGCGCCATGTCGAAGAACACGTCGTGACGCAGGCGGGAACGGGTCTCCTGCACCTCGACGACCTGGCTCAGAGGAACGAGAGACAGTCCCGCGCGGGTGGCCCGCAACCACAGTGCGCTCAGGGTCTCGCCGGCGTCCAGCCAGCCAGCCGGATCGTCCTTGGACGTGCAGATGGCCAGCACTCCGTCAGTGCTCTCGAGCGATCCTCGAGGACGAGTCGTCCCGGCGCCGCGGTTGAATCGGTCCCGTCGTTCAGCCGGGTGCTCCTGCGGGGGCAGGCTGGCAGCCGGTACGCCATCCGCCGAGCTGTGGTCGATCCACCTCCGCTGCTCGTCCACGAGGTGGGGATCTCCCTCCTGGACCTCGATTGCCCTGTCGACGAGCCTTTCCACGGTGGCCCGCGCGGAGGAACCAGTGAGCGGGAACACCCGCGTTCCCCAGCGTTCGGTGAGGGAGGCCAGGTGGGACAGCCGTTCGTCGGGCACCGGCCACGAGGTGAAGCGACGGCGGTCTGTCTGCCGTCGCTCGAGCGCGTCCAGCAGCTCGGCATTCTCGGGGTTGGACGCCTTTCCCTCGGTCATCTCGACCACCGCCAGCAGGTCACGGGCTTCTGGATCAGGGAACCGGTGCACCACCGTGCCGAGGCCCGACCCCGCGGACGCCACCTGGAGGTGGTGGAGGGCGGCGCCACAGCTGATCGTGAGGTTGCGTCCGACGGGGTCGCTGACTTCGAGCTGTCTTTCCCGATCCGCCCGAAGCTCGACGTATCGGCCCTCAATGCGCCACCGCCAGGGCTGGGTGTTGTGCACGCTCGGAGCGCGGCAGGCCAGACCCACCGCTCGATGGATGATGTCGGACGGCCAGGTCTCATCGGCTGCTGCGTGGCCCGCTACGGTCATGATGCTTCCTTCACTCGCTTCTTCGACAACGGCTGGTGCGCGGCTCCCGCGACGGCGGAGCGCGGCTCCTCGGGAGTCATGACACGTCCCGACGCCCGTGATCGCGCACCAGCTCGGCGAGACTGACCGCCCACCCCTGGGCGCGCGTGGTCTCGCCGACTGCCATCGGACCCTTCAGGTCGACGACGTAGAAGCTGGTGGGGCGGTCCAGGACCCGGAAGCCCTGGGCTCGAAGCACTCGCGCGGAGCGCCTCGCCGCCGAACCGGGAAGGTGTCGGACCTTCTCGACACGGGTGTCGAACACGGCCACCGGGGGGCGGTCTGCGTCGGACGGGAACGCCTTGTCAAGCGTGCCGAGCCACTCTCGTACGCCGAGCGCCGCCCGTGTGGCCTGGGCGCCCTGGCGTACTGCGTCGTCACGGGTCCGCTGCCGGCTCATGGAGAAGGCGTGAGTCGGAGCGCCGACGACCAGCAGGCCACAGCCTCGAAGGTCAGCCGGCTGAATGTGGCGTACGTCGGCCAAAGTGGCGTCGATGCCGAGGCGCCCCAAGGTGTCGCCGATGATGCGGGCGAAGGATTCGGTGTTTCCGAACATGGACTCGTACACGATTGCGGTCCGCATGGCAGTCTCCTCGTGTCTCATGGGCGGTAGGTATCCGTGGGGATCACGACGGCGCGACCACTGACCGTGCCGTGGGTGAGGTCCTGGTACGCCTGTGCGGCGTCGTCGAGGGTGTACAGCGTGGTTTCTGCGCTGAGCAGCCCGCGGGCCGCAAGGTCGAGCACCTCGACAAGTTCCCGGCGGTTCCCCCAGTAGGTCGTTTGAACGCTTGCTTCGTACGGGACTCCGAAGAACGAGACCGGCAGGACGCCGCCGGCGATCCCGACGATGGTGATGTCGCCGAGCTGTCGGCAACTCGCCGCCGCGGCGGCCAGGGTCTCGTCGGATCCCACGCAGTCGATCACGACATCGGCACCCGGGCCGCTGGTGAACTCGCGGATCTGCGTTGCCAGATCCGGGCCGGGTGACAAGGAGAGGTCCGCCCCGCAACGGATCGCCAGGTCCCGCGCGGAGTCCCGGGGGTCGACGGCGACGATGCGCGCGGCCGAGGTGGAGCGCAGGATCTGCACGGCCAGGTGCCCCAGCCCGCCGATCCCCACGACGACAGCCGTCGATGTCGGTCCCAGTTTTTGCTCCGAGCGCCTGATGGCGTGGTACGGCGTGAGGCCGGCGTTCGTCAGGGGAGCAGCCTGGACGGGGTCGATTCCGTCCGGGATCGGCACCAGGTGGCGCGCCGAAGGCACCAGCAGGTATTCCGCCATGCCCCCGTCCAGGCCCAAGCCTCCACCGCCGGACGCCACCGGTGCCCGGTCCGGGCGCTCGCAGTAGCTCTCGTGTCCTTCGAGGCAACGTGGGCACGTGCCACAGCCCCACGCTCCGACCACGGCCACCGGCTGACCGATCTCGAGTCCCTCGACGCCGTCGCCGAGCGCGTGCACCCACCCGGCGTTCTCGTGGCCAAGGGTGAACGGCGGTCCCCACGGCAGCGTGCCGGGCTCGAAGTCGTGCATCAGGTGCAGGTCCGAATGGCAGGCGCCGGCAGCCCCGACTTGCACCACGACCTCACCCGCGCCGGGCTCCGGGACGGGGACGTCGTCCAGTACCGGTTCGCTCTTCCAGGACTTCAGTCGCAATGCCTTCATGTCGCCTCCTCCCGGGCGGTCGTACGTGCGTTTCCCAGCCTCGTGCGTAGACGAGACATCGATCAGGGGCATCGGACCGGGGCGAGCGGGCCGTTGGTCCCTAGGTGCGGGCGGCGTTTCGGGACAGGCTGGACAACGACATCGCACCGTCAGGGAGGCCGTCATGACCGAGCAGAACCCGAACCCCGTCGTCGTCGCCGTCGGACACGACCCGATCGATACCGCGCTCGCCTTTGCTGCAAGTGAGGCGAACCGGCTCGGTTGCGGCCTGCATCTCGTTCACGTGGTGCATCGCTTCGTCCAGGGTCCCGAGACGACGCTGGTGAGCGAGACGGACCTCGAACGTGCCGGACGACTGGCGCTCAATGCCGCCTTGGAAAAGGTGCGCGACCTGGTGGCGCCCGACGTGACGGTGACGTCCGACCTCCGCGTCGGAGCCGTTGTCCCGACCCTGGTCGAGATGGCCGCCGACGCCCGGATGATCGTCCTCCAGCACCGCGACCTCTCCCGCATGATGCGTGTGGTGACCAGATCCGTCTCCAGTGGTGTGGCAGCCCGCACGAGGGTCCCCGTCGTCGTCGTCCCGTCCGCGTGGTCACCGGAACCGAAGCCCGGCGCGCAGCCGAAGGTGACAGTCGGGATCGATGCGGCCGCACGATGCCACGAGGTCCTCCGGGCGGCAGGTGCCGAGGCGAGCAGTCGTGGCGCCAGGCTTCACGTCCTGCACACGTGGAGCTTCCCGAGCCCGTACGAGGACATCGTCATGACCCGGTCGGAGGACGAGGCCTGGGCGAAGCGGGCCACAGCCGAGATCCAGACAGAGCTAGCCACGATGTGGTCCGAATGGGGCGATCTCCCCATAGAGATCGACGCGCGGCACGCGTACGCTGCCGACGCCCTCATCGAGGCCAGCCGGGCCGCTGATCTTCTGGTGATCGGCCAGCATGACCCGCTGGTGCCGGTCGGATCCCATCTGGGGCCGATCGCGCGCGCGGTGGTGCGGGCGGCCGAGTGCCCGGTCCTTCTGGCTGATCCGCGACCGGGCCGCGGCTGGACGCGACACGGCGAGAAGGCCGGGGAGATCAGGGCCCAGCACGCCTGACGGCGGAGGTCACCCGTCCGGGCGCCGGTGCTTGCCCCATCCGGGCGCGGGCAGGAGTGAACCGGTGAGCTGTCCGACGAAGGACGCAACTCCGTGGCGAACGGCTTCCGTCGACAAGCCGGTCCGCTCGACGATCTCTGCGTCCGTCGCGCCGTCCAGCAGGAACGAGAGCAGCTCGCGGTCTTCCGTTGAAAGACGCGGCGACCCATCCGTGAGTTCGGCGCGCAGGCGCTCGCTCACCCGCGCTCGCTGTCCTCGGTCGATGAGTGCCTTGCCTGAACCCACCCGGCGCACCGCGCTGAGAAGTTCCACACTCGCGCTCAGCTTGATCAGGTACCCAGCCGCGCCAGCGAGGATCGCCGCGAGCAGGGCCTCGTCGTCGCCGGCTGAGGTGAGCAGAAGGCCGTGGATGTCGGAGTCAACAGCTCGAACCCGTCGGCAGACCTCGATCCCCGTCCCGTCCTGGAGCTGCACGTCCAGCAGCATGACGTCGGGCTTGAGCTCCGGGATGACTCGGGAGGCCTCCTTGGCGGACCCGGATTCGCCCACCACCGAGATGTCCCGCGCCGGCGCGAGCAGGTCGCGGAGCCCGCGTCGGACGATCTCGTGGTCGTCGAGGAGGAACACACTCACTGGCCTCGACCCGTATCCCCGCACAGGTCCGCACTACGCCGTCGGCAGCCGTCCGGCAATCGATCCTGGTTGCTGTGAAGGCCAGAGCTGGCCCGACCGTCCCCCGACGGCGACAAACCAAACTGAGCCCAACTAGTCGCTGCATTATCGTCTTGTGCGTGGAGCGTGAGGGAGAATCGTCCGAGACGCCGGCTGTTGAGCCCTTCGAAGGTCCTCGGCTGGAGCTGGACCAGCTTCTTCGTCAGATGGTCGACCGGGCCCAGGACGTGATGGCGACGCAGAACCGGCTGCGCGGGCTGCTTCGCGCCAACCGGGCGGTGATCGGTGACCTGCACCTGAGCGCGGTCCTGCGCAAGATCGTGGAGGCCGCCTGCGAGCTGGTCAACGCACCGTACGGCGCCGTGGGCGTGATCAGGCCTGATGGCAGTGGCCTGGAGGAGTTCATCCACGTCGGCATGAGGGCCGATACCGTTGAGGAGATCGGTCACCTACCAGAGGGCAAGGGCCTTCTCGGGGCCTTGATCGATGATCCGCGACCCATCCGCCTGCGTGACATCCGCGACGACGTGCGATCCGTCGGGTTTCCCGAACATCACCCCCCCATGCGCGGCTTCCTGGGTGTGCCTGTGAGGGTCCGTGACGAGGTCTTCGGGAACCTCTACCTGGCGTCACTCGCCGAGGGCGACTTCAGTGCCGAGGACGAGGAGCTGGTCTCGGCCTTGGCGGCGACGGCCGGGGTGGCCATCGAGAACGCCCGCCTGTACGAGGAGGCCAATCGTCGGCAGCTTTGGTTGCAGGCCTCGACCGACGTCACGAGGCAGCTGCTGACCGCTCCCAGCGATGGCGCTCTGCAGCTGGTGGCGCGCCAGGTCGCCGACCTCGCTGACGCCGACGTGGTGACGGTGGTCCTGCCGCTGCGGGACAGGCTCGAGGTGGCCGTCGCAGTCGGCCTGGCTGCGGACCAGTTGCGAGGCTCCACCTATCCGATCGCGAACACGCTCAGTGAGCAGGTTCTCCAGTCCGGTCAGCCGACGGTCGTGGAGGACGCATCCAACGTCTCTGAAGGCTCCAGAACGCTCGCTCTCAGTCAGGTTCTCACGCTCGGCCCGGTCATGGTCCTGCCGCTCGCAGGCGCCAACGGAGTCAGGGGCGTGCTGGTGGTGGCGCGCTCCAGTGGCCGACGTACGTTCACCCCGGCCGACGTGGACATGGCCACGACGTTCGCCTTCCACGCATCCGTGGCGCTCGAGCTCGCAGACGGTCGCCGTGACGCACAGCGGATGGAGCTGTTCGAGGACCGCGCCCGGATCGCACGCGACCTGCACGACCACGTGATCCAGCAGCTCTTCGCGTCGGGGATGACCCTGCAGGGGGTCGTGGCGACTCTGGGCGAGGCACCCGGCGTGGAACTGATCGAGAAGGTCGTGGATAACCTCGACGACGCCATCCGGCAGATCCGCACCTCCATCTTCCAGCTGACACCGCACACAGCGCTCGGAGCCGGCGTGCGAGCCGGGGTTCTCGAAGTGGTGGCCGAGGTGACTCCCGCGATCGGACACGATCCTCACGTCCACTTCGCCGGACCGGTCGATGCCATGAGCAGCGAGGAGCTGGCCACCGAGGTCTCAGCCGTGGTGCGCGAGGCGCTCACCAACATCGCCAAGCACGCCCAGGCGGAGCGAACAGGCGTCGAAGTCAGCGTGGCCGGGATGGCACTCACGGTGATCGTCGAGGACGACGGTGTCGGTATCGGCACAGTCACGCGCCGGAGCGGGCTGGAGAACCTCCGCCAACGCGCCGAAAGTCGCTCGGGCCGCTTCGCGATCGACACCCGCGAAGAAGGAACCGGGACCCGCATCACCTGGCAGGTCCCGGTCCGGTGACCGACGTCGTGGGTCAGCTCTCCGCAGAACCCTGAAATGGAACGACGCCCACCGTGCACTTGGCGTGCTCCACGACCGACCGACTCACCGCCCCGGAAATGATCGCGCCGGCCGCGGACCGCTGATGGGATCCAACCACCAGCAGGCTTGCCCGCTCCGAGGTGTGCGCGAGGTATCTCGACGCCGGACCCCGACCCAGCTCGAAGTCCACGTCGACGTCGACGTACTTCTCCCGCAGTCCGGCGATCGACTCCCCGATGGCGAGGCGCTCCTCGGGAAGACCCTCCAGGTCCTCGTCGGGCACACCGGTGAGGCCGTAGCCCCCGAGGTAGCTGTCGTCGAAGCAATGCAAGACGACCAGCTTCGAGTGACGGATCGATGCCTGCGCGAAGGCGAACTCTAGCGCGTCGGCAGACACCTCGGTGGCGTCGGTGCCGACGACGATCGGGGCGTCTTCGCCTGCGATCGGCTGGCGAACCACCAAGGTCGGACACCCGGCGTGCTGGGAGACCCACAGGCTCACGGACCCCAGCAGGAGGCTGCGGAAGCCGCCCAGCCCTCGAGAGCCGACGACGATGACCGACGCGACGTGCGACGCCTGCTGCAGCGCCTGGCGAGGGTCCTCCTCGCTGATCGAGACGGTCACCGCGAGATCGGGGTGGCGGCTGGTCGCATGTTTCATCGCCTCATCGGCAGTCGACCGCGACGCCTCCCTGATCAGAGAGGGCAGTTTGCCGAACTGTCGTTGGGTGAAGGTGTGGTACTCGACGGGGATGCGCTCCGCGTGCAGAAGATGGAGAGGACGGTGCTCCAGCCTCGCGAGCTCGGCCGCCTTGTCGATCGCAGTTCGGCTCGGGGAGGAGCCGTCGACGCCGACAACGACGCCGCCGCTCGGGATGTGATTCGTCATGCGCACCAGCCTGCACCGCTCAATGACGCCGCACGACGTCCTGAAGGCACAACCAAGGGGGTCCAAAGACCCTGCCGACACCGATGGGGCAAGGGAACCCTGAAGGAGGCGGACCACCCTCACGCGGCACATCGGAGATTGACATGGACCTCGCGATCAAGCCCGACGCCCACCACAGCAACGCAACAGTTGCGCGAGAAATCCGACGGTTCGTCGGAGGCTTCTACCTGACCATGGCGGGGATCAACGCCGGAGTGGTCTTCGCCGACTCTCAGACCTACCAGCACTTCGCCGACGGTGCCCGCCTCGACGTCGTGACCCGACTGTGGACCGACATCGTCATGGCGAACCCCGCCTTCTGGGGCCTGCTCCTCGCAGCCGGCGAGATCGTCGTCGGCGTCCTGCTCCTTCACGGCGGCCCGGCGGCTCGCATCGGATGGGTTGGCGTGCTGGCGTTCCACGTTCTGCTGATGCTGTTCGGTCCCGGCATCTGGCTGTGGTGCATTCCGGCTCTGGCAGTCTTGATTCCTGCTGCCCGCGCGGACTGGCCGCAGCTCTCGGGCGAGCAGCCAAAGGAAGACCATCGTGTCCAGCCGGCTCGCTGACCCCGGTGGCCGGACCGACCCATCCCAGGAACGTCTCCTACCGGGCACCATCGACCAGTACCTGGCGAAGCGGGTTCCCGTCTGCACCTCCACTGACCTGGCGGCCACGGTCCGTGCGGCGCTCGTGCGCGCCGATTACGACACCGTCGACGACATCGCAGTCTGCGACAGGGCCCAGCCACCCCAGCGGCTGGTCGGGCTCATCCCCATCGGCCGACTTCTCGCCGCCGACCCACTGGAATCAGCCGAACAGCTGATGGACTCCGATCCACCCGTCGTCGTCGAAGGCCTGGACCGGGAACAAGCAGCCTGGAAGGCAGTGCAACACGGCGAGTCCAGCCTGGCCGTTGCGGGCGCCGACGGACACTTCCGCGGCCTCGTTCCCGCTTCGAGGCTGCTCGGGGTGCTCCTGCGAGAACACGACGAGGATTTCGCCCGACTCGGCGGATACCTCGCCTCCACTGCAACAGCCCGGCTCGCCGCCGAGGAACCCGTCGGCCGGCGTCTGTGGCACCGGCTACCATGGCTCGCACTCGGGCTCGCTGGCGCCGCACTCTCTGCCTGGCTGGTCGGACTCTTCGAAGGACGTATCACCGCTGACGTCCGACTGGCCTTCTTCATCCCTGGCGTCGTCTACCTCGCCGACGCCGTGGGCACACAGACCGAAGCCCTGATCGTGCGTGGACTCTCGGTAGGGGCACCTGTCCGAACCGCGCTCCGCCTCGAGGTCCTCACCGGACCCGCGCTGGGGCTCCTGCTGGCGCTCGTCAGCCTCCCCACCATCTGGGCCGTCCTGGGAGACCCCGAGATCGCCGTCACGGTCGCCCTCGCCCTGCTCGCGGCATGCAGCGTCGCCACCGTCGTGGCCGCGGCCCTCCCGATCCTGATGTCACGTCGTGGGCGAGACCCTGCCTTCGGCAGCGGGCCCCTGGCCACCGTCGTCCAGGACCTCCTGTCCCTAGTCATCTACTTCGCGCTTGCAGTACTCATCATCGGATAGCCCACGTCGGGACCAACAGCCCGTTGTCAGAGGGCCCATTGCACCTGCCCAGAGTCAAGCGGCGTCGAGACGATCGACCCAGTGCATGAACCGAAGCCTTGAAGAGAGTGACAGCGAATGGCCGCGACCCACCAAGCAAGAAGCACGACCCAGCATCCGCAGGTGCTCGCAACTCCGGACCACCTCCGCGGAATGTCGGCCCTCTTGGGCGTCGTCTCAGCCCTCGCAGCGGCCGGAACGGCGTTCATCCCCGACATTCTCTCCGGCACCGCGGTCATGAACGGCTCCGCGCGCGGGACTGCGCTGGTCGTGCTCTTCGTGGCAGTACCTGCCCTTGCCGGATCCATGCGAGCCGCCCACCGAGGATCCACCCGAGGTCTGGCCCTCTGGGTGGGGGTCGTGGGCTACCTGACGTACAACGCGGTGATGTTCTGTATCGCGACGCCCTTCAACCCCCTGTTCCCGCTGTATGTCGCGATGCTGTCATTGAGTATCTTCCTGCTGGCCGGATTGGCGGTCCACGCCGCAGCCGTAGGCCGCCAGCTCTCGGCCGGCCGGTGCCCCAAATGGGTCGCTGTGTACATCGGGGTGATCGTCGTCCTGAACAGTCTGCTTTGGCTTCGGGGCGTCACGACCGCGGTTCTCGCCGACGAGCCGACGTCGTTCCTCGCCGGCAGCGGCCTGACCACGAACCCTGTCTACGTCCAAGACCTCGCTTTCTGGCTGCCCGTCATGGCCTGGCTCGCATACGGCCTCGCCAAGAAGCGTCGGGACCGGCTGGTCCTTGTCGCCGGCGGGCTCGTCTTCTGGGTGATCGAGGGCATCAGCGTGGCAGTAGATCAGTGGATGGGGTACCGAGCCGACCCGACGACAGACTGGGCCACTGCCGGCGCTGCCTGGCTGTTCGTGGCCACCACCATCGTCGGGCTGGTTCCCGCATGGGCAGTCCTGCGAGAGCTCTCACGGAGACCCCGGTGAACCCCATCTCCTGGGTGGCCGGGACCTACGACGGGACCGGTAGGGACCTTCGTCACAGGGGACCAAACCCGGCCGGGGTGTAGAAATGGACCCATGACCGATCTGTCACCGATCCGCGTGTACCTGCTCGACGACCACGAAGTAGTGCGGCAGGGGCTTCGCGCGCTGTTGTCGTCAGTCGACGACATCGAAGTCGTGGGGGAGTCGGGCTCCGCCGAAGAGGCCGCCAGCCGGATCCCCGCCCTCCGGCCGGACGTCGCCGTGCTCGACGGTCGACTCCCCGACGGAACCGGGATCGAGGTGTGCCGAGCCATCAGGTCCGTGGACCCGACCATCAACGCCCTCATCCTGACGTCGTACGACGACGACGAGGCCCTGTTCGGCGCGATCATGGCGGGCGCATCCGGCTACGTGTTGAAGGAGGTCAAGGGCTCCGACCTGATCAATGCGGTCAGGCACGTGGCCGCCGGCAAGTCCCTCATCGATCCCGAAGTGACCGCGACCCTGTTGGAGCGCGTTCGCAACGGCCCCGCCACCGCGCCGGAGCTCGAGTCGCTGACCGAGCAGGAGCTCAAGCTGCTGAAGTACATCGCGGAGGGAATGACGAATCGACAGATCGGTGAGCAGATGTATCTTGCCGAGAAGACAGTCAAGAACTACGTGTCCAGCATCCTCGGAAAACTGGGACTCGAACGGCGTACCCAAGCCGCCGTGCTCGCGTCGAAGCTGCTCGGTTCGCAGGGACCCGCGTTGGACTGAAGACGTTGGCACCTGCGTCAGCCATGGCCGGGGGATTCTTCGCCACTCGGCGCCACGTCGGTAGCGACGAGCGCTTCCCTGATGTGGCGAATCGTCACATCAATGTCTTCGATGGCGAGGTCGAGCCGCTCGGCAGTTGCTAGATCTTCAACGCCGGCGCGCACCCCCTGGAGCTGCAGGCCGGTGGCGAACATCCGCTGGATGACCACGTCGAGCAGCTCCCGGGATTCTCGGTCCCGATACGCGACGTCCCGCAGGTCCGTCCGATCGGCCACTGCCTGGACGCGGTCGAGGGTCAGCGAAGCCTGGGCCGCGAGCGACTCCAGGGCCCCGCGCTCCTCGACACCGGGCAGCTGGTTGGCTGCCTCGAACAGGACCACCAGCGCAGCCGGAACGGCGACCTGGGCACCCAGGGGAAATACCAGCGCGCGACGATCCCCGACCCGGAATTCCAGCACATCGTCGGGTGCGGACAACAAGCGCGGACTGGTCACCAGCTCATTCAGGAGGTCGAGTGCGTCACGCTCGGCCCCGTCTGCCGCGGTCACAATCGGGTTGGTGTCCGACGGCCACTGGACGAACGCGGTCGCGTTGGCGCCGCCTATGGATCGCCCGACCTCCGTGATCCTCCCCAGCGCCAACTGTGCATCGATCGGCGGGCGAAGCGCCTCGCTCAACCAAGCTGAAGTCTCGAGCCACCTACGCCGGACTTCATTCCGGCTCTGCGTCCGGGCATTGTCGATCAAGAATCCGGCCGCGTTGGCCAGCGCCTCGACGGCCCTCAGTTCCGCCCCGGTGAAGGCGGGCTGATCTGCTTCCCGATTCAGATGGATCGCTCCAAGTGTGACGCCGCGCAGCAGCACCGGGAGGCACAGCGCGGCTGCTCCCTCAGGCCAATCTTCGGTTCGGTCCGACAATCTGACCGAGGTGTTGCCCTGGGCATCGAGCCCGCGATCGGGCCGGACGACGCCGCGCCGGTTCGTGAAGACATCGGTCACGTGGCCGTAGTCGTCGGTCACGACGAGCATGACGTCGTGCGCTCCTGCGACCTCGCGGGCGGCCGCGACAAGTCGTTCCAGTGCCCGGCGGACGTCGAGGCTCGAAGAGATCGCGACGATGGTGTCCAACAGCGCCGCTACCGCGCCCGACGATCGCGGTCCATCGGCCCGATTGCGATCGACCGGCGCAGCGCAGGCCAACCTGCTCGCATCGCTCATTCCCTCGCTCCTCGGAAAGTTGTTGTGAAGCCATCGTCGCCGCGGGGCTTCACAATCCTGAGGGCCATTGGTCCCCAAGGGGCCTTCCGTCCGACACCGACCACGCCCTCGTCGGCGCGCGCATCAATCAGGTCGGCGCAGTTGCCTGGGGATCCCGGCGTTCACCGGGCTCGCCTCGTCAAGTCGCACCTTGACGTCCACCAGGACGACGCCGGTAGGCGTACACATGACGGGGTTGAAGTCGAGCTCCGCGATCTCGGGCACGTCGATCGCCAGGTCACCCAACGTCACCAGGAGCCCCTCCAGTCGCTCGGTGTCGGTGCGGAGCGACCCTCGGTATCCGTCGAGAAGCGGCCAGATCCGTAGGGAACGGATCGCTCGGGCAGCATCGCGCTGGGTGAACGGAGGAAGGAGGAAGGCGCGGTCCTCGAGGATGCCGGTGGCGATTCCTCCGGCGGCCACCATGACCAGGGGTCCGAAGCCGGGGTCGCGGACAACCCCAAGTGCGACCTCGACGCCGCTGACAACCGGCTGCACGATCACCGGGACCTCTTCACGACCGAGCTCTCGAGCGAACGCCTGGGTGGCTGACACGACATCGTCCGGCGACTCGAGTCCCACGCGGACGAGACCGCGTTCCGTTTTGTGCACGATGCTCTTGTCCTCCACCTTCACGACAACCGGGAAGCCGAGCTCTTCGGCCAGGCGTGACGCCTCGAGGGGATCACCGGCCAAGCCGCCCATCGGCATCAGCCCATAGGGATCCAGCAGCTTGGTCGACTCCTCGGCGCCGATCCAGCCAGCAGCAACCTCGTCGTGGCTGATCAGGTCGCGTGCGATCGCCCGCGCCTCTTCGGCGCGGGCAGGGTCGTGCGGCTGAGGCTCGGCACGGGGGCTGCGACGCCACTCGGCATACCGGGCGACATCCGCCATGGCGTCGATCGCGTGGTCCACGGCGTGGTAGACCGTCACGCCCGGAAGAGTGCCGGCACCGAGGCCGCCAAGGCCTACCAGCACCACAGGTCTCGTGGGGTGGGCGGCCCGGACCCTCGCCGCGGCCTTCAACAGCGGTTCCGCGGGGGCGACGCTCGTGGGAACCACGACCACCAGGAGTGTGTCGATCTCCCCGGAGGCAAGGAGCGGCTCGATCACGCCGGAGAGATCATCCGCGGAGGCACCCGCTCCGAGGTCGATCGGGTTGCTGATTCCGGCCGTCCCAGCTACGTGCTCCGCGATTGAGGCCCGTAGATCTGCGGACAGTTCGGGGAGGGAGAGTCCCGCGGAGTCAGCGGCATCGGCCGCGAGCACGCCCAGCCCGCCCGCGTTGCTCAGCACCGCGATGCGTCGGCCACCTGGGAGCGGCTGCTCGGCCAGGAGCAGGGCGGATCTGCCCATGGTCTCAGCACTTCGGCAGCCGATCACGCCGGCCTGCGCGAAGAGAGCGTCGATGCCGACGGACGGAGTCGCAACGGCGGCCGTATGGGATGCTCCGGCTCGTCGACCACCGGCCGACCGGCCACCGACGACGGCCAGCAGGGGCTTGCGCTCCGCGAAACGCCGAGCAAGCCGTGCGAACTTCGGCGCGTTTCCGAACGATTCCAGATACAGAGCCCCTGCGGTCACCTGTGGGTCATCGATCCACGCGGCCAAGAGGTCGTTGCTCGAGACATCCGCCTTGTTTCCGAGCGAGATGAACGACTGCACACCCAGGTTCAGCTCGCGCGCGAGATCAAGCAGAGCGATTCCCACCCCACCTGACTGCGACGCGATGGCGAGGCCACCAGCAGGGGGGACGCTGCGCGTGAAGGTGGCGTTGAGGTGTACGTCGGGGTCGTTGGACATGACTCCGAGGCAGTTCGGACCCACCAGCCTGATGTTGTTCGCGCGCGCCACCCGCAGCAGCTGATGCTGGACCTCCGCGCCCTCGGGCCACAGTTCCCCGAAACCTGAGGAGATGACCACCACGGCGGAGGTGCCAGCCTCTGCCGCGTCCTCGACAGCGGCAAGAACCCGTGCCGCGGGTAGGGCGACGATGGCGAGGTCGACGTGCTCGGGGACGTCCGCGAGCCGGGGGTATGCAGCGACGCCGTCGATCGAGTGGAGCTCCGGGTGGATGACGAACACCTTTCCTCGGAAGTCACCCTCGAGGACCGACCTGAGGACAGCGTGGCCGAGTCCTGACCCCATTCGCCGTACCCCGACCACGGCTACGGTCTTGGGGTAGAGCAGAGGGGCCAGCGATCTCGCTTCGGAGACGTATTCGCGTAGGTCTGCCGCGGCCACGGCGTTCGTCGATGCCTCAGTGCTCATCTCGACGCAGACAACGCCGGAGTCGTACTTGCGGGAGACGGCGAACCCAGCGTCTTGGAACACCTTGATCATCGCTGAGTTCTCGGGGAGGACCTCGGCGACGAATCGACGGACACGCAGGTCCCGGCAGGCGGCCGCTAGATGCTCGAGCAGGAGGCTTCCCAGTCCTCGTCCGTGCTCGCTGTCGGCAACGAGAAACGCGACTTCGGCCGCATCTGCTGCCATCCGCTCGGCGGTCGCCACGGCGACGATACGGCCACCCAGAGTGGCCACGAGCGTGGCCGCGATGTCCCCGGAGCCCTCGACAAGATGCTCGACGTACCGATGGGCGGTCCCGCGACTCACGGCGAAGAATCTCAGCCGGAAGCTGTCGTCGCCCACCTGATCGTGGAGAGCGAGAAGCCCATCCCGGTCCGTCTCGGTCACGGGTCGGATCGACGCGATGCTCCCGTCGGCCAACAGCACGTCAGCAGCACGGTGGACCGTTCCGTGGGCCATGGCTCACCTCCACGCCCATCCTCGGGTGGTGCGGTAACGACGCGCAGGGCCTTTCGGCCTGCGCCGACGGCCCCTAGGACCCTCCCTGACATCAGTCTGCGTCCGAAGAATGTGAGACAAGAAGCCCAACGCCGGAGACCGTTTCCGGCCCGCCATCAAGAAGGAGCTGGTCCAGATGCTGGTAGGCGAGGTCATGAGCAGCCCGGCCATCACCGTGCGGGACATGGCGACGGTCAAGGAGGCGATCGAACTCCTGGAGCGGCACACCATCGCTGCGATGCCCGTGCTGGACAGCTCCGGGGACATCGTCGGGGTGGTCAGCGAGGCTGACGTCATCCGCGAGATGGTCGTTCCCGACCAGCGCGCCCACGAGGTTCCGGTCCGGCTGACGGCGCCTCCGTTCCACTTGCGGGTCGCCGACGTGATGAGCACTCATCCGCTCACGGTGAGGAGCGACACGGAACTCGCGAAAGCGGCGGACCTGATGACGAGCACTGCGGTGAAGAGTCTTCCGGTCGTCGACAGCGCTCGAGTGGTGGGCGTCATCAGCCGGCGCGACATCATCAGACTGCTCTCCCGGCAAGACCCTCGGATCGAGGCCGAGATCGATGAGCTCCTCCGCCAGGCCGGGCACGACTGGCTGGTGGAGGTGACCGACGGGATCGCGGTCGTGGAGGGTCCGGCGAACGAGGCGCAACAACAGTTGGCCCGGGTCCTGGTCTGTGCGGTGCCCGGGGTGATCGGCGTCCACTTCACACCCGCACTCGCCGGGTAGTCAGCCCGTGCGCGAGATCGCCCACGGCGCCGAGGGGTGGCGCGATGACTGATCCCACCCTGACCTTCCTCGGCGCCGCAGGAACCGTCACCGGCAGCCGCTTCCTCCTCGAAAGCCCCCATGTGCGGGTGCTCGTCGACGCCGGTCTCTACCAGGGCCTGGCCCTTCTTCGTAAGCGAAACTGGCACCGTTCCCCGTCGACCCCGCGTCCATCGACCACGTCGTCCTGACCCACGCGCACCTCGACCACGCCGGGTACCTGCCGAAGCTCGTCCACGACGGATTTCACGGGCATGTGGCATGTACCGCCGAAACGGCCGAACTGGCCGCCATCGTGCTTCGAGACAGCGCACACCTCCAGGAGGAGGATGCGGCGTACGCCAACGAGTTGGGTTTCTCAAAGCACCGGCCGGCACTCCCGCTCTACGACCTAGGAGATGTCGAGAAGACCCTGCCGCTGATCACGCCCGCGCCGATGGGCCAGCCACGACGGCTCGCGTCCCGATGTGTCCTGACGCTCGCACCAGCAGGACACATCCTCGGCTCGGCGACCGCCGCCCTCCAGATCGACGGCCACCGAGCCCTGTTCAGTGGCGACCTCGGTCGACACCGCCACCCGCTGCTCCGTCCGCCGGCACACCCGCCCGGGGTGGACACCATCATCGTCGAATCCACCTACGGCGACCGCCGGCACCCCAGGCCGGACCCGTCCCTCCTGGCCAACGCCATCTGCCGCACCGTCGATCGCGGCGGAACCGTGCTCATCCCAGCATTCGCCGTGGATCGCACCGAGCTGGTCCTGCTCGAACTGCATCGACTGATGCGATGCGGTGACATCCCCCAGGTGCCTGTCTTCGTCGACAGCCCCATGGCGCTCGCCGCCCTCGACGTGTACCGGCGCGCGCTCACCTCATCCAGCGACCAGCTCCGCCCTGAACTCATCGGCAAGCCCGACATCTTCGACCCCGGAGACCTCCGCGCAACCCGTACCGCCGAGGAGTCCAAGCGTCTGAACCGGCCCACCTTCCCGAGCATCATCATCTCCGCATCCGGGATGGCAGCAGGCGGGCGCGTCGTCCACCACCTCGCGCACCAGCTCCCAGACCACCGCAACACCGTCATCCTCACCGGATTCCAGGCCGAAGGCACCCGCGGCCGTAGACTGCTGGAAGGCGCACGTGAGGTCAAGATCCACGGCCGCTACGTGCCGGTGAAGGCCGAGATCGTGTCCGTATCCGACTTCTCCGTCCACTCCGATGCCGACGAAACGATCGCCTGGCTCGGTCGAGCCCCCGCGGCGCCCCAAACGGTCTACGTCGTGCACGGTGAACCGCAATCGGCCGCCCGGCTTGCGAGCCGGATCCAGTCGGAGCTGGGTTAGTGCGCGATCGTCCCCGCCTACGGCGAACGCGTGTTGCTGGACTGAACTGTTCAGACGAGCACCAGGCAGGTGGCCACGGCAGCGGCCGCAGGCAGAAAGCAGACAAACAGGGCGCCTGCGAAACGAAGCCCTCCCGCGGTGGCGGCGACGAGGACCTTTCCTAGCGTGTTGGTGAAGAGCCCCGCGCCGATTGCCACGACGGCCGTCCCGACGGAGACCTTTCCCAGGGAAACCAGGCTTGCCATAGCAACGCTTGCGCCGTGGACATCGGCCAGGGCCCCAGCCGCGGTCGCCACCATCGAGCCCACGGCCCCGTAGCGCTGCTCCAGCCAGAGCGCCAGCGGCAGCACCAGGGAGATGATCCCGGCCAGGACCAAGGCCGGGACGAGGGCGAAGGGTCGCCCTGCCGAAGTGGGCGGTTCGTCCGGCACAGCCGTGGATCGGCCCAACCACCAGGCTTCCCCGGTCATCACCAAGGTGCCCACAATCACCGCCGGAAGAAGCCGAAGGGTCACCCGCGGTTCAACGACTGACGTGACGAACGCAAGCTGCAGCAGAGTTGCCACGCTTGCGAGCACCGCGCCGGCCAGTGCGCCGCGGAGCGGTGCTTCGCCGCGCCGGACCTTCGCCGCCATCACCCCGTCGTCGCCGTGCCGGACACGAACCCGCCCGCCAGCCCCGCCACCATGAGCCCGCGGCGGGTACCCAGCATCCGGGTCGCCACATATCCGACCCAACCGATGGCGATGATGAGCACGACCAGCAGCCAGATCCGCTGCGGCACCCAGACGCCGTACGGACCCACATGCCCGGTCGGCAACAGTGGGAGGACGACGAAGGCGGCGACGAAGAACTTCAACGCGTCGACCCGCTCGCGATCGGTCACCGTCTCCCGGATGAACCGATGAAGAGACTCCCGGGAAACGAGCAGCACTGTGATCGTCACAGCCAAGCCGACCGCGAGAGCAGGCTCCGTCGACGTGAGAGCCCCGAGTCCGAGCGTGGCGATGGCTGCCGCCTCACTGGTCATCCCGGGGTCCTTGGCCTTGGACCACGCGTAGCCCACGACCACCAACAAGACTGCGCCTCCGGCGAGCGCCGCCGACACGGCAACAGGCAGGTGCGCGGCCAGAGCCCCTACCAAGGCGATCAGCGCAAATGTCCTCACACCTTGGCTGCCGGCGCCTGGCTTTGAGCGCTCGCGCTCGGAGCCGATCAGGAGGCCTATCGCCAGGGCGACGCCCAGCGACTGCCACAGCTCAAGCTCGCCCACGCTGTGTCACCGCCGCGACGATGTCGCCCCACGTAAGGATCCCGACGAGGCGTCCCTCCGGATCCAGGACGCCCACTGCATCGACCGAGTACGACAGCATCACCGACGCCGCGGTGTGGATCGACGCGTCGGGGGAGAGATGGACGGGTGGCGTAGTGATGAGGTCGCGGATGCACCGACCGGTGTCCGTGAGACGGGTCCTCCAGGCGGTGGTGATCGCTTCGGCCGGCAGCGCGGCGAGGAAGGCCCCCGTTGAGTCAACGATCACGAGGTGACGCCGCCGGGATGCCAAGACCGTGTCCATCGCGGTCTCCAGGCTGCAGTCGTCCCGAACAGCGAGGATCCTGCGGGACATGTGCTCAGAAACCGAGGTGCCCGCTGCAGCGACATCCGGTTCCTCGGCGTCGGCGCACATCGCCGATCACCCACGGTCGCCGGTTGGGACCACGGCGACTGGACAGGTTGCACGTTCCACCACCGAGGCCGCGACTGACCCGAACAGGACCTCGGAAGCGGCTCCGTCTCGATGCGACCCCACCACCACCAGGTCCATGTGCTGCCCTATCCGCAGCAGGCACTCGTCGGGCAGCCCTTGCGCCAGCTCGGTACGGACCGGAACGTCCGGGTACGACTCCCGGAGACCGCTGACGGCATCCGCCATCAGTAGCCTCTGGACCTCGGGGCCCTCGCCCTCGCCACGCTCGAAGCGCGCGGCCGCGATCGTGGACGGCACGTCCCAGTAGGCGTGCACGACTGTGAGCGGTAGGTCGCGAAGCGACGCCTGCCGGAACGCGAACTCCACCACTTCTCGGGATCGCTCGGTGCCGTCTGCGCCAACCAGGACTCCCTGACGTACCAAACCGGGATTCCCGGGCCGGACGATGACGACGGGGCAAGCGGCATGCCTCGTGACCGCAAGCCCCACGGACCCCAACAGCAGACTGTGGGCTGGGCCCCGACCACGGGAGCCAACGATCACGAGGGAAGCGGCCCGTGCGGCTGAGAGGAGCAGGTTACGGGGGTCTGCGACCTGGACGAGCTCATGCACCTCGAGTCCGGACGCCCTGCGTTCCACCACCTCCCGACAGGCAACAAGCATTCGCTGCGCAGGTGGCGGGGCGGTCCCGGAGTCGACCGGCGCGCCCGGGTCGGCGCGATCGGACTCCGCCCCCCCTCGCGCAAGGGCGTGCACCAGCGTCAGCGGTCGCTGCTCGGCGACCGCCTGCTCGATCGCGAAGGCCAACGCGTGTTCCGACGACGCTGAACCGTCCACACCGACCGCAATCGTTCCGGACGGTTGCCCGGGGATCTGCATGGCGACTTCCTCTCGAATCGCAGCCCGGTCGGGCCGCCTGATCTCCAGCTCCAGTCTCAGTCGGGCAGCCGGAACATCGTCAGGGCGCAAGGCACTGACCGGACGGGACCAACGGCTCTGCCTCGTCATCGGGGCCGGAGGGAGGATCGACGGATATCAGTGACCGGAAACCCGGAGGTGCGTCATGCCCGAATCGTTTGAGCTCAGCAGAGCGGAGTGCGAAGACCTTCTTCGAGCCGGCGTGGCCGGCCGGATCGCGGTCGTGGCTCCCGACGGGCCGCACCTCCTGCCGATCAACTACTCCGTGGTCGACGATTCGATCGTTGTCCGGACCTCGCCGTACAGCGTGCTCGGCACACACGGCAGGGACTCCACGCTGGCCTTCGAGATCGACCACTTCGACTTTGAGAACCAACGGGGTTGGAGCGTGATGGCCCGCGGCCGGTCACGGGTGGTGCTGGATCCCGAGGAGCTCGACCACATCCGCGAAGTCTGGGAGCCGCGCCCGTGGGTCAGCGGCGTCCGGCCCCTGTTCCTCCGGCTCAGCTGGACGGAGCTGACAGGTCGACGTCTCGGTGGCGGGTGGGATCCCCTCCATGAGTTGCCGGTGCGTCGCGTCGTCTGACGAGCCGGAGCCGGGACCTGTGGATGTCCTCCGCTGGCCTTGAGCCACGTGCTCACGACCACTCGCGTGGCTCCCCTCGCGTGGTCCTGGCCCCACAGGTCGGGACCAACGGCGCTCGAGACGGGTCCAACTGCTCTGAACGCGCCACCGACACAGTGGAAATCTCGGAGATACGGAACAATCCGAACAAGGAGGGGTCACCATGGCCGCCACTCACCACCACGCGCAGCGCACTGACGTCGACACCACCGCTGCCGACCAGCCGACCACCACGGCGTACCGCGTACTGGCGGTCCTCCGGGTCGCGTTCGGCTTCACGTTCCTGTGGGCGTTCTTCGACAAGACGTTCGCCCTCGGGTTCCACACCGGCTATGACGAGGCCGGCAACCTCGACCGCTTCGGTGACGCCGCCTGGATCAACGGCGGCAGTCCCACCGAGGGCTTCCTGGCCTTCGGCGCCGACGGCCCGTTCAAGGATTTCTACAACAACATCGCCGGCGATGCCTGGGCCGACTGGCTGTTCATGCTCGGCCTGCTCGGTGTCGGCATCGCGCTGACGTTCGGTGCAGGCATGCGGATTGCGGCTGCGGCTGGCGCGCTGATGTACGTCCTGATGTGGACCGTCGTCCTGCCCCCGGAGAACAACCCGGTGCTCGACGACCACCTGCTCGGCGCCCTGACCCTCGTGGTCCTGGCGATGTTCTACGCCGGCGACACCTGGGGACTCGGTCGCTGGTGGTCGAAGACCGACGTGGTCCAGAAGTACCCCGTGCTGCGGTAGCGCTCCCGCTGCCGCGACGACGACGGCCGCCTGCTCAAGCAGCAGGCGGCCGTTCTTCATGTCCGCGATCAACCCCCTCTGGACTAGGCCAGTTCGTCGCAGGCCCATCGGAGCATCCGCGTGGGACCAAGGACCCTGCACAAGCGAGAGCACTGACGGGACTCTCGAGTCACAAGTGATAGGAGACGACCATGTTCGCAGCAGTTGGCGACCGTCTGGTGATCAACAGTCAGCACCTCGGCGAGCCGGTCAAGGACGGGGAGATCATCGCGCTTCGGCATGCCGACGGGTCGCCGCCGTACGTCGTCCGCTGGGAGGACACCGGACGCGAATCGCTCGTCTTCCCCGGGCCGGACGCCACAGTCCAGCACTTCCCGAACGACGAGCACACGCACGAGCAGGAGATGTCGTGACCAGGCACCGTGCCATCTGGCTGTCCACTGTCGTATGCGTGTCGTTGGTCGGGGTCGTCGGCACAGCGCTCGTCATGCCATGGACGCAAGCCGTGGGCATCGCCGTCTGCGTCGGTGTGTTCGGCACGTTCATCGGGTTCGCCTTCGGCGAGGAGTTCTCGAGCCTCCGGCGGACCGTCCTCGTTTGCGCCGCGCTGTTCGGTCTGTCGGCACTCGTCCTGCCCGGTCTCGTCCACCTGTGCGGGCCGGTCGCGTTCGGCGTCGTCGCCGCCCTGGTGCTCGCCTCGCCGGAGGCGTCGCGACCGATCGTTCGGCTCCTGCGACCACACCTCGGACCACCTGATCTCCAGCGCGCCGGCATGGCCGACCCGAACGAGGCGCTGCGACGCCAGTGGCTGGCCGCGACCGCGCAGCTCGAGGAGGCCGCGAGAACCTCCGACCGACTCCTTCTCGTCGAGCTCCGTTCACGGATCCTCGACGACCTCCTGGAGCGGGGGGACGGACGGCTGCCCGGGTACGTCTGGGATTCCCTCAGTGATCGCACCGTCGTGCCTGGAGACCCACCCATGACTGACAAAGAAGGACGTCAGTCGTGAGCACGCACGCATACCCGGTCCGGGTGGGTGCCGCCCCGGTGCACGCCGGTCTGATCCTGGGCGGGATCGGCGGAATGGGGCTCTACATCTTCCCTTCCCGGCTCCGCGCGGTGCGAGAAGCATGACCGGACCGGCGGTCAGGACGCCGTTGCCCCGGGGCATGGCGTGGCGGGAAGTGTTCCGTAGCGTCGCCACGAGCACGCGGATGCTGGCGCGCGGAGAACTCAGGCAGCCACGCGAGCACGTCGGGAGACTCCTGGAGTTCGCCGACGGGACATCCGCACGCGTGTATCGCGAGACCGTCGCGGCCCGTCGTACCGCGAGCCAGCCGTGCTTCCTCGCCGTCGGGTTCCGGCTTCGCCACTCAGCGGCCGGCGGGCTCACGCGTTGTTCAGGATGGAAAGCATCCTCAACACACCACTGTTCGTCGGGTTCCCCGGCTTCGTCTCCAAGTTGTGGCTCGCACACGACGACCGCGGCAGGTACCGAGGTCTGTACGAGTGGGACGGCACAGAACGCGCCGAACGCTACGCCCGGTGCCTGTGGCGGGTGCTGGAGATCGTGAGCGAGCCGGAGTCGATCGACTACCGGATCATGCCCGGCCTCCGCCGGGACGATGCCGTCGACAGTCCCGGCATGCGGCCAGGGCGCCGATCCGACGAAGCCTGGTGGCGGGTGATGTCCCCGCCCACGCGCGCTGGGGTCCGACGGCCGGCGCCGCGGTGACCTTCGACCCTGAGGCAACGCGTCCAGCCGCGCCTAGGCTCGACGGAGAGGCAGAACCGGAGGAGAGGGCATGAACCACGACACCGAAACCGAGCTGCCGCTGGAGGAGTGCTGGGAGTTGCTGCGGGCACATGCCCTGGGCCGTCTTGCCTTCCATCTGGCCGAGCAGGTGCACATCACGCCCGTCAACTACGTCGTCGACAAGGACACGCTGCTGTTCCGGACCGCGGAGGGCGGGAAGCTGCTCGGCGTCGTGATGAACGAGGACGTCGCCTTCGAGATCGACGGCGAGAACGGTCATACGGCCTGGAGCGTGATCGTCCGGGGGACCGCGCAGCTCCTCGACGAGCATGCGGCTCATCGCGCCGACGACCTGCCGCTGCGGCCCTGGGTGAACTCGTACAAGTACAACGTCGTCGAGATCACGCCCACGGCGATCAGCGGGCGACGCTTCGTGCTGGACCCACACGCCCGCCACCTGTGGCTCGGGGACTGATCGCATTCGGTGGCCCTCCTCATCGGACGACCAAGCCAGGGACCGCACCATCGATAGTGCTGGGGAGCACTACCGCGACCGCGGCCTCGAGGGTGCGGCACGGGCCCGCAAACCACGAAGCATGCCCCGGGACATGATGAAGTCCGCCGGGATGATGAGCATGTTCGCTCCCGCGGTGAGCCACCAGGGTGATGTTCGGGCACGCCAGCGGAAGACCAGCCTCGTGCCCTGCCCTGAGCGGGTTGCACGGGGGAAGAGCATGAAGGTCCAGGTCCAGTGGATGCCGGCCAGTCCCTTCGTGCGCCACGACAGGGGCAGGTGGCTGGTCGACTCGAGGACGAGATGATGCTCGGGCTGGACCTCGCGGACGACGAAACCACACTCGGTGCTCTGGGGGCCGTCAGGGATGAAGTCGCCGACCTCAAGTTGCTGGTACGCATCCAGGATATGACGTGAACTCGGCGAGTTGGCTGGGAACAGGAGCACGTCGACCCATCGCGGGGTGTACCAGCCGCCCCGATGCCAACCCGCCTGCACGAGCCACGGCCATACCCGGCCCGGAGGCGCCGGGATCGTGACTGCATGTGTGGCCACCGATTGCGGGCAGCGGACCAGGTCGTCGCCGGGCATCGACCGCCGGCGTTCTCGGCAGGTCGAGCCGTAGGTTCGTCCCAGCCACTGCAGGCCGGCGTACCCGGCGATCCCCATCACCCAAACGCGCCGTCCGGCTCTCGTCATGATCATGGCCCCGTCGGTGGTCGACTGACGGGCCCGGCTGCTGTCCGCTCCAACGGTCGCTGCGCGATCCAGACGCCGGCGTCCCACCCCGGGGCCCTGCCCCCGCGCGGCGGTGCGAGCCCACCGCCGAGGAGCCCTACGCGTGTGAGCAGCCAGGCAACCAGGGAGTTCGAGTTCCACATTTCACCTGTGCCGAGACCGTCCCGGCCCCACACCGGGGTCGGGCAGTCGGGGACGAGGGCCAGGAGTCTGCGCGCCTGCCAATCGGCGGCGCCGAGGGCGATCGGGCTGTCCACCGCCTTGTCGTTGTCCGGGATGAGCCCGTCGCGCCAGCGACGGATCTCGTAGCGGAAGAATCGGGAGCGACCCAGCCACGCGAAGCCGACAGCCCCCGCACTGACGACGCCACGATCGCGCATGGGCGCACCCCAGGCCGGTGCCATTTCCACCACGAAGTCCGCTCCGTCGAGCTGGACCCGGAGCGCCGAATGGAACAGATTCAGCCGCTCGCGATGATCGCGCCGCGCGAGCATGGCCTCATAGATGTGGCCGCTCCAGCGGACCGCCGGATTACCGTCCGCTCCCAGAGGGAGCCAATACAGGGCCACGTCAGACGTCGACGGATTCGATGGAAGGGGTCGATACGACGTCATCGTGGGCTCGCTGTCCTGTTGAACATGGTCCTTCCAGCGTCCCCCGGCGGTACCCCCGACCCATGGGGCCAAGAGGCCCTTTGTCGCGGGTCGGTTGGCACTCACCGACGGGTCGAGCGGCTACGCACTGGAGGAGATCTTCGGAGCCATCGCGCGACGCACGATCCATAGGTCCCGCCGCTTCGGGGCCGAGGGCCCTTAGATCTCGTCTCCTCGCGCCCGAGGCTGGAGGCATGACACCGCAGCAACTCCACTCGACCGCGCCGCCCGAGGGTGACGGCCAGACGACCGCCAGACGCGTCAGGTCTTTGGCCGCCTGCGCGCGACATGCCTGCAAACTCTACGGCGCTGGTGACACGGCGGTGACCGCGCTGGACGACCTGAGCCTCGACCTGCCGCCAGGCCAGTTCACCGCGATCATGGGACCGTCGGGCTCAGGCAAGTCGACCCTGATGCACTGCCTCGCTGGTCTCGACACCCTCACGGCGGGCCAGGTCTTCATCGGCGCGACCGACCTTGCCTCGCTGTCAGACCGGGATCGGACGATCCTGCGCCGCGACCGGCTCGGTTTCGTCTTCCAGTCCTTCAACCTGCTGCCGACGCTCACTGCCGAGGAGAACATCACTCTGCCGGCCGACCTTGCCGGCCGGGCGGTCGACCCCGCGTGGTTCGAGACCGTCGTCGCCAAGCTGAGCCTCGCGGACCGGCTGAGGCACCGGCCCGCCGAGCTCTCGGGCGGACAGCAGCAGCGTGTTGCTGTCGGAAGAGCCCTGATCTCGAAGCCCGCGGTTGTGTTCGCCGACGAGCCCACCGGTGCTCTCGACTCCAAGGCCAGCGCCGAGCTGCTCCAGTTCCTGCGCTCAGTCGTCGACGACCTGGGTCAGACCGTCCTGATGGTCACCCACGACCCGGGCGCGGCGGCGTATGCCGACCGAGTGGTGTTCCTGGTCGACGGGACCATCGTCCAGGAGTTGGCAGACCCGACCAAGGATCGCGTCCTGGACATCATGGGGCAGCTGGGCGGCTGACGATGCTCAAGGTCTCGCTTCGCAACCTGCTGGTCAACAAGCTGCGTCTGCTGCTGACAATCGGGGCTGTCACGGTCGGTGTCACCTTCGTGTCGGGCACGTTCGTGCTCTCCGACACCATGGTGAAGGCGTTCGATGAGCTCTACACCGGCCTGACCTCCGGCACCGACGTCGTGGTCAGGTCCGAAGCCGCCTACGAGGCCGACATCGCCGCCACCGGCGGACAAGTCCGACCTCTCGACGAAGGCATCGTCGACAAGGTGGGCGAGGTCCCGGGGGTGGCAGTCGCGGAGGGCTCGGTCTTCGGCTTCGCGCTCGTCCTGGACAAGAACGGCGACCCGATCCAGCCCGGTGGCGCTCCGACGCTCGGCACGAGCGTCACGGCCGACCGCCGACTCGCCGGTGCCGCCACCTTCCGCGAGGGCCGCACGCCGTCCGGTGCACAGGAGATGGCACTCGACGCGCGCACCGCCGAGAAGGCTGGATACGAGCTCGGCGACTCCGTGGACGTCGTGCTCCAAGACGGCCGGCGTACCTTCACGCTGGTCGGCGATCATCGGCTTCGGTGAGACCGACAGCCTGCTGGGCGCGACCCTCGCAGGGTTCGATCTGCCCACAGCGCAGATGGTGCTCGGCAAGGTAGGGGTCGTCGACGAGGTCGACGTCTTGGCCGCGGGTGGCGTCAGCGCGCGTGAGCTGCGCGACCGCATCGCCGGCGTGCTCCCCGATGGTGTGGAGGCGCTGACTGGGGAGCAGGTCGCCGCCGACGGCACGGAGGCTGTCCGCGACTCCATGGGCATCTTCACCACGGTGCTGCTCGTGTTCGCAGGGGTCTCGGTGCGTGGTCGGCTCCTTCGTCATCTGGAACACCTTCAACGTGCTGGTCGCGCAGCGGCGGCGCGAGGTCGCGCTGCTGCGCGCGGTGGGCGCGACCCGCCGGCAGGTCCTTGGCGGCGTCCTCATCGAGGCCGGGATGATCGGGCTGGTCTCCGGTGGCATCGGGCTTGCTGCTCGGTGTCGGGCTCGCCGCCGGCATCCGGATCGCTGCTCGAGCTGATCGGCGTCGAGATGCCAAGCACCTCTCCCGGCCCTCGAGACCCGGACCATCGTCGTCGGGCTGGCCGTCGGGCTGGCTGGTGACGATGGTCGCCGCCATCGCTCCAGCGTGGACGGCCACCCGAGTCGCTCCGATGGAGGCGCTCCGCGACGCCGTGCCGGCCAGCGGCGCCGGTCGGACGCATCGCCGGCGTACCGCCGGGTGGGTCGTGACCGGCACCGGCCTCGCGGCGCTCGTCGCCTGCGCTGTCGTGGGCAACCAGCGGTGGGCGACGCTGTTCGCCACGCTGACGACGTTCGCCGGGCTGGTCGTGGCCGGCCCGACCCTTGCGCGAGGGATGGCGCGGCTGGCCGACCACGGACGGCGCGGCGGCGGATGGCGGATGGCTTCGCGCAACATCGCCCGCAACGCACGGCGCTCGGCGGCGACCGCCCTGGCGCTCACGATCGGCCTGACCGTGGTGGCCGCGGTGGCGGTGACCGCGACGTCGCTGAAGGAGTCGGTCTCGGCCGCTGTGAGCGGTGGCAACCGGTCGGACCTGATCCTCGAGCCCGCCGGCGCGGGCCTCGGGATCAGCCCATCGGTAGCGGACCTGTTGCGAGCGCGCGACGACGTGGCCGACGTCGTAGAGCTGCGCGAGTCCGCCGCCCAGGTCGAACGGTCACGAGCTCCCTGGTGACGGCGATGGACACCGCCGGACTCGACCGGGTGATCGACCTCGGCATCGAGAGCGGAAGCCTGGACGAACTCACGACCGGCAGCATCCTGGTCAGCACCACTGCCGCCGACGACCTCGGCGTGGGTACCGGCGACACGGTCACGGTGACCTTCCCCGAGACGGGGGACGACGACGATGCGGGTCGTCGGCACCTTCAGCAAGGGCAGCCTGATCAACGCCTCGTACGTGATGACGTTGCCCGACTTCGCCGCCAACGTGACCTCGCGGCTCGACGGTGCCATCCTGATGAACAACGCGCCCGGCGTCGACCCGGCCGAAGCCAAGGCAACGATCGAGGACGCGCTCGCCGACTACCCCAACGTCACCGTCAACGACCCTGGGGACATCACGCAGAAGGCCCAGGACTCGGTCAACCAGCTGCTCGGGATCGTCACCGCGATGCTGCTCCTCGCAGTTGTCGTGGCGATCCTCGGCATCGTCAACACCCTCGTCCTGTCCGTCGTCGAGCGCACCCGCGAGCTCGGCCTACTGCGGGCCGTCGGCGGGACGCGACGTCAGGTTCGGACCGTCGTACGACGTGAGTCGGTGCTGATGGCGCTCCTCGGCGCGCTCACCGGCATCGCCCTCGGCACGGTGTCCGGTATCGCCCTGAGCCGGGCGCTCGCCGACGAGGGCATCACCAGCAATCGCCGTGCCGACCGTCACGCTCGCGGTCTACCTCGTCATCGCGGCAGGCGTGGGCGTACTCGCTGCGATCGGACCCGCTCGGCGCGCCAGCAAGGTCGACGTCTTGAAGGCCATCACAGCTGAATAGGGGCGATCGCCCCGACCCGGGCTCAGACTCACCCAGGGCAAGCCATCGGTCACCTCGATCCACCCGATGGGGACCGTCCTGGGACGACCTGCTGGGTTTGCCGCGGCCTCTGTAGGCGGCGGCGGCGCGGGACGGGACTTCCGACCCGTTCGCGGGGGTCCTAGGTGGCTAGTGTCGGTCGCCGCAGCGGGGATCGTCGAAGGTGACAACCTCCGACTACCTGGGAGTGTTCAATGAAACGCCTTCTCCTTCTGGTCGTGACCCTGCTGATCGCTGGGGTGGCCGCCATCGCGATCGGTGTCGCGGCTGCGAACCGAAACGACAACACGGTGCGGATGGGCACGGCGACGATGGTGCATGGGTCGAGGGAGGTACCGGGCTGGTGGAACGACTCTTGGCAATCGATGCGGGGCCCGATGATGATGGGCAGGTGGGCAGGCTCGGCCACCAGTGAGCCCGAGTACCTGGCCGAGATGGTGGCCCACCATCAGGAGGCGGTCGCCGCAGCCCGCGAGCTCTCTCGGTCTCCCCGCCCGGAAATGCTGGCCTTCGGTGACTCGATCGTGGCGACCCAGTCCGCGCAGATCGAGCAGATGAGGTCATGGCTGGGCGAGTGGTATCCAGACCTGTCCACGACCGTCGGCCACAGGCCCACGATGCGGGACCTGTCGGGTCTGTCCGGGGATCGGCTGGATCGGGTGTTCCTTCAGGACATGATCGGTCATCACATGGTCGCGGTGGCGATGTCGCAGCATCTGCTGTGGCGAGGCGTCGAGCACGAACAGGTCGCGTCGCTGGCCCGGTCGATCCGTGACGGCCAGCACTCCGAGATCATTCAGATGCAGCGTTGGCTCGCGCGATGGTTCTAATCGCTGATCCGGGTCGGAGCTGAAGAATCCTTTCCGTCATCCGGACTCCCTCGATTGTCGTAGGCAAGTCGTAGGCAATCCGTAGGCAATCCGTCGGCAATGCGGGTCAACGGATGGCCACCTGTACGCACCTCGGAGTGGGTGCAAGCAACAGCATGGTCAAGACCTTTCAGCCGATCAGGCGACTCATTTCGGCACAGGCCCGGGGGCACTGGCTTGCGGGCGTTGGAACGGCGCGGCCCAGTATCGCCCACCCGAAACTCGATACCACCCACGCGAACCTCCTCGATACGATCGACGGAACAGTCCGTCCCACCCTCCCGTCTAGGAGTTGCTTCGTGTCAGAGATCAAGGTCGCCCTCGTCCACGCCGGCGCGCGTGAGGAGCGGACCGTGACGACGGGCACCAAGGCCTGGGAGCTGTACGCCGAGGAGCCGACCGTGGTCGCCGCGCGGATCGGCGGGGTGCTGAGGGACCTCTCCCACGAGCTCGCCGACGGTGACGAGGTCGAGGGTGTCGCCATCGACTCCGCCGACGGCCGCGACATCCTGCGCCACTCGACAGCGCACGTTCTGGCGCAGGCGGTGCAGGACCTCTTCCCGGACGCGCGGCTCGGGATCGGGCCACCGATCGAGAACGGCTTCTACTACGACTTCGACGTCGAGACCCCGTTCCACCCCGAGGACCTCGAGAAGATCGAGACCCGGATGCGCAAGATCATCAAGGAGAACCAGCGCTTCGACCGACGGGTGGTCTCCGACCACGACGCGATCGCCGAGCTGAAGGACGAGCCGTACAAGATCGAGCTGATCGGGCTCAAGGGCTCCGGGCGGGCCGAGGATGCTGCCGAAGGTGCCAGCGTCGAGGTCGGCACCGGCGAGCTCACCATCTACGACAACGTCGACCGCAAGGGCGAGGTCGCCTGGAGCGACCTGTGCCGGGGCCCGCACCTGCCCACCACCAAGCGGATCCCGGCCTTCAAGCTGATGCGCTCCGCGGCGGCGTACTGGCGCGGCGACGAGAAGAACAAGCAGCTCCAGCGCATCTACGGCACCGCCTGGGAGTCGAAGGATGCGCTCGAGGAGCACCTGCACTGGCTCGAGGAGGCCGACCGCCGCGACCACCGCAAGCTCGGCCGGGATCTCGACCTGTTCAGCTTTCCCGACGAGCTCGGCTCGGGCCTCGTGGTGTTCCACCCCAAGGGCGGGGTGCTCAAGCGGGTGATGGAGGACTACGTCCGGCAGCGGCACATCGAGGCCGGGTTCGAGTACGTCGGAACACCGCACATCACCAAGCAGAACCTGTTCGAGACCAGCGGTCACCTCGACTTCTTCGCCGAGAACATGTTCCCGCCCATGCAGATGGAGGGCGCCGACTACTACGTCAAGCCGATGAACTGCCCGATGCACAACCTGATCTTCCGGGCGCGTGGACGGTCCTACCGTGAGCTGCCGCTGCGCCTGTTCGAGTTCGGGTCGGTCTACCGCTTCGAGAAGTCCGGTGTCGTGCACGGCCTGACCCGGGTCCGCGGGATGACGCAGGACGACTCCCATTCCTACGTGACCCCGGATCAGGCGCCGGCCGAGATCAAGCACCTGCTCGACTTCTGCCTCGGGCTGTTCCGCGACTTCGGGCTCGACGACTTCTACATCGAGCTGTCCACACGGGACGACGTGAAGGACAAGTTCGTCGGCTCCGAGGAGCAGTGGGAGACGGCGACCCAGGTGCTCCACGACGTCGCCACGGCGTCGGGGCTCGAGCTGGTGCCGGACCCCGGTGGCGCCGCGTTCTACGGTCCGAAGATCTCCGTGCAGGCGCGCGACGCCATCGGCCGCACGTGGCAGATGTCCACCATCCAGTACGACTTCAACATGCCCGCCCGGTTCGAGCTGGAGTACCAGGCCGCGGACGGCTCGCGGCAGCAGCCGGTGATGATCCACTCCGCGAAGTTCGGGTCCCTGGAGCGGTTCTACGGCGTGCTGGTCGAGCACTACGCCGGCGCGTTCCCGCCGTGGCTGGCACCGGTGCAGGTGCAGGCGATCCCGATCGCCGAACGCCACAACGACTACCTGTACGACGTCGCGAAGCGGATGCGGGCGCGTGGCCTGCGGGTCGAGATCGACGACTCCGACGACCGGATGCAGAAGAAGATCCGCAACGCGCAGCTGCAGAAGGTGCCGTTCATGGTCATCGCCGGCGACAACGACCTCGATGCGGGGGCCGTCTCCTTCCGTTACCGCGACGGCCACCAGGAGAACGGCGTACCGATCGACGACGCCATCGCCAGGGTCGTTGAGGCAGTCGAGACGCGGGCGCAGGTCTGATCCTAGGGCGCCTACCGCACCTGTCTCGTGTAGCGGCGGCACGGCGACACGAAGGTCTCGCCGAGCGCCGTCACCTCGTAGGCGAGGTCGCCCTCGTCCACCCACTCACAGCGCTCGTAGAAGCGCCGCGCCCGCGCGTTGCCCGTCGCGACCGCCAGCCAGGCGGTGTCGTGACCTGCGCGCGGCCACCTGGGCCTCGGCCTCCGACAGGAGAGTCGCTGCGAGGCCGGTGCCGCGTGCGGTCGCGCCGACGTACACCTGCTCCACCTCGTCGCCCACGACCATCACGAAGCCGACCACCCGTCCGTCGAGCTCGGCGACGGTCGTGTCGGCCACCCGCTTGGGCGCGCGCTCGTGGAACGCCTCCAGCGTTCGCCGGGCCGTGAGGCCCTCGGGAACATGGCCGGGGTGGGCATCGTGCCAGCCGGCAGTGCCAGAGGTCGGCGACCGCGGCGGCGTCGGCCGGTGTCGCGGGACGGACGAGTGGGGTCTGCATGCGCCGAGAGTAGTGATCCGCGCCCACATCTAGGATCGACAGCCATGAGCGACGACGAGGCGGTGCTCCAGGACGGCGCTGGCCTGCCCGACGGCCTCGACCGGCTCTGGACCCCGCACCGGATGCCCTACATCCGCGGTGAGAACAAGCCGGCCGACGCGACGACGGGGGAGTGCCCGTTCTGCCGGGTGCCGTCCCTGCCGGATGCCGAGGGGCTCGTCGTACGCCGTGGCGGAGCTCGCGTACGCCGTGCTGAACCTCTACCCCTACGCACCCGGACACCTGATGGTGTGCCCCTACCGCCACGTCGCCGACTACACGGAGACGACCGTCGAGGAGGCCGCGGAGATCGGCGACCTCACCCGCCAGGCGATGACGGTCCTCCGTTCGGTCTCGGGCGCGGGGGGCTTCAACATCGGGATGAACCAGGGCGCGATCGCCGGCGCCGGGATCTCCGCTCACCTGCACCAGCACGTCGTCCCCCGGTGGCCGGGTGACCAGAACTTCATGCCGATCATCGGGCGCACCAAGACCCTGCCGCAGCTGCTCACCGACACCCGCGAGCTGCTGGCCGACGCCTGGACCTGACGGCTGCTAGACCGGTTCGAACGTCGCCAGCATCGCCTCGAGAGCCTGCTGGTCCGGGCCGACGAAGCCCGGTCCGTCGGGAGCCTGGGCGAGGATGTCGAACATCGAGTCGTTGAGTCCGACGGCGGGCGGCAGGTGGGTGCTCAGGATCGCCGACGGGTCCAGCGCCCGGATCGTGTCCACCGTGGCGCCGTACTTCGCGACGTCGACGGTGTGCACCCACGGGCTGTCGATCGCGGC
The DNA here is from genome assembly GCA_963773355.1 of uncultured Actinomycetota bacterium. Taxonomy (GTDB): domain Bacteria; phylum Actinomycetota; class Actinomycetes; order Propionibacteriales; family Nocardioidaceae; genus Nocardioides. The sequence goes on along the minus strand of CAVZAZ010000001.1, from coordinate 12,338 downwards.
CCACAGAAGCTGGGCAGCCTCCCGTTCGTCCGCGGGCACCGCACGCACGTCGGGCGCGCTGGCCAGTTCTGCCGTGCTCATGGGGCCGCCGAAGCAGTCGGAGGAGAAGAAGCTCCCCGTGCCGTTGTCGAGGAAGCCGACCGTGGCCGGGTTGTCGAACAAGGGCGGCCGGAAGCCCGTGAGCGTCCGGTCCCCGACGTCGAGCTGCTGGCCCGGGTTGAGCAGGTGGACGCGGTCCATCGGCACCTCCCACTCGCACGACATGATGCCGACGCCGATGAACGTCGTGACGATCCGAGCCTGGGGAGCCGCCTCGAGCAGCCGCCACAGGCCGCCGGTGTGGTCTCGGTCGGGATGGGTGATCCAGACCCAGCGCACGTCGGCTGGGTCGATCACCTCGGCGAGCTCGGACACGAAGTCCTTGTCCGCGGTGCTCAGGCCCGTGTCGACGACGACGGGCTGCTCCGCGTGCAGCACGAAGGTGTTCACGGGCAGGAACCCGATGCCTGGGATCTCGACGCGGTCGCTCAGGACGGTGACGTCAGGACTGATGTGGTGCTTCTCCATGGTGGTGCCTCTCGTGGGTCAGAAGGGAACTTCCGTGGCCAGCAGTCCCTGGCCGGAACCGCGTCCCGAGAGGATTCGGCAGAACTCGATCGCATCCATGTCGATCGTCTCTGCACTGCCGAGGCCGTTGCCGGACGACCAGCTGCCGCCGGCCGGCCCGGTGAGAGTCAGGTGGTAGGGGCGACCGTGGCGTTCGGCCCACTCCTCGACCACGTCGGCGACGATGACGCCGTCGTGCTCGGCCGTGAGGTGTGGCTCGCGACCCGTCGCGCGAGCCAGGTCGATCCGGTGCAGCCACGGGTCGCGGGTCAGGATCGTGTCCAGCAGGTACCCGAGGGACCACATCTCCTGGTTGCCGTTGACCACCTGGGGGACCGGCAGTGCCCGCCGCCGGATGAAGAACGGGGTACGCCGCCGGCCCCGGGCCGCCCGCGGGCCGACGTCGCGCAGGCCGGCAACGACCTGCTCGGGTGTCCAGTCCGCCCGCTCGCGGACCTGGAGTGCCGTCAGTGCGTCGATGAACACCCCGCCGTTCGCGGCCACGTCGGCCCCGGCGAGGTGCTGCTGCCGCTTCCCCTCCCGGACCCCGGCCACCATCTCGGCCATGCCCACGACGTGGCAGGCCATCTGCCGGACGTCCCAGGCGGGACAGTCGGTCGGCTTGTCCCAGTCGGCCGGCTCGAACTCCCTCACGGCGTCGGCGACGCGTTCGTACTCGGTGGCCGCGATTCGCATGGCGATCCGGCGGTTCATCCGGCGCTGCCGCAGCCCGTGTGCCCCGATTCGCTCGTCCATCTCGGTGCTCATTTCCTTCGTCCTGTTCTTCCGGTGCTCTTCTTGGCCTGTGGTGGGAGGCCGACCCCGTCCGCCCACATGTCGATCGCCCGGTCCAGCAGCAACCCGAACCGATTGCCGCCGGGGTCATTTGCGAGCTGCTGATCGGCGAGACCGCCCAGGATGGCGACCCAGATGTCGAAGTCCCCGCGATCCGTGACGCCGAGGCCGGCCAACGTGGCGACTCCGTGTTCGAGGACCCGGACGGCTGGTGCATAGGACTCCGCGGTCGGCTCGAAGCCGGGGATGGTGCGCTGGTTCATCAACTGGTGCCGCGGGAGGTCGGCCACCGCAAAGTCGAAGAACTCGTGCGCGAGCACCTTGATCGCCTCCCGGGGATGCTCGGGCAGCCCCTCGGCGAGCCGCTCGACCCGGGCTTCGTACGCCGACCAGGCCTGGCCGAACATCGCGTCGTAGATGGCGTTCTTCGACTCGAAGTGGGAGTAGAGCGACGGTGCCTGCATGCCGACCCGGCCGGCCACGTCGCGCAGGGTGATCTCGGACAGGCCACCCTCGCGCGCCAGCGCCCAGGCCGCCTCGAGGATCTCCTGCCGGACGCCCTCACGACGTTCGGCAATCCTATTGCGATTAGGTTTGTCTAACACGATTAGGCAGAATGCCGCACGTCGGCGCGGCTGTCAAGGTCCGGACCGTGACTGGGAGGTCGGGCGCCCGAAATCTCAGGGGCCCCGAAAGTCTCAGGCGACTGGGTGCGGGTGCTTGGCGGCGCGTCCCTGGAAGGCGAGGATCGCGGGATTCATGATGTGCCCGTCCCAGATCTCAATCGCCCGGCTCAGGGTCTCGTCGGCGGCCCACGCGGCCCGTCCGCTCAGGACCGGTCGGAGGAACGGGATCAGTGCCGAGCTGATCTCCCAGGTCGCCGAGTTCCAGAGGTACGACGGGCTGTGGTCGACGCCGTAGTAGCCGATGTGGTCCCCGACGTCGAACATCGGGTCGTCGAACGTGGTCGGGCGCGCCCAGCTGAAACCCATGCCCTCGTCGCAGGAGACGTCCACGATGAGGCTGCCCGGGCGGAAGGCCGCGAGGTCCTCGGTCCGGAGGTAGGTGAGCGGGGCCGCGGTGTCCTGGAGCGTGCAGTTGACGATGATGTCGCTCTCGGCGAGGAAGGGCGCGAGCGGCAGCCGGCCGCGCTCCGTGATCACGTGGCTGGGCTGTGACTCGTCGGGGTCGTGGTCGAACTGCAGGATCCGGACCGAGTGGATGGGTGAGCCCACCGCCGCCACCCCGCGCGTGGTCAGGACGGACACCTCGTGGATGCCGTGCGCGTTGAGGGCGGTCACCGCACCTCGCGCGGTGGCTCCGAACCCGATCACCACTGCCCGCAGCCGGCGCCCGTAGTCACCCGTGGAGCCGGTCAGCTGGAGCGCCTGCAGCACCGAGCAGTAGCCCGCCAGCTCATTGTTCTTGTGGAAGACGTGGAGTCCGACGTTGCCGTCCTGCGTCCAGTGGTTCATCGCCTCGAAGGCGATCAGGGTCAGTCCACGGTCGATCGCGATCTGGGTGAGGCCGGGGTCCTGGACGCAGTGCGGCCAGCCCCACAGCACCTGGCCGGGCCCGAGGGCGGCCACGTCGGAGTGCTGGGGCTTGGGCAGCAGCACGACGTCGGAGGTGGCGAGGATCTCCTCGCGCGTGGCGAATCCGGCGACGTGGTCGGCGAGCTGGGCGTCCGGCGTGCCGAACCGCTCGGCGTAGCCGTGCTCCAGCGTGATCTCGGCCCGGATGTCAGCGTCGAGCGGGGCGATGTGGTCGGGGTGAAGAGGGAGCCGCTGCTCGTTCTCCTTGGCCGAGGTGCCGATCACCCCGAGCCCCAGGAGCGTCACTTCTTCTTCGGATCGAGCTTCTCGGAGAACGTCGCCTCGTGTGACTTGGCGCGCTTCTCGGCGCGTTTCTCCTTGATGGACTTGCCGGACTTCTTGCTCATGCTCTGCCGTGGCGACTTGTCGCTCATCGTGGCTCCTGTCGGAGCCGGTGTGGCTCCCTTCATGGCCACTCTACGCCCGTAGCGCAACGCCCTCGGCCGCTGTCAGGCGTCACGGGGCGGGGAGCCGGACCCGCACCGGCCGCCCTCCGAGCCGGCCGCTCAGGACCGTCGTGGCCCCGTCCGCCCGGGTGTCCCAGCGGCCCCGGAGATGGCCCGGACGGCGCCGGTCAGGTCAGGTCGACCGCGACGGTCTCGCCGTACCGGTCCCACACCGCCCGGCCGCTGACGGCCAGGTCGCGGACCAGCCGGACGCCGTCCAGCCGGAACCGCACCGTCCGCCCGCCGGTGTAGGTCCAGGTGCCGCCGCGCAGGCCGACGCCGTGCCCGGAGTAGTTGTTCCACCAGCGGTCCAGCAGGTCGGCGACGGTCGCCGCCGCGGCGGCGGCGGCGCGGCGCGACCGCAGCGGAGCGTGGCCGTCGCCGGGCCGCACGTCGGCCAGGCGTCCGCGGGAACAGCGCCGGGCGTGCGGATCGGCTCGACCTCGCGCGGCGCAGCGCCGGCGGTCGCTCGGTCGGCTGGGTCGCGGGCGACCGCACGAACGCCCGCAGGATCCGTACGGCGCAGTCGTCGGTGTCGCCGATCGCGGTCACGTGGAAGCTGTTGCGCACCACCACGAGCCGTGGCGTCGGGGAACTGGTCGCGGACCATCCGGCCCTCGGCCGGGGTGGTGATCGAGTCGAACTCCCCGGACAGGACCAGCACCGGCACGTCCGGGTAGGTCGCCGCCCGGAGGACGGCACCGGCCCGCCGGGTTGTCGGCGGGCGCGGTCGGCCAGCGGGTGCACCAGTCGAGCCCCTGCCAGCCCGAGCGCGCGTACTCGCAGACGGTGAACGGGCCGTAGGTGTTCGGGTGGGTCCGCGACCGGCGCTGCAGTGCCCGCCGGTAGTCGCGCTCGCCGCGCCTGCCCCGGCGGCTTGGTCAGGTCGTAGACGTACGGGTAGTCGTGGCAGGAGACCGCCGCCTCGAGGCCGCCGCTGTAGAGCGCGCGCCGGCCCGGAGTCGGTGCCACCGCCGGTGGCCTCGGCGACCAGTCGCAGCAGCGGGCGCCCGGTCGCCGCGCAGCCCGGAGCGCAGGGCGGCCGTCAGCTCGCGGTAGAACGCGGGCGTGAAGGTCGCGACGAAGACGACGTCGACCAGCGTCGCCGGGCGTGACCTTCACCCGCATCGGCCGGCCGTCGGCGTCGTGCGACCGGCCGCGCCACGGCTGGTCGCGGACCTTGGCGAGCACCCGGTCCAGCGCGCCGCGCGAACGACCGGCCGCCGCGCCGGCAGTCGGGGGAGCGCTGGCAGACCAGGTGGAAGGCGCGGCGCGCGGTCGGCGCCGGACGTGGGGTACCAGCCGGTCTCGCCGTAGGTCGGGTACGCCGCGTCCAGGACGACGCTGCGGACCAGGTCGGGGTGGCGACCGGCGAACACCTGCGCGAAGAACGTGCCGTAGGAGTCGCCGTACACGTCGACGTCGTCGAGCTCGAGCGCCTCGAGCACGGCCGCCAGGTCGTCGGCCGAGCGGGCGGTCGAGTAGTCGTCGGCGCGCGTCGCCGAGCGCGCGGCCGCACCGGCCGGCCGCGATGTTGAACGGCTGCTTGAGGTTCTGCATCCGCGGGCAGTCGATCGGCTCGGACCGGCCGGTGCCGCGCTGGTCGACGAGCAGCAGGTTGCGGCGGTCCATCAGGTCGCCGTACATCTGGACGTACGACGACGCCGGACGCGGTCGTCGAGTACCCGGGACCGCCCTCGTGCGGGACCAGCGTGCCGATCGGCCGGGCCGCGCCGGGCCGGGACGAACGCGAAGCCGACCTTGACCTTGCCCGGCGCCCGGGTTCGCCGGGATCCCAGTCGCGGCGGATCGAGCCGCACAGCGCCCGGGCGACGACCTGGCAGGGCCGGAGCGTGAGCGATGCCGACCTGGACGTCGCGGGCGCGGGCGGCCGCCGGGGCGCCGGGAGCCGGCGGCGGGCGCCGACGTCCCGTCAGGAGGGCGGCCGACGCAGGCCACGACGAGCGCCCGAGCGAGGTTCCTGGGACGTCGGGGCGCCTGCGCATCCGCCCATGATGGGGTCTGCGCGTCACGGGCCTGTCATCGCCTGTCGGTACCCTGCCGCCACCATGATGGAACGATTCAAGGCCTTCTGGCCAAGGTCATCTCGCCCGTTCGCCCACCTGCTCATCAGGCTCGGGCGTCAGCCCCGACGCCGTGACCGTGGTCGGCACCCTCGGCGTGTGCGCCGGGCGCGCTGGTCTTCTTCCCGCAGGGCAAGCTGCTCGACCGGCGTCCTGGTGATCACGGCGTTCGTGTTCAGCGACCTGATCGACGGCTACATGGCGCGGCTGACCGGCCGGACGCTCGACAAGTTCGGTGCGTTCCTCGACTCCACCCTCGACCGGATCGGCGACGGCGCCATCTTCGGCGGCCTGGCGCTCTACTTCGCCGGCCCCGGCGACAGCGAGCTCTACCTCGTGCTCACGCTGGTCTGCCTGGTCATGGGCGGCGTCACGTCCTACGCCCGGGCCCGGGCCGAGGGGCTCGGCTTCCAGGCCAAGGTCGGCATCGCCGAGCGCGCCGACCGGCTGGTCGCGATCCTGGTGATGACCGGCTTCTGCGGCGATCTTCGACCTGCCGATCCTGATGGAGGTCACCCTCTGGGCGCTGGCCGCCGCCAGCACGATCACGGTGGTGCAGCGGATCTGGGTCGTCCGCCGGCAGGCGCTGCGCAGCAGGCCCGCCCCCGAGCGGCTCCCCGAATGCGGCGTCCCGGCGTGTCGCCGTACGATTGCGGCATGGCTGAGACCCAGAACCCCGACGCCGGACCGCCCCGACGACACCGGCACCACCCGCGTCAAGCGCGGCATGGCCGAGATGCTCAAGGGCGGCGTGATCATGGACGTGGTCACCGCCGAGCAGGCCAAGATCGCCGAGGACGCCGGCGCGGTCGCCGTGATGGCGCTGGAGCGGGTGCCCGCGGACATCCGGGCCCAGGGCGGCGTGTCGCCGGATGAGCGACCCGGACATGATCGACGGGATCATCGAGGCGGTCTCGATCCCGGTGATGGCCAAGGCCCGGATCGGCCACTTCGCCGAGGCGCAGGTGCTGCAGAGCCTCGGTGTCGACTACGTCGACGAGTCCGAGGTGCTCACCCCGGCCGACTACGCCAACCACATCGACAAGTGGGCCTTCACCGTGCCGTTCGTCTGCGGTGCGACCAACCTCGGTGAGGCGCTGCGCCGGATCACCGAGGGCGCCGCGATGATCCGCTCCAAGGGCGAGGCCGGCACCGGCGACGTCTCCAACGCCGTCACCCACATGCGCACGATCCGGGCCGAGATGCGCCGGCTGCACGGCATGGAGGGCGACGAGCTCTACGTCGCGGCCAAGGAGCTGCAGGCGCCGTACGACCTGGTCAAGGAGGTCGCGGCGAGCGGGCAAGCTCCCCGTCGTGCTGTTCACCGCCGGCGGCATCGCCACTCCGGCCGACGCGGCGATGATGATGCAGCTCGGCGCCGAGGGCGTCTTCGTCGGCTCGGGCATCTTCAAGTCCGGCAACCCTGCCCAGCGGGCCGAGGCGATCGTCAAGGCCACCACCTTCTACGACGACCCCGACGTGGTCGCCAAGGTCTCCCGGGGCCTCGGCGAGGCCATGGTCGGCATCAACGTCGACGAGATCCCGCAGCCGCACCGGCTGGCCGAGCGCGGCTGGTGACCTCCCCTCACTACGATTGAGGGGTGGCTGCCCCGACCATCGGCGTCTTCGCCCTGCAGGGCGACGTGCGCGAGCACCTGCGCGTGCTGACGGAGCTCGGCGCGGCACCGATGACCGTACGCCGACCGGCCGAGCTGGACGCCTGCGACGGGCTGGTCCTCCCCGGCGGCGAGTCCACCACGATGGCCAAGCTGGCCCGCACCTTCGACCTCTTCGAGCCGCTGCGGCAGCGGATCAAGGACGGGATGCCGGCGTTCGGCACCTGCGCCGGGATGATCATGCTCGCCGACCGGATCGAGGACGGCGCCGCCGGCCAGGAGACCCTCGGCGGTCTCGACGTCACGGTCCGGCGCAACGCGTTCGGGCGACAGGTCGACTCCTTCGAGGGCGACGTCGACTTCGCACGGTGTCGAGGGGCCGGTGCACGCCGTGTTCATCCGGGCGCCGTGGGTGGAGGAGGCCGGGCCCGGGGTCGACGTCCTCGCGCGCGTGGAGGACGGGCCGGCCGCGGGTAGGATCGTCGCGGTCCGGCAGGGAGCGCTGATGGCGACGTCGTTCCACCCGGAGTTGGGCGGCGACGCCGGATCCACCAGCTGTTCGTCGACCTGGTCCACCGGGCCTGACCAGCTCGGGTCTCGACGAGCTCCGTGCGTTAGCCGCAGTGACGACCCGACCACTGAGGAGAAGGAACGCATGTCCGGCCACTCCAAATGGGCGACCACCAAGCACAAGAAGGCGGTCATCGACGCCCGGCGCGGCAAGATGTTCGCCAAGCTGATCAAGAACATCGAGGTCGCGGCGCGGATGGGTGGCGGCGACCCGGCCGGCAACCCGACGCTCTACGACGCGATCCAGAAGGCCAAGAAGTCGTCGGTCCCCAACGACAACATCGACCGCGCGGTCAAGCGCGGCTCCGGCGCCGAGGCCGGCGGCGCGGACTACACCACGATCATGTACGAGGGCTACGGCCCCTCCGGCGTCGCGATGCTGATCGAGTGCCTGACCGACAACCGCAACCGCGCCGCCATGGAGGTGCGGACCGCGATGACCCGCAACGGCGGCTCGCTGGCCGACCCCGGCTCGGTGTCGTTCCTGTTCAACCGCAAGGGCGTCGTGATCGTGCCGATCGACCAGGACGGGAAGTCGGTGTCGCGAGGACGACGTCCTCGAGGCGGCGCTCGAAGCCGGCGCCGAGGAGGTCAACGACCTCGGCGAGGCCTTCGAGGTCATCTCCGAGGCGACCGACCTGGTCGGCGGTCCGGACCGCGCTCCAGGCCGCGGGCATCGACTACGACTCCGCCGAGGCGCAGTTCGTGCCCGACATGCAGGTCGAGCTCGACAAGGAGGGCGCCGCCAAGGTGTTCCGGCTGATCGAGGCCCTCGAGGACAGCGACGACGTACAGAACGTCTTCGCCAACTTCGACGTCAGCGACGAGGTGATGGAGCAGCTCCAGGACGCGTGACCGGGTCGTGCGGGCGGGGCGTGTCGTCCGTCGATGACGACGGCCACGGGCTAGCGTGTTCTCCGAACAGGTGTTCGGACGGAGGGCTCTCATGCGCGTGCTCGGCATCGACCCCGGCCTGACCCGGTGCGGGCTCGGCGTGGTCGACGGGTCCGTCGGCAGGCCCGCTGACGCTGGTCGACGTCAACGTCCTGCGCACCGCGCCGACGAGCCCGTCGCCCAGCGGCTGGTCACGATCGAGAGAGGGCATCGACGCCTGGCTCGACGAGTACGCGCCCGACGCGGTCGCCGTGGAGCGGGTCTTCGCCCGGTCCGACTCGAGCACGATCATGGGCACCGCCCAGGCCAGCGGCATCGCCCTGGTCGCCGCCGCCCGCCGCGGCCTGCCGGTGGCGCTGCACACCCCGAGCGAGGTCAAGGCCGCCGTCTCCGGCAGCGGGCGGGCCGACAAGGCGCAGGTCGCGGCGATGGTGACCCGGATCCTCCGGCTCGACGCGCCGCCGAAGCCGGCCGACGCCGCCGACGCCCTGGCGCTGGCGATCTGCCACATCTGGCGCGGCGGCGCCCAGGCCCGGATCGAGCGCGGCGCTGGTCCGGCCGCAGACGAGGCAGTCGCAGGCGGAGGAAGCCATGATCGCGTTCGTCCAGGGTGAGGTCGCCGCCGTGTCCGTGACCAGCGCCGTGGTCGAGGTCGGCGGGCTCGGTCTCGAGCTGCTGTGCACGCCGGGCACGCTCGCCTCGCTGCGCACCGGGCAGCAGGCGGCCACCTGCCGACGAGCATGGTGGTGCGCGAGGACTCGCTGACCCTCTTCGGTTTCCTCGACGACGACGAGAAGGTCACCTTCGAGCTCGTGCAGACCGCCTCCGGCGTCGGGCCCGAAGCTGGCCCAGGCGATGCTCGCCGTGCTCACGCCCCGACGAGCTGCGCACGGCGGTCGCGGGCGACGACGTCAAGACGCTGACCCGGGTCCCGGGCATCGGCCAGAAGGGCGCCGCAGCGGATCATCCTCGAGCTCAAGGACCGGCTCGGCGCGCCGACCGGCGCCGCCGGTCGGGGTTCGCGGCTGCCCGCCGCGGACGCCGTGGCGGAGCCAGGTCCACCAGGGCCTGGTCGGGCTCGGCTGGTCGGCGAAGGACGCCGACCAGGCGATCGAGCGGTCGCAGCCGACGAGGCTGCCACGGCCGCGACGGAGAACCCGACGTCGGGGCCCTGCTCCGCGCCGCGCTGCGGACCCTGAGCAAGGCGTGAGCGCGACTGACCACGACCGACCCGGGACCACCTCGACGCCGTCGAGGAGGCCCACCTCCAGTCGCTGACCACGGCCGAGGCCGACGGCGACGAGCGCGCCGTCGAGGCGGCGCTGCGGCCGAGGACCCTCGACGAGGTCGTCGGCCAGCAGCGCGTCCGCGAGCAGCTCGGCCTGGTGCTCGAGGCGGCCCGCCAGCGCGGCCGTGCGCCCGACCACGTGCTGCTCTCCGGGCCGCCCGGGCTCGGCAAGACCACGCTCGCGATGATCATCGCGGCCGAGATGACCACCCCGTTGCGGCTCACCAGCGGCCCGGCGATCCACACGCCGGCGACCTCGCCGCGATCCTGTCCGGCCTGAACGAGGGCGACGTGCTGTTCGTCGACGAGATCCACCGGATGTCCCGGCCGGCCGAGGAGATGCTCTACATGGCGATGGAGGACTTCCGGGTCGACGTCGTCGATCGGCAAGGGCCCGGGCGCCACCGCGATCCCGCTGGAGATCCCGCCGTTCACGCTGGTCGGCGCCACGACCCGGGCCGGTCTGCTGCCCGGGCCGCTGCGCGACCGGTTCGGGTTCACCGCCCACCTCGAGTTCTACGACGCCGAGCGAGCTCGACGCAGATCGTGCACCGCTCCGCCGGCCTGCTCGACGTCGACCTCACGGACGAGGCGCGCCGCCGAGATCGCCGTCCCGCTCACGCGGCACCCCGCGCATCGCGAACCGGCTGCTGCGCCGGGTCCGCGACTTCGCCCAGGTCCGCGCCGACGGCGTGGTCACCGTCGACGTGGCGCGGCGGGCGCCTCGAGCTCTACGAGGTCGACGAGGCCGGTCTCGACCGGCTCGACCGCGGCGTCCTCGACGCGCTGTGTCGCCGGTTCGGCGGCGGCCCGGTCGGGCCTGTCAGACTCTCGCGGTCGCGGTCGGTGAGGAGCGGGAGACCGTCGAAGAGGTCGCCGAGCCGTTCCTGGTCCGGGCCGGCTTCCTCGCCCGAACCCCGCGGGGACGGGTCGCGACCCCGGCGGCCTGGGCCCACCTCGGACTCGCTGCGCCCGCCGCGACGACGCCGACGCTGGAGGACTCAACCCTCTTCGAGGACTGATTCGGGAGGTCGGAGTGGTGCCGGTTACACTGCACCGTCGCCACCCGTCTCGGGTCGGCATCCCCAACAACGCTCGAGAGGTTCAGTCGTGCCGGAGCTCGTCTCCCTGTTGCCCATCGTCGGGATCGCGTTGCTGTTCTGGCTGCTGCTCATCCGGCCGGCTTCGAGGCGTCAGAAGGAACTCGCGCGCATGCAGAGCGCGTTGAACCCAGGTGAGGCCGTCATACTCACGTCCGGCATCTACGGGTCCCTGAAGGAGGTCGAAGGGGACGCGCTGCTGGTGGAGGTGGCCGACGGTGTGACCATCAGGGTGGCGCGCGGCGCGATCGCCACGCGTCGCTCCGCCAAGAGCCCGTCCCAGACGAGCCCGAGGAGAGCTGACATGGCGCGCAGGACCTACCGTCCGGGGCGCACGGTCGCGACCTTCTTCGGCGCGCTCGCGGTCGCGTTCGGCCTGGTGGCGCTCGCGGGCAGCTGGACCCCGGAGCTCGGCCTCGACCTGCAGGGCGGCACCCGGATCACCATGGGCGCCTCGGGCGACAACGTCACCGAGGAGAACCTCGAAGAAGCGGCCAACATCATCGACCAGCGGGTCAACGGCTCCGGGGTGAGCGAGGCCGAGGTGACCACCCAGGGTTCGAACCTGATCGTCGTCGAGATCCCCGGCAAGAGCCGCCAGGACCTCGAGGAGACGGTGAAACGCCAGGCCCAGCTGAGGTTCCGCCTCGTTGCCTGCTCCTCGCAGGCTCCCGGGGCGTGCGGCACCGGCCAGGCCCCGACCACCGAGCAGCCCCAGATCCCGGGTTCGGGCGTCACCGCCCCCTCCGGTTCGGGGCAGCCCAGCGGCGCCGCCAACCGGGCGCCGGCCCTCGGCTCGGTCCAGAGCGGTGAGCAGGGCAACAACGACCAGGGCGGTCAGAACGACGAGTCGCCCAGCCCGAGCGAGTCGCAGGACCCGAGCGAGCAGCCGGCCGACGGCGCCACGCAGCCGGACGGAGGCGACCTGGTCGGGAAGCCCCTGCAGTGGATGGACAATCCGGATCCCGCCTCGATCAAGGCCTTCAACGACTACCAGTGCCCGCCGAGCGGTGACGCCGCCACCGTCGGCCCCGACGACCCGGACAAGCCGCTGGTCACGTGCGGCACCGACGATGACGCCGCGACGAAGTACCTCCTTTCGGCGGCCATGATCGAGGGCACTGCGCTGGACTCGGCCAACGCCGGGGTTCCCCAGGGACAGGTCGACTGGCGGGTCAACCTCGCCTTCAACGACGCGGGCACCGACGTGTTCACCGAGATCTCGCGCGCCCTTTACGGCACAGAGAAGCAGTTCGCGATCGTGCTCGACGGCCGGGTGATCTCGGCGCCCACCATGAACGGCATCATCACCAACGGCGAGGCGGAGATCAGCGGCAACTTCAC